>JAQVZS010000026.1 GCA_028708075.1 Massilibacteroides sp.
CTTTTTCCTTTGTTAAAAGGGTATAAAAAAAGTTCTGCCGGATCTTATCCGGCAGAACTTCATGTATAATAGAGGAAGAATATATTACATCATTCCGCCCATTCCTCCACCCATACCCGGGTTCATTGGTGCGGCAGGAGTATCTTCTTTCTTTTCGGCGATAACACATTCGGTTGTCAGGAACATACCGGCGATAGAAGCGGCATTTTCCAAAGCAACACGGGTTACTTTCGCAGGGTCGATCACACCGGTTTTACACAAGTGTTCGTATTCGTCCTTGTGAGCATTATAACCGAAGTCACCTTTGCCTTCTTTGACTTTCTGAACCACTACGGCACCTTCTTTACCTGTGTTCTCAACAATTTGACGAAGTGGTTCTTCAATCGCGCGTTTAACGATTTCTATACCCGTCGTTTCGTCTTCGTTTTCACCTTTCAGGCCTTCCAAGGCTTCGATAGCACGGATATAAGCGACTCCACCGCCCGGCACCGTACCTTCTTCGATGGCAGCGCGGGTTGCGCTCAACGCATCTTCTACGCGGTCTTTCTTTTCTTTCATTTCAACTTCCGAAGGAGCGCCTACGTATAGAACCGCTACGCCACCGGCCATTTTAGCCAAACGTTCCTGCAGTTTTTCTTTATCGTAGTCTGAAGTCGTGTTTTCGATCTGAACTTTGATTTGAGCGATACGCGCCTGAATAGCTTCTTTATTACCGGAGCCGTTTACAATTGTTGTATTGTCTTTGTTTACGGTTACCTTTTCAGTCGTACCCAGCATATCCATAGTCGCTGCTTCCAGCTTCAAGCCTGTTTCTTCGGAAATTACGGTTCCACCCGTTAGTACGGCGATATCTTCCAACATCGCTTTACGGCGGTCACCAAATCCTGGAGCCTTCACTGCACAAATCTTTAATGAACCACGCAAGCGGTTAACTACCAGTGTGGCTAATGCTTCACTGTCGATATCTTCGGCGATGATCAACATCGGACGGCCAGATTGTACCGTTTGTTCCAAAATAGGAAGCAGTTCTTTCAATACGGAAATTTTCTTGTCGTAAATTAGAATGTACGGATTTTCCATTTGGGCTTCCATCTTTTCCGTGTCGGTCACGAAATAGGGGGAGATATATCCACGGTCGAACTGCATACCTTCGACAACGTCTACCGTTGTTTCCGTACCTTTGGCTTCTTCCACCGTGATAACGCCTTCTTTCTTAACTTTTCTCATAGCTTCAGCGATTAGTTTGCCGATCGTTTCGTCGCCGTTGGCAGAGATTTTTGCCACATGTTCTATTTTTTCAAGGCTGTCTCCTACAGCTTCAGCTTGCCCGGCGATGTGTTCTACCACTTTTGCTACGGCTTTGTCGATCCCTCGTTTCAAATCCATTGGGTTTGCACCTGCAGTAACGTTTTTCAAACCGACACCGATGATCGATTGTGCCAAAACTGTTGCGGTGGTCGTTCCGTCACCAGCGTTGTCGTTTGTTTTAGAAGCAACTTCCTTTACTAATTGAGCACCCATGTTTTCGAATGGGTTAGTGCATTCTATCTCTTTTGCAACGGTAACTCCATCTTTCGTGATGTAAGGTGCTCCGAATTTCTTTTCAATAATTACGTTACGGCCTTTTGGTCCCAACGTTACTTTTACCGCGTTTGCCAATTCATCCACGCCTTTTTTCAACAGGTCGCGGGCTTCCATATTAAACAAAATTTCTTTTGCCATAATTTTTTATACTTTTTATACGTTTGACAATTAAATAATAGCTAAAATATCCGACTGACGCATGATCAGGTATTTTTCACTTTCCAACTCGATTTCGGTTCCCGCGTATTTACCGTATAATACGCTGTCTCCCTTCTTGACTACCATTTCTTCATCTTTTGTACCATGTCCTACGGCAACAACTTCCCCTTTTAAAGGTTTTTCTTTTGCTGAATCCGGAATAATAATTCCTCCAACTGTTTTTTCTTCTGCTGCAGCGGGCTTAATCAGCACTCTGTCTGCTAATGGTTTAATGTTCATTTCCTTGATATTTTAATTATTAATTTATAATTATTTGTTTTGTATTTACGCCATAGCACATACGAATATTGTGCCAAACGGGATAGAGTTAATCTTTCTGACAAATTAGCCTGTCTTCGGCAACGCATCTCTGACAGTTTGTCGCTTTTTTGTGAAAAAAAACGCTGTCAGTTCTTTCCGCCGACAGCGTTTTTTCTCTTTCCTTTTCCGAATCAGAACCGTTCGATTAATTCTCCGATCGTGAGTAGTATTTGCTCTCCGGTTTGCATATTTTTCAGGTTGACTTTGTTTTCCGTTATTTCGTTTTCGCCGACAATAGCAACGTAGGGAATTTTTTTTGCGTCAGCGTAACTCATTTGTTTTTTCATTTTTGCGCTTTCCGGATAGAGTTCCGCACGTATACCAGCGGCACGGGTTTGTGCGACCAGGGGTAGCAGGTATTTCTCTTCTTTTTCTCCGAAGTTAACAAACAAGATTTGTGTGGCCTGTAGCGCGTTTTGGGGATACAGGTCTAATTGGTTAAGCACATCGAAAATCCGGTCTGCGCCGAACGAGATTCCTACGCCCGAGATTCCTGACAGTCCGAACACTCCCGTCAGATTGTCATATCTTCCTCCGCCGGTAATGCTTCCTATCTGTACGTCGAGTGCTTTTACTTCGAAGATTGCGCCGGTATAATAATTTAATCCGCGCGCCAGGGTCAGGTCGATTTCCAGTTCAGCTTGGATGGGAGTCGCCTCAATGCGCTTTAAGATAAACGCTAGTTCGTCTACGCCTTTCAATCCGGTTTCGGAAGCTGCCAGAACGGTCCTTAACTGTTCCAGTTTCTCTTCGTTCGACCCGGTTAACTGAATGATTGGTTGCAGTTTGCTGATGGCTTCGTCAGACAATCCTTTCTCGCGCAGTTCCGTATTGACGTTTTCCAATCCGATTTTATCTAACTTGTCGATGGCAACCGTTATGTCCACAATTTTGTCGATTTCTCCGATTATTTCTGCGATGCCGGTGAGGATTTTCCGGTTGTTCATTTTGATCGAAACGTGGATATTGAATCGGTGAAAGACTTCGTTCATAATCTGGATCAGTTCGACCTCATTCAACAACGAATCGGAACCGATCACATCGGCGTCGCATTGGAAAAATTCGCGGTAACGTCCTTTCTGAGGACGGTCGGCGCGCCAGACAGGCTGTATCTGATAGCGTCTGAAAGGGAGCGTGATCTCGTTGCGGTGCTGTACCACGAACCGCGCGAAAGGAACAGTCAAGTCGTAGCGTAATCCCTTTTCGCATGCTTTTGCTGCAAACTTTACGGCGTTTCGTTCCATTAGTTCTTCGTCGGTTATTCCCGAAAAACAGTCGCCCGAATTCAATATTTTGAATAAAAGTTTATCACCTTCCTCTCCATATTTGCCCATCAATGTAGAAAGATTTTCCACCGCCGGCGTTTCGATTTGCTGGAATCCGTATAAATGGTATACTTCGCGAATGGTATTGAATATATAATTCCGTTTCGCCATTTCTTCAGGCGAAAAGTCCCTCGTTCCTTTTGGAATTGATGGTTTCTGCATGATTATCTTTACATTTAATAATTACGATGTGCAAAGTTAATAAATCCGACGAAAAAAGCCTTCCGGAAAATTTGTATTCCGAAAGGCTTGTCGAACTTCTTTAAGTCAGGTTCGTTATTAATCACGACGTCCCATATAAATCATGATATAATATAACAAGGTAGCTAGCGATCCCAATGCTGCGACAACATACGTGTATGCTGCCGAACGAAGGGCGTCTTCAGCTTTGTCATGTGTTGCGACATTGGTGATTCCCGCGCTGCTTAACCAAACTAAAGCGCGTTTACTCGCGTCTATCTCCACCGGAAGCGTTATGAAGCTGAACAAAGTGGTCGATGCGAACAGAATAATTCCGAACAACAGAAGTTGTGGGAACGTGTTGATCATCAACATACCTCCCAGAATAACCCACATCATAATGTTGGACGAGAAACTGACAACCGGGACAAGCGCCGAGCGCATTTTTAGCGGCGCGTAAGCCGTTGCATGCTGAACAGCGTGCCCGCATTCGTGCGCTGCCACGGCAGCTGCAGCGATGCTGTTGCTGTAATAAACCGACTCGCTTAGATTGACCGTTTGGTTTGCCGGATTATAATGATCCGTCAAACGACCGGGGATGGAAATGACTTTGACGTCATAGATTCCGTTTTCGTGCAACATTTTTTCTGCCACGTCTTTCCCCGTCATCCCATTCGGTAAAGGTATTTTGGAATACTTTTCAAATTTGTTCTTCAAGCGGTATGAAACCAGCCAACTTAACAGGGCAAAACCAATAAATATAATCCAATACATACTTTTTACTTTAATAGACTAATGAATACTACACTGAACGATTGACAAAAACTTTGCCAAAAGCGTCAGTCCTCCGTATATCGGATAATTGTTTGCTCTCTGTCCGGTCCTACTGACACGATTTTGATGGGAACGCCCAGTTCCTCTTCCAAAAATGTCAGGTACGCGTTGAATTCTTCCGGGAATTCGTCTTCGCTTTGCATTTTTGTCATATTTGTGTTCCAACCTGGAAGTTCCACATAGACTGGTTCGATGCTTTCGCCAATTTCATACGGGAATTCCGTCACTTCTTCTCCGTCTATACGGTAGGATACACAAGCTTTGATGCTTTCGAACGTGTCGAGCACATCGCTTTTCATCATAATCAGTTGACTGACGCCGTTAATCATGATGGCGTATTTCAGTGCTACTAAGTCGATCCACCCACAACGCCTTTTCCGTCCGGTGACCGAACCAAACTCATGACCGAGCTGGCAGATTTGTTCGCCCGTTTCGTCGAAAAGTTCAGTAGGGAAGGGTCCGCTGCCGACGCGGGTACAATAGGCTTTGAAGATCCCGAATACTTCACCGATATTCCGGGGCGATACGCCCAGTCCGGTGCAACAGCCTGCACAAATCGTATTGGAAGAGGTGACAAACGGATAAGAACCGAAATCGATGTCCAGCATAGTTCCCTGAGCTCCTTCCGCCAGTACCGATTTTTCTTCTTTTAGAAAACGGTTAATCACATGTTCGCTATCGATTAGCTTAAAACGTTTCAGGTAATCGAGCGCTGCTAACCATTCTTTTTCCAGTTCTGTGATGTCGTAGGTATAATTCAACGCCGCTAGAATTGCCTCGTGTTTCGCTTTAGCGGCTACGTATCTTTCTTCGAAATTATGTAGCAGATCGCCGACGCGAAGTCCGTTGCGGCTGACTTTGTCTGTATATGCAGGGCCGATACCCTTGCCGGTCGTCCCTATTTTTCCTGCGCCTTTCGAAGCCTCATATGCCATGTCTAAAACGCGGTGGGTAGGCAGGATCAAATGTGCCTTTTTAGAGATAAACAACTGTTTGGTCAGGTCGTGCCCGCTGGCGGCGAGCGCTTCCGCTTCCTGCCGGAACAACAGCGGATCGAGAACGACTCCGTTTCCGATTACATTGACCTTTCCACCCTGAAATATCCCCGAAGGAATAGAACGTAAAATATATTTTTCTCCATGGAACTCGAGTGTATGCCCCGCATTTGGGCCTCCCTGAAAACGAGCGACCACATCATATTTAGGGGTCAACACATCGACTACTTTGCCTTTGCCTTCGTCTCCCCATTGTAATCCCAATAAAACGTCTACTTTCATTGTTTTGTATTGTTTTTATTATTGTTCTTTTGAATTCTGTATTTACACTTGCTGCATATCCCGTAGATGTAAAGCGTGTGAAACATCGGTGTGAACCGACTAATTTTCAAATTTTTTATATCCTTTTTTAAGGACATATCCCGAATTTCACGGACGGTTCCGCATATGGAACAAATCAAGTGTGAATGTGTTTCCGCCAAAGCCTTCAATTCGTATTGTATCGACTTGGCTGTAAATTGATGTTTCACGATTAGATCTGCGGCCAGCAAAATCTCCAAGGTGTTGTATAAAGTCGCCTTGCTGACGTGATAATTCATCTTGTCCAAACTTTCATGTAACATGCAGATATCAAAATGAGAAGGAAACAGGCAGATTTGTTCCAGAATAGCATACCGTTCGTCTGTCTTTCGCAGTTTTTGCTGCGTAAGATATTCGGTCAATACTAGTTTTGCTTCCGCACAATATTTATTATCCATCTGATTCCCCCTCAAACGTCTGATTTTACAAAAGTAATTTATTTCTTTTTAACGCAAAACGCTAATTGTAATAATCAAATTCAAACTTCAGATCGTTGTAGAATTCTTTTCTCTCTTTCGACTCCGAGTCTCGGTACGCTTCGATCAATGCCAGGATAGTTTGCGAGTCGAGCCGACTCCGTCGTCCGAACCGTTTTAATGCCAATAAGGCGGCGCGTTGAGCACGCGAAATGCCTTTGTCGAGTACTTGTTTTGCCGTCTGCAACAATTTTTGCGGATCGGACGCTTCATCCCCTCGCGTATACAGGCGGGCATAAAGCAGAAATCCACAGACTTGCACATATTCCTTTTTATCGCTAATCCACCGTTCCGCGGACTTTTCGGCGAAAGGTGTGTACTGCATAAGATTGGCGCAAAACTGTTCCGCGATCTCTTGATGACAGATCATCTCCGCCCAACGGTCGGCTTCTGCTTCCGTTAATGCTTCGTGAGGATAAAGCAATGTCGCAAGAATTTTATGCTCGCGCACATCCTGTTCCCACAGCCAGGCAGCTAACTGCACGTTCGGTGTATAACTCTCAGCAATGGATTTTAGGTCGGAAAGCGAAGCTCCGAAATTCAGTTTGTATCGGACGCCTTTTTCACGCATGCTCGTGGAAACGATGCCGTTCATGGCTTGCCGCAAACGGACACGTATATCTCTGATCATCTCCTCCATGCTTTAATTGTTGTAGGTCGGTAGGAAAGAATAAGTTTTGCTGTAACGAAGCATTTGGTTGGCATACCCTTCCGAATAATCGAGCGTTATATCGACCACTTCTCCCTTTTCATTTTTGACTTCACGCATGACCGGGTTCACGAAACCTTTGTAAGGTGCCAGATCCAGTTTGGCATATCTTTCCAGAACTTCCCGGTGCAACACCTGATCCACTTTGACTGCATACGTTTCAACTAGTTTTTTCCCGGCGTCCAGATCCCCTTCGCTTTTGATCCGTTGCACTTCCTTCAGCAATTCGCCGAACAGGCGACGTAATTTTTCATAATCGTTAATTACGACATATGTTTTACCGTCGTGTTGTTTCAACTCGACTATTTTTTCCGCTTTCCCTTTTTCGAAGACCCAGCGCGCGATGAGTTGGCGGTTGCGCATATGCGCTTCCTCGATGTTCTTTCCAAGTTCTATCCGTACTAACTGTGTCTGCAGTCCGTTCATCATGAATTTGTAATATTCCGCTTTGTAGGCTTCGGCATCTGGCAAAAGGCCCAGCTCCACCAGCTTCGTGTCGGCGATATAATAAAGCCCGAACAAATCCGCCCTTGCTTCTTCTAGCGTAGATGCGTACGCCTTCAGTGCGTCCGGTTCCACCCCGGGTAGCGTGATTCCTGAACCATGTCCCAAGCATTCGTGCAAGTCCGTATGCAGATTATCCGTCGTAAAGCCGTATGTTTTCAGCAATTCTCGTTCCGCATCGCTCCAGACAAATTCTTCGCTGAACCCATTTCCTTGCGAAGCTTTGTCGTAAGCTTCCGTAATGTTCTCGATAGTTACCGATTTCGATCCGTGATCTTTGCGAATCCAGTCCGCGTTTGGTAAATTAATGCCGATCGGCGTTGAGGGATAACAATCTCCGCCCAACATCGTAACTGTGATGACTTTGGCGCTTACACCCTTGACCTCTTTTTTTCGGAAGCGATTATCGATTGGAGAATGATCTTCGAACCATTGTGCGTTATCGCTGATGATTTTCGTTCGTTTTGTGGCTTCTTTATTGATGAAGTTGACCGTCGACTCCCAACTCGCCTTCATGCCCAACGGATCCCCGTAAGTTTCTGTGAACCCGTTGACGAAATCCACGTCCGAGTTCGTATCCTCCACCCAAAGCACCGCATAAGTGTCGAACGTCCGTAAATCGCCGGTTCGGTAATAATCTATTAAAGATTCAATAACCGCTTTCTGTTTATCGTTCTCCACGAAGGGAACTGCTTTTTCCAGTTCAGCGACGATTCGTTCGATCGCTTCTGTGTACAGGCCGCCAACTTTCCAGACTTTCTCTTTAATGACTCCGTCCTCTTTTACTAAGCGGCTATTCAATCCATACGATATCGGGGTACTGTCGTTTGGGTCTTTCATGCCCGTGTAGAAATCTTCCACCTCCTTTTGCGTCAGGTCACCGGCGTAATAATGATTCGCCGAAGCACGGATGAGGTCTTCGTCTCCGCTTTGTACTGTCCGCTTCGGAAGCACTTCCGGATCAAAGATGACTGGCGTTATTTCTTTCAGAAAATCGTCGACTGTCTGTTCTGCAAGAAACGAAACCGCTTCGGACGGCAAAGCCTTCACGCACGCGACAAAAAATGCCGGCGTAAACTCCGGTTTGAACTTGTCTTCTGCGTAATGATGATGGATTCCATTGGAGAACCAGACCCGTTTCAGATACGTTTCCAATGCTTTGAACTCCGCTGCACTGCGATCGCCCTTGTAATGAGTGTAAATTGCTTCCATTGTTCGCCGTATCGCCAGGTTATATCGGCAATTTTGGTCGAACAAGATATCACGTCCCATCAGTGCCGCTTCCGACAAATGATATAATAATTGTTTCTGTTTCAACGTTAAAGCATTGAATCCTGGTACCTGATAGCGCAAGATTTGCAGATCGGCAAATCGGTCGACTGCGTATTCAAATCCGTTTTCTTTTGTCTCTTCTTTTTCTTTCCGGCCTGAGCAGGAAGCCACGGTCATACTTAGTCCTAACATAAATAAGATTGTTTTTTTCATTTATCCGAAATATTAAATTGAGGATATGGGCAAAGGTAACGAATATATATATACCGGATGAATACAAACGCTTTCAAAAAAACGATACCGCTGTTTATTTTATTGAAACAGCCCTACCCAATATTACGCACGACAATTACGGAGGAAGTTACTGACTGGCGAGTTTTGCCTTTTATACTTTGCAGTGAACAAAACGGAGAAACCTTTAAAATCACCAGAAAAGGTGATTGTTTAAGTCTGAAAATACCTATAAGTTGGGATTGCCGGTAGATGGGTGATCCTGTTTCTTTGTAGCGTTTTAAAAGAACGCTGTTCGTTATTTTATGCGCATACTGAAAAATCATATTTACGAATCGATATTATTGACCGCCCGGAAGGAATTTCTTTCGGCGGGATTTAAAGATGCTTCTATGCGCGCCATCGCGCAGGGAGCAAATGTTGGATTGAGTAATATCTACAATTATTTCAGAAACAAAGACGATATTTTTCGGGCGATTGTACAGCCGGCGTTGGACGATATTTACGCGTATATCGACCGTCAGCACAGCGAAGAGAATACTGACCTGGAACGATTTTCCACGATTTATTATCAAGAAGAAGCTGTCGAATCGTATATTCGGCTGATCGATTGTTACCGTGAGGAATTGTATCTGTTATTTTTTCAGTCCGAGGGATCGTCTATCAAAAATTTTAGGGAAACATTTACCGACTATTTGACCGATGTTAATATTTCGTATCAGCAAATCGTCAAAAAACATTATCCCGCCAGCAAAGAAGTGTCGCTTTTTTTTATGCATACTCTGTCGGCTTGGATGGTCAGTATTTTGAGTGAAATAATCCGGCACAGGATCAGTAGGCGTAGGATGAGGGAATTTTTTAGAGAGTATTTCAGGTTCGAATTTGCCGGATGGCAGGAACTAATAGAAGTAGAAAGGAAGACCTAAAAAGTTTTCCTTTTTTTATGAACAAAAACAAACAATGTTCGCTATTGAGCGGAATAAACAATCCTAATTTTCAAATTTATATTATGGGTACATTAAGTAGACTTCAGGTGTATATGGGTAGGCGAAAAGTGCTTTTGCCCGTTGCCATGGTGCTTTCGGCTATGAGCGCTTTAGCCGGCATGCTTCCGTACATTTTTATTTGGCTGATTGTAAAAGCTCTTTTTACCGTGGGAGAGGCAGACGCTTCAGGCGTAATTCGAACGTATGCCTGGTGGGCGGTCGGGACGGCAGTTGGTGGAATTTTTTTATATTTTCTTGCGCTCATGTCTTCTCACTTGGCTGCGTTTCGGGTAGAAGCGAATCTGCGGCGGGAAGCGATGCGCCGGATTATTCGCATGCCGCTCGGTTTTTTTGACGGCAATACCAACGGACGTATCCGCAAGATTATTGATGACAACGCTAGTATCACACATACCTTCCTTGCCCATCAATTGCCCGACTTGGCAGCGACTGTTTTGATGCCACTTTTTACAATCGGATTGATTCTGGCGTTCGACTGGCGGCTGGGTTTAGTTTGTCTGATTCCGGTCGTGGTTTCAATGGTGTTGATGCAGACGATGATGACCGGGAAGAGTCGCGCTTTCATGCAAGATTACATGACTTCTCTGGAAGAAATGAACACGGAGGCTGTGGAATATGTGCGGGGAATTCCGGTGGTGAAAGTTTTTCAACAAACGATCTTTTCGTTCAAGAACTTTCATAAGAGCATTATGAATTATAAAAAAATGGTATCTATGCATACCGGATTATGGGAAAAGCCGATGTCGGCTTATTCAGTCATTATTAACGCGTTCGTGTTTTTGATCGCGCCTGTGGCTATTTTATTGATCGAATATTCGGGTGATTATGCTTCCGTTCTTCTGAATTTTTTTCTGTACGTTCTGCTGACACCTGTGTTTTCTATTTGTATTATGCGGAGTATGTATTTGAGTCAGGCGTTGGGGCAAGCGAGCGAAGCGATCGACCGATTCGACCGGCTTACTTCGTATGAGGGACTACAGGTTGATTCGTCCCCTCAGTCGGTTAATGCTTACGGTATTACTTTCGATAAGGTTGTTTTTCGTTATCCGGGTGCGACGCAAAATGCGATCGATGGCTTGAGCTTTTCTATTCCTGCGGGTAAGACGGTAGCGCTGGTAGGTGCTTCCGGCAGTGGAAAAACAACTATCGCCCGTTTGGTCCCGCGCTTTTGGGATACGACGGAAGGACGGGTGATGCTTGGCGGTGTCGATGTGCGGCGGATTGCGCCTGAAGAGTTGATGAATAAGGTCTCTTTTGTTTTTCAAAATACACGCCTGTTTAAAACGAGTTTACTCGAAAATATCCGTTACGGAAATCCCGAGGCCACGCCGGAAGAAGTGGAACGGGTAGTTGACCAGGCCCAGTGCCGAGATATTATTAACAAGCAGCCCGCCGGCTTGAATACTCTACTCGGAACAGAAGGAACCTATCTTTCCGGTGGCGAACAACAACGGATCGTGTTGGCGCGCGCAATTCTCAAAAACGCGCCGGTCGTGGTTCTGGATGAGGCGACGGCTTTTGCTGATCCTGAAAACGAACATCTGATTCACCAAGCGTTAAAAGAATTGACTAAAGATAAAACGGTGATGATGATCGCACACCGGTTGACGAGTATAACTGACGCAGATCTGATTTTGGTAATTGAAAAGGGAAAGATAGCCGAACAAGGAACGCACGACGAACTACTTGAAAAAAAGGGAATTTACTTAACAATGTGGAACGAATATCAACAGTCCATTGCTTGGACAATCCGAAAGGAGGCAAAACATGCTTGAACAAATAAAAAAACGGTTTTCCCTTTCCCAAAAAGGGGCAAAAGATTTTTGTAAAGGAGTATTCTTTACGATATTATTTGATATCATTTTAATGCTCCCGGCGGTTTTTGTTTTTTTGTTTTTAGACGACTATCTTCGGCCAGTTTTCGAGCCGTCTCTTTCGCCGGCGCGCGGATTGTTATATTACAGTCTGCTGGGGCTGGTTTTTATGGCAGTTATGTATGTTGTGGCGGTTTTGCAATACCGGAGCACTTATACGACCGTGTACGACGAAAGTGCAAATCGGCGGATTATGTTGGCAGAAAAGCTTCGTAAATTGCCACTGGCCTTTTTCGGCGAGAAAAATCTGTCCGACCTGACGGCGACTATCATGGACGATTGTACGGATTTGGAACATACGTTTTCGCATGCCGTGCCGCAATTGTTCGCTTCAGTGATCAGCACGGTTTTGATCGCTGTTGGGATGTTCTTTTATAATTGGCCGCTGTCTTTAGCGTTGTTTTGGGTTGTTCCTCTGGCATTTTCGATAATCCTGATCGCCCGAAAAAAAATCTATAAAGATTTTCAGATTAATTACGCGGCAAAACGGGCGGTAACCGAACAAATACAGGAAGGACTTGATACGGTACAGGAAATTAAATCGTACAATCAGGAGGAGGATTATTTGAAAAAATTGGATGTCCGGATCGCGGAATATGAACGTTCGCAGACAAAAGGCGAACTATTGGTTGGTATTTTTTTGAATGGTGCGCAAAGTCTGTTGAAACTGGGACTCGCAAGCGTTATTATTGTTGGCAGTATGTTGTTGGCGGAAGGAGTGGTCGATTTATTTACCTATCTTATATTCTTAGTCGTAGGGACCCGTGTGTACAATCCGATCAACGAAGTGATGAATAATCTGGCTGTATTGGTTTATTTGGATGTACGCATCAATCGTATGAAGGAAATGGAAGCCATGCCTATACAGCACGGGAGAACGGATTTTATGCCGTCCGGCTACGATATCGATTTTGATGGAGTCGATTTTGCATACGAATCCGGTAAGCAAGTGTTGAAAAATGTTTCCTTCACTGCCAAACAGGGAGAAATCACGGCTTTGGTTGGACCTTCGGGCAGTGGGAAAAGTACGGCTGTTAAGTTGGCAGCTCGTTTCTGGGATATACAATCCGGCAAAATCCGGCTTGGAGGGATGGATATCAGTCGGATCGACCCGGAGACGTTGTTGAAGAATTATGCCGTCGTTTTTCAAGATGTCGTTCTTTTTAACGCTTCGATCATGGACAATATCCGCATCGGACGGCGGGATGCTTCAGACGAAGACGTGATACGTGTTGCCCGGCTGGCGCAATGCGACGAGTTTGTCCGGAGAATGCCTGATGGTTACCGGACGATCATTGGCGAGAATGGCGAAACGCTTTCCGGAGGAGAACGCCAGCGTGTTTCGATCGCCCGCGCTTTGTTGAAAGACGCACCGATCATCCTGCTGGATGAAGCGACAGCTTCGTTGGATGTTGAAAACGAGACGAAAATACAAACGGCCATTTCCGAACTGGTGCGTGATAAAACCGTTTTGATCATTGCTCACCGAATGCGTACGGTGGCGAATGCCGACCACGTGGTTGTTTTGGAAAACGGCACTGTTGTTGAAAAAGGCTCGCCGGAATTGTTGAAAAAGCAAAACGGGTTGTTTTCTCGAATGACGTCCCGGCAAATCCGTTAATTTGTTCCGTAAAAAGTATCATTTATACCATAATTTGTATTGCAATATTTAGTGAAGAGCTAAGTAAATTTGCAGAGTATTACAAATAATAATCCTTATGAGAAAACAAACATTTTTATTAATGACATTTTTAATAAATTCTTTTATGAGTTTTTCACAGACAACGAATGAAAATATTGTTCAGAAAATCATTGCATTGGAAAAGAATGCTTTGGAGCGTTGGAATCTAGGTGATCCGGACGGATACCTTGCCCTCTCGGCAAATGATGTAACCTATTTTGACCCCTCTCTCGACCAAAGGCTTGATGGGCTGGAAGCGTTGAAAAAGTATTATGAACCGGCTCGAGGGTTAGTTCATGTGTCAAAATACGAAATGCTCAACCCACAGGTATCTACCTCAAAGGAAATGGCTGTTTTGACATTCAATCTCCATTCATACTATGATGGTAAAGTTCAAAAATGGAATTGTACGGAGGTCTACCGATTAGAGAAAGATGGGCAATGGAAAATAGTTCAGACACATTGGTCACTTACAAAACCTGATTTAAAATGACTTTATTTATATAAATAGGCAAGATTCTATTTTTCCCTATTTCTAAAATCTAATGGAGTAATACCTTGTCGGTTACGAAAGAAACGGATAAAATAAGAAGCGGTTTCAAAATTTAGCATTTGGGATATTTCCGAAACAGAATAGATGGAGTACTGAAGTAACTTCTTCGATTCGGCAAACAGTCTGTCATTAATCATTTGTTTCGCTGAACAACCCGTTTCTTTCTTAACCAATTCATTTAAATAGTTGGGAGTCAAACATAGCTTATCGGCATAATATCCAACCGAATGAAACTGCCGGAATTCTGTATTAAGTAGTCCGGTGAATCTCTTCACATATTGGTTTTGAACTTTAATTTCATAAATTTTATTCTTCTGAATGAAAATTCTATCCAGATATTTCAGTATCTGATACAATATTGCCCGCAAAATATGCTTATCTTTTTCCTTATACAGCAGAATTTCAGCTTTTACGTTTTGTGTCAGAGACAACGCACGGTCGTATTCATCATCTGACAGCTGCAATTTATCCGGACATTGTTTAATAGGATTGAAATAGGAAATATGATTCAAAAAATCGGGATCATTAAAAAAAGAGAGTAGAAATTCTTCTTCAAAAATCAGAGCATAGCCGTCAGCAATCGTTTGAATATCCCATTCTCTCAATTGGTCAGGTACGGTAAATACAACATCCCCTTTTCGGACGTGGCAAACTTTATCGCCAATTCTAAAAGTTCCTTCGCCTTCAGTTATCAGTGTAATATCATAGTAGCTCAAAGAATGGAGAGGCTCTTTAATAAGAAACTTCTTAATATCTTTTAGGCTAACGACATCAACAAGAAGTTCTTCACCATACTTATTCTTATAAAAAGGAAAACAGTTCTTGTTCATACTGCATTTTTCTACAAATGTATATGATTCTTTTCTCAGTTTTTATAATGTATTATATTTGATGTAGAATCCAGCACAAAACTATCTTTTATCAGAACTAATGTTTTGGGAATAACAAGAGAGTGTGGTCTTTATTTTAAGTGGGCGCGATTATAAATCACCTTTTTTATGTAAGTTTGCATAACAGAACAGACGGGGCTGAGATTGCCTTGTGACAAAAAGCAAAAGGCTGATGAAAAAAATTCTTATTTTGCTGTGTGTTATTGTAGGTAGCCACACGGCTTATGGGCAGCGTATTTATCAATATGGTGCGCAGGATAGATTGTTTGTTGAGGGTAAGGAATTGTTTAATCTGAAAAATTACGCGGGTTGTATCGATAAGTTGCAGGCGTATAAAGTTGAGGCGACGGACGCTGATTTGATCCAGGAAGCCGATTATATGCTGGTCTCTTCTGCTTTTGAACAGGGACGCACGGATGCAGATCTTTTGTTGAAAGAGTTTCTGGATACGTATCCGGATACGCGCCATGTGCCGGTCGTGAATTATATGATCGCTTCTGTTCATTTCGACCGGGAAGAATACGAAAAAGCGATTTTTTGGTTTGGCGAATCGAATATAGACCTGCTGGGTTCGCAAGAGCAGGAAGCTTATTCGTTCCGCTTAGCTTATTCGTTGCTGCAAACAGGCGAGAAAGAAAAGGCGAGAGGCTATTTTGCCCGTATCCGGCAGATCGGGACGACTTACCGTCCGGCAGCAGCTTATTATCTGGCTTATCTGAATTATGTCGATGGGAATTACGATAAGGCATTAAAGGAATTCGCTTCGTTGAAAGAGAATAAGGCGTTTCGCGTCCGCTCTCAATATTATATTACGCAAATCTACTTTATTCAAAATAAGTTCGATCGGGTGATTAAAGAAGGCGAAGACCTGTTGCGAGCGTATCCGGACGAAGCGAACAATAATGAAGTGTACAGGATTCTCGGGAATTCGTATTATCATTTAGGCGACGAGAATAAGGCGGCGGAACATCTTTCGCGGTATGTTTCTTTGACCGATAATCCTTTACGAGGAGATCTTTATATTCTGGGTATTTGCTTCTTTAATAAAAAGAATTACAACAGTGCTGTGGATTTGTTGGGTCGGGTGGTTATCCGGAGCGACGAATTAACTCAAAACGCATATCTGTATTTAGGGCAGTGTTACCTGAAACTAAACGATAAAAACAATGCGCGTATGGCTTTCGAAGCGGCGGCGACGGCGAATTTCGACAATCGAGTGAAAGAAGTTGCCCTCTATAATTACGCGCTTTTGCTGCACGAAACTTCTTTTTCCGGTTTTGGGGAGTCGGTGACGGTTTTCGAGGATTTTTTGAATGATTTTCCCAATTCGGAATACAACGACAAGGTAAATGATTACTTGACAGAAGTATATCTGACGACAAAGAATTATAAAGCGGCGCTTACATCGATCGAAAAAATTAAGCATCCAGCGGCGAAGCTATTAGAAGCGAAACAGAACATTCTGTTTCAACTGGGTACGCAGGCTTTTACGAATATGAATTTGGATGAGGCTGAGGGTTATTTTAACCGGGCGATCGCTTTGGGCAATTATAATCCGGAAGCGAAAAGCGACGCGTATTTTTGGCGGGGCGAAGTGGCTTACCGCAAGGACAATTATCCCAGAGCGGCGGCCGATTATACGACTTATCTGAACACCACACGTCTTAGGGATACGGACATGTATGCGCTGGCGTATTATAATCTGGGATATACCTATTTTAAGATGAATCAATATTCGGAAGCGCTGACTCGTTTTCGGCTGTACGTTGACCGCGAACGCAATCAGCAGGCGGCTTCTTATTCAGACGCCTATAATCGGATCGGCGACTGTCTTTTCAATAATCGCCAGTTTGCTGAAGCCGAAGCAGTATATGCGCGTGCGGCAAGCTTGCAACCTTCAGCCGGAGATTATGCCGTTTATCAACGGGGTTTCCTCTTGGGTTTGCAGAAAGATTACCGGGGGAAAATTAACGCGATGGATCGTCTGATCGGAGAGTATCCGCAGTCTCAATACGCGGATGATGCGTTGTATGAAAAAGGGCGTGCGTACGTTTTATTAGAAAATAGCAAGGGGGCTTTGGACGCATTCGATACCTTGATTGCCCGTTTTCCGCAAAGCAGTCTGGCGCGTAAAGCGGGCGTACAGTTGGCGTTGCTTTATTATAATGATAACGAACTGGAAAAAGCCGTGACGGCGTATAAGAAAGTAATTGATACTTATCCGGGCAGTGAGGAAGCAAAGGTGGCGCTTCAGGATTTGAAATCGGTGTATATAGATTTGAACGATATTAGTTCGTATGCTGCTTATGTGAATTCCTTGGGTGGAAATACCCGGTTTGAGGTGAGTGAACAGGACTCGCTGACGTATATAGCCGCGGAAAAACTATTTATGCGTGGCGATAATTCGGGCGCCAGACGGAGTCTTGAAAATTATCTTCGGACGTTTCCCGAGGGGGCGTTTAGTCCCAACGCTAATTATTATCTGGCTTCGATTGCCTTTTCAGGAAAAGAATACAAACAGGCAATTAGTCTGTATGAAAAAGTGTTGGATAGTGGAGACCTGAAATTTAGGGAGGAAGCGTTGGCTCGTAAGGCGGAAATTGAATACCTTGAAAAAGCGTATGCGGACGCGATGGAAACATTTAAAACCTTATTGATGATTGCCGAAAAATCGGAGAATAAGTTAGCCGCCCGACTCGGATGGATGCGCAGCGCACATTGGACAAATCAGTCGCCGGAAGCATTGCAGGCAGCGAATCAACTTTTGGAAGATCCTAAGCTTTCGCCGGAAGTACAGACGGAAGCTCGTTATATCCGAGCAAAATCTTATATCGTTCAGAAGCAAGAAAATAAGGCTTTGCCCGATCTTCAGGCGTTGAGCAAGGATACGCGTACGGTTCAGGGAGCGGAAGCGAAATATTTGCTGGCTCAATTATATTTTGATACGAACGAAAGCGATAAGGCGGAAAAAGAATTGATGAGCTTCATTGAAAATGGAACGCCTCACCAATATTGGTTGGCACGTGGGTTTATTTTGCTCGCGGATATTTATATCAGTCGGGAAGATGATTTCCAGGCACGTCAATACTTAACAAGTTTGCAAAATAATTATAAAATACAGGATGATATCCATAGTATGATTGAGAAAAGATTGGCGAAATTAAAGAAATAGAGAAAAAAGATGAAAACAATATATAGCGTAAAAGCAGGATGTGTGGTGGCTCTGATGATGATCGCCGGCACAATACAGGCACAGGACGATAATCTGAAAAGGGAATTGACACTTGAACGAGAGTATGATCCTTCTGTGCAGGACGCAAACAAGGTAAATACTCTGCCGGAAATTAAGCAGCCGAAGGTTCAGAAAACGACGATTGACTACGCGACCCAAACGGTACCGGCTAATCCGGAAAAGGAAATCAGCGTGCTTTCTTCGGGTAAGGTTATGACAGATATTGTGTATAATAAGAACCGTGGCTATTTTAATGTAGGGGCGGGTACTTATCTGAATATAAACGGCGATTTCGGTTATCATTTTCTGAATACGGACAAAGATCAGTTGAACCTGTTTTTGTCGCACCGATCGAGTGGCGGCAAACGGAAATATATTCAGGCGGAGAATGTCAAGCAAAAAGTTCATTTGAACGATAATTTGGCGGGTTTAAATTACGTGCACAATTTCGATAAGGCAAGTATGAAACTGGGGGCGCGTTACGGATATAGCGCATTTAACTATTTCGGTTATAATGTGAGTGATCTGTCTGCTACCAACTTGTTTTCGATCGACACGAAACAGGTTAATCAACAAATCAGTCTGAACACGGGCGTCGAATCGCGTGAGGGTGTTGCTCTTGGTTATTTGCTGGACCTAGACTTCACAAATTTTTCGCATAAATACGGATTATCTGAAGACGTTGACGGAATAAAGGAAAATACAATCGGCGTGAAAGCTGGGCTGCATGCTCCTTTCGGAGGAAATCAGCGGGTAGGGGTGTTTGGTAAAATGGAGTATCTGAATTATAGTTTGCCTACTCTTCCTTCTGGATACGTTCCTCCGCTTGAATTTGACAATCACGCGGAAGTTAGCTTAACACCGTATTATCTGGTGGAAGGGGATTTTTGGAAAGTGAAATTGGGAGCAAACGTGATGTTTATTACCGGAGAGAACGATAAAATCTTCGCTTCTCCGAATATCGCTGTTGATGTGCGGGCGGCCGACAAGACTATACTGTATTTGAAGGCAGATGGACAGATCCAGTCGAACAGTGCGTTCGAAATGTCAAAACGCAATCGGTATGTGAATCCGTGGCAGGATGTCATGCCTTCGCGGGTTTGGTTAGATGGAATCGCCGGCTTGAAAAGCGGGGTAGCGCCCGGATTTTGGTTCGATATTTTCGCCGGATACAAAGCGACGGATAACGACGTGTTGTTTATCCAGAAATTTGAGAATAATTTAATAAATTACAGTGCGGCGGATTATTACAAAACAAAATTATTTTTTGCGGGCGTCGCGTTAAAATACAGTTATCAGGACTTTTTCGATTTTTCATTGAAGGGCGTGTTTAATAATTGGTCGGTCGAAGAGATGGAAGCTTGGGTTGGGGGTGATGCGCCGGAATTCGAAGCTTATGGCCGTCCGAAGGCCGAAATTACCTCGATCATCGATGTCCGTCCGATCGATAAGTTGACGATCAGCGCCAAATATTATCTTGCTACAGGACGCAAAACTGTTTTTTATGCGTTGCAGAGATGGGATCCAATCGATATGGATAATATCAACGAATTGAATGTGACAGGTCTGTACACCCTCAATAAAACAGTGGGCGTTTATGCGCAACTGAATAATCTGTTATTCCAGAAATACGATTTGCTTTATGGGTATCCTGCCCAGGGCTTTAGTGCAATGGTGGGACTGAATATCAATTTTTGATAATTAATGGTTATACATATCTTTATTATAGAATTCCATTATTTTCATTAGCATGGTATGTGCCTGCCGGGCAGGGCTGTTCGGATTGAGTTCCATCGCACGAAGATAATTGTTTAGCGCCTGCCGGAAGTCATTTTTCTTGCTGTACGCGTTCCCCCGTAGAAAGTATGCTTCGTCCGAATCAGGATGTTGCACGAGGAAGTTGTCTAAACGAGCGATTGCTTCGTCTATTTTCCCTTCGCTGATCATTTGTTTACTATAAACCATGGATAATTCTTTATTTTTTTCTTTGTAAAAATAGTTTTAAAAGAGAAATATGAACGAAATATGTGACTTAAAATAAGGTTTTTTTACGTGGATACTGGCAGACGTTAATTATTTATGTAAGTTTGCACTCGATTTCAAATAAGAGCAAAAAGAGCATATGCAGAAGAACTTGGTAATCGTCGAATCTCCGGCAAAGGCAAAAACAATCGAAAAATTTCTGGGAAAAGATTTTAAAGTCATGTCCAGTTATGGTCATATCCGGGATTTGAAGACGAAAGAATTTAGTGTCGATATCGAACACAATTATACACCCGAATATGTTGTTCCGGCCGACAAGAAAAAATTGGTTTCAGAGTTGAAAGCTGAAGCAAAGAAGGCGGATACCGTTTGGCTTGCTTCTGATGAAGACCGTGAAGGTGAAGCGATTTCTTGGCATCTGGCGGAAGTCTTGGGGTTGGATCCCACAAAAACCAAGCGCATCGTTTTTCATGAAATTACCAAGAATGCGATTTTGCATGCGATAGAAACACCTCGTCAAATTAATATCGATTTAGTGAATGCGCAGCAGGCACGCCGGGTGTTAGATCGAATCGTGGGGTTTGAATTATCACCCGTCTTATGGCGCAAGATTAAGCCGGCTTTATCTGCCGGACGTGTGCAGTCGGTTGCTGTACGGCTGATAGTGGAACGCGAAAGGGGAATTCAGGATTTTGTGCCCGAAGCGTCTTTCCGGGTGATTGCGACTTTCGTTTTGCCGGACGGCTCTACACTGTTGAAGGCTGAGCTGAATCGCCGGTTGAAAGATAAGGCGGAAGCATATCAGTTTTTACAGGATTGTGCGAAAGCCTCTTTTCTGATTGACGATATTACGACTAAGCCGGTAAAGAAAACGCCTGCACCTCCATTCACAACGTCCACTTTGCAGCAAGAAGCGGCGCGTAAGTTAGGCTTTTCGGTTTCACAGACGATGATGATTGCTCAACGTCTTTATGAATCAGGATTTATAACCTATATGCGTACCGACTCGGTACATCTGAGTGATTTGGCGCTCGGCACTTCGAAGGAGGTTATTATCAATACTTATGGTGAAAAATATTATAAGTTTCGTCAGTATCATACCAAATCGAAAGGAGCGCAGGAAGCGCATGAAGCAATTCGTCCGACCTATATTGCAAACGTGGAGGTAGAAGGGAGTGCACAAGAGAAGAAGTTGTACGATCTGATCCGTAAGCGGACGGTTGCTTCACAAATGGCGGATGCAGAATTGGAGCGGACGACAATTTTCGTTTCGGTCTCAGGCAAGAGAGAAAAATTTACAGCTGTCGGCGAAGTGATTGCATTTGAAGGTTTTTTACAGGTATACCGAGAAGATACGGATGATGAACATGAACAGGAAGAAAATGGTATTTTGCCGCCGGTTAAATTGAATGAAGTGTTGGCTGTTAATGATATTGTGGCGACAGAACGCTTTACACAACGTCCGCCGCGCTATACAGAAGCAAGCTTGGTGCGCAGTCTGGAGGAATTAGGAATCGGCCGGCCTTCCACTTATGCACCGACTATTCAAACGATTCAGAATCGTGAGTATGTGTTGAAAGGGGATAAGGACGGAGTAGAGCGCCGTTATTTTGTTCTGACCTTAGTGAAAGGCGGAATTAAGGAAGTCGAAAAGAAAGAAATTGCTGGTGCAGACCGGAATAAACTAATGCCTACAGATATAGGGATTGTGGTGAACGACTTTCTCATGGAATATTTTCCGGATGTGATGGATTATAATTTCACGGCCAGTGTGGAAAAAGAATTCGATACGGTGGCTGAAGGTGAAATGGAATGGTCGAAACTGATTGATAAGTTTTACAAAGTCTTTCACCCGATTGTGGAAGAGACATCGGCTATCAAAACGGAACATAAAGTCGGGGAGCGGGAACTGGGAATTGATCCACAAAGCGGAAAACCGGTATTTGTAAAAATCGGACGCTACGGCCCTATCGCTCAGATCGGACAAGCGAATCCGGACGACAAGAATACGCCGAAACCGCAGTTCGCTTCGTTAATGAAAGGACAGTCCATCGAAACCATTACCTTGGAAGAAGCGCTGAAACTGTTCGAACTACCTCGTGTGGTCGGAGAGTTTGAAGGCGAAGAAATGGTAGCTGCCGTAGGACGTTTCGGCCCGTTTATTCGGCATGCGGGTAAATTTGTTTCAATTCCTAAAACACTGAACCCGCTTTCTATTACAGAAGAAGAAGCTATTACTTTGATCAAAGAAAAACGGGAGAAAGAAGAGAAACGGACGATTAAAACGTTCGCGGAAGAACCGGAAATGGAAATTCTAAATGGTCGTTACGGGCCATATATCGCCTATAAAGGGAAAAACTCCCGGATACCTAAGTCGGTTAAACCCGAGGAATTGACGTTGCAGGATTGTCTGAAACTGGTGGAAGCGGCAGCCGACAAACCTGCAGCCAAAAAACGGTCGACAAAGAAGAAATCCTGATTCTGGAATCAGGATTACATTCTTTCAGGAACTTCTATTCCTAATAATTGCATGCCGGTTTTGACGATCTTGGCAATATTGGAGGAGAGTACCAGACGGAAAATCTTCACATCTTTGTTTTCTTCACGCAGGATCGAATAATCATGATAGAACTGATTGTATTCCTTCACCAGATCGTAAATGTAGTTCGCGATATAAGCCGGACTATATTCCATCCCCGCCTCTTTTACGGTCGTCGCGAAATCGGCGGTCAATTGAACCAAGCCTTCTTCCTTTTCCGATAAGTCGATGTTTGGTGGCAACACTTCAGGCAGGAAGATTCCCTGTTCTTCCGCTTTACGCAAAACCGAACGGATTCGAGCGTAGGTGTATTGGATGAATGGCCCTGTATTTCCGTTAAAGTCGATCGATTCTTTCGGATTAAAGGTCATATTCTTGCGTGGATCTACTTTTAGTATAAAATATTTCAGTGAACCGAGTCCGACCATTTCGACGATGTGTTCCGCTTCTTCTGTGCTCAATTCTTCTAATTTCCCCAATTCTTGCGAGATCTCCCGGGCGGTCGAAACCATCTCTTCCATCAGGTCGTCCGCGTCGACTACCGTACCTTCTCGGCTTTTCATTTTACCTTCGGGCAATTCCACCATGCCGTACGAGAAATGTACCAGCCCTTTTCCAAAAGCGAAGCCCAATTTGTCCAAAAGAATGGAAAGCACTTGGAAATGATAATTTTGTTCGTTTCCGACCACATAAATCATTTTGCTGATCGGGTAATCATCGAAACGCAGTTTAGCTGTTCCGATGTCCTGAGTCATATACACGGAAGTTCCGTCCGAACGCAACAGCAGTTTCTCGTCCAATCCGTCCGCCGTTAGGTCTGCCCAAATAGAACCGTCTTCACGGCGATAAAAAATTCCCTTTTTCAGCCCTTCCAGAACTTTGCTTTTCCCTTCTAAGTAAGTTTCCGATTCATAATAGATCTTATCAAAATCGACCCCCATTCGTTTGTAGGTCTCCTCGAATCCGGTGTACACCCAACTGTTCATCCGTTTCCAAAGCGCGACCGTTTCTTCATCGCCCGCTTCCCATTTACGAAGTAATTCGCGCGCTTCCGCCATCAGTGGGGATTTTGCTTCTGCTTCCTCTTTCGTCAGGCCCGAAGCTCCCAGCGTTTTCAGTTCTTCTTTGTAATGTTTATCGAACAGCACATAAAAATCGCCGATCAAATGATCTCCTTTCTTTCCGGTTGATTCAGGGGTCGCTCTATTTCCCCATTTTTGCCAAGCCAACATAGATTTGCAAATATGTATTCCCCGGTCGTTCACAATATTTGTTTTAATCACGCGATAACCATTAGCTTTAAGAATTTCGGCAAGACTGAATCCCAGCAAATTATTTCGCACATGACCCAGGTGAAGCGGTTTGTTGGTGTTTGGCGAAGAATACTCGATCATAACTAATGGTGCATCTTCTGCCGTTTGACGTATGCCGTAAGTCGGCTGTGCCTGAATTTGATTCAGCAGGTCGACCCAACAAGACGCAGCTACCGTTAGGTTCAGAAACCCTTTTATCACATTGAATTCAGCTACCGCCGGTTCATTTTCTTTCAGGTATTCACCAAGTTCTTGAGCCGTTAGCTCCGGCGATTTTTTAGATAATTTCAAGAACGGAAAAACCACCAATGTCAGATGTCCTTTAAACTCTTTCTTTGTCTTTTGTAACTGAATCTGTTCGGGCGCAACTTCTGCCCTGTAAAGCGCTTTTATCCCGGCGACAACTGCACCGGTAATTTGCTGTTCGATCACCATACGTATAGAAACTGTTATTCACATTATTATTCTGCCGACAAAGGTACGGCTTTTTCACAAAAAATAAGGCTTTCCCGCAAAGGAAAGCCTTATCCATCTAAATACAACAATCTGAACAACTAATCACCAATCTACTCTTATAACAATTTACGCTGAATAAGCTCTTTCAACTGAGGTTTCCCCATTGTTCCCAACATCATTTCTCTTTCTTTGTTTTTTTTGCAAAAAAGAAGAGTCGGGATCGTACGGATATTAAATGCGTTTTCAAGTTCTAACTCTTTGTCAACATCTATTTTATATATTTCTATATCACCTCTGTAATAATCTGATAATTCTTCTAAGATTGGCTCAAGCCTTTTACAATACCCGCACCATGAAGCAGAAAAATCTACGATACATGGCTTATTTCCTTTATATGTCCAATCCTTTGGGGATTTTTCAACATCTCCGATCAGGTTCAGGAATTCTGCTTTTGTCAATTCTTTAACAGCCATATTATTTATTTCTCTTAATTATTTATAGGGCAAAGATTCAAAATTAAAACGACATTAAGTTTAAAATAAAAATAGATAATCTTTATGTGAAGATAACCAACATTTATACATTCGTTCGTTTTTTTATTTCCGGGCGGTTATATGAAAACATCCCTGCTTCCGTTCGTGTTTGATGTAGCAACGTCCGTTACGTTGCAAGTCGCGCAATACGGTGGCGAGCACCATTTTTAGCCGTTCTTTATCGATATCCAGCGGATCTTTTTCGTTTATTTTAGTATACCGTACCCACGATACATCGAAGGTCGTTCCATATTGGTGTGCCGAATTGGCGGACGAATTAAAGTTTCGCCTCCGGAGTTTGGAAACATCTTCAACTGTCCGCGTGATGCTGGTCACTTTTATTTTGTAAAGCGATGCGTTCAGGTTATACAAAGAATCTTGAAAATTACGTCCGATATCTTCCAAAAGCCGGGCAGCTTCCGGAACCAAATAAGGGATAGAGTGTGTCAATTCTTCTACTTCGTAAAAGTGATTCGTTTCTATTTCTTCCATTTCACGGGTGGCGTGTTTTGCTCCTTTCCGAGAAGCTACCGGTTTTATTCCGATTTTTTTTGCAGCCGCAAGGTGTTTGTCGTTTAAATCATTAAAATCCCGGTTGTAACTTCCAATATAACGTATCGGTTTCAACTCTTCCCGCTTTTTACAAGCGGAACATACCAATAAAATCATACACACCATAAATACGGCACCGGTTAGCCTACTTATTTTCTCCATCACTTTTCAACCATTAATATTGGCTGTAAAATTAATAAAATAAGTTTTGCAAGCATCCCGTTTGTCGGTCAGGATATGGTGCAACGCTTAAATAAAAATATCGATTGCGTAATTTTTTTTCAAAAAAAACAGGAATAAGTTTGCTTTTTATTCGATAATCTCTATATTTGCTGCCGTAATAATACAGAAAGCAATGAAACGAAATTTAGCAAATATATATTGGTGGCGCTTCCTACTACTCCAACGGTCGTAAGGAACGCAGCCTCGTGTATATATATAATATAAAGATTTAAGGAAAGGCCTGTCGCACTTGCGACAGGCCTTTTTTGATTTTTAGACTTTAAGATAATAATTTATAATCAAATCGAAATAAACGAATGAAGACGTATCAGGTAGATGAAAATGGATATTATGGTGAGTTTGGCGGGGCTTATATCCCCGAAATTCTTCACCAGTGCGTAATGGACTTGCAGAAAGCATATCTGGAAGTATTGAACAGCGAAAGTTTTAAAATGGAATATGCACAATTGCTTCGGGATTATGTGGGACGTCCTTCGCCACTTTATTATGCGAAACGGTTGAGTGAAAAATATGGTTGCCGCATGTATTTGAAACGGGAAGACTTGGACCATACTGGAGCGCATAAGATCAACAATACGGTCGGACAGATTTTGTTAGCCCGCCGGATGGGGAAGACACGAATTATCGCTGAAACAGGAGCGGGGCAACATGGGGTGGCGACCGCTACCGTTTGTGCGTTGATGAATATGGAATGTATCGTTTATATGGGAAAAACAGACGTTGAACGTCAACATATTAACGTGCAAAAAATGAAAATGCTTGGCGCAACGGTTATTCCGGTTATTTCGGGAAATATGACATTGAAAGACGCGACGAATGAAGCGATACGAGATTGGTGCTGTCATCCGGTGGATACTTTTTATATTATCGGATCGACTGTCGGACCACATCCGTATCCCGATATGGTTGCCCGGTTACAATCGGTGATCAGTAAAGAAATTCGTGAGCAACTGCTCGAGAAGGAAGGCCGGGATTATCCGGACACTCTAATTGCTTGTGTGGGCGGAGGAAGTAACGCTGCCGGAACAATTTATCATTATATTGACGACGAACGGGTACGGTTGATTCTGGCGGAAGCGGGTGGAAAAGGCATCGATTCCGGAATGTCGGCTGCGACGATTCAGTTGGGGCGTAAAGGGATTATTCATGGTGCGCGTACGTTGGTTATGCAAAACGAAGACGGGCAAATAGAAGAGCCTTATTCTGTTTCCGCCGGATTGGATTATCCGGGGATCGGGCCGGTGCATGCTAATTTGGTGGCGGCAAAAAGAGCGACTGTACTTGCCGTGGACGACGATGAAGCGTTGGAGGCAGCCTTTGAATTGACCCGTTTGGAAGGAATTATTCCCGCGCTTGAAAGCGCGCATGCGTTGGGTACTTTACCGAAAATAAAATTCTGCCCGGATGAGCTGGTGGTTCTAACCGTGTCCGGACGAGGAGATAAAGATATGGATGCTTATATTACTTACTTTAATCAAAAATACAAATGAATTACGTCTATCATACAACAAGTAAAAAACTGCTCGGCGATTTACATACTCCGGTCAGCATTTATCTGCGTGTACGAGATGTTTATCCGGAGTCTGCGTTGCTGGAAAGTTCGGATTTTCATGGGAATGAGAACAGTCTTTCTTATATCGCCTTGTGTCCGATTGCGAGTATCGGAGTAAATAATAACGAATGTACGATGACTTTTCCGGATGCGATGGTAGAAGTGGTACGTGACACGCCGGTGGCTGAATGTGTAAATACTTTTTTTAGCCGCTTTTCGGTGGAAGGAGCAAATAAGGACGCGTGCGGATTGTTCGGCTATACCGCATTCGACGCCGTGCGTTATTTCGAAAATATTCCTGTGATGGAAGCGCATCACGAAGAGAACGATGCGCCCGACATGCTTTATATTCTGTATAAATATATAATTGTGTTCGATCATTTTCGCAATGAATTAACGCTTGTAGAATTGGTGCGCGATGGTGAAGAAAGCTGCTTGCGAGAAATCGAGACCCTGATTGAAAATCGCAATTATGCTTCTTATAACTTTACGCCGGTGGGAGAAGAAATCTCGTCTATCACCGATGAAGAGTATAAAGCCATGGTGCGGAAAGGAATCCAGCATTGTCTGCGTGGTGATGTGTTTCAGATCGTGCTGAGCCGTCGTTTCGAACAAGCGTTCAAGGGAGACGATTTTAAAGTCTACCGTGCTTTGCGGAGTATCAATCCTTCGCCTTACCTGTTTTATTTTGACTTTGGAGGCTTTCGTATTTTTGGTTCTTCACCGGAAACTCACTGTAAAGTTTCCAACGGACATGCGAGTATTGATCCGATCGCGGGAACGGCTTTCCGTACCGGGGATGTAGCGCTCGATAAACAACGGACGGAGGCGCTTATCGCAGATCCTAAAGAAAATGCAGAACACGTCATGTTGGTCGATCTGGCACGGAATGATCTTAGCCGGAATGCACACGATGTAAAGGTGGATTTTTATAAAGAAGTACAATATTACAGTCATGTCATTCACCTCGTTTCCCGTGTCAGCGGAGAGATCGATCCCTGTAGTAATGCTGTGAAGACCTATATCGACACCTTTCCAGCCGGAACATTGAGCGGAGCACCGAAGATCCGTGCTATGCAACTCATTACCGAAATCGAACCTTATAACCGTGGGGCATACGGTGGTTGTATCGGATTTATCGGATTTAATGGAGACTTGAATCAAGCAATCACAATCCGTTCGTTTGTCAGCCGGGGAAATGTTTTGTATTATCAGGCTGGTGCCGGTATAGTTGCCAAAAGCAAAGACGAACGCGAATTACAGGAAGTAAACAATAAGCTGGGCGCATTGAAAAAAGCAATTGATCTGGCTGCCACATTAAAGAATTGACAGGTTATGAAAATCTTATTATTTGACAATTACGATTCATTTACATACAACCTTTTACATATATTGAAAGAATTAGGGGCAGATGTGGAGGTACACCGAAACGATCAAATTTCGCTTGATGAGATAGGCCGTTTCGACAAGATCGTCCTTTCTCCTGGCCCGGGAATTCCATCTGAGGCCGGAATCCTTTTACCGCTTATCCGCCGTTACGCACCGACAAAAAGTATCTTGGGCGTTTGTTTGGGCGAACAGGCGATCGGCGAGGCTTTCGGAGCCGGGTTGATTAATCTCACCAACGTGCATCATGGAATTTGTTCGGATATCCGGGTGCTGAAGCCGGATCCCCTTTTCGATGGCTTAGGGACTTCGTTCCGTGCTGGACGGTATCATTCTTGGGTCGTGTCGAAAACGAATTTTCCGGAATGCTTGGAAATTCTGGCAGATGATTTTGTCGATGGAGAGATCATGGCGATTCGACATAAAATTTATAATGTAAGAGGCATCCAGTTCCACCCGGAATCCGTTTTGACCCCCAAAGGCAAACAGATGATTGAAAATTGGCTGAAACTTTAAATAAATACGGGAAAAGTAAAAACAAAAAAGGAGTAAGAAAAAATGAAACAGATATTATACCGATTATTTGAACATCAGTATCTCGGACGGGATGAGGCGCGGCAGATACTGCAAAATATAGCTTCCGGTGCGTATAGCGACGCGCAGATTGCCAGTTTGATTACGGTTTTTTTGATGCGCAGTATTTCTGTGGAGGAATTAAGCGGGTTTCGTGAAGCTTTGTTGGATATGCGTGTGCCGGTAGATCTGTCCGAATACAAGCCGATTGATATTGTTGGCACGGGCGGAGATGGCAAAAATACATTTAATGTCAGCACGTGCGCCTGTCTTGTTGTCGCTGGAGCCGGATATCAAGTCGTCAAGCACGGAAATTATGGTGCGACGTCGGTCAGTGGCGCAAGCAATGTTATGGAAAACCACGGGGTGAAATTCACGAACAATGTAGCTCAGTTACGTCGTTCGATGGATGCTTGCGGAATCGCATATCTACATGCACCTTTATTCAATCCGGCTTTAAAGGCTGTAGCTCCTGTACGCAAAAATCTGGGAGTGCGTAGTTTTTTTAATATTCTCGGGCCGTTAGTCAATCCGGTTATCCCAGCTTATCAATTATTAGGAGTCTATAATCTACCGTTACTTCGGCTTTACAGTTATACCTATCAAGTGAGTAAAACCCGCTACGCCGTGGTACATAGTTTGGACGGATACGACGAAATTTCGCTTACGTCCGAATTTAAAGTCTCCATGCCGGAGAAAGAAAAAGTCTATACGCCCGAATCACTTGGCTTTGTTCGTTGTACGGAAGCTGATTTGTATGGAGGCGACACGCCGGAAGATGCGGCGAAGATTTTTGACTCCGTCTTGCAAAACACAGCGACCGAAGCGCAACGGAATTGTGTGATTGTAAACGCGGCTTTTGCCATTCAGGTAATCTGTCCCGAAAAAAAGATTGAGGCTTGCTTGGATGAAGCACGTGAATCCTTACACAGTGGCCGTGCGTTGGAAACTTTCCGTAAGTTTATTGCTGTAAACGCATAAAAAAATGAAAGATATACTGCAAAATATAATTGAAAACAAACGTGTGGAAGTTGACCGCCAGAAACAAGCAGTCAGTTTAAGTACTCTGCTTGCTTTGGGCAGCGAGCGAATGGAACGTCCGACCCGCTCGATGCGAAATGCATTGGCCGTATCTTCGTCCGGAATTATCGCCGAATTCAAACGCCGGTCGCCTTCGAAAGGCTGGTTGCATCCTTACGCTTCTGTGGGTGATGTCGTTCCGGCTTATGAACGGGCAGGCGCTTCAGTTTGTTCCATTCTGACCGACAGCGAATTCTTTGGGGGTTCGTTGGGCGATTTGCAGACTGCCCGGCATTTGGTAGATCTACCCCTTTTACGGAAGGATTTTATTATTGATCCCTATCAGCTTTATCAGGCGCGTGTCATGGGTGCAGATGCTATCTTATTGATTGCCTCAGTGTTAAGTTCAGCACAATGTGCCGAATTGGCGGAGTTGGCACATACCCTGGGGATGGAAGTCTTATTAGAAGTCCATAGTGAAGAAGAATTGGATCACTTGAATAAATATGTGGATATGCTTGGCGTGAATAATCGCAACCTGGGTTCGTTTCATACAGACGTAGCGAATTCGTTTCGTTTAGCATCCGAGATGAAGGCGGTCGGGATAAAAAAAGGCTTTGAACCCCTACTCATTTCTGAAAGCGGATTGAAAGAGGCTTCGATGTTGAAAGAATTACGAGCTGCCGGATTCCGGGGGTTCCTGATTGGCGAAACTTTTATGCGCGGCGTCAATCCCGGAGAAGTATTAAATGACTTGATTAACGAATTGACACATGGAGAATAAAAAAATCATAAAAGTTTGCGGAATGCGTGATCCGGAAAATATCCGTGATGTTGCTGCCGCCGGAGCCGATTGGTTGGGATTGATTTTTTATCCTTGTTCGCCTCGTTATGTGGGGAAGGGAGATGAAGCCCTTCGAAAACCGTTTTTTTATGAAGGTCGGAAAGTTCCGAAAGTCGGTGTATTCGTAGACGCACCGTTCGAACAGCTTTTAGAAACAGCCCTCGATTATGCTTTAGATTATGTACAGCTGCATGGAGATGAATCGCCCGACTTGTGCTATTCGCTTCAAAAGCGTGGGGTCGGAGTGATTAAAGCATTGCCCGTAACGACTTCTTCCGATTTAGAGCCTACTTTGGCTTATGAAGGTCGCGTGGATTATTTTTTATTCGATACCAAATGTGAAGGATACGGCGGATCAGGACAAACGTTCGATTGGTCGATATTGAACGCTTACCGGGGGCAAACGCCTTTTTTCTTAAGTGGCGGATTACGTCCGTCAAATCTTGCGGCAATCAAGGCTTTTTCCCATCCGCTTTTGATGGGTATTGATTTGAACAGTGGTTTTGAACAATCCCCTGCACAGAAAGATGCCGTACTCTTAAGTCAATTTATAAAGAATTACAAAACAAAACATATGAACAGAATCGATTATTTGTTTGAAACGAAGAAGAAAGGTATTCTCTCCGTTTATTTTACGGCAGGTTATCCGGCGTTAGACGATACACTACCTGTCCTTCGCGAACTACAAACCGCCGGAGTAGATATGGTGGAAGTTGGCATCCCATTTTCCGATCCGATGGCGGATGGCGCTGTAATACAGAATGCGGCAACGCAAGCTTTGCGTCATGGAATGAGCTTGAAATATCTTTTTCGGCAGTTAAAGGATGTACGGAAAGAAATTCATTTCCCGATTATTTTGATGGGTTATCTGAATCCGATTATGCAATATGGCTTTGAAGAATTTTGCCGTTCTTGTAAAGAAACAGGCGTAGACGGTGTGATTATTCCCGATTTACCTTATGCCGATTACGTGGTCGATTATAAACCGGTTGCCGAAGTCTTTGATTTGAAAATAATCATGTTGATTACCCCGGAAACATCCGAAGAACGAATTCGTCTGATCGATCAGCATACCAGCGGATTTATTTATATGGTTTCCAGTGCCGCCATAACGGGTGCACAAAAGAGTTTCGACGAGCAGAAACAAGCGTATTTCCGCCGTATTAACAGAATGAATTTAAAAAACCCGCGCCTCGTAGGTTTTGGCATAAGTAATAAGGCGACATACGATGCTGCGGCCGCGAACGCTTCAGGTGTGATTGTCGGCAGTCGTTTTGTTCAACTATTAGAAACCGAAGCAACACCTCGTGAAGCGGTTATACATCTGTTGAGCGATTTAGGCTTGCGTTGAGTTCTAATTGGGTAATGTAGATGGAGCTATGGCTGCCCGGATTTTGAGGGCTTGTCTCTGGCGATAGATGTTTACAATAAAGCATTCTTCAAATAATGAATCCCAACTAAAATCCGGAGAGGAATTTTAGTTGGGATTTTGTTTATAGGGTAAAAATAAAAGGATATTCTTTTACTTGATGGTCAATAATACATCACCTTCCAATACGGAATCACCTTTATGAAAATTGATTTTTTCGATCACACCAGCTCTGTCAGACTCGATGTTATTTTCCATTTTCATTGCTTCTAAGACCATTAATAATTGTCCCGGTTTTACGGTGTCGCCTTCTCTTGCCACCAAATCAAGGATTACGCCTGGCAAAGGAGATTTGATCGGATAAGCCGACCCCGACGCCGGAGCCGGTTTGGTTACGGGCACTTCCGATTGCATAACCGGTTGTTGGATATTCGTTTTTGTCGTTACTCGCGTAGGGTTAGTTGTTAAACCTTCTATCTCAACTTCATAAGGTACATCGTTTACCGTTAGTTGAGCGGTTTTGCCTTCCACGTTTTTTATTTTAACGGCATATTCAGTGCCATGTATTTTTACAACATATTTTTTCATGATTTACTTTTTAATCGGTATTTGTGTCAAACCATAGATTTTTGAACTCCAGGGAGAATACGCTTTTGCCGCACGGTTTATCGTCAGTACAGTGTCTTCGATGTCGTGCAAATCCTCTGAATATTTGTAGAGGGCTATGGCGATTGCAGCCAATTCCTCGTTGGTCATGAGATCTTCGTTCTTCTTGTCTTTGACCGTTATTCCGGTTTTCTCAGTTTTAGCTTCTGTTTTTGACGTAGCTGCTTCTTTCCGTTTTTTACCTACGTTAATATGCAGTTTACCTAAATAAGTAAAAATGAAATAAAGCAAAATCAAACTTGTCCCGACAACAGAAACGGCAGTAATCATTAATATTAATCCTACAGGATCTTCTTTCAACAATTCTTCCGAACGGGTGATACTTTCAATTGTGTTGTTAGATGCTCCGGGTGTACTGACTGCCAGATTTTCCAGTTTTTCTACACCGTCGCGGTTGATCCAACCGTAAGTAACATCTTCCTGCATTTCTGCCCGATTGAACTCCAATCGGTCAATTGGGTTTTGAAGGTCGTCCTGAGAATATAATTCAATGAAATTGGTATCATCTAACTTGAAATTCGTATAAAAAGGCCCTTTATCCGTTTTTGCGTCTGCAAAAAACACGATATAACCCTGTTTAGGGATTGTCATGAGGCTGTTTTTGGGTATACGATATTCTTTACCTTTCACTTTTAGTACAGCGCCTCCAATATTAACTTGCGCATGTCCGGTATTAAAGAGTTCGATCCAAGATACAGCATGTCCGAAGGCATCTTTGTAACCATCTTTATTGATTACTTGTATTTCGTTTATACGTACATCCTGAATCGATTGTCCGGAAATTTTCGGAGACAGGAGAAAGCATATAATCAGTGCAACTATCTTGATAGAAAATAATTGTTTCATCTGTTTCCTGGTTTATAATGGGATATTACCGTGCTTTTTCGCCGGATTCACTAATTTTTTTGTTGCCAGAGATTGTAGGGCGCGTATAATTCTGAATCGTGTATTCCGGGGTTCGATTACATCGTCGATATAACCGTATTTAGCCGCTTCGTACGGATTGGCGAAAGCCTTTTTGTATTCCGCTTCTTTTTCGGTGATGAATTCTGCTTTTTTTGCCGGATCTTCCACGCCGATGATTTCTTTCGAATACAAGACTTCAATTGCCCCCGATGGTCCCATAACGGCGATTTCGCCCGATGGCCAGGAATAATTGATGTCTCCACGTAAATGCTTGGAACTCATCACACAGTAGGCGCCTCCGTACGATTTGCGCAAGATCACAGTGATTTTGGGTACTGTAGCTTCTCCATAAGCAAAAAGCAATTTAGCTCCATGGATGATGATGCCGCCATATTCCTGCGCAGTTCCCGGCAAAAATCCGGGTACATCTACTAAAGTGACGATCGGAATGTTGAATGCATCGCAGAAGCGCACGAAACGTGCCGCTTTACGAGAAGCGTTTATATCCAATACTCCTGCCATATATTTCGGCTGATTGGCTATGATTCCTACACTTTGTCCGTTGAAGCGGGCGAAGCAGGTAATAATGTTCGGCGCGAACAATTTTTGAGATTCCAGGAATTCTCCTTTGTCGACAATCGCTTTGATAACATCTGTTACATCATAGGGCTTGTTGGGATTGTCCGGAATGATTTCGTTTAACGAATCCTCCAAGCGGTCGATCGCATCTGCGCATACCGATAGCGGCGCGTCTTCCAGGTTGTTTTGCGGAAGATAGCTTAACAATTTGCGGATCAATAAGATTCCCTCTTCTTCTGTGTTGGAAACAAAATGAGAAACACCGGATTTGCTGGCGTGAACTTTGGCGCCACCCAGTTGTTCCTGATTTACCGTTTCACCGGTAACGGTTTTTACAACTTTCGGGCCGGTAAGGAACATGTAACTGGTTCCTTCAGACATGATGGTGAAATCGGTCAATGCCGGCGAATAAACGGCACCACCTGCACACGGGCCGAAAATGGCCGAGATTTGAGGAATAACACCGGAAGCCAGAATGTTACGTTGGAAGATTTCTGCATAACCTGCTAAAGCATTTACTCCTTCCTGAATACGTGCGCCTCCTGAGTCGTTCAATCCGATGATAGGAGCACCCATTTTCATTGCCTGATCCATCACTTTGCAGATTTTCATTGCAATCGTTTCGGATAAGGCCCCTCCAAAAACGGTAAAGTCCTGAGCATATACATATACTAACCGACCGTCGATCGTTCCGTAACCTGTAACGACACCATCCCCTAAGAATTTGGTTTCGTTAATTCCGAAGTTCGTGCAACGATGCTGTACAAACATATCGAACTCTTCGAAACTGCCCTCGTCGAGCAACATAGCGATGCGTTCTCTGGCTGTATATTTGCCTTTTTCGTGTTGTGAAGCAATTCTTTTCTCTCCTCCGCCTAAACGCGCTTTTTCACGGAGCGAAATGAGTTCTTTCACTTTTTCTTGGTTGTCCATTAGATTTTAGCTTATTGTTAGAAATGTTCTTTGAAATCTATTTATTATTTTTTCTCTCCACCCATACAAAGCTCCGTCAGTACACTGCAGGTGGATTTCGGATGCAAAAAGGCGATATTCAATCCTTCTGCTCCTCCTCTGGGGGCTTTATCTATTAATTGTACGCCTTTTTGAGCCGCCTCATCGAGCGCTTCCTGCACGGAAGGAACAGCGAATGCGATATGGTGAATTCCTTCTCCTTTTTTCTCAATAAATTTGGCGATCGTACTGTCTTCACTCGTCGGTTCTAGCAGTTCGATCTTGGTTTGTCCTACCTTAAAAAAAGCCGTTTTAACTTTTTGGTCGGCCACTTCTTCGATGTTGTAACATTTTAAGCCCAGAACATTTTCGTAATAGGGCAGGGATGCCTCAATGCTTTTAACAGCGATCCCCAAATGTTCAATGTGTGTAATATTCATGTCCTTATATTTAGTTTGTAGTTAAAAAATCCACTTGACGAATACGACGACAAATGTACGTTCTTTTTACACAATAGAAGAATTTTTTCCGTATTTAAGACTTTTTTTGAATGTATGCTTTTTAGCATACTTTGTTCATGCTTAAAAGTTAGAGTTGTATTTCTATTTTAACTTTTTGGACAGGAAATTATTTTCAGAGTTTATTGCTTAACAGGTAGATATAAGCTTGACGCTTTTTTCCCTTGGCGGAAAAGCTTCCCGGATGCAACTAACGTTTTCAAGTCTTTTAATGCCATATATCGCGAACAGCTATTGATTTCCATACAATTTGAACTTTGGATCCCTTTATAGAGATTTTGGGTTGTTTCGACATACTTTAAAATACGCGATAGTCGTTCCTGTTCGGTGTGTTTTTTCTTTTTTCGAAATTTTTCCGATCGCTCGAATTTAATAGATTTTAAGGCCTTGTTCAGTTTGCTGCTACATTTAAAATTCACTTTTTTAAACCGGATATTCGTCGCATTAATTTTAGAAGCTTCCTCTACACCTTTGGGCGACGCGATTGAAATACTGAACGATCCGATTCCTTCCAATTCGACCGTATGCCCATGTCCCAGATTAAGCTCCAGCACTTTTGATAACGCTTCCAATACTCCTTTAATATCTGCACTGGAAAAAGTAGACATGTTACTGATGTTTAAAGCAATTTCATCAATTCTTACCGTGTCCATTCCGACCGGACGTGCATGATAAGTTTTTTTACTGTCCTTTTGAGGATTTGGACTCTCATGGATTGAATATTTTACTGCACCCATACGAATAAATTTTGTGATCGTTATCTTTTATTTTTTTCTTCCCGAAGCATTCTTATTTTGACAATTGTAGAAAAATATTACCACAAATATAGTAA
>JAQVZS010000085.1 GCA_028708075.1 Massilibacteroides sp.
CTTTTTTACAATCAACACTTGCATAGCCCGATTTAAAATCGTAATATTGCACCCGATTTCAGAAGCAGTTTCTGAACTGGTCCCATAGCTCAGTTGGTTAGAGCACCTGACTCATAATCAGGGAGTCCTTGGTTCAAGCCCAAGTGGGACCACTAAAAGCACTCTATTCGAGTGCTTTTTTTCATTTCGAGACTTTCCGGGCTCACCCGATATTTATTGGGGGGGCAAATAATTTTTGTTTTCAAGAATAGATAATTTTGCTTTATGATAAAACCGACATTATTATCATTATCCCAAGTTGTTCTACCTTCAGAGGTTCTTGACTCCTTTGATATAACTAAGGTAGAGAGTACGCCTACCGAGATTCGAACGGAAGGAACACGCTACTCCAGAGAGTTTGCGACTTTTTTAAAAGAGACGTATAGACACATCCCCTGTGACCTGCCGTACGCTTGAGGATTTTTATCACATTGATTCCTCTACGTTATTAATTGTTTCATGACTTATAATTTGCCCGTAAAATTGTTGAATTAAAATGCGGGATATTTTCGATATCCGGGCAAAACGAAAAAATGCAGGCTGATAACGAAAACTTACGTGAGGTGAGTCTGTTTTTAGCGATTAATTGACTATCTTTTGTAAAATCAGGCACTCGCCTTTAAGAAGCTCTAGTTGCTGAATAAGTTTAAATTTATTTACAAAAGCCGGATGTTTTTCAGTGCCAAGTTTTGTAATGATGTATGTTCCGGTAGGCATACTACGGCTAATTCGCTCCAAAGTTAATTCTTCGGGAAAACGATATCCTAACTTTTGTGGTTCTGGCGAGTGAAACATGCAGATGTAGTAATAAGAAGGAAGGATCCCTTCAAGATACACTTTACTCCCTTCTGGGAGTATATTATTCAAAATTTCTTTATTGGTAGTTTGTTCCAGTGTTTTATATTTTAAAATACGGAAGTCTTTTTGAAGCCACCAACCTGAAGAGAGTATGGTTAGTACAACAAGAATATTTAGAATCTTCAAAAGTTGTTTTTTGTGAAAATCAGGCTGTCGTTGATAAAAATATCCTACAGCCAAAATACAATAAGGAAGAATGAGTTGGAAATAGTGTGCATAATTTGCAAATAGTAGCTGAGCAAAACCGCCAAGTATGAGTAAAATAAGAAAGATAGCACGATGATCGAGAAGGCGAAACTTTTTATTCGCAGTAATAACAATTAGCATGATTACCACCGGTGACTTAATCGGAAAGTTTAAAACTGATTCTACAAATCGGTTAAAAGTATAGTTCACTCCTGTAATAACCTCATCTCCAGAAAGAACATTAATTCCAAGTAGCTTTTGTATCAATTCTTTTACTTGAACTGCCGTCTCAACAGAAAATATGGAAAAAACAAATAGAGTCGGTAGTAAAAAACCCAAGAACCATAGTGATGCAAACTTAGCAAAAGAACCGATTGACTGGCTTCGTATAAAAAGCCAGAACCCGATTGCCGGTAAAATAAACAAACCATATTGTTTCGAGAAAAAAGCAAAAAAACATGCAAAGCCCGAGAATGGCAGCCAATACCATTTTGAAGTATCCCATTTTAGTAAGCACATGATTGACAATAACTGAAAAAGAAGCACAAACTGTTCTAAAAGGATGTGCGTACCCTGTAGTATGTAAAAGCCTAAAAAGTTTACCACTACAAGAAATATCCGGAGCTGACGGTTGAGTTTAAACGAAGTCAGAATTCTGTAAAGTAGAATATTATTAATGACGTAGAAAACAATAACAAAGGTATTAAGAATCCAAAATTGAGGATGGGGGAATAACATAAAAAGCCAGGAGTAGAGATACATTCCCATGGGTGTATAAGCAACATTCATGTCAATAAAAAAAGAAGCTCCATTAGATATATCGTTGGCAATCTTTAAATAAAAGCCCGAATCGGGACTGATATATGGAAATAGGTATGTAATAACTATGTAAGCTAAAACAAACAACCCAAGAATGATGGTGTACAAGTTGAAACGTTTTTCGTTGTAAAAAAAGAGTTGCCTTGCAAAGCTGATTGCTTCTTTCGAATAATCGATACCGCTTGAATTGACAAACATTTCGAGCATCCGGCGAGTGCCACATCCGGCATCAAAAATAATGTCGGATTTACTTTTTGTATTCCTCACGATGTATTCTTTCGCCAGATGATGAAGTGTTTGATACCACCAGTAACTAGTTTCCGGTTGGTACATGTTGGCATATTCGGGGCTATTCATTATTCATTTTATTAAACGATTTTCGAATCGAGTATTGCGGCTTTTTGTTTTGTGATAAAAATACCCGCCCCAAATATTCGCCAACCATTCCAATGGCAATTAGCTGAATGCCGGAATAGATTGATACAACAAAAAACAGAGATGAATAACCCAATGGCATATCTGGATTTACTATTTTTTCGAATACTACATAAATACCCAAAATGAAACCAATAACAGAGAAGATAAAACCGATAATTACCGACATGCGCAAAGGTAAAATTGAAAAGTTGGTGAACATATTCATCCATAGCGAAAATAACTTTCGTAAAGTATAGTTTGATCGTCCATGTTTTCGTTCGTTGTGTTCAACCAGGATTTTCCCAATGTTAGAGGTGGTTCGAAGAATTAATCCATCGAGATAGGGGAACGGAAGTTTGTATTTTATTACTTCATCGACCAAAAATCGGTTCAGGGCTTTGAAGCTTGACAAATAAAGGTTTCTGGGTTTTTTCAACATCAGATTGGCTACTTTGTCGTTAAATAGACTTCCAATATTTCTGAAAAACGAATGTTTCTTCTTCGCATAATAAGTGTAAACAACATCATAATCGTTAGTTACGGTATAGTCGATCAATTTTAGAACTTCGGATACCGGATTTTGGAAGTCATCATCCATTATTACGGCAAAATCTCCGGTCATCTCATTTAATCCCGCCATAACTGCATTATGCTCTCCAACATTAATTGACAGACTATAAAAGCAAACTGTCTGCGGATACTTTTCTACCAAAGAAATGCAGACCGTTTCAGAGTTGTCGGGTGAATCATCATTTATTAATACAATTTCTAATGGGAAAAGTGGGCGAATGTTACTAATTAACTCGTCAACCAGTTTCTCTATTGTGTTTGCTCCATTGTAAACGGGGATGATGATTGATATTTTGTACTTATTATTCCTCGAATTCATTAATCACTTCAATTATATAGTTACTGTTTTCTTTGCTTAATTCAGGATAAATAGGAAGGCTTAATATTGAATTTGCAAACTTTTCGGACTCGGGGAGGCTTTCGTCTTTTTGCCATTGAAATGCTTTTTGACTGGTCACCGGCACCGGGTAATGAATTAGTGTTTGAACATTCTTATTTTCAAGATACTCCATTAACTGCTTTCTTTTCGGGCTTTTTATAACAAACAGGTGATTTGCATGTTGCCCATAATCATTTTCTGTTAAGCACGTCACCTTTTTTAATCCTTGTCGATATCTCTGGGCAATGCTTTTTCGTTCAGCATTTCTTGTTTCAAGGTATGGTAATTTAACGTTTAGTATTGCGGCCTGTAGTTCATCCATTCTACTGTTAATGCCCGGATGGTCGTGATAGTAGCGCTGTGTTTGTCCGTAATTACGAAGCGAGATTAGTTGCAGATATATATTTTCGTCGTTTGTGGTAATAGCTCCGGCATCGCCGTAGGCTCCTAAATTTTTAGTAGGGTAAAACGAAAATGCCCCGCAGTTGCCAATTGCCCCGCATTTTGTATCCATAAAAGTTGCTCCAGTAGCCTGAGCACAATCTTCAACAACGAATAAACCATGTTTTCGGGCAATAGTCATAATCTCAGTCATATTGCAGCTTTGTCCATACAAATGAACAGGCACGATTGCCCGGGTTTTCTCAGAAATATGGTCTTCAATTTTTTGCCAGTTAATCAATCCTGTATTTTCGAATATATCAACAACAACGGGCTGAGCACCTGTTTGCATAATAGCCGTTATGGTTGGAAAAGCGGTAAGATTGGTTGTAATAACTTCGCTTCCAGGACCAATCCGCCCAGCCATTAATGAAAGGGCAATGGCTTCCGTTCCGGAGGCCACACCAATGCAATATTTTGCTCCGATATAGTTGGCAAAATTTTCTTCAAACTGACGTAATTCATTTCCCAGAATATACCAGCCACTTTTTATGACTCTGTTTACTGCTCCTATTATTTCTTCTCTGAATGGGAGGCTTTCTGATTGAAAATCATTGAAAAAGACATAATGATTTTTGTTCCTATTGGCTTCGTTAAATATAGTGCTCATAGTTTTCTTTAAAGTATTTAAGTGTTTTTTTGAAGCCCAGACAATTTGATGTTTGTGGAGTCCAACCTAAGTGTTTACTGATTTTTGAGTAATCACAGTAATAATCTCCAATGTCGATTTTTTTCAATTCTTTCGGAAAATCGACAAAATCAAAACTTCCAGCGTTATTCTCTTTTATCATCAGTTCTGCCGTACTTTTCAACGAAATTGGGTCGTTGTTTCCTAAGTTGTAAATGTCCCCACTCCAGCTCTCATATTTTTCAACATTAAGAAAAGCTTCCACTACATCATCAACATAATTGTAATCACGAATTTGGGTGCCATCGCCAAAAATTGTGATTGGTTTGTTTTCTATCAGGTTTCTGACCCAAATACCCAAAAAAGTTTGTCGGGCATCTTTGATCCTCATCCTTGGACCAAAGGTATTGGTAAGCCTGAAGATGATTGTTTTTATGCCATAAACCTGGTTATAAACGATATGATAGCATTCGCCCGACATTTTATTAATACCATTTACATCAATAGGAACTACCGGATGATTTTCATCAACCGGCAGGTATCTGGGCTTTCCATAAAGTTGCCGGGTGCTGGCAAATACCACTTTTATATCGGGATTGTATTTACGACAAGCCTCAAGGATGGAAAGCTGCGATTTTGCGTTAATATCTAAATCCGTGAACGGATTGTTCATCGAATCGAGATGGCTGGTTTGTCCCGCTAAGTTGAAAAAATATTCTTGCCCTTGTATCAGGTGTCGCATTGAGTGTTCATCTCTAACATCGGAGATGTTGACAGTAACCTTATCTTTTATGGGGTTAATGTTCCAGAGGTTGCCTCCATATTCCGGGATAAGGCTATCGATAATGGTAACCTTTGCTCCTAGTTCTACTAACTTAATGGCAAGGTTTGACCCCAAAAAGCCCAACCCTCCCGATATAAGAACTTTCTTTTTAAAAAAACCTGTTATCTGTTGCATATATTGCATATATTGCATTTGCTAATGGCTGTTTTTTGACAAAAACCCAATATTTGTAAAATACAATAAGCTAAATCGTTAATCATATTTTAACTTCTTAAAATAAATAATCGGAAGCTCTTTTATTTTTAGGTTGGCATGTCTGAACCAGACATTTAAAAGACGCTCGGCAATAAATCCTAAAACGCGTTGCTGATAACCTGTATAATTGTCGAATTCAATATGGCTTTCAAATTTAAATAATACATCAAACCACCATTCAATAAAACTCTCATACAAATTTTGAGGAAGAATGAACATATTGTTGGCATACATTCTTTTCTGTTTGAGTACCGAATTAAAAGCGTCTTTGTAGTCAGGATAATATTGATCTAAAATTGATGCCAGTATTTTTAGATCGTTGGCATTATGATACCTTTTGTAGTGCGTTTCTACGGAATATTTTAACTTTCTGGATTGAGGAAGAATAGCATCGTATGTGTTAAAGATGTCAAGCACTTGATTTTTATCAATAATGCGGGAAGCGAAGAACGCTGTATTTGCTGTATATATCAGTCCGTATCTTTTTTTATACAAACCAGCCAGCCAGTAGTATGAATACCTTAATTTATAAAAAAATGGTACAGGCATGGCCGTGAAAAATCTTCGGTAATGGCAACTACCGGTAATATCCTGAGCTGTGTTTTTCCAAGCCCAATATATTCCGGTCAGTTCGCTGTAATATTTGTTTTTATCCGAAATATTATCTCCAGTGTCGTCTCCAATCATCATGCTATATGTTTCCTGTAGTTTTTTCCCAACCAAAACAGGTTTGTAGATTGGATTATTGGCAACTAACGGTCCTTCTTTGTAGAAATAGGTGTATAATAGAATAGATGTCTTCTGATTCATTGGTGCTAACATTTTTTACTGTTTAATTTCTTTTAATATTTCATTTAAGTTCCATTCATTATTTCCATGTTGAACAACAAGATTAGTCCAACACCTGGCTCTGACTCCGCCAAGCCAATGTTTTAGCTCTTTTTGTAATATTTTCTTTTTAACTATAGGGAAATTTGCACGCACAAGCTCTTTGGGCAATTTATGCATGGTATTGACATCCGTTTTTTTGTGGTGCCGGTGATTAAATTCACTGCTTTTGCAATAACTGTTTATTGAAATTCCTTCCTGTTTAAAGTAGCATGACAAACCTATTTCCCAATCATTGATGATCTTGCGCCTTAGTTTTTTCACATCTTCAATCTCAAGTATCGAATCCATGTCGAGCCAGTTAAAATAATTTTCCAGCTTAGCTATCGCAGTATTTCGAAAAATCAGGAAATGACTTTGGAGATGATAATTTTCTTTATGCGTAGAGAACCAGGGCCTTTCATTTGAATCAATTATGCCCCAAAAATCAGCTGTCTGATTTTTACCCCATTGGAAAACGGGATCCAATTTATTAATCAATACATTACTGTCGTTTATGCATGCAATTGTATGGTATTTCGTTCGGTTAATTGAGTTAAAGAACTTATTAAATAAACCAAAATCATACCCTTCGTTTTTTTCGAATTGAACTTGGACACAGGAAGGAAGTACATGTTGGTTTTCAATGCTCCGTCGGTTTGTAATTAACCTAACTACATCAAAAAAACGGACTAATTCCTTGATATAAACTTCAACATTATAGGGGATTTTATTTCCCTGGCTATAATGAATAAATGCACATATACTTTGTTTACTGTTTGCTTTCACTTTCTATTATGTCAATATTTTCATCACTAATACTAATTCAACCGGATTTAACATATACAATACGTTTATATTCATAAGTTCGTTCAGAATACAAATTGAATAATACATCCATCAGATTGCTTTTTATTTAAAATAGTTGCATATTCAATAGTTAAATTTTATCAACATATAACTGGATTGTACTGATAGAGAATGAACATAGGTTAGATAAACTTCTTTTGTCGCAAATAAAACGGTAGAAAAAGTTTTCTCGCATGTGAAATTATTGAATCAAGAAGAGTCTCATTCAAGCTGAATAGCTAAAACGAAAAAATGACTGTTAATAACGAAAAACCGGGGTTTTATAGGTTGTCGTTTATTTCCCGGATAATACTGTGTTTCATTATCTTTGTGAAAATATTTTTTTATGCAAATCGATAAACTTACTTCGCGAAAAGCAATAATAATATCCAGTCTTTTATTGGCAGTATTTATTATTTATCCAAATATTGTTTACCTGCGGTGGGACATGGAGGATATTGAGTTATATGGCGGAAAAATTCCATTTTTTATCCTGTTTGCTTTTCGTTATGTTTTTTTTGCCACAATCATTTATATTTCCTTTCAGGTTAATGTTCGCCACCTTAGTAAAGACACTCTTGCAAAAAGGTTGGGACGCATTCTGGTGATTGTCCTGGTTTCTTATGGTATTTATATTCTCATTGCATTTGCTATTGTCCCGCATGGCGACAGTTTTAATGATATACTGATATTCCAGTTTGCCATTGTTTTTTTACTCTGTGTACTCCTTGGGCAAATTTTGGGCATGTATTCCGAACAACGGAAAAAAGAACAGGAAATAGAGCAATTAAAGGTTGAAAACCTGCAAAGCCAGTGCAAAGCCCTGGCTAACCAAATTAATCCACATTTCTTTTTCAATTCACTTGGAGGGATTTCTTCCCTTATCAGGGAAGATGATAAAGAGCGAACACTTGAATATGTAAACAAGTTGTCGGCGGTTTTTCGCTATATATTGCAAAGCGACAAAAAAGGGCTGGTAACATTGGACGAAGAATTCGACTTTCTTGAATCATACCGTTATCTTCTTGAGGTTCGTTATGCAAATAAGCTTTCGTTTGATATTTCTATTGATACTAAAAACAGAAAACTAAAGCTTCCGGTATTATCCCTATTGCCCCTGATTGAGAACGTTGTAAAACACAATGCAATTGATAGCGAAAACAGGATGGTTGTTTCGGTTATAGTAAATGAGAAATTGGAAGTTGTTGTTTCTAATCCAATCCATAAAAAATTGGAAGAATCTCTTTCGAATGGAATCGGCTTAACGAATTTGAAAAACCGCTTTATGTTGTTGATGGATTCGCATATACAAATAGAAAAAACCGATGAATTGTTTCGGGTATATTTGCCTTTAAAAGATTAGATACATGAGAGTACTGATAGTAGAAGACGAAACTTCGGCATATATTAACCTGAAGAAAATACTTGAAGAGATCGATAACACAATCGAAATTGCGGAAAACACCGAAAGTATAAAACAAACCGTAAAATGGTTGGAAAACAATACTGCCCCCGACCTTATTTTTATGGACATACACCTGTCTGACGGATCGGCTTTCAACATCTTCAACCTGATAACAGTTGATGCCCCCATTGTTTTCACAACCGCTTATGATGAATATGCAATAGAGGCATTTAAAGTTAATAGCATTGACTATCTAATGAAGCCTATTGAGAAAAGCGAAGTAAAACGGGCTATTGATAAATACCGGAAATTAAACGAGCATGATTTAGTGAAATATATCAATCAGTTGTCTCAATTAATACCTTCGGGCAGGTACCCGGAAAAGCTCCTAATCCCTGTAAATGACAAGTTAATTCAGGTAGCTCTAAACGCAGTTGCCTGCTTTTATACTACAGATAATTCAACTCAAATCATTCTCCTCGACGGACAAAAATTTTTCTACAATAAAAGTTTGGACAGTATTATGAATACCGTAAATCCTTCCTTGTTTTTTAGGGCAAATAAGCAGTTTATTATTGCAAAAAAACATGTTAGCGACATTACGATTTGGTTTGATAACCGACTTTTGATTTTATTAAAGGTTGAAACACCTGAGCGAATTTATATCAGCAAAAATAAAGCAGCATTATTCAAACAATGGATGATTTCGTAGGCTTTTGATGCCTTATCCAAGCTTAATACTTTCATGTTTTTT
>JAQVZS010000086.1:0-5446 GCA_028708075.1 Massilibacteroides sp.
AAATTCTCTTACGAAGCCTTAAAACAAAGTGACTCCAGATATGCCGATTTCAAAGCTTTTCAAGAGAAAAAACTGATATATTGCAATTTAAGGGAAAAACCTTTTTATGAAAACACACCGGTAGAACCGGAGGTTGTATTAGCCGATTTAATCAAAATATTTCATCCGACATTGCTTCCGGAACATGTTCCCGTATATTATGAACTATTGAAATAAATGAAACGACAAACATTTTCTTTTATCCTGATTTTTCTATCTATCATCTTGTTCTTTATATTGAATTTGGTGTTGGGAACAATCTCCATCCCCTTTTCTTCCATTTGGAACATAATCTGGGAAACAGGTGAAGAATCCGACATTTGGCAAAATATCATTTGGAAAACCCGTTTTCCACAAACCTTAACGGCCTTGGTTGCCGGTGCTGGGCTATCCATAAGCGGGTTGCAGATGCAAACTGTATTCCGTAACCCACTTGCTGGCCCGTCAGAATTGGGAATTAGTTCCGGAGCTAGTTTAGGCGTCGCCTTTATTATTCTACTTTCAGGAAACATTGGAGGAACAACATTAAGTAAACTGGGATTTTTTGGAGAAGTTTCCGTTTCAATAGCAGCAATTGCAGGAGCCATAACTGTTATGGCGATTATCATCGCTATTTCACAGCGAGTGAAGGGAAATGTCGTCTTACTCATAATTGGCGTGATGATAGGTTATATTTCAACAGCTGTTATCGGAGTACTCAAATTCTTCAGTAATGACGAAGATGTAAAAGCATATGTAATATGGGGATTGGGAAGTTTTTCAAAAGTTTCGGGAGGTCGGGTCTATATTTTTGTATGGATAATGATTACCTTAATACCTATTTCTTTTCTGTTAATAAAAACACTAAACTTAATGTTGTTAGGAGAAGGGTATGCGCGTAATCTCGGATTAAACATCAAGCGATCACGTTTATATGTGATAACTTGTTCGTGTGTTATCACTGCAATAGTCACAGCATATTGCGGACCTATCGTTTTTCTGGGTTTAGCTGTTCCACATTTATGCCGGGGTATATTCACAACGTCAGACCATCGTGTTTTGATGCCTGCCGTCACTCTTATGGGAGCATCTTTGGCTTTAATATGTAACTTGATTGCCCGTATGCCAGGATTCGAAGGGGCTTTACCAATAAATTCCGTTACGGCTCTTATTGGTGCTCCTATTGTTATTTCTGTCTTGTTCGGCAAACGTAAAAATGAAATCAATTGATTTATGAAGCGTAAACAAGGTGTAATCGAAATAAAGAATCTAGCCATAGGATATTCGGTCAAAAAAAACAAAAAAATTATCGCAGAACAAATTTCCTCGACTATTTTTAGTGGAGAAATGACTTGTTTATTGGGCGAGAACGGTATTGGGAAATCTACTTTATTAAGGACGCTTACAGGTTTTCTGCCTAAGTTATCCGGAGAAATAAGAATAAAAGGGAAAGAAATCACCACATATTCTGAGAAAAAGCTGGCTACACTCATCAGCGTCGTTCTGACAGAAAAATTAGAAATTAAGAATATGACTGTTAAGGAACTGATCGGATTAGGACGTAGTCCTTATACCGGCTTTTGGGGAAGTCTGACAAAAGGAGACGAAACGATTGTTGAAAACGCCATTTCTTTAATGAAAATAAACAACCTTGCTCAAAGAATGATACATACATTGAGCGACGGAGAACGTCAGAAAGTAATGATCGCAAAAGCGCTCGCTCAAGAAGCACCGATCATTCTTTTAGATGAACCAACCGCATTTCTTGATTTCCCAAGTAAAGTGGAAATTATGCAACTGCTACATCAATTATCCCGAAAAACCGATAAAACAATATTCTTATCCACGCACGATTTAGAACTTGCTTTACAAATTGCAGATAGAATATGGCTTATGGGGCACGAAAATGGCATACGTTCCGGAACTCCTGAAGATATGGCTTTAGATAAAAGTTTGAACAACTTTTTTGCCCGGAAAGGAATTATTTTTGATTCAGATACCGGATTATTCCGGATTGAAAATGAATATGACAAACAAATCCAATTAATAGGACACGGACAAAAATACGCAATGGTGCGAAAAGCTTTATCAAGAAATGGAATTATGGCCTCCCGCCAAATCAATTCGGAAATTCAAATTGAGATTACGGAAGGAGGAATCGTTGTTAATCAATTCGGAAAAATATTGTTTGTTGCCTTTAGTATTGATGAACTTTTAGAAAAGTTAATGTTATGATTCTGATATTCGGAGGTACCACTGAAGGGAGAAATGCCGTTGTTATATGTGAAGAAGCCGGTAAACCATTTTATTATTCGACTAAAAGTGATAGTCAGATCATAAAACTTATAAACGGTATACGTGTTACAGGAGACATGGATGAAAAGCGGATGCTTTCATTTTGTGAGGAGAAAAAAATTCGGCTTATTGTAGATGCAGCCCATCCTTTTGCCGAAGCTTTACATCAAAATGTAACCGTTATATCGAAGCAGTTAACTATTCCGGTTATTAGGTATGAGCGCAATTATTTCCCAAGAGATAATAATTTACTGTGGTTTGAGTCATATGATGAGGTAATAGCCTTTCTCAAAAGGAAAAATATAAATAGTTTACTTGCTTTAACAGGCGTCAATTCTGTTTCTAAATTAAAGCCTTATTGGCAGAAACATACTTGTTGGGTCCGAATTTTAGATCGGAAAGAATCGCGTAATATTATAAAAAAGGAACATTTTCCACTTGATAAGATTCTTTATTACGGACAGGAAGAAAACGAAACACAGCTTTTCAACAGATTACAGCCCGAAGCTATCCTTATTAAAGAAAGCGGAGACAGCGGTAGATTCAATCAAAAAGTGAAACCAGCGCTTACCTTAAAAATACCCATATTGGTTATTAAGCGACCAATATTATCGTCTTCATTTGTGTGTGTTTACGGCAAAAACGGATTACGAAAGAATATTGAAGTTTTACTTCCTGACTTCTTTGAACTAAGAACAGGATATACGACAGGAACATGCGCAACGGCAGCTACCAAAGCTGCTCTTATTGCATTGTTTACAAAAGTTGGACAAAAAAGTGTAGAAATTGCTTTACCCGAAGGTGAATTAATAAACATATCCATTCTCTCTACTATTTTCATGAAAGATTCTGTCAGTTGTTCGGTACTGAAAGATGCCGGTGACGATCCGGATATCACAAATGGGCAAGAAATCGTTTCTACCGTACGGCTAAATGCGACGCATAATGAAGTACGCTTTCTACGGGGGAAAGGAGTTGGTATTGTTACATTACCCGGCTTAGGACTTTCTATTGGAGAACCGGCAATTAATGAAACTCCCCGGAAAATGATCAGACAGGAAATTCTAAAAACACTACATATGTTTCAAGAAACATCGGGACAAAGTTTGGTTACAGGTATTGATGTAACCCTTTCTATCCCCAAGGGAGAAGAACTCGCAAAAAAAACCTTTAATCCCAAACTCGGGATTGTCGGAGGAATCTCCATTATTGGTACATCCGGTATTGTAAAACCATTTTCTTCAGACGCTTTTATTGCTTCTATCCGACGCGAAATGCAAGTAGCGAAAGCACTAGGCTGCGAACATATCGTGATCAATTCGGGAGCAAAAAGCGAACGGTTCCTTACACAGGAATACCCGATGTTGCCGAATCAAGCATTCATTCATTATGGGAATTTTATCGGAGAAACTATAAAAACAGCATCGGAACTTGGATTTAAACAAGTAACAATGGGTATTATGATAGGAAAAGCGGTTAAATTGGCCGAAGGACATTTAAACACACACAGCAAAAAAGTAGTCGTAAGTAACGATTTTCTCTTGGAAATTGCCCAAAATATAAATTGTTCAACTAAAACACGTCAATCCATACAAACGATGACAATGACAAAACAATTATGGAATATTATCCCTGAATCGGAGTATGTCTTTTTTGCTAGACTAATCGAAAAATGCTATGAAGTCTGCAAACCATTATTTTTGAACGGAACGCTTGAAATCATTATAATAAGTGAAAAAGGAGACCTATTCAGATAAAACTCACAAATCAAATTCAACTATTTCTCCATATTTCGGGATCCAAGCAAAAGCATTCAACAACTCCGTTTTTCGAAAATAAACGCGAGCACAATTAATTACTCCTCCATGCGTGAAAACAATGGCTGTATCATAATTTTCTTTACGTAATTGATCAAAAAAAGAAGCCACTCGTTCATACATTTTTATAAATGATTCCCCATTCGGAACCGATGAATTTATCCAATCTGTTTTCCATACGGACAGATCTATATTATTCCACTCCTTCCCTTCCCAATCTCCGAAGTCCAATTCTTTCAAACGGTTATCTAAAATAACATTTTCTACTTTACAAAATCTGGCTAATTGGGTACATCGGCTTAAAGGACTTGAAAAGCCTACGTCCGGTTTAATATGACCTAAATCGGTTTTTACTTTTGCTGCTTCTTCTTCAAAAGAAACATTCAACGCGACATCTGTCTGACCATAACATATTCCTTTGGGAACATCTACTGACGTATGCCGAATTAGGTAGATTTTCATAACGGAAACAATTTTAGACAAACATACACACCAATATAAAAAGATAATTCACTCAATAAAAACATAGCACCGCAACAATCTCCTGTATACCCGTTTATTTTCTTTTTCATTAAACGAATCAATAAAAAAAACGTAAAAAATGGGAAAAATAAAGCGGCTAACCATTTCACATTCGGAATCATCAGCAAGGGCAAAAGCCCGAATAAACAGGAGATGAATAGGGACTGATGCGTCGCTTTCCGATATATAATTTTTGATTTACTGCCTTCAACTGTACGGGCATAAGGTAAAAAACGGACGATTTGCGAACTTATCAACTTACATAATGGATCAGCAATCATGATCATAAGATAGGCAATATGCTGTGGAAGATGAGAAAGCAAAAGAAAAAACAATAAGAGATAGAAAATTAGTCCTAAAACACCATATGTTCCGATATGCGAATCTTTCATAATTGTGAGAATATTATCTTTACCTCTTCCTCCTCCAAATCCATCCAAAAAATCGGCAAGTCCATCTTCATGTAATGCTCCAGTCAATAAAATTCTACTTATTAAAGCCAAAACAACAGCTATCGCATATGGAAAAATCTGTGCCGCTAACCACAACACGCCGGACATCACTCCAGCCGTTAGCCAACCTGTTAGCGTCCAATAATTAATTGCATCTTTAAAATAATCGGAAGTGACATTAAAGACTTTTAACCTCCACAAAGGCAATCGGGTAAAAAAAATAAAAGCAGCAGCAATCTGTTTCATTGATCAAAAATACTTTGTCACCTGAATCGTTTTAAACGAGTTCATTTCATTAATCATTCTTACAGCCGAATCAATAATAGGATAAGCACACAATGC
>JAQVZS010000086.1:5546-9035 GCA_028708075.1 Massilibacteroides sp.
CCCGCATCTACAATCTTAAGATTAAAATGATGCTGACGAGCAAGAAAATTTATACCCGCTCCCCCACTCCAAAAATTAGTAATCATCTGATAGGTTACTTCTTGTGGAGAAAGACTAACCTTTTCAACCGCAATTCCGTGATCTCCTGCAAAAATAATATGACAAGGATAATTCAATTGAGGACTTAAACTTTGTTGCACCCAACCTATTTGCAACGCAATCTCTTCCAACATACCCAATGAGCCTTTCGGTTTAGTCAGGTTATCTATTTTCTCTTGCAAACAACAACGAATTTCGTCCCTTGGCCGTTCTATAGTAAAGATTTTCATATCAATGTTATTTTATTTTTACTGGAATACCCGATACCATCAAATAAACTTCATCTGCTTTTGCAGCAATATATTGATTTAACCACCCCTGCAAATCGGCAAATTTTCGTTGCAACTGATTCGGAGACATTTCTCCCATTCCAATTTCGTTTGTAACGAAAATAAATTGAGTATTTTGTTTGGTAAATCGATCAAATTCAGCCTTAAGTTCAGAAAGAGCTTTTTCAGTATCAGAATCTAAATCAAAAAAATAATTAGTCGCCCAAAGGGTAATACAATCGATTAAAACGGTCTTCCCTTCAAATTGATGTTTACTCAATTTTTTGTCTTCTTCAATTGTAATCCACTCACTCCCACGTTCCTCTTTATGCCGGGTTATCCGTTGACTATGTTCTTCATCCCAAACTCGAGAAGTGGCCAAATAGACTGGGTTGCGCGATAGAGATAAAGCCATATCTTGAGCAAAGCGACTTTTCCCTGAACGTTGTCCTCCTGTAATTAAAATTATCCTTTTCATTTGCGAAATAGATGTTTGAAGTCATTAGCATACAATCTGGATAAACCATGCCGGTTGTCAATTGATTCACCAACAACTATTAGCGTAGTCAATGTCAGCTTATTCTCTTGAATAATAGTTGCTAAATTCTGTAAATACCCTCTATAAATTTGCTCATCTCTCCAGGTCAGCTTATAACAAACAGCAATCGGAGTTTCCGGAGGATAATGCACCAACAATTCTTTTTGAACATCCTCAGCAATAGACACACTCAAAAATATACACATCGTACTTTGCGAACGGGCGAGCAAATGAAGTTTTTCTTTTTCTGGCATAGAAGTACGCCCCTCACCACGGGTAAGAATGATCGTTTGGACTTTCTCCGGAATGGTAAATTGCGACCGAAGTGCTGCCGCAGCAGCCTGAAAAGACGAAATCCCCGGAGTAATATGGTACGACATATTATATTTATCAAAGAATGCCATCTGTTCCTGAATCGCTCCATAGATGCAAGGATCGCCAGTATGCAGACGAACTACTAATTCCCCCTTGTCGTAAAATGCTTTCATAATCGCAAACTGTTCCTCTAAATCCATCGATGCCGAACTGCGTACTACAGCTCCCAACTTTGCACAAAAAGTTAATTCAATAGGAACAAGGCTACCTGCATACAAAATAAGGTCTGCCGCTTCGAGAAACTGTCTACCTTTGATTGAGATTAAGTCTGGATCACCCGGCCCGGCTCCCACAATTTCAATATGTCCCTGTCGGATGGCATTTTTATCTAACGCCACGGCAAACGTAAAATCATTATCTTTACTTAAAGAGCCTTTTTGCTTTTCTAAAATGAGAAGTCCGTTATCCGCACTTTTAATAGCAACGGACTCTGCAACCCCATATACAGATGTTACTTCTTTTACTTTATCTGATGGATTAGGTACCTCAATTTCTTTCAGTTCATCTGCAGAATAGACGCGAATAATTGCATCATTAAAAAAAGAGTGTAATTTTTCAAGTAACACTTCGTCTTTCTTTATATCTATGGTAGAAATGTCTTTGACAGAAACCGGCGTTATTTTTTGTTGAGATAAGAACCGCGCAATATACTCACTAATCCCTTCTGGGTTACAGTTTTTTCGGCAACCGACACCTAAATGTAAAACTTTGGGATGAAAGTATATCACATCTATTCCAGTATCAGGATATAAATATGGCGTTACAGTAATCAACAAATCATAGCTAGAAAAATCGATTTCAGAATAATTATAAAACAGGTCTACATGAGTAGCTTTGGTCTGCTCCAAGTATTTGGTTCCTTCGTCTTTTATATCTAACAGCAATGCTGTCGGCTTCCGATTTACATAGCGAGCTAATGGAATATTTAAATTTTCCGCATTTGTTTCTGTTTCCCAATTAAACATTTTCCCCAAAGTATCCAGCGCCCAAAGATTATTGTTGTCGCTCTGTGTAGATACAACAGGCTCTGCCCCTAATATACGCGCTATTCGTTTTGTCAGGTCATTTGCTCCTCCTATGTGTCCGGAAAGCACAGAAATAACATATTTCCCCGTAGAATCTATGCAAACAACAGCAGGGTCATTGTGTTTATTGTTAATATAAGGCGCGATGGATCGAACACAAATCCCCATTGCTCCAACAAAAAAAACACCCTGATATTGATTGAATATTTCTTTTAAACATCCGTCAATAGAATTTATCTGTGTCCCAGATGAAACCTCGAATTTAGCATATAATTGCGTCCCCGGAAGTTCTTCCATTATTGTTTTGGCAATTTTCAGCCCAACCTCTGAGACAAGCAGTATAGCGTATTTATTCATCATTGTATTTTGCTTTCATTACTTCTATTACACTAAAATCGTCTACTTTCAAAGAAGTACTGCTTTCTAAAAGCAGGTTATTTTGTTTTATTGCTTCTTCGAAGAGTTGTCTACTTTCTTTCGATACCGAATTAAAAACAATTATACCCTTTTTATTTAATACAGTACAAATTTTGGATACAATTTCTTTCAACTTACCCCCATGTCCCCCAATAAAAACAGCATCAGGCACGGAATATCCAGAAATATCGATCTCCGTAAAATCCCCAATAATTGGAATAATACCCGGAGTTCCAAATTTTCTGGAATTATTAGTTATTAAATCCAATCCTTCTATTCGTTGTTCAAAAGCCATAATGCACAGATGAGGAAACTGCAATTTCGCCTCTATTGATACTGAACCTGTACAAAAACCTATATCCCAAAATACAGTTTTGTTTCTTAAGTCCAATAGACTTAAAGTAAGTAAACGAACGGGCCTTTTGGTTATCATTTTCGTTCTGCCGTCCAACAGGTAAAACTCATTATCCGATATACCTAAAGGGCGCGAACGGATAACGTTTTTCTGTAAAATCAAATTGTTGGGGAATGCAAAAGTATTATTCAAAACTTCATGGAGATTGAGGGTAATAATATTTTCCTTCTCTTTATTTCCTAATCGTTCGCCTATAGTTATGGTATAATTATCGTACCCGTAATAAAGCATCCTTCGAACAATTTCTGCCGGAGTATGCTTGTTATTGTCTGTAAGTATTCCTATTTTTTCATAGCCAAGAATCAATGCTTCGTCAAATTTTTGCCATGATCTCCCGGTTAATGAAACAAT
>JAQVZS010000087.1:0-4970 GCA_028708075.1 Massilibacteroides sp.
CTCCCTCCCTCCTTACGTGCATTATATAATGTATCGATCTGATTACCAAAAGAGCGGGTGTCTGAATCATAACCAATGGCACATAAACTATATTTTACATTCCGGTAATCATCGGGCATCGACACACTATCTGAAGAACAAAAATAAAGGGTTTTACCATCGGGAGAAAAGGTTGGAAATGTTTCAAAGCTTTTGGAGGAAGATAGTAAAGGTGATGTGAGAATTTGTTGTCGCTTCAGATCATACACAACAACATTTGAGGCATAATCCATAACCTCCACCCTATTCTTATCTGTTGTGTGGAACATTTGTTTAGTCGTATTCATTGAGAAAGCGACAAAATCACCTGACGGATGCCATGAAGGATACACTAAAGGTGACGCGGTATCTAGCTTCTCAACCTGTCCGTCTTCTACCACATACGTCCCGGAATAATCTATACGAAGATGAAAAAGCATCTTATTGGGGTTTTGTTGGCAAAACGAATGACAATTCATACATCCATAATTTGTCATTTTATTTGTAAGTATAGCAGTTTCTTTGTAATTCTCCAAGCAGCGTTGGTAGATTCCCATTTCATTCCATATCTCATATCCGGGTTCAATCAGACGATAGGCAATATAAGGGTCTGTTTTTTCTATCGCTACATAAATATTAAACGGCGCATATTCCGTCCATTCCTCATCTTTTTTTGTTTGTAAGCGGACAGAGATAAAAGAACCAACAGACTCTTTCAATAGTTTTTCCCAATCAGACGAACTAATACTTATTTGCTTTTTCCTCCCCGGGACTTTCACAGAAATATTTCCTCCTTCAAAAACAGCACGAAGATCGGATATTCCGGAACAATCAGGCATCTTAAAGCGTAAAGGAGCGATATTAGGCGGTATCGTAACCTCCGTATAATCCGGAGTTATCGGTGGTTGTTTTTCAATAAAGTGATCAACTTTTATATCCGACGAGCAAGCCATCAACAACCCGATAGTGATGAAGAAAAGTAAATTTCTAAAACTTTGTTTTTTCATAACTTATCTTCCGTTTTTAAATTTAAGAAATGCCACAAAGTACGATGATCTTTCAGTACACGCTGATTATAGGCTTTAAAGCGCTGAATCGTATTATCCTGTATTTGATAATCATTCAATACATTCCGGTCACCTGCTGCAAATAACAGAACTCCTTCCTGAAAAGAAACTGGTAACACAGAAGGCAATGCCGGCGTATTATAAAACATCTCCAAAGTTGTTCTGAATCTTTCAATATCTTTTGACAGCAGGTATAGCGATCCTAAATATTGAATCGTGGTTTTATGTGATGGATTGTGGATGATGATTTGTTTCAGATCATCATCCAGTCCATTGTATCCGGAGAAACGATTGTCCGGAAATATGCATCTTCTTTTAGCACCTAAGACAGTATCCAGCTCTATAGCCTTATCATTCCACAAAAATTGCTGATACCGAACAACCCAATCTTTGTAAAACAAAGTTTTTGAGAGCAACCGAATATATTTCTGAGCCGTACCGTAATATCCATACGCAAGATTAGTCTGAACTAAACGTTGAAGCATTCGCGGAGAATAATTGCCTACACTTTCATTTCCTTCAAAAGCGTATCGTTGCGACAAGGCCATATGTCCCATTGAAAAGTAAACATCACTAAGCAACACGGAGATATAAGGTGTCTTGTTTCCTGTCACGTAAATGCTTCTTATATCTATGCATGGATAAGAAAACAATTTATCAGCCAAGATACCCTTTTCCGCAAAGGCTACATTCAGATAGTTTTGATACAACAGGTTGGTTATTGGCCTTTTACCGCATCTACTCACTATTTTATCCCACTGATTATAGCGCGCATAATAATTCAGCTCTTTGAAAAATTCATTTTTGGTGTCAATGTAGTTAGTCGTTCCGAAAAAAACAAAATAGCTTATGCCTATGATTTGCAGGAATAAAAACACACTCTTCGTCCAAGTTTTTTTGAATGGTTTTACTTTATATATACTACCGATTAGAAATACGGCAAAGAGAAGAATCCAAGGTAAATATATAATAAATCCAGGATGAAGTCTTAGTGTAAAATATCCATCAGGCAGAATGGCATGCTTCAATCCCCCGAAAAGGTCTGACCATATAGAGATTTCACCAAGCAGGAAAACAATAAGAGGCACAACGACATATAAAAGAGCTTGTTTTGGATTACGAGACAGTTCTAGTATAAATAAAAGACAGCCATACAAAAAAGCAACAGCACCAGCGACAATAAACAATAAAACCGTACTCAATAATGAAAAAACAAAACGCGATCTAAACTTCTGGAAGTATAATTGCGTATCAACACATCCTAGCATCAATAAAAAAGCTATCGTCCCTGCATAGTGGTAGTTTACGTTGAAGTGCAAGAAAAGCAACCCAACAACAGGGAAAAACCCCAAAAAGAAAAGAGTATTACTATTCGTTAAACTATATAGTATACGAATAGTCAAAAAACTGATCCAGGTAAGCAACAAAGCTGTAATCAATACTCCAACTATAGGATAAACAAAAAACTGAATCAAAAAATTTGCAATAAGGTGAACGCATCCTCCCGGATAAATCAAAATATTTCGGATATAATGAGCATCATAAAAAAATGTGCCCCATTCTTCAATGTAACAAAAGTTATAACTTCCTATTGTTTGAAGGAAAAAGGAGAAAAGTATAAATAGGATTAACCATCCGGTAATACGTAAAACTTTACTAGTATAGATTGTCTGTTTATTCATAGAGTGTGGCTTTATTCCCAAATTTATGTAGAATAAATGATAGTAAAGAGTTCTCACAGAAAAATTCTCATTAAATGTAACATACAAGAAATATTTTGTTACATCCGAGCATAAGGCTATGATGTAATTGTTCTAAGCGTAATATATAGTAAAGTGTTTGTAACATATTTCTTTGTAGTAAAATAGCGAATCGGATAACTTTGAAAATACATAAAATACTCATATCTATGAAACACAAAATCACATCTATTCTGCTTGCTTTATCTTTTTCGACCATGGCGCAAACTGCCAGCATTACAATTAATACAGATAGAGTTATAGGAGGCATTGACCCCAATATATATGGGGTATTTATGGAACCTATCGGACGGTCAACAGAACTTCCTGTACGTAACACATTGTATGGCCCGGTTTATGATCCTTCATCACCATTGGCAAATGAAGACGGATTCAAAACCAATTATATTGAGGCTATGCGTGAGCTTAAAATAACAAATATGCGATGGCCGGGTGGAAACTATGTAGCCAGCTATAATTGGCAGGACGGCATTGGGCCGAAAGAACAACGTCCGGTACGAAAGGACCTTGCATGGGGAGGATATGATCCGAACCAAGTTGGGACAGACGAATGGGTTAAGTTAAACAAAGCAATCGGTAGCGAAAGCGTAATTTGTATCAATCTGGGATTAGGAGATATAAGTAACAGCCGATATTGGATAGAGTATACGAATATAAAAAGCGGAACTTATTTTTCTGATCTCAGAGCAAAATATGGAAATCCGGAACCTTATAATGTAAAATATTGGTGTCTTGGAAATGAAGTAGATGGTTCACCATGGATTATGGGGTATAAAAACGCGGAAGATTATTGTAAAATTGGATTGGAAGCCGCTAAGGCATTAAAGGCTGTGGACAGCTCTGTTAAATTAGTCGCTAACGGTTCTTCTTATTATGAAGAAACCGGGATCTGGCTGGAATGGAACCGTAAAGTAATTACAGCTCTCACTGGTGTTGCCGATTATCTTTCGGTACATCGCTATTGGCATGACGGCATCACGAAAGAAAACCGAAGTGATTATTATAGTTTTATGGGGGAGGGTGCTATGGATTTTGAAGAGAAAATAAAAACACCCCAAGCGCAGGTTAATATCATCAAAGCTTTATATCCGGAGAAAACGCCATTACAGCTATCTGTAGATGAATGGGGCGCATTTGGAAATAATATTTCTTCTGTATTAGGCAATGCTATGTGCCTGAATTCTTTTATACGTCATGCTGATTTCGTAAAAATGGCAAATTTTACAATGATGACTTCTCTCTTGGCAAACGATTCGGTAAAAGGGACTTACAAGTCTCCCTTATTTTACGCTTTCAAACTTTTCACAACTAATTGCAGAGGTGTATCGTTAGACACATATGTACAATGCGAGACTTTCAATGTAACACGTTTTAAAAACATTCCTTATCTTGATGTAACCAGCGTGACTTCGGAAGATGGAAAGACGGTATATATTAATGTTATCAATCGCCATAAAGAGATAGCAATAAATACGGAAATAAAAAATAACGGCGCAGCACTGTTTAATGGCAAAGCACGAATTTACAGCATCGAAGGGAGCCTTGATGAAGTTTTTTGTTACGATAAACAAAATGAATATGCCCCAAAAGAAAAGAGTATTGAGGTAAAGAATGGGAAAATAACTTATGCTTTTCCACCCCATTCTCTGACTCAGATAGCGATACAAATTAAATAGGGCATATATCTTAAATAAAGATTAGTCATCATGAAATATAAACAATCACCTTTTATTCTCATTTTTTCATTAATTACTCACATATTATTTGCACAAAATCCTATTATTCGAGATCAATTCTCTGCCGATCCGACGGCAAAAGTCTTTGAAGGAAAAATATATATTTATCCATCACATGATATACCCAGTCCCGTGGAACAACTGAAAAAATGGTTCTGTATGGCTGATTATCATGTCTTTTCTTCTGAAGATATGATAGAGTGGACAGATCACGGAGTGATTGTCAGCCAGGAACGTGTACCTTGGATACAACCGGATTCTTATTCTATGTGGGCTCCTGATTGCGTTTATAAAGATGGAAAATACTATTTTTATTTTCCGTCTATTCCTAAAGATACAAAGAAACGCGGATTTTCCATAGGTGTTGCTGTTAGCGACAAACCTGATGG
>JAQVZS010000087.1:5070-8876 GCA_028708075.1 Massilibacteroides sp.
TCAGGAATATCGATCGCTTTTTTAGATGAAAGTGAGAAATTCAAAGGTTGGAAAACCGTTTTCAACAAAAAGAATGCCTGGATAAAATACAATCGTGTAGATTTCGGCAATCAAAATGTTCAAAAAATAAAAATTAGGACTAATTCAAAAACTGGTGGTGTATTAAAAATACAAACAACAAGTAAAAACGGAGACGTAATCACGTCAGTAAATATACCACAAAGCAAAGACTGGACTGTGGTAAGCGCTCCGGTTAGCTTTGCGCCTAACGGAATACACGATTTATATATTTCTCTTCAGAAAGGGAGTCATATTGAAGTAGATTGGATAGGCTTTGATGAGTTACCTTGGGAAAAAGGAGCTTTTGAAACAAGGGAATATCGCAATCTGTTTGCAGAAATAGGCTATAAACAGGCAGATATTGATGCCAAACTAAAGGAAGTTTTCGATGGCGTATTTTTCGGCCCGGATAAGGTTTATTTTGAGGTTGGCGATTCGATGGCTTATATTAGCGACATTAAAAATAACGATGCACGCAGTGAAGGCATATCTTATGGAATGATGATCGCTGTACAATTCGACCGGAAAGATATTTTTGATCGTTTGTGGCGTTGGAGTAAGAAATATATGCAACATCACGACGGAGCGCTAAAAGGTTACTTCGCATGGAGTTGTAAGACAGACGGGACACATAATGCTCAAGGTCCAGCCTCTGATGGAGAACTTTATTTTATCACTTCTCTTATCTTTGCTTCAAATCGTTGGGGCAATGATACTGGAATAGATTATCTTGCTGAAGCACAGTATATTCTGGACTGTTCTATGCAAAAAACGGGAATGAATCGCGTAACTCCTCTCATTAATCTGAAACATAAATTGATCACATTCGTTCCAGACACCTGGGGAGGACAGTTTACAGATCCTTCCTACCATTTACCAGCATTTTACGAAGTCTGGGCAAGATGGGCAAACGATGAAAGATCCATGTTCTGGATGGAATGCGCAAAGGAAAGCAGAAAATATTTACATAGAAGTATCCATCCTGTGACCGGACTTAATCCTGATTACAATAATTACGATGGAACTTTACTGGAAAATAATCGAATTATTGGAGACGCTTTTCGTTTCGACTCTTGGCGCGTACCGATGAACATTGCTTTAGATTATTCCTGGTCATGCGCGGATAAGAAGTGGCAGCAAAGCTATGGAAATAAAATACAAAAATTCTTTTACAGTCAAGGCATTGACTCCTTTGTTGATCAGTATAATGTGGACGGAACACAAGTGACAGAGACTTTAGGGGCAGGTGGTTACAAGCAATTAAGACATTCATTAGGGCTGGTCGCGACTTCAGCAGCAATATCCCTAGCTTGTACACACACACTAAGCCAAGAATTCATCGATCGTTTGTGGAATGCAAAGCATGTTCCTTATGAGGATGGGTATTTCGATGCCTATTTCGATGGTTTGCTTCGTTTATTTTCCTTTATGCATTTGAGTGGAAATTACCGGATTATTTTTCCAAAAAATGAATAATCCACTCAGAAAGTTTATTGAACAAAGCATATCCCATATTTCTTATTTATATTAAAAAATATTTATGCATAATTCCACGAAATACCGCATGATCCATGATCTTTCTTTTTCGCCTCATTTTTCCTTTCGACATGCAGAAAAGAGAAAATCCCTGAAAGTATAACCTTCAGGGATTTTCTCTTTTCTTCTTTTCTTGCTTCGTGGTGTCACCAGGAAGAGAACTATAAGTGTATCTCTATTGATAGTCGCCTTTTATGTTTTCTTAAATTTGGAATCCCACACGATTTAGCACACGATTCTTTCTCATCGTTCTGCCCGTGATTTAACACGATTGTTAGTGCAAATATATTAATTCTTTCTTGTTATTACAAACTTAACAGCCATTTCCATACTGGAACGACTTCAATCGTTTTACCATCAATTTCCAGTATCTGTTCACTGTCACGTGTAATAATCATCAATCTTTTACATTCTAATACGCTGGGGAGTTTCAATAATGCTTCGACCTCTCTATCGAATGTGCCATCGCTATTATCAAGGTCATAGCACGCTTGAATAGCAATAGCTTCATCAGGAATATAAAAATCAACTTCAATACCTCTGTTATAGAAAAATACGGCATCATTGCGCCCATATTTACGCAACAGGTTTATGGCTACTAAATTTTCCAATAAAGAAGTATTCCCATCCAGTAAGAAAAGGTTTAGAATACCATTGTCAGTAAAATAATATTTCGGATTCGTTTCCTTATCAACCAGTTTTCCGGCTATATTTTGCAAAGAAGAAATCAGCCAAGCATCTTTTGCATACTCTATATAGTTGATTATAGTCGTTTTGCCTACTTTCACCCCGGTTGATGACACAATGTTGGTTATTCGTGAAAATGATACGGGTTGCTTTACACTTTCAGCCAATTTCTTGAACATGACGCGTAAGGCAAACGTGTTATCCACTGAATGCCGGGTAGCAATATCTCCCAAATATATTTTCTGATAAACACTTGTCAGGTAGTCGCGTTTGGCAGTAAATTCAGCACTCTCCGGGAATCCTCCAAAATAATAATAATCATTGAATTTCCGTAATACTTCTGCTTTCCCCTCTGTTGAAAGCAAAGATTCTTCACTGATACTGATGTCGTTTGCAGTCAGAAACTCTTTGAAATTATATGGATAAACATCAATAGGGATATAACGCCCTCCAAGAGTGGTTTGGATATCCTGACTTAGCATTTTGGCATTACTTCCGGTTATATAAACCCGATGTTTAGTATCAGCCATACGGCGGGCAAATTTTTCCCAACCTACAATGTTCTGTATCTCATCAAGGAAGAGTATAGGCTTCTTTCCGTACATCTCTAAATGGACTTCCAAAAGCAGATTCAAATCTTCCAAAGACATCCCAACCAGACGTTCGTCCTCAAAATTAACATACAGCATCTCATCCCACTGTACACCTTGTGCAAGTAGCTGCTGCATCCGTTGATAGAGTAAGAAAGACTTTCCAGCTCTTCGAATACCCACAAAAACGTAATTCCCAAATTCTTCAAAAAAGGAATCTCTTGGAATTACCTTGTATTTAGGCACTTCTATCTGATTATCAGCAATAACCGTTTTCAGTATGTTCTTATCCATAATCGTTATTGTCTTATTGACAGGACAAATGTAATGCATTTTTGTCTTATACGCAAGACGATTAGATGTTTTTTGTTCCTCCGTCCTAAAGCTGATATGTCTTAAGAAGCAGTTTCACTCTGTGAGAAAGAGCTTTACTTTGGAACTTGTCGCAATAGTCCATCAACAAATCTTTGTTCAAATCTCCTTGCATGTAATCTTTATCCAAGCGCAATTCTTCCAACTCCTGTTCACTATTGTAGAACGGGTAAAGGTATAACAAATCGAGCAATGCCTTTTCGGGTGTGGCAAACTGTATGGTGCGGTTGTCTGCCATTAGCTTCAATTCGTACCCGAACATCAGGTTTTCCTTGACATTCTTATAAGAGTATTCGCCGAAATCATTGGCGAATGATGCTGTTTTCAGAGTTGTCACACTGGTAATCTGTACAACCGCTTCCGGTATCATTCCGTAAAACGACAATGCAGTGTGCAGGCTGATATAGGACGGGCGGTAAATCCGGTTGCCATGCATATACCTGATAGATATTAAAGCATGCCAAATCGAAGAGTTGATTCTTAAATTCCAGAAAAGTCATTTCTTTATTTTGTTTCTATTATGCTACAAATATTGTGCATTTTGGAAACAAAACAAAATAT
>JAQVZS010000003.1:0-6222 GCA_028708075.1 Massilibacteroides sp.
GATAATCCGGAGCATACCCACCCAATATTCCGGTTTTAAATCCATAATAATATTTGGTAAAAAACCTGCCATTCCGGCAGATACCCACCCAAAAACAGCTAAAAACAGCATATTGTGATTCCCTCGAGGTGCGTTTCGCACCGGATTCCGGAGTATATCCACCCACTTTCAGAGATTCAACGAGTTGTTTTACAATCTGTTTTCATTTGGAGATATCCCTGCTTTTCCGGCTTTTAGATTCCGGAGCATATCCACCCAGTTCTTCGCTCAAAAGCGTATATTCTCCCTTATTGAACATGTATAGGGAGAATAAATCATGGCAGGAAAAATAACAAGAATGAGACCCTATTGTCTTTTGTATAGCCTTTGTATTTCTCTATTATCCGCTTGGGTACTTCCAATAACCGGATACTCGAATCGGTGTTTGTTTTTTGCCTGCGGGTAATTATGCATAATTGACCGTCAAACGAGGTTTTAAGGTTGTCTGTCGTTAAGTTCTTTACATCCGAGTAGCTTACCCGCAAAAACAAGAAAATACAAATAAATCCCTTACTAATTCATATTGGGCGTTCTTCATCTTGGCATTGACAAGCAAATTCAGTTCTTCTTTGTTCAGGAATCCTCTGTCTTTTTGTTCAGGGCTTATCAGATAGCCTGCAAAGGGGTTGATAGTTAACTGACCTGAATTACGAGCAATGGCAACGATATGTTTTACGCCTATCATATAACACCATATCGTATTGGTGGAACACTCTTTTTCAGTTCTCAAATAATGTTCAAACCCATTGATAAAAGCGAGATTCAACTCTTTCAGAAAAATATCAATCCGCTTATACTCCTGTTTAATATAGTTTTCTACGTGCTTGTATAAAAGGCAATGCTTGGAATAAGTAGCCTGTGACCTGTTATATCCTACCTTTCGGGAAAACTCCTGATTGTGCTTTGTAAAGAGAGTTAGAAAGGTATCCTGTTTTACTCCTAAGCCTAAATAGGCGTTCTTTACCTTATCTGCCGTTGCAAAACCGTCGGCCTGCATCACTTCCTGATAGTGGCGGTTAATATCGACACGGATTTTATCCAATGCAAGATTTGTTTTTACGGCTAATGTGCTTTTGCCTGTCAGTTTTCCCGCTTTGGTAACCCAAAGGTTCGGCGGTACAGTCATTTTCAGACTGAATTGGCTGATTGTTCCGTCAATCGTGATTCTTCCCATTACTGGAACTGTTCTGTCCGGTTTGGGGTTGTTCTTTTTGAGATAGAACAAAATCTTAAAAGTACTCTTCATCTTACTCAAAGTTTACTGTTACAAAATTAGTTTACTCTGAGTTATAAGAGGTTATGAGCGATAACGCAAAGCATAGACAAACAGCGACTTATAGCCTATTCGCATTTTCATTGCAGGTAATGAAGTGGTAACTAAGCTTTGTCTTACCTTTGTCTATTGGTGGCTTTTACCGCACAAAAGAAAAGCCAAACAAAGAACTTTATTCGCACATTATCAGTTGGTTGCTCTCGCTTGGCTGTTCCCTGCTTTTTCATCATCATTTTATTTTATAAATAGGTAATTATTGCATAATAAATACCTACTGTAATAAAAAGCACTGCCACTACACGGTTAAACCATTTCTGAAAAACCTGCATGTGGTTGTAAAACTTACCCAATCCGGCAATGCTGTAAGCCAGTATCCACGCTACTACAATAACCGGCAAGCCGGTTGCCAGCGCAAACACTACCGGAAGCAAGTAACCACCTGTTTCGGCAGCCGCCATCGGCATCAACATACCAAAATAAAACACACCGCTTGTGGGGCAAAAAGCCAAGGCAAACAATACCCCGAGCAGCAAACTACCCCAGCTACCTTTTAGCGCCTGAGTCTTATTCCCAGCAGAAAAACCAAACTTCGGCAAATTCAGTTTGTTGCCAAAGAGCATAAACAATCCGATAAGAATTAACGCTGGAGCTATAAATATCTCACCATACTTACCAATAGCCTTCTGAATGGTAAACATGCTTGCTCCTTCGCGTAGTATGGAAATGAGAATAAAACCTAGCACCGTGTAAGTAATCACTCTCCCGAGCGTATAAAGAATTCCGCTCCAGAAGATGCGATTGTGGCTTTGAATGTCCTTACTGATAAAACCGATTGCAGTAATGTTTGTAGCCAGCGGGCAGGGACTTATAGCTGTAAGTATGCCCAAAATAAAAGCTGTAAACATCGGGAGATTGCTGTTTTCCAATAAAGATTGCAGAAACTCCATCTTCTCTTATTTTTGTTTTAATAATTCTTCTATTTTTTTCTTCAATCCGGATTTAAACAAATCAGGAGAGTTTTTTGCATACGAAAAAGCGAACTCAGTCATATTGTTTTTTGCTTCCTCGCCTTTCTTCCATCCATTTACATACAAAGAAGACCAGCTTACCTCATATTTATCTGCAATTTTTTCGTTAGACGATTGCGAAAGGTCAATGATGCGATATTTAATTTTTCCGCTTTTTACTTCATTGGCAAAATACGTGTCGAGCACCTCTTTAGTGGCCTTTTCAATGGCACGGCAGGTTACGCAACGCTGCTTCCCATGGAAATACATGACCTCCACTCTGTCCTTACCAGCTGTAGTTTCCTGCGGATTATTTGCAGCTGCATTAGCATTAAAAGCAAATAACATGACCCCTAACAAAGTAAATACAATTTGTTTTTTCATTTTTTTACTTGGTTAATAATTCCTTAACTTCTTCTACCGATAACTTTCTTCCTTTGGCAACCACTTTATTATCAACTACCAAAGCCGGAAGTGACAATACATTATACTCCATAATTTTGAGCATATCCTCTTCTTTTACTAACGAAACATCCAGTGCAAGCTCTTTAACGGCTTGTTCAACTGTTGCATACAAAGCTTTGCAGCTTGCACATCCTGTACCTAAAACTTTAATTTCCATAATATGTGTTTTATAATTGAATCGATATTTATTCTTTAAAATATTTCCTTGTATTATTGGCAATCTTTACCAAGGCCAGCATCACCGGCACCTCAACCAGTACACCCACTACCGTAGCCAACGCAGCACCCGACTGCAGGCCAAATAGCGAAATAGCCACCGCCACAGCAAGTTCAAAGAAGTTGCTTGCCCCGATCATTCCCGCCGGAGCAGCTACATCATGCGGCAGATTCCACGCTTTTGACCATCCGTAGGCAATAAAGAATATGAGAAACGTTTGCAGTATCAGCGGAACGGCTATCAGCAAAATATGCAACGGATTAGCCAGAATCGTCTCACCCTGAAAAGAGAAGAGAATGATGAGTGTAAGCAGCAAACCTCCGATGGTGAAGTTGTCGAACTTCTTCACAAATACGTTATTGAAATAATCGGCGCCCTTATGCTTCACTACCCAAATCCGAGTGAGTACACCTGCTCCCAAAGGAATCACCACAAAGAGCAATACGGAAAGCAACAGCGTGTTCCAAGGTATTTCAATTCCACCCACGCCCAGCAGGAAAGCCACAATGGGAGCAAACGCAACCAAAATGATCAAGTCGTTCACGGCTACCTGCACCAAGGTGTAAGCCGCATTTCCCTTTGTGAGATAACTCCACACAAACACCATTGCCGTGCACGGAGCAGCACCCAGCAACACAGCCCCGGCTAGATATTCATCGGCTAAAGCATCGGGAATCCACGCCTTAAAAATTACATAAAAAAACAACCATGCAATGCCGAACATGGTAAAAGGTTTGATGAGCCAGTTCGTAATACACGTCACCAGAATGCCCCGAGGACGCTTGCCAACTCCCTTCACGCTCTGAAAATCGACCTTCAGCATCATGGGGTAAATCATCAGCCAAATAAGCAACGCCACAGGAATGGATACGTTGGCATACTCAAACAAATTTAGCGTTTGAGGAATCACAGGAAACCACTGTCCAATGGCTATGCCTGCCACGATACACAACGCCACCCACAAGGTGAGGTAACGTTCAAAAAAGCCAATGCCTTGTTTCTTTTCCATCACCCAAAGTAGTTAGCAAGTACCTCCGCAAGAACAAGAAGGCAATTTCTGCTTTCTGATCTCCGTGATGTAAAATTCCTGAAACCCTTTTTTGATTTCATCTCGTACCCTGCGAAATTCGCTTTCAATAAACCCGGGTGTACCGATAGCGTGTGAAGGGTCATCGAATCCGATGTGCAAACGGTGCTTCACCTTACCGATAAACATCGGACAATTTTCATTAGCTCCGCCACACACGGTAATTACATAATCCCACTCTTCACCTATATACTTATCTACCGGGTCCGATGTGTGGTGAGAAATATCAATGCCAATTTCCGCCATGGCTTTTACCGCACCGGCATTGAGTCTCCCACTCGCCTGAGTCCCGGCAGAACATACTGTAATATTTTTATCGAATGATTGTAAGAAGCCGTGCGCCATTTGGCTGCGACAGCTGTTTCCTGTACAAAGAATCAAAATTTTCATTTTTCTTGTTTTTTAGTTTAACACATTAATCATAACTCTCTGTTATGTTTCATTTCCGGCTTAAAGCAAGAAACTAAAAGAACATTCCGTAAATATATCCTGATATAGTTGCCATAATAATTACAAGAACCACGTAAACGACTGTCTTTTTGGTACCAAGCACACCATGAATTACCAGCATATTAGGAAGCGATAAAGATGGCCCCGAAAGTAACAATGCCAATGCAGGTCCATGTCCCATTCCAGAACTTAACAGTCCTTGAATGATGGGAACTTCTGTGAGTGTAGCAAAATACATAAATGCACCAACGAAACTTGCAAAGGCGTTTGATAAAATCGTATTGCCTCCCACAGCCCATTCCACCCAGCTATTGGGTATTATTCCGGGAATAGCTGTCGCACCGTGTGTGGATCCTAGCAGAAAACCGGCTGTTACAACTCCAACGGCAAGCAATGGCATAATCTGTTTTGCAAAACCCCACGAAGAATATGCCCATTCCTTATTTTCTTCATCTGTTTTATCAAGTAGTGTAATTACAGCAAGTGCAGCAATACCTACTACCATAGGAACCAGAGGAATTAGCTTGGTTTCTTCAATGAAAACATTGGAAAACCATGCCGATAGAGCTGTTAAAGCAGCTCCTATCAACACCCATGTTGTTTTTATCTTCAAAATGTATATTAGTGAAAAACATAAAAGCACGCTGAAGAAGGCTGTTACGTGCCACTTGTAGGTGAATATATAATACCAAACGCCTGTATCGGCAGATGAGGGCGCTCCCCAATTTGCAAAAACTAAAATAAATACCAACGTAAAGAAATGAAAAGAAGTTTGCCACATCGCACGCTTTTCCGGCTGAGGGACAATATTCATTTGTTGTTCCTGCTTCTCTTTTTCTTCTTTCCTAAAGATAAATGACATGACCAAACCTATTACAACCGAAAAAGTAATTGCACCAATAATACGAGCGATACCCATTTCAAGGCCTAAAATGCGTGCAGTTAATATGATAGAAAGAATGCTGATAGCCGGACCGGAATATAGAAAGGCTATTGCAGGCCCCAAACCGGCTCCTCTTTTATATATACTGGTAAATAGAGGCAATATTGTACAAGAACAAACGGCCAGTATTCCACCAGACACAGATGCCACGGTATATGATAACCATTTTTTCGCATTGGCACCAAAGTACTTAAGTACTGACCCCTGACTCACAAAAACAGCTATTACTCCGGCAATGAAGAATGCGGGGAGCAAGCACAAAATGACATGTTCTTGTGCATACCACTTAGCCAAATCAAGTGTAGCACCTATTGCAGTAGTAAAGCGTTCATTTGTTAAAGGCATGAAAAACACAGCGACAAAAACTGCTATAATCCACATCAAAATTTTCAATTCTTTTTTTTGTTCCATTATGAAATATTCTATTTTAATTTTAACTATGTTCATGTTCGTATTTCGTAATATTACGAACATACTACATAAAAAAAGGGATTAATCACATTTGCACTTCTCACCATTATAGATACGAAAGAAATCGCCCAATACACTTTTGGCTAAATTCCAGTTATCGCGCTGTATACAGTATTTTACCTTAGGCGATTCAATTTCACCCTGAATGAGTCCGGCTTCCTTCAACTCTTTTAAGTGTTGCGAAACCGTAGCTTTGGCAATGGGTAAAACCTCATGAATATCGCCAAAGAAGCATGTATCCTGAGAAGCCAAAAACTCCAGTATGGCAAT
>JAQVZS010000003.1:6322-14879 GCA_028708075.1 Massilibacteroides sp.
CATCCGATATCTAATAATTGTCCGGATGTGTTTTCTTCGATTTTATTGGTTACCAGAGATGAAATGCGTCCCTGCATATCTCCGCCGGAAGGTGAAAGCTTATAATAGGCATAATAAAAAAAGAGGATCATACCCAACAGGACTATCGAGAGAATGCCGCAAATAACCGCGGCCCACGTAAACTGGCGGAATAGAACGCCGATAATCACAAGAATCATCCATACCGTTACCATTCTGCCAAGCATCACTTTAGAAACCCAGCTTTTCTCCGCTTTTATTTTTTCCATATATTCGTTTGTTTTGTACAGGTAAAGATCGTGATTTTTAACATATCGGACAATCCCTATATGTGGGTAATTTGAGTACAGAAATTTTGTTTGTATATAAATCCGACCTGTCCTCGAACAGGCGAAAGCGGATGAGCATCTGCCTTCCGATGACAGGTCGGTTTAACGTCACTTCCAACTCATTATAGTGGGTTATCGTATCTTTTTGATTCGCCTTAAATCGGTTGTCAGGTTTCTTGATTAATAACCCGGATTTTGTTTTAAATTCTTATTTAAATTCAGCACTGAATAAGGAATGGGATAAACATTCGTATAGCCCTGTGTATCGACATTATAGTCTCCTGCAGAAGCATTATGCCAAATCCCGACATAGCGATCTACGGTAGGCTGGGTAAATGTGCAGAACCGTATTTGATCCTGGCGACGGACACCTTCCCATGATAACTCAGCCAAACGTTCGTCCAATATATCATTCAATGTCAGACTAGACAACAAAGAAGCGTTTACACGTCCACGAATTATGTTGACATCTGCTAGAGCACTCCCCTTATCTCCCAAACGATATGCTGCCTCAGCTTTCATCAACAGTGCATCTCCATACCTCCAAATCACCAAATCATTATTAATATTTCCTTGAATTGTACTGGAAGCATCATATTCATACTTTTTAAAACGGGCACCGGCACATTTCACATCATGCGCATCTGCTACTCCGGAAGGAAAATCTACTGCGACCTTCAGAGGCTCGTATGAAAGATTCTGTGAGGTTGCTCCATCATTAACTAAAGTACCATTGGTATCCTCAGTATAATCCGTTCCGGTATAGAAATTGATTGCAAGACGAGGATCTTGATTTGTTTCACCATAATGCAGAACTTGCATCTGGCGAAGACTTGAGCAAGCTCCGTTCCATCCGGAATATCCCATTGTACCGGCATGATTATAGTGTAGGGAACGCATCAGATTACAATCCCAGATTTTGTATGTGACATCATCGTTCGGACGGGTAAAAATATTCTCCACCGAGTTTTGATTAGCTACAATAAAATTATCGGCATAGCTTCCTTGTAATTCATAACCTAATGTTTTAATCTGATTCACACAATAAATAACCGTGTCCCATGCATCACGTGCCGTACCATCCACCGTTATGGAAATCGTCTTCCCTGCTGCTGAAACTTGGGCCCCCAAAGTCTCACTGGCCAGGCAGGTGCCAGACAAATCATCACCCACAAATGCCTGATAACTAGTAGTGGAAGTATTGTCAATAGTATATAATGGCGAATTCAGTGCACATTTGGCCATACACATGTATGCTACGGCCTTGGTTACTCGTCCGTAATACAATCCGCTGTTCTGTGTTTTTTCTTCGGATAAATTCGGCAAACAAGCCTCCAGCTCTTCCGTTACGAATTTAAATACATCCGAACGATTTGATTGTGAAACGTCCGAAATGGAAAGAGATGAAGAAGTTACAATCGGAACTTGTGCGAATAAATCCATTGCATAATAATAATAAATAGCCCGTAAGGCACGAAGTTCATAAATATAACTTTCGGCATCCGCATTAGTCGATTTGAACTCTTCCAATTTATCAATAGAAGAATTGCACAACCCTATAATTTGATACAAATGATTCCAAACCGAAGAATACGTATCGACAGACGATGCAAAGTTATGCAAAAACATATTTTGCCATTTACCACCGTCCACCCAATCGCCTTGCCTTCCGGGAAGCATTGTCGCATCCGATGTAAACTCTTGTAACGTATGCACGCAATCGGTTCCCCCATAAAGTCCGTTGCTGATTGACGAGTAAATACTTGCTACCGTATTTACATAGATCAAGGTCGAACTTTTATAAGCTTCTTCTTCACTAAATTTACTTTCAGGATTTTCGTCCAGAGAGCAGGCTGTCAGCAGGCACGTAGCCGCTATGGTAAAGCCAATGAATATTTTTTTCATAAAACGTATCTTTTAAAGTTATTAAATCATTAAAACTTAACCGATGCAGAGAAGGAGAATGTACGTACCAGCGGATAAATCCGTTTATCATCCACGCCCAGTGTACCGTTAGTCCCCGTCCCTTCAGATTGGCGTGATAAATTTGCTGAATTAATCATAGGGGTCAATCCTTTGTATCCGGTTATGGTGCAAATGTTATTTACTGAGAATGCCAGATGCAAATTCTTCAAGAACTTTGTTCCCTTTAGCTGTTTTTCGTTGAAAGTATACCCCAAAGAAGCATATTCAAAATTTACATAATCCCCGTTTTTCAACCAATAATCAGAAATTTGTATATCATAAATTCCCTTTCCGTTATTAAGGGAAGGGGCATTTGCCAATATATTGTAAGTTGGGAAGTTATTCATATTGCTATACGTCATTGAAGTTCCGTCATAGATTTTATGTCCAAAGGCTCCGTTGAATTGCGTAGTCAAGTTCCAATTCTTATATTTCAGCGTAAAATCGCAACTCATATAAGCTTTTGGTATGGCCTGTCCGCTTACCTTGCGGTCGCCACTGTCACCTGTATCAACAGTGCCGTTTTCATCCAAATCCTCAAGAATATATTGACCATCCTCATCTATTCCGGTGCAATGAGGCAAATAGAACACTCCTACCGGCTGTCCTTCCATCAAATAAGTAACGCCCGTATTCTGCGTCAATCCGGCAGCGTTAATATTAGCGACTGCTATATGTTCGCTTGTTGTCAGTTCCTGCCCTTTGTAAGTGCCATGCAGAGAAACCAGCTTGTTCTTTTGGAAAGAGACATTAACTCCGGCGTTAAACGAAAAATCCCTTGTCTTCACTACATCACCATTCATGGATATTTCAAAACCATTATTGGTCATCTCACCGATATTGGCTAATAATGAAGTATAAGTGAATGGGGGTACCGGAACGGTGTAAGTATATAATAAATCTTTTGTTTTCGACGAATAGTAGTCCATAGTCAGATTTAACCGATTTTCAAACATCGATAAGTCTAATCCCACATCAAACGTATACTTCTTTTCCCAGCGTAAATCAGGATTATCATTAGAAGTTACTGCGAATGTAGTAGTCGTGGTTCCGTCAACCAATGTTGTACCATTCGGTTCCATTAACGCCAGTGAATTATATGAATCAATAGCATCCTGATTACCTGTTACCCCATATCCAACCCTTATCTTCAAATTATTAACAGTTGGAATTTCTTTTAGAAACGTTTCCTCGCTAACTACCCATGCAGCGGAAGCAGAAGGAAATACCCCCCACTTATTCCCGTTTCCCAGTTTTGATGAACCATCTGTACGGAAGTTTGCCGTCACGATATACCGATCGGCAAGCATATAGTTCACACGTGCCATATAAGACGATAACTTATAATCGGAAGCATAAGAAGTATTATCCCCCCATGCCACATTAGCTCCTGCTTTCAAATTGTTGTACTTAAAGTAATTGCTTTCATACCCTTTTGTCTGCATGGAGTACGTAAAAGTCTTATAAGACTGACCTTCCATCAAAACCAATGCATCAATATGATGTTTCCCCCAATTTTTCGAATAGTTCAGTTGAACGTTTCCCATCAAGTCCTTCCTGTTCGTATTGGCAATGTATGCCCAACCGTTACCATTCAATTGTCCCTGCCGGATATCATTTGGTATATACCGTTTGTTTTCTGTCGTAAAGTTTGTATAAGACCCGAATGCTACTAAATTCAATCCCGAAAGAATTGTCCATGTTGCCTTGCCATGAGTATTGATGGAAGCCACCTCATATTTATTGGTAATTTCCAGTTGTCCCAGCGGGTTATAAATTTCATTGGCTAATAAATCTTCATCCCATACTCCATCGCTGTTCTTCACTGTAGGGTATGTTGGATTATAAGCTGCTGCAGAGTAAAACATCTTTTGCATGTCGTACTGGATGTTTCCATCACGCTCAGAAGCAAACATCCCCATTTCAAGTTTCAACTTCTTATTAAAGGCATACTGCATGACATCCAGTTTGGCCGTATAATTTATCATATCCGAATTTTTCAAGGCGCCATCGCGTTGAATAACTCCCAGCGATGCCCTCATATTGGACGTTTCATTACCCGAAGTAAACGATAAATTGTGGTTCTGAGTCAACCCTGTTCCCCGTTCAATAGCATCCAACCAGTTAGTATTCCCTTTCATGTCAGTATAAGTCAACCCCAATTTATCGGCAGTAGACCGGTAATCGGCTGCGGAAAGCATTTTAATATTCTTAAATACCGAATTAAGGCCGATTTGTCCGCTGTACTCCATTTGTGCAAAGCCAACCTTACCCTTTGATGTTGTTACCACGACAACTCCCGCTGCACCACGCGACCCATATTGAGCCGTTTCGGAAGCATCTTTCAATATTGTAACCGACTCAATATCACTCGGAGCAATGGCATTGAGCATGGTCATATCGCCAAATACGCCGTCAATGATAACTAACGGCTCATTGCCCCCGGATAAAGAGGCCGTTCCGCGTACCCGTACATTTGTCGTACCCATAGGATCTCCACCCGATTGACTGATGACCACACCAGCTACCTTGCCTTTTAAAGCATCCATAGGACTGGATATCACTCCCTTATTCATATCCTCTTTTTTCACACGCTCTACCGCACCAGAGATCGTACGCTTGCTACCGGTTGCATAACCGACTACGACGACTTCTTCAAGTGCTTCGACATCTTCTTTTAATCTGATTTGAAAAGACGTCTCTCCGGCTACCGGAATTACCTGTGTGATATAGCCGATATAAGATATAGAGAGCATGGCGTTCGCATTGACCGATAACGTGAAATTACCCTCAAAGTCGGAAACCGTTCCGTTTGCCGTCCCCTTTTCCAAGATACTTGCTCCGATAATCGGTTCTCCGTACGTGTCTTTTATATTCCCTTGAATCGTTTGGTTGTCCCTCGTTTGGGCGAACAAATTGGAGTGAATACCAATACTTAGCATGACTAATAGGAACAGTTTTATCCATCCCTTTACTTTTGTCTTTTTTTCTTTCATGGTGCGTTAATATTAAATTTAGGTTTTACTTCGATTAATGATTAACAAAGTAGTATCTTAATAGAAGTATACGGTTGTTTTTTTAGCTTATAGATAAAGAACAAAGATAGCAGCGTATCTAATCTTGTTTTAAGGATAGTAAAAGGAAAGAGTAAGTTTATATAAAACACTTTTGTTATGTAATATTTTTAAACACAGTCTATTAATGTTTTCTTTGCATAAGGGAAAAAGTAAATGCCGAAAAGGTTGGAAGGAGATTGTTTCCTGTAAAATTGAGTCCGGAAAAGAAAAACTTCGTTATCTTCGTTTTTCAATTATGACGATTAAAAGCGAAAAAATGAAACATCCATTAGCCCAATTTCTATATTGTCCCCGTTGCGGGGCGAAGGCATTTGTGGAAGCCAATGAAAAGGCAAAAAAATGTACACTCTGCCATTTTGTTTATTATTTCAACCCCTCGTCGGCTGTTGCTTGTATCATTAGTGACAAAGATGAGAATATATTGGTGGTGAAACGAGCGAAAGATCCTGCCAAAGGTACGCTTGATCTGCCCGGCGGTTTTTCCGATATGTTTGAAACAGCGGAAGAAACCGTTCGGCGTGAAGTGAAAGAAGAAACCGGACTCGAACTAACGTCGCTTCGTTATCTTTTTTCTGTGCCGAATATTTATCTTTATTCCGGCTTTGAAGTGCATACCGTGGATCTGATTTATAAGGGAGAAGTAGACTCATTGGTGGGGGCGGTCGCCCAGGACGATGCGGCCGAAATTTGTATTATTCCTCAAAAGGAGTTAGATCCTGAAGCGTTTGGACTTACGTCTATCCGCCAGGTCATTCGCCGGATTTGTACACTGGATGAATGACGAATATTTGCTTCATTATTGCTACCTTTGCAAAGTAAATAGATGAATGATTAAAAAAGATACATGAATCACATGAATTTAATGAAAAAAACTTTTGCAGGATCGGTGAGCTTGGGCTTATTTACCTGTCTGGCGTTGGGTGGTTTTTCCTGCCAACAATCCGTTACTGAGAAAGCGATTCCCGATTTTACACAGTATGTTGATCCGTATATCGGGACAGGTGATCACGGGCACGTTTTCTTAGGTGCTAATGTTCCCTTTGGTGCGGTGCAACTGGGGCCGTCGAATATTACACAGGGTTGGGATTGGTGTTCCGGCTATCATATAACGGATTCGACAATTATGGGATTTGCCCACACGCATTTGAGTGGGACCGGGATTGGCGACTTGGGTGATATTGTGTTTATGCCCCTTACCGGAGAACCTTTACTTAAGAGAGGCATAGCGGGCGATTCTTCTACCGGATTTTATTCGCTGTTCAGAAGAGAGACGGAAAAGGTAAAGCCGGGCTATTATGCTGTACACCTCGACCGTTACGATGTAGATGTAGAATTGACGGCCACGGCGCGGGTAGGATTTCATAAATATACTTATCAGCTTGCTTCGGCAGCCGATCCGAAACTTGTGATTGACCTAGCGGCCGGAATAGGATGGGACAGTCCGCAGGAAGGGCATTTGGTGCAGGAGAACGATACCGTTATTTCGGGTTATCGTTATTCGAAGGGTTGGGCGAACGACCAGCGTATCTATTTTACTGCTGTGTTTTCCGAACCGATTACGAATTTTGCCGTATATGATACAACGGCTTTGCAGGAAGGTAAAGAGCTTACTACCCGCCAGGTATACGGCGTTGCTCAATTTGCTGCTGCCGATAAAGCGAAAGAAGTATATGCCAAAGTAGCGATTTCGCCGGTAAGCGTGGCAGGAGCTAAAGCAAATCTGAGCGCGGAACTGCCGGGTTGGAATTTTGGTGCGACTATTGCCGCGGCAGGTCAGGCTTGGAACGAAGAGTTGAGTAAGATTCAGATTACATCAAACGATATGTCTGTCAAACGTAATTTCTATACGGCACTTTATCATACGATGACGGCGCCGTCTGTCTTTTCTGATGTGGATGGTAGCTATTGGGGAACGGACAAAACTGTTCATTCCGGTGAAGGGTTTAAAAACTACACGACTTTTTCGCTTTGGGATACCTATCGTGCTGCACATCCGTTGATGACGATCATTCATCCGGAGAAAGTACCTGATATCATTCAGACAATGCTTCATATTTATCAGCAGCAAGGCAAGTTGCCGGTATGGCATTTGATGGCGAACGAAACGAATTGTATGGTGGGGAATCCGGGTATTTCCGTGGTAGCGGATGCTTACCTGAAAGGGTTCGGCGGATTTGATAAAAATCTTGCTTACGAAGCGATGAAAGCTTCGGCGATGCTGGATGAAAGAGGCTTGAATTATTTCAAACAATTAGGCTATATCCCGTTCGACAAGGAAAACGAGTCGGTAGCCAAAGGTCTGGAATACGCCTTGGCGGATTGGGCGTTGGCTCAGGTGGCAAAAGAAAGGGGAGAAACGGCGGATTACGACTACTTCCTGAAAAGAAGTAACTCCTTCACGTATTATTTCGATAAGAGTATAAACTTCGTTCGTGGCGTCGACTTGCAAGGAGATTTTAGACCGGAACCGCTCGATCCGTTCAAATCCGTTCACCGGATAAACGATTATACGGAAGGCAACGCTTGGCAATATACGTGGTTAGTTCCGCAAAATATAAAGGGATTGGTTGATTTGTTTGGCAGTGAAGCGAAATTTGTGGGGAAACTGGATTCTCTCTTTATTGTGCAAGGTGATTTGGGTGACGAGGCTTCGCCGGATATCAGTGGATTGATCGGGCAGTATGCGCATGGAAATGAACCGAGCCATCATATAATCTATATGTATTCGTATGTAGGACAGCCCTGGAAAACTGCCGACAAGGTACGTGAAGTTATGACGACTTTGTATCGCGACGCGCCTGCAGGATTATGCGGAAATGAAGATGTCGGACAGATGTCCGCTTGGTACGTCCTTTCCGCTCTTGGTCTTTATCAGGTTGCTCCGGCAGGAGGTGTGTATGTGTTTGGTAGCCCATTGATTGACGAAGCGGTTATCCGTGTGGGCTCCGGAAAGACCTTTACGGTTAGGGCAAACAACAACAGTCCGGAGAATAGATATATTCAGCAGGCGATGCTTAACGGTGAACCGTATTCCAAATCGTATATCGATTATAAAGCTATTCAGGCAGGCGGGGAATTAGTCTTCGAGATGGGGAGTACCCCTTCTCCGACATTCGGCGTAGCGCCTGAAAATCGTCCGCAGACGATACAATAAGCGTCCGTTTTTTA
>JAQVZS010000003.1:14979-106581 GCA_028708075.1 Massilibacteroides sp.
ATATCGATTATAAAGCTATTCAGGCAGGCGGGGAATTAGTCTTCGAGATGGGGAGTACCCCTTCTCCGACATTCGGCGTAGCGCCTGAAAATCGTCCGCAGACGATACAATAAGCGTCCGTTTTTTAGTCTAATAAAAAGAGCTGCCGATTCCGGCAGCTCTTTTTATTAGACTAAAAAACGTGAAAGCACTTAAATACATTTAATGGTTTTATTTTAGTAATTATGGAAACACAAGTAAAAGCCCAAACAATAAATAATGTATTAAAGACTAAAATTTTCACTGGTTTTGAAAGACGAATATGTGCCGATAAATTAAATAATGCAGGTTTAGCCGATTCATTCTCCAAGACTCGGGTTGCACTGGAAAATCGCTGCACATCCCGACCCCTCTGTATTCAGAACCCGACCGATTTTGGATTCCGACGGAAACGATTGATTGGGTTAAAAAGCAATTAAGCCCCCAATTTGGGGTAATTCGGGTTCAATAGGTGTTTTATGTATTACAATCCAGCAATGAAGATTTATATGATTGGTGGTTTTCATAAAATAAATTATCAGGTACAGCCAATACTTTATATTTTTAATATCATGAGAAAAATGAATAAAGAACTCAAAAAATCAGCAAAGAAAAAAGAACACTTGACATAAAAAGACTTAAGTGATCGGATTGTTTGATGAAGCAGGTGTGGGGGAAAATATGGAAGGGAGATAAAACAATTAAAGGCTGTCTCCCGACAACCCCTAACCAACTTTGTTAACCTTAAATCTAATACTATTATGAAAAAACCACGATGCAAATATCGTACGGTTTTTATACTTGACATAAAATATCCCGTTAAATAATGTTTTATAACATGTAATAAATTATAAATACGACCGAAAATAGATTATTCCTTTTTTTATGATATCACTCATCAGTCACCGCGTAAAAACAACTTTGAATAATCCGTATGTCAATTAGCAGGTCATCAAATGCTCTAAGTCGCTCGATGAAATATAATCGAGGCGGTATTTGCGGATGACTTCATACGCTTCGACCGATTTGTTCGTGCGCAGGATAAGAATAGATTTTCCGTTGACTGAAAAGCAGTACATATATTCAATACTGATTCCTGCTTTCGTGAAATTCTCTAAAGCCCGGGCGAAACTGCCGGCACATCCGTCCGTCACAATTCCCAACACTTCCGTTTTGCTGACTGTGACATTGTTCTCTTTCAGCAGGGCGAAGGCTTTGTCTGGATCGGAAACAATCATTCGTAAAATTCCGTATTCCGAAGTGTCGGCTACTGCAGCTGCGATTATGCCGATATGGGCTTCGGAGAGTATGTCTAATACTTTACTTAGTTTTCCACATTTATTTTCCAGAAAAATAGATAACTGATGAATTGTCATGGCCGTATTATTAGAAAATGAAACTTTAACTGAATTTTCGCAAGTCTTTTACACGTACAGCTTTACCCTCCTGTATAGGCAGTGAGCCACGTCCGACTAATTTCACTTTGGGCGTAAGCAATAGTTCGTCTTTCAGTTGGCGGGTGACTTCCTTGCTTAACCTTTGCAATTGGCTGTAATCATCGGTGAATAAGTCGCTTAATTCCACTTCTACCTGCATTTCGTCGTTTTCTATGGTGATTAAATAATTGCTTCCCAGTTCCTTGAACTTCATTAAGATCGTTTCGATTTGGATGGGGAAAATATTGACCCCCTTGAGGATGATCATATCGTCGCTTCTTCCCTTAAGGCGAGCGATTCGTTTATGTGTACGTCCGCACGGACAATCCCCTGGAATAAGGTGAGTAAGGTCACGTGTGCGGTAGCGCAAGAGCGGCATGGCTTCCCTGTTGATCGTGGTGAGTACCAACTCGCCTACCTGACCGTCCGGAACTGGTTCTAATGTGATTGGGTCGATGATTTCAACAATGACGTAATCTTCCCAGATGTGCAGCCCGTTTTGTTCCTTACATTCGAAAGCGACGCCTGGTCCGTTCATCTCCGACATGCCAAAACAATTGTAGGCTTTTGCTCCGAGCAGCTCTTCTATGCGGAGGCGCTGTTCTTCCGAATGCGGTTCAGCGCCGATGCAGATCGTATGCAGGTGGGTATCTTTTCGCGGGTCGATTCCCGATTCGTACATTACTTCCGCTAAATGGGTCGCATAGCTGGGGATGATGTGAAGGCAGGTGGTTCCGAAATCTTTGATAAATTTGATTTGTCTTTTGGTATTGCCTGCAGCGGCTGGAACCGTCAGCGCTCCCAATTTCTCGGCGCCGTATTGAAAGCCCAATCCTCCGGTAAACATACCGTATCCGGATGTGTTCTGAAAAATATCCGTGTCTCGCAATCCCACCATATAGAGACAACGCGCCACTTGATTTGCCCATTCGTCGATATCCTTTGCTGAGTGCAGGATGACGGTCGGATTGCCGGTCGTTCCGCTGGATGAATGGAGCCGTACGCATTTTTGAAGCGGGACAGCCGCTAGTCCGAACGGATAATGGTTCCGCAAATCTTCTTTTGTCGTAAATGGGATCTTTTTCAAATCGTCCAATGAACGAATTGTTTCAGGTATGATTGCGTGCTCCTGAAAAACTTTAGTATAAAAAGTTGAATGATTTGCTCTTTCAAGCGTCTCTTTTAAACGATGTAACTGTAGTTTTTCCAAATCAGCACGGTTCATCGTCTCCAGTTCTTCCTGCCAATAAGTCATCATATTTTCGTTTTCAAAGTGTTAGATTTCTATAAATAGACAACAAATGTATCTTATTTTTTATAAGGAACCTTTTCTCTTTTCAAAATAATGAATAATAAGCTGTTTTACTTATTCCAGGATTCTGGAATTGGATAGTGAAAGGAAAGCATTATCTTTGCTATAACCATATGAGGACAAACCATGATGCACTTACGCTTATTCTTTTGTATTCTCTTTTGCTGGTTAGAAGCGCTTTTCTCGCTTTATGCCCTGGAAACGGATGCGTATAAATTTAATCGGATAGATGTGGAAAAGGGACTTTCTAACAATGAGGTACGCTCTATTTTCAAAGACCGTTCCGGGTTTGTCTGGTTTGGGACTCCTTCCGGACTAAACCGTTATGATGGTTATGAAATAATTTCCGTGAAACAAAATTTGAATAAGATGGAAGACCTTTCTTCTAATAACGATATTTGGCGGATTCAGGAAGATTTGGAAGGTAAGCTTTGGCTGACGACACGTGCAGGCTATACTGTTTATGACCCCGAACAGGAAGATTTTGTTGCTTCGACTTCTGAACTTTTCAAGAAATATGCCGGTACGGATGATTTTTGGAGTGTGTATATCGACGAAGGAAAGAACTTTTGGTTTGTCACTTGGAAAGATGTTCGTCTTTACGACATAAAATCCGGAACATTGAAAGTTTTTGAACAAGGAGGTGCCGATGCGTTAAGCCGCGGTTTGCTGGTAGATATTAAACAAGGGAAAAATCGGTATTGGTTTTTATTTGATAATGGTATTTTGGAATGTATGGACGCACAGACGCACAAAGTGATTCGTCGCGATTCCACGGTACGGGAGATGAGCCGGATCCGAAATGAACGAGATATGCATCTCTTTGTCGATTCTGCCGGTGATGTGTGGGTCTATGGTATCGGCTCGCATTTCGGTTTGGCCTACTATAATGCGTCTCATTTCGCATGGTCGGTTTATTCGAGTTCGGCTTTACCGCCGTTCCGGATCACCAATGATATTATCACTGCCGTGGAAGAAGACAACAAGGGTAATATTTGGGTGGGGACCGATCACGGGGGAGTGAATCTGATTCATAAAAAGAATGGACAAATTACAGTGATCAAAAATAATGAACAAGATCCGTTAAGCCTTGCACAAAATACCATCAAAAGTATTTATAAGGACGATACCGGGATCATATGGCTGGGAACGTACAAAAAAGGCGTTTGTTATTATCACGAAAGTATATACAAGTTCAAGTCGTTGGTTTCTACTTCTCGAATGCCTTATCATGACGTTAACTGTTTTTATGAAACGAGAGAAGGCAATCTTTGGATTGGAACGAATGGTGGCGGATTGATGTATTTGGATCGGGAAGAGGGGAAATATACGCTTTACAAACACGATCCCTCTAATCCGAATTCGCCTGCCGGAGATGTGATTGTCAGCATGGAGAAGGATAAAGAGGGACGACTTTGGGTCGGTTATTATTTGGAAGGATTGGATTGTTATGACGGACGGACCTTTACGCACTACGACTTTGATCCGGACGATCCGGAGAGTCTGACAGACAATAATGCTTGGGTTTTGCGTAACGACCGTGCGGGAAATCTCTGGGTGGGAACCTTGCGTGGGGGGGTTATGGTGTTGGATGTTTCTACCGGCGAAATCGTGAAGCATTTCGATACGAGCGGCTCGGTCTATGCCTTGGTCGAAAGTAAGTCGGGCGTTATGCTGGTCGGTGCCCAAAGCGGATTGTATCTCTACAATGTGGCGACCGATCGGCTCGAATTGTTTGAGCCGGATATCTTTTTAAAGATGCAGTTGAGCCGGAACGATATTAACTATATGAGTGAAGACAGTCGCGGATTGCTTTGGATCGGTACCCGTAACGGCTTGTTTATTTATAATCCGTATACACGTGAAGTCAGTACCTATACACAAAAGAACGGTCTTTCTTCTGATATGGTACAGAGCATTCTGGAGGATGCCGATAATAATATGTGGATTGCCACCAATAAAGGATTGACCTGCGTGAAGGTTTCTACAAATTTTGAAACGCCCGGTTATTTTTTCAACTTAATCAGTTACGACAGTTCGGAAGGATTGCAGGGAGAACAGTTCAATTACAACGCGGCCTACATGACCTCCCATTCGGAATTAATTTTTGGCGGCTCTTCTGGCTTTAACCTGTTTATGCCGTCTCAGATTAGTTATAATAATAATGCGCCGAAAGTAGTGCTTACTGATTTTCAGATATATAATAAAAGCATCAAGCCGAATGAGAAATATAACGGTCGGGTATTGCTGGAAAAGAGTATTGGTTTGACGAATAAGATTAAATTAAAATATTCGGACAATTATTTTTCGTTAACTTTTGCTGCTTTAGACTATTGCATGCCCAATAAGTCCCGGTATTTTTATAAACTCGAAGGGTTTAATGATCAGTGGTTAGAAGCCGACCGCAACGGACGAAAGGCTACCTATACTAATTTAAACCCCGGTACTTATTTGTTTAGTTTGAAGGCTGTGAACAACGACGGGATAGAGAGTGTTGAACCTGTTCTGTTGAAAATTGTCGTAACACCTCCTTTTTGGAATACGGTAGGAGCTTGGATTATTTACTTGTTTCTTATAACGGCTATTATCTTATGGTATCGTAGACGGATGACTCTAAGAGCGGAGAAAAAGTTGATTTATACACAGGAAAAATTGAAAATGAACCAACAATTGGAGATGGACGAAATGAAACTGCGTTTTTTTACAAATATCAGTCACGAATTTCGAACGCCATTGACGCTGATTTTGACACCGCTGGAAGAATTGCTGAAAAAAGAAAAAGAAACGGAGAAGATAAACTTGCTGGAAGTGATCGACAGGAATGCCCGTAAATTGTTGGGATTGGTCAATCAGTTGTTGGACTTTCGTAAATTAGACGTTAACGCGCATAAACTACAGCAGTCGCATGGCGATATTGTTCTTTTCATTCGTGAGCAGACTTTTTTATTTAGCGAGGCGATGCGTAAAAAGCAAATTGATTTTACTTTTTATTCGCAAGTTCCTTCCCTTTTTATGTGGTTTGACGCCGATAAAATCGGGAAGGTGATGGTCAATCTTCTTTCGAATGCCAACAAATTTACGTCTGAAGGGGGACATGTTGCTGTGAATGTTCGGATCACTCCGGAAAATAAACTGGCCGTTTCGGTGACGGATGATGGCATAGGAATTCCTGAAAAAGAGTTGACCAAGATTTTCGAACGTTTTTACCAAGTGTCTTATTCGGATAAAGAAAGTTTTCAGGGTAGTGGAATTGGGTTGCATATTGCAAAAGAGTTTGTGGAATTGCATGACGGAAAGATTCTTGCAAGCCGACTTCCGGATAAGGGCAGTTGTTTTGAATTTATTTTACCTGTTGTTTATGAAAAAAAAGAATTGCCGGCCGATTCCTCTTCTTTTGACAGACAGGAGGATAAGGTGGAAGATGTTGTGTTTGAGATTCCAAGCGAAAATGAATCGCCTAAATTGTTGATTACAGAAGACAATGTCGATCTGTGCTCTTTCCTGGCAGATCAGTTTAAGAATGAATACACCGTGTTGCAGGCGGCTGACGGGAAAGAAGGGCTTGAAATTGCTTTCCGTGAAATTCCGGAAATAATTCTTTCGGATGTGATGATGCCCGAAGTGGATGGAATTCGTTTGTGCCAGACGCTAAAAGCAGATATTCGCACGTCGCATATTCCGTTAATCTTACTGACCGCTAAGAGTGGGGAAGAAAGTAAGCTGGAGGGGTTGATGGCCGGAGCTGACGACTACATCACGAAGCCCTTTAATTTAGATATTTTGAAAGTGAAAATACGGAATATCGTGGAGGCTCGTAAACGGGGACAAAATGAATTCCGTCAACAGATTAAAATAGAACCTTCGAAAATTACTGTCAGTTCGTTGGATGAAAAACTGATTCGGAAGGCCTTGGAATATACAGAAGAACATTTGTCTGATCCGGACTATTCCGTAGAAGAGCTAAGTAGAGAGCTGGGAATGAGCCGAGTACATTTGTATAAGAAACTGTCTTCCCTCACCGGAAAAACGCCCATTGAATTTATCCGGGTGATCCGTTTGAAACGTGCGGCTCAATTGTTGAAAGAAAGTCAACTTACGGTTTCCGAAATTGCCTATGAAGTCGGATTTAATAATCCCAAATATTTTCGGAAATATTTCAAGGAAGAGTTTGGGATCCTGCCTTCTCAATACGGTAACCGCAACGAATGACGCTGTTTTGCTGCCTTTCGTTTTCATTTTTTTAAATTCGTATACGGGATGCGCATGCGAGCAGGCACCAATGGTTCGATTCTTTTTGGTTGACCAGTTTCAAACCTTGTTTTTGGATTTCTGTTTCCAAAATCGGAACATCCTCTGTGTAGAAGCCACTCAGGTAGAGTAACCCTTCCGGGTTTAGCGCTGCCGCGTAGTTCTGCATGTTCTGCAATAAAATATTCCGGTTGATATTGGCTAAAATTAGATCGAAATGTTCCGCAGTGCCGATTTGTTCTGCACCTCCTAATCGTACGTCGATCCCCTCAATTCCATTTAATCGCATGTTTTCTTTCGCGTTTTCGCAAGCCCATTCGTCAATATCGATAGCAACGGTTTTGCCGGAACCTAATTTCCGTGCGAGAATTGCTAATACGGCGGTTCCGCAGCCCATGTCGAGAATAGTTTTGCCGGATAAATTTGATTGCAGCAGTTCGTTGATCATTAATCGTGTTGTGTCGTGATTGCCTGTGCCGAACGCCATTTTGGGATTGATGAGTAAGGTATGTTTAAATCCCGGTTCTTCCGCGTGAAAGGATGCTCGGATAATGCATTCTTTTTCGATACGAATCGGCTGGAAATAATTCTTTTCCCATTCTTCGTTCCAGTCTCGGTCTTTGATGACTTCGGTTTCCTGTTTGAACATCACTCCGCTTAAAGGAAAGCAAACTAATTTGTGCTCGATCTTTTTCGCATCATACATATTGGCCGGAATGTAGGCAGACAAGCCGTTCTCTTTTTCTTCAAAACTTTCAAATCCAATCTCTCCCAATTCGGAAGATAAAACAGCGTTGACAGTTTCTGTATTTAAACCCGAAGCTTCGAAAATATAGGTGAAGTGTAAACCGTAGTAGTCCATTTGGATTGAATTTCTTTTTCATGTAAAAATACAACAATATTTTGTCTGTTTTTTATTTCCTTAAAAAGGAATATCTAAATTTGGACAATTTTGTTGAATAGTAAAAAAACGAGAGATGGAGCACCCGTTAAATTCCGGATCGCCGCGGATCGAAGTGGTTGATGCTTTGAGAGGTTTTGCCGTGATGGCAATCATGTTGTTACATAACATTGAACACTTTAATTTTTACAGTTTTCCGGAAGCCTCTTCCGCCTTTATGCAAGCCTTGGATAAAAGTATTTGGGACACATTATTTTTCCTTTTTGGTGGCAAGGCTTACGCGATTTTCGCTTTACTGTTTGGTTTTAGTTTTTATATTCAGATGAATAATCAGGAGAAGAAAGGAAAAGACTTCCGGCTTCGTTTTATGTGGCGTCAGGTTTTGCTCTTCTTTATTGGATGCGTTAATGCCGCCTTTTTCCCGGGAGAAATTCTGGTACTTTATTCTTTAGTCGGGTTTGTTTTGGTTCCTTTTTGCAAACTGAAAAATAAAGTCGTTTTGGCGATTGCTATCTTTTTAATGCTTCAACCGTTGGAATGGGGTAAGTTTTTCTATGCCTTATTCAATTCCGAATATATACGTGGAGAAGAGCTGTGGCGCATACACGCGGAGAAAATGTATCCGTTCTTAGCCGGAAGCGATTTTTGGTCGATGGTGAAATCCAATCTTTGGGACGGACAGTGGTTCAGTATTTTATGGGCATGGGATTACGGACGCATTTGTCAGACTGCCTCCCTTTTTATGCTGGGAATGTTGATAGGCAGAAAAGGATTGTTTCATTCATTAAAAGAACACGATCGTTTTTGGAAAAGTGTTTTGCTGTTCGCCTTGATTTGTTTTGTTCCGTTGTATTATATGACGAATACGATTCCCGGATTGTGGGAAAATAAAATGATGTCGGCTTCCATGAACACGATCCTTTCTTCGTTGCGGAATTTCTCTTTTATGGCAATACTGGTTGCTTCGTTTGTTTATTTATGGCAATGGCTTCCGGTTTACAAGGTTTTATGTAAGTTGGCGTCTTACGGAAAGATGAGTTTGACGAACTATCTTACGCAGTCTATGATCGGTTCCTTTATTTATTACGGTTACGGTTTGTCTTTGTACGACGATCTGGGTATAACGGTCAGTTTTGGTGTCGGTATTGTCTTGTTTCTGCTTCAGATTTCTTTCTGCCATTGGTGGCTCAGGCGTTACAGACAGGGCCCGTTTGAAAAGATGTGGCGTAAAGCGACCTGGGTAGGAGTCTGAACCGTGTTTTTTCTTATTTTTGTGGATGATTGATAATTCTGTGAACATACCGATTTTAATCGTTGAAGATGATATCACCTTTTCTTTGATGTTGTCTACTTGGTTGAAAAAGAAAGGGTTTGAGGTTTCTTCTGTTACAACATTAGCAGAAGCCAAGAAGATAATAGACCGAAAGTCTTTTCGTTTGATCCTGTCTGATTTGCGTTTGCCGGATGGTGATGGAATCGAATTGTTGCGATGGTTGGATCAAAAATTGCTTCATCTTCCGGTCATTGTCATGACCGGGTATGCGGAAATTCAAACGGCGGTACAGGCCATAAAGTTGGGGGCTTCCGATTATATCGCCAAACCGATCAATCCACAGGAACTTTTGTTAAAAATAGAAGAAATCAGTGTGGAGGAAAAATCTGCTTTCGCCGAAATTAAAATGACGGAGGAAAGAGACGACGATTATGTTCAGGGTAAAAGTTTGATCGCCCGTCAGATGTACGACCATATACGCCTTGTGGCGCCGACAGATATGTCTGTTTTAATTCAGGGAGACAGTGGTACCGGAAAAGAGTATGTTGCCCGTTTGATCCATAAGCAAAGCTCTCGTATTCAAGCATCTTTTATTGCTGTGGATTGCGGGGCTATTCCGAAAGATCTGGCGGCTTCCGAATTTTTTGGGCATATAAAAGGATCGTTTACGGGTGCGATCGATAATAAAACCGGTGCTTTTGTTGCGGCTGACGGGGGGACGATTTTTTTAGATGAGATCGGAAACCTGACGTACGAGGTGCAAATTCAGCTTTTGCGTGCGTTACAGGAGCGTAAGATAAAACCTGTCGGTAGCAATCAGGAAATACCCATCAATGTGCGCCTGATTTCTGCAACTAATGAAAACCTGCGGCAGGCCATTGAAAAGGGGGATTTCAGGGAAGATCTTTATCATCGGATTAACGAATTTACGATACGTATTCCCAGCCTTCGGGAACGGTCGGAAGATATTCTTCTTTTCGCCAATTATTTTCTTGACCAGTCCAACGCAGAATTGAATAAATCGATCGTAGGTTTCGACGATGAAACAATCCGTTTGTTCTGTTCGTATTCCTGGCCCGGTAATTTGCGTCAGATGAAGAACACGATTAAATACGGGACGTTGTTGGCGGCAGGTAAATATATCACCTTAGCTGATTTGCCGGAAGAACTCGCTGTTTCTTTGGAATCTGAAGAAAAGCAAACCGTGGTTCAGCTGAAAGATGAAGAACACGAACGGATGCAGATTATTCGTGCGCTGAAGGAAACCGACAACAATAAATCCAAAGCTGCCAAATTGTTGGGAATAGACCGGAAGACGCTCTATAACAAATTGAAAAATTTTCACATCGATTAATCCAGCATTAAAGTCATATAACCCAGTTTCTCGCTGAACAAATTCCGGATGTCTATTTTTGCCTTCCGGAAATAATCAGGATCAATCAGTTTGGCCATTCCTCCCGAAATAGGTGTTGCTGAAGCAGGAGGATTCTTAATATTGATTTTTTTTATATCGAATGTCGATGCGGCAAAAGCCAGCAATCGTTCTTTTGCCGATTCATTATCGTAGAGTAATTCCGGCATAAAAATCGTGTCGCTCGACTCTTCCGGAATAGCAAAAGCCATCCCCTCTACCTTTTGTTTCGTGTTTTTTAGCCAAAGCAATTTTCCGCCGTAAAGTGTCAAATCTTTATAAATAACTCGAAAATCAGACGCAGAATGCAAAACACAGGTTACTCGTTTTCTGAGTTTTCGGTCGAAATAATTAAAAAGTTGCGGAGTTATTTCTGAGGCAATGATTCCCTCACCATCACCGATCGAAGAAAGCGTTGAGGAAGAGCGGATGTATGTTTTGCTGTCGTAATAGAACGCATACGAATAACCATATTTCCGGTAAATATCCGCCAGCCAGGACTCTGCTGGAATCAAGGTTGCCAAAGGAATCTTTCTCCGTTTCAATTCTTCGTCGGCTTTCCGCATAAGACGTCCCATGAACCCATTCCCGCGTTCGTTCGGATGCGTACTGACTCCGCAGATATAGGCCATCGGAATTTCTTTCCCCTGCATCCACAGGGAATAGGGAATGCATTGAAGTGCCGCGACGACTGTTCCCTGCTTTTCAATAACTAGTGTGTTCTCGTCGCGGTAAACCTCATCGAAAAAAAGACGGATAAATGCTTCTTTATCTCCGAAGCATAGACGCCACAGCTCCTCTGTTTCTTGCTTTTTCATCGCAACAGGTATTGTCCGGTTTTTTTACTGCACCGTTTTTTTCTAATAAAATAGCAGGCTGATATGAAAGTTTGGCTTTTCGAAGTCCCGGGATACCCAGATCCTCCTCTCTGTTCACGTATGTAAAATAATCCGGTATATGCGCGGCAAATTCCTGGTTGATCAATGCATATGATCCTTCGTAATTAATATCCGCTTTTTCCACATGAACACCAAATGTATCCTGATTGATCGGAGCTCCATATGAGAATGCGACGATTTTTCCGTCTACACAGATCGCTCCCCCTATAATCCCCAATCTGTCGTAGTTTTCTAATGCATATGTCATCGAGCGTCGTTCGTTTCTTAATTGTTCACTATCCTCTTCCGTACGGTTTTTATACCATTGGCGTTCCAAGTCCAAGCATTGCGGAATAATTTCTGGCGTCAACGGCACATAAGTGTATGCGTATGACTTTTTGAAATTATTGATATGGTTACGCTTTGACTGGTATTTTTTCCCTTTTAGTTGTGCCAGATCTTTCCGTAGGTAGATGTAATCAAAATAATCCCGCTCCGGAATATAGAGGAACAATCCCGGGAAGGTCTTTTCCGCTAATTCTTTTGCTTCGGGCGAAATACCCAGCAATAATAACGGATGTCCATATGCCAACGATTCTTTTTCTAAAGTACAGATCGCTTGTGTCAAATTGCCGTTTCCAACGGGAAACATATAGGCTAGACGGCTTTTCCCTTCGATCCAAAAACGGATCAATAAAAAGCCGTCTGCTATTGCGTATTCACTGTCGTATAGAAAACGCCAGCTACACATATTGGCAAAAGAAAAATCGCAATTGCGATAAGCACTGTTTAGCGTATAAGATGTAATAATTTCTCTGTCTTCTATTGTAATCGGTTTAAACGATACCATTCTTCATTCCTTTCCTTCAATAACTACTCTAAATACAACTAATAAAGGGGAAAGATTGTTTAGAACGGATACAAGAGAGGGAGAAATAATATCATGATGATGGCCATGACAATCTGTATCGGTACTCCTACTTTCACGTAATCCATAAAGGTATATTTCCCGGGAGTCATAACCAGTGCGTTCGGCGGAGTCGAAAACGGCGAAACAAAACACATGCTGGCAGAAACGGCGACAGCGAACATAAACGGATAAGGACTCACATCCATCGCCTGCGCGGATTGCATGGCGATGGGAGCTAATAATACTGCTGTTGCCGTGTTACTGATGAATAATGTCATCAATGATGTTGTTAGATAGATTCCCGCCAATAGGAACATAGGTCCGAGTCCGCCCAGACTATTCACCAATTGTTCTGAAATAAACGAAGAAACCCCCGTTTTTTGCAGTGCGAGCGACATTGGCAGCATCGCTCCGATCAATACTACACTTTCCCAGTTAATGGTTTTGTATGCATCTTCTACATTTCGGAAGCATCCCGTGAGTACCATCAAAATCGCTGCGATAATGACGGCTGCTACACCCGGAACCGGAATAAAATCGAATACCATCACCACAACCATTAATAACATAATGGCTGCAGCAACCGGTGCCTTATAATCCAGTGTAACTTTCGAGGCTTCTTCCACCGGTTGTCCCAACATGACCCAATCTGCTTGATTCTTACTTAATCGCATGATATTTTCCCAGTTTCCTTGCACCAATAAAACATCACCGGCGTGTATTCTGATGTCTTTGACATTGTTCAGCATATATTCTCCACGTCGTTCCACCCCCAGGATATTAACGGAATAATCCATTCGGAAGTCGGTTTCTTTGACCGCCTTGTTCACCAATGTCGATTCGGAAAGGATCACGATTTCGGCGATTCCGATCTCGCGGACACTTAATTTCTCGTTGGATGATTCACCCGCATATTCCGTCACGTTTGTTTCCGTGAATTGCAGTTTGTTGATTTCTACAAATTGTTCTACGTTTTCAAATGCGCCAAATACATAAAGTACATCGTTTGCTTCCAATATGGTATCTGGTCCCGCCAGTTTCTGATCGACTGTTTTAAGGAACCGACCGGTTGTTGATGATTTTCTCCTGATCTCGAGAATGGAAAGATTATACTTTTGCGTGATGTTCAGTTCCTGTAATGTGCGACTACAAATCGACGATTGGGAAGGGACATAGACGCGAAACAAATTTTTAAACAATTGATATTTTTTGATTAGTTCTCCCTGAGTGCGGGTTTTGGGTGTTGTATCGTCTGATTTGTTTTCTTTTTTGTCGAGAACCCATTTGCTTAGCGGAATCATCATGACGATTCCCGCTAACAGACAGACAATACCGATTGGCGTAAAGGAGAAAAACGAAAGACCTTTATAGCCGGCCTCCATTAATGCGCCGTGAACAACCAGGTTGGGAGGGGTGCTGATGAGAGTCGCTACTCCGAGACTGCTGGCGAAAGCCAGCGGCATTAATAAACGGCTAGGATTAATTCCAGCACTGTTTGCCATGCTGATCACAATAGGAAGCATCAAGGCAACGGTGCCGGTATTACTAACAAATGCACCAATTGAGGCTGTAACGACCATGATCAGAATGAGCAGTTTTAATTCATTTTTTCCCGCCAGATGCAACATTCGGCTGCTGATCATTTTGGCCAGCCCCGTTTTGAAGATAGCACCCCCAACCACAAACAATCCGATCATCATAATAACTACCGAGTTCGAGAATCCGGATAAGGCTTCTTCGGGGGTTAAAATATCGAAAACCATGAGCAAAACGAGTGCACATAGTGCGATAATATCCGCACGAATCTTTCCCTGAACAAAAAAGATCATGGATAGAGATAGAATAATAAGGGTCGTTATCATACCTGTTAATTAATTAATAGATGAAAGTTATTGATATTAAAACTGCCAGACTAAAAACTAATACTTAATTTTAAGTGTTTATTATGAAACAAAGTTACGAATATAAATAGAATATAAGGTATATGAAGACGTCTGATGTAGGATTAATCGGACTTGCCGTAATGGGCGAGAACTTAGCATTAAATATGGAACGTAAAGGGTTTACGGTGTCGGTTTATAACCGGAACTTTCCTGGAGAAGAAGGGGTTGTAAACCGTTTTATAAACGGTCGCGGTAAAGAGAAGAACTTTATAGGAACACACTCGATAGAAGAATTGGTTGTTTCTGTTGCGAGGCCGAGAAAGATTATGATGATGGTTAAGGCCGGATCGGCGGTGGATGAGTTGATCGAGCAGTTGATTCCGTATTTGTCTCCGGGTGATGTGATTATCGATGGGGGTAATTCGGATTTTCAGGATACTGAACGGCGGGTAAATTATTTGGAAAGTAAAGGCTTTTATTTTGTCGGCTCCGGCGTTTCCGGTGGAGAAGAAGGAGCGTTGAACGGTCCCTCTATTATGCCTGGTGGATCTCAGAAAGCTTGGTCGTTAGTTAAACCTGTTTTGCAGGCAATCGCCGCGAAAGCAGACGATGGAGCACCTTGCGCACAATGGATAGGTAAAGGCGGTGCTGGCCATTTTGTGAAGATGGTACATAATGGTATTGAATATGGTGATATGCAGCTTATTTCGGAGGCTTATGCTTTTTTAAAACACCAGAAAGGATTAGACAACGATGCGTTGGCTGATCTTTTCGATGTTTGGGACAAGGGAGAACTAAACAGTTTTCTTGTCGAAATAACAGCTGGTATTCTGCGTTATCGCGATGATGACGGAGAGCATTTGTTGGATAAAATACGGGATGTAGCCGGTCAGAAAGGTACCGGTAAGTGGAGCGCAATAACGGCGATGAATGAGAACGATCCGTTGACCTTGATCACCGAAGCGGTTTATGCCCGTCTGCTTTCAGCATTGTCTGAAGAACGGGAGAAGGCTTCCGGACTTTTCGCGAATCCGGCGCCTGCCGAGGTGATGACGTCCGAGTCGGACGTTGAGAAGGCGCTTTATGCGGCGAAATTGATTTCATATGCGCAAGGTTTTTCACTGATGCGCCGGGCATCAATGCATTATGGCTGGGAACTGGATTACGGTTCCATTGCCAGCATCTGGCGCAAGGGATGTATCATCCGGTCTGCGTTTCTCAATAAGATTACAGAAGCCTACCGGACGAATGCGGAACTCGAGAATTTACTGTTCGATACCTTTTTTCATTCTAAGGTTGAAGAAGCGGTTCCTTCATTGCGAAAGGTCGTTGCCGAAGGCGCGTTGAATGGTGTGGCGCTACCGGCGATGAGTGCCGCGCTCAGTTATTTCGACGGCTTGCGTACGCTTCATTCTGCTGCAAATCTGATACAGGCGCAGCGCGATTATTTCGGCGCACATACCTACGAACGGGTAGACCGGGAAAAAGGACGTTTTTTTCATACCGACTGGACCGGGAAAGGCGGAAAAACCGTTTCGGGAAGTTATACTGTGTAAGAAAGGAGTTATTTATGAGAAAAGCTGATAATCAAATACTCATCATATTCGGAGCTTCGGGCGACTTGACCGGCCGCAAGTTGCTACCTTCTTTACTCGAACTCGATGTACGCAATCTCTTGCCGGATCGTTTGGTTATTCTCGGCGCGTCGCGTACAGAATTTACCGACGAAGCTTTCCGTGAAGAACAGTGTAAACATCTTTTACCGATTGTAGAGAAAGAAAATCTGCCGAAAGAAAAGTTAGACGAATTTTTAAAACGGGTCTTTTACGTGGCGTTTAATTCGATGGACACCGCCGAATATCCGAAGTTAAAGGAAAAAATCAAGCAATTGCGACAGATGGCGGATTTGCCGGATAATATCCTATATTATTTGGCAACGCCGCCTTCGATGTACGAAATTATTCCACAATACTTGAAGGAGAACCGCATGAACCGTGCGGGCGACAAGTCTGGTTATCGGCGTATTGTAGTTGAAAAACCGTTCGGGACAAGTCTTGAGTCGGCTCGTAAACTGAACGAACATCTCAGCTCGATTTTTAAAGAGGAGGAGATTTTCCGTATTGACCATTATTTAGGGAAAGAAACTGTGCAGAATATCCTTGTCCTTCGTTTTTCGAACGGGATATTCGAGCCTCTTTGGAATCGTAATTATATCGATTCTGTCGAAATCAATGCTTCGGAAATGCTTGGTGTGGAGAAACGAGGCGGATATTACGACAAAGCCGGAGCGATGAAGGATATGGTACAGAATCATCTTATGCAGTTGATGGCGTTTGTCGCGATGGAGTCGCCTTCAGTGTTCGAACCGGAACAGATCCGGGACGAGATCGTCAAAGTGTTTCGTGCCGTCCGCCCGTATGTATCGAAGGAAATCGATGGGATGGTGGTACGCGGGCAGTATGAAGGTTACCGGATGGAAGAAAATGTGGATTCTAATTCTCAAACTGAGACGTATGTAGGAATGAAGTTTTTCATCGATAACTGGAGGTGGAGCGGTGTTCCTTTTTACTTTTTTACCGGGAAGAAACTGCCTGCCAAAACATCGGAAGTCATCATTCACTTTAAGTCGACGCCACATACGCTTTTTGTCGGACAATGTTCCGGCGGTTCTTGCAATAAACTAATCATTCGGATTCAGCCGAACGAAAGCATCACGCTTCGTTTCGGACTGAAAATGCCGGGAACCGGCTTTAAAGTAAAACAAGTGGGTATGGATTTTCGTTACGATTCGCTGGCGACGACCTATTTGCCCGATGCTTACGAACGACTCTTGCTTGATGCCATGCAGGGCGATTCCATGCTATATTCGCGTAGCGACGCGCTCGAAGCCAGCTGGCATTTTATTGATCCTATATTGAATCACTGGAAAGAAAAAGGTGTGGAAGGATTATATCCGTACGCACCGGGGAGCAATGGCCCGGAGGAAACCCGTAAATTGGGGGCGGAACCGAACGTTGATTGTGGATGTCATTTTTAAAAGATAAAGAGAAATGAAAATTGTAAAACAATATACCGGACAGGAGGCGCTTCGGGCTTTGACCGATCGGTTAATCAACTTAATGAATCAAAAGTCGGAGCGACGTTTTAATCTTGCGCTATCCGGTGGCGAAACGGCCAAGCAAATGTTCGTTTTGTGGACGGACGAGTATCGTGAGTTGTTGAATTGGGGTAGGTTGCATTTCTACTGGGTGGATGAACGTTGCGTTCCGCCCGATGATCCGGAAAGTAATTACGGACATGCCGAACGGTTGCTTTTTCACCCGCTGACTATTTCTTCACATCATATTCATCGCATTCAGGGGGAGAACGATCCGGAACAAGAAGCTGTCCGTTACGCTGCCGAAGTGAATAATTCAGTTCCTCAACTCGACGGACAACCTCATTTCGATTGTATCATCTTGGGGGTGGGGAACGATTTACATACTGCTTCGATTTTTCCGAGTACGATGTCGTTGTTAACGGACGAACGTAGTTTTGTCATTTCGACGCATCCGCAAAGCGGACAAATGCGGGTCACGATGACTGGTTCGGTTCTTCTCAATCAGACCCCATTGTTGGTGCCTGTGATCGGATCGGGTAAAGCGGCTGTTGTGGCGGCTTTGGAGAATGATTTTGAACAGCAGCATCCTGTTCCGGCAGTTTATGTGCTTTCAAAAGCGGCAGACGCAACCTTGTTTACAGAAACACTATAATAAATATCAAAATGACGCCATTTCGTTTTGTCTTTTTAGTAAAAAGGGACGGCTTTTGTTGAGACCGTTTGATCCATTTTGGAGGGAAACAGATTACGGAAAGGTTATGATTGTACATAAAATAGGCTAAAAAATTGTCTGTTTTGGTTTTTCATCATCAGTTTATTCTTAAGGTGTTTTTTACGCTTTTAAGATATACCCTTTCTTTTTCAGTGAAACAATAGATATTGAGTGGTCTACTTCCAATATTTTACGCAAATGGGTAATTTGTACATTAAGTGATAACGAATTGGAATAGCTACTAACTCCCCAAACATGATCAAGTATATAATCTCTTTCTACAATGGAATTGAGATGCTCGACTAATATTTTCAGTATGTCGGCTTGTCTAACCGAGATGTTTCGGGAAATACCATTAATTATTACACTGCAAAGAGAATAATTAAAAGTCATATTTCCTAAGTTATATATTTTTTCTTCAATGTCCAATAGCCCATCAAACCGTTCTTTGATTTTTGCAATCAATTCTTCTGGGTAAAAAGGTTTAGGGATGTAGTCATTCCCCTTCAGGTTAAAGCCTTTTAATCGGTCTGTTTTTTCAGTTCTGTCCGTTAGAAAAAATATAATTACTTTTTTATTACATTCCCGAATCTTTTGTGCGAGTTCAAAACCGTCCATCTCAGGCATATTGATATCCAATAATACTAAGTCGGGTTTAAACGAAGGAAAAAGTTCCCATGCAACTTTCCCATTATTAGCATAAGTTACCTCATAAGATTCTTCTTCCAAAAACCGTATCAAGAATATGGAGTTCTTCAAGTCATCATCAACTAACAATATTTTTCTTTTTTTCATTGCTGTTTGGGTATTTCAATGATAAACCTACTGCCTATTTCCAATGTGCTTTCTAATGTGATCGTTCCTTTATGAGCAGCAACCAAAAGTTTGACATAACACAGGCCCAATCCAATTCCTGGAATATTTTTATTTATAATACTTTCACTCCGAAAATATTTGTCAAAAACATATTCACATTCTGCCGGAGGTATTCCGAAGCCATTATCTGCAACTTCTATTTTATATTTTTTACCGACAGAGTAACAATTCACATGAATTGATGTTTCTCCTTCCGAATACTTTACCGCATTTTCCAATAGATTGCAAAGTATATTGGAAACGTGCATTCTATCTGCAGTGATTTTTGTATTGTTCACATCAACGCATGAGTCTATAATGATTTTTCTATCTGTAGGTAATTTTTGTTTATCAATACATTCTGCAACCAACTCTTTGATGTTGAACGTGGAAAAATTTAACGGTATTTCTTCCATATCTCCGTATGTCAAGTCTCTTAGTTTGGAAAAATAGGAAGAAAGATTATCTAATTCGTTTTGTGAGCTATGAATAATATCTTCTTTCATTTGTTTATCCTTCATCATTTTATCGTTTTTCATGAAGGAGATACATAATTTGAGTGTTGAAACAGGTCTTTTAAGTTCATGAATCATGGTTTTGATAAAATCCTTTCTCAATTCTTCAATCCGGCGCTGTTTATAAATAGTCTTTGTTTGGTATACCAAGCAAAAAACAAGTAAAAATGAAAGAATTATCGAACCGATAAGGGATTCAATCATTTTTCCGAATATAGGAGATAGATCCAATTTGTAAGTTATTCGAATTTGTTCCTTACCTAGAATATTATATGGATAAATAACCTCTATTGTGGGGCTTAATATAGATGTGTGCCTCAAAATGCTTGGAACCCATGTCATTGAATCAGTAGTTTCAATTTTTATGGATAAAGCATTTAGCCTATGTTCACGAAGTAACGAATCAAAACGCTCAACTTGAAACGGGCACAATTCATTAACACGAAACTGCTCAAGAGCATCAAAAACATTATATTGTTTATCTTGTTCTTTGATAATAAATCTGCATTTTTTAATTCCAGCATCTAATTTTGACAATGAATCAGCTTGTTTAATCGAAATCGAATCTTTAATTTTATATCTATCTATGGTATATGTATCAAATATATACTTGATTTCAGGAGTTGAGGTTACTCTATCGTTTTGTAAGACTTTCATTTGCCATTGAGTCTTTACTTGTACGTGTTCGTTTTTTAAATCCCGTCTCAGCTCTCTGTCAGTAGCAGTAACATCAATGGTTTTTTGAAATAATTCATTTTCATATTTTTGCAAAGTGTAAACGTATTGATTAAATAGCCAATATCCTTGAACTACAACTAATGCAATTAAAGCAACAATTGTAAACCTGTATATTATTTTAATCCGTTTTTCCACTCTTATTATGCTTAATCCAACACAAAAATATGAAGTCTATTTATCTTGGAACGAGTATATGATGAACAAAAGCATAGTCTCGTAATAATTTAATAATAATTCTGTAGTGTTTGAATAATTATCTATAAAATAACCTTACAAGTTCTTCTCTATTTTTGTTTTCAAAATTTTTTAAACTAATAAAACATGAACAAAACAAAATTAAACCTTTTGATTATAGAACTATTAATTCAATTATTGGCCTATACAGCTTATGGACAAGAGTATTCTTGTGATAAAACGATGGAAGAAAGTCTACAACAAACGGCCCTGATATTAAACAAACCGGAGTCAAAGGCATTGTGGGGCATGTCATTGAATTCTCCTATTATTATTGTAGACCATTTCAACAATACCATGTTCTTTACGACAATCGAAGATGGTAGCGTAGCCTCCATTAAAGAAGAACCGTGGGACAATAAAGTACCTTTAGCAAACAGTTTCTTTGATTATAATGATAAAAGATATGTTACTATTGTTCATGCGGCATTGATGAACTCCACATGCGAACAGCGGGTAAACCTGCTGTGTCATGAAATCTTTCACACTTATCAGCAAAGTTTGGGTATAAAGAATCAATCCTCAGTCAATTATCATATGGATGAAGTGCAAGGTCGGGCATTACTCCAGATTGAGATGAAAGCGTTACAGCAAGCTTTAAGTGGCGATTTAGCCAGGCTCAAAGATGCATTACACATACGTGCTTACAGACAAAGCATATACTCAAATAATAATGAAGATTTATATGAACTTAATGAAGGGTTAGCCGAATACACCGGAGTAAAACTTTCGATAGAAAATATTCGAGAGTATGTGGCGAGTAGATTGAATTATAATATTTCAAGAGGATATACGAATGCTTTCGGCTATTTTACAGGCTCCGCTTATGCGACTATTTTAGATGATATATATCCACGGTGGCGTTATGACATAGATTTAGCCAAAGGCTTGATTTATCTGATAAAGAAAATAAAGCCGCAATATGCTCCTGAAATAGATAAAAGAGAATTGGATAAATTGCTTACCAAATACGATTACAATCAAATCCTTGTAATCGAACAAGAAGAATTAAATAATTTTGGAGATATAGGGAAATTCAAAAATTTGTTGAACTCAGAAGCCTCAAAACTTTGTATAGCAAATCAGAGCATAAATTTTACATACAATCCTCACGATAGGGTTATCTCATTAGGCGATGCGGTATTGTTACGCAATATGACTATTACAGGAGAATGGGGACAAATTAACTCAAAGAACGGCATTGTTCGTCTTAATAATTGGTCTGCATTTTATCTCTTGCCGCCATCAAATATTACTGCAAACGTCATTCAGGGGGATAATTATGAAATTAGGCTTTATCAGGGTTGGACTGTGTCGGAAAAGAACGGAATTTACGAGATAGTAAAAGAATAAGATAGAGTTTTATTGCAATAAAATAAATTGAGAAAAATCGGTTGAACCTAATTGTAATACTACACCTTATTCGGGATAATTAGCATTATCCTCCTATTTGTTTTATTTTTGAATGGAGGTCAACGCTTTTTTTTCAAAGTAAAGAAGAAAGTTAAGCCTTTACCCGGAGTACTTTTGGCGTAAATATGCCCTTTGTGGAAATTGACACCGTTTTTGACGATGGAAAGGCCGAGTCCTGTTCCGCCTATTTTACGGCTGCGTCCTTTGTCTACTCGGTAGAAGCGTTCGAAAATACGATTGATGTGCTCTTCGTCGATGCCGACACCATCATCTGAAAAACTGAAATAATAAAACTTTGAGTCTTCACGGTAACAATTTACCGTGATATGAATCCTCTCGCCGGCATAGGCAATCGAATTGTCAAATAAGTTCCGGAAGATTGAATAAAGCAGGGAATAATTCCCATATACAACGGTGTTTTCCGGTAGTGTGACTTCCGAAGTTATTTTTTTTTCGTCCATCTCTTTCGAACATTCTTTTTGTATTTCAATGATTAAACGCCCGATGTTGATTTCTGAAAGTTCAAACATGTCGGACGCTTCGTCCAATCGGTTGAGTACAGAAATATCGCGTAATAAGTCTGTCAAGCGGCTGCTTTGTGAATAGCAGCGCTCGATGAAAAAGCGTTTCTTTTCTTCCGATAAGTCGGGGTTGGAAATAATGGTTTCCAAATATCCCTGAATACTGCTGACGGGGGTTTTGAGTTCGTGTGCGATGTTCTGGGTGAGTTGTCGTTTCATACGCGTCTCTTCTTCTTGGCGGGTGATGTCATTGATAGACAACTCGTAGGTGTTGTCTAAAAAGAGAATACAATCGATTAGGAAAATCTTTCCCTCTTTATCTATTGTAACAGATTCGGGAAGTACTTGTTTCTTTCGGTTAGGATTATTGATGTTCGAATGTAAAAACTGCGCAATAGGGTCCAATTCCGGGATTTTCATGGCTTCTTCCGTCTGATGAATTCGTAGGTCGGAGATCAAGTTGAGGTATTGGATGAAAAGATTGTTAGACAGGATTTCCTTTCCGTCGGTCGTAAACATGGCAAAGCCCTCCTTGGAGTATTGAAAATGTTTAATGAGTTTTTCCCGTTCCATGGAAACTTCGTCTTTTGCCTTTTGTTGCTGTTGATACAGCGTGATGATATTTTGAGAGATATCGCCCAGTTCATCGTCCGGGAAGGTATAGCGTACTACCGGAATACGGTTCATGTCGACATTCAACGCAAAATCACGCAATTTAGAGATTGTTTTCCCGATACTGAACGTGAAACGCGACAGGACGAAGAAAAAGAGCAAGGTCATGAGCAACATGAAATAGATGAAATCTTTATTGATCGTCAGAACATCTTTGACGTACATGTCGTAAGGAAGAGCAGTCCGGTAAATGTAATTGTTAATATTGCTGGCGGAATAGAAATAACGCTTTCCGGTCGTTCCCGAAGAACGTATGGCAAATCCCTCCCGGTTATTTCGTGCCTTGCGTACTTCTGAACGATTGTTATGGTTTTCCAAATGGGTAAATCCGCTGTTGTCGAAAAGGACTTCGCCAGATGGATCAATGATCGTGACGCGTATATCGTGTTGCGGAATCTCGCGGGTAAAGTCTTCAATTGTTTGTTTCAGATCGTTTGATTGCGTCAGTCGGTAATACAATTGGTGGTTGTAGTTTGTTAGTACACTATGCAATTTTTCCTGAGCGAATTCTCGTTCACGCTGATATTGGAAAAGGAGGAAACAGATGATAAAAGCCAAAAAGATGGCAAATACGGACCAGAATAACCGGAGGTTGAACGAAATTCGTTTTTTAGGTTTGGAGTTGGGTAGTACCATAACCGGGAGGTGACGAAATTAGTATTCGAAACAATAGCCGAAGCCGAGGCGGGTGACGATGTTCTTCCCGTAAATTCCGATTTTCTTACGCAATCGGGTGATGTTGACATCTACCGTACGGTCGAGGACATACACTTCATCTTTCCAAATGCGGGAGAGAATTTCTTCCCGCGAAAATACGCTCCCTTTGTTTTCGAGTAAAAGCTTCAATATTTCGAACTCTTTTTTGGTAAGCAGGACTTCTTTGTTGTCGATTGTAGCCTTGATTCGTTTCGTGTCTAATTTCAAATTTTCGTATTCCAGCAAATTGTTTTCCTGTTCTGCACTCTTGTCGGTCGTTCTGCGGATGACGGCTTTTACACGTGCGATGACTTGGCGGATGGAAAAAGGTTTGGATATGTAATCGTCCGCACCCAGACTGAATCCGGTCAACATATCGTTTTCTGTGTCTTTGGCAGTAAGGAAAATAATGGGGATACTTGCCGTGGCGGGATCTTTGCGTAATATGCTGGCCATTTTGAATCCGGAAACTTCTCCCATCATGACATCGAGCAAAAGAAGATTATACAGGTTGATATTCAGCTTTAAGGCTTCTTCGGCATTAGGCGCCGTATCTACTTCATATCCTTCTGTTTCAAGATTGAATTTTAGTATTTCACAAAGATCTTCTTCGTCGTCTACAACAAGAATGCGTGGTATATCTGCCATATGCTATTGAATTAGTTATTACAAAAATAAATATTTTATACAAAAGAACGACAGGTTTGTTTCGCCTTAGTGAAATAGGTATTACATTTCGATTACGTCGTCTTTTCGGTTTTTTTCTATATAAACTGTGGGTGACATGCCAAAATGCACACTGAAACAACTACTAAAATAAGAGGGTGTATTATATCCAACTTTATATCCGACTTCTGAAACGGATAATTTGCCGGTTGAAAGTAAATAAGCTGCTTGTTTCATGCGAATCATCCGGATGAAATCGACGGGACTTTGCCCTGTCAATGCTTTCAGTTTGCGGTAAAGATGAGTGCGGCTGATGCCCAATTCTTTACTCATTCCTTCTACGCTTAGCATAGGATCTTCAATATGCGTTCGGATATGGTCGATTACCTGCTGCAATAATTTTTCGTCCGTACTAGTTAGCGTTACTTCCTGTGCCTCCATATTCAGCGATTTGCTAAAACGTTCCTTCATCTGGCGACGTAGTTCGATGAGTTTTTCGATGCGTGTTTTGAGGTGTTGTGAATTGAAAGGTTTGGGAATATAGCTGTCCGCTCCGCTTTCCAATCCTTCGATCCGGTGTTCGATGCTTCCCTGTGCGGTAAGGATAATAACTGGGATATGACAAGTCTCTTCATTTTTTTTGATTTGACGGCATAATTCTATTCCATTCATTCCCGGCATCATCACATCTGTAATGATCAGATCCGGCATTATCTTTAGCACTTTACTTAATCCCTGCTTTCCGTTGACGGCTACTTCGATCGAATAATCGTCTTTTAATTCCTGTATTATGTAGCTGCGCATGTCTTCGTCGTCTTCCACTAATAGGATGTTTTCATTTTTCTTTTGTGCGGATAAAGCAGATGTGGTGAGAGTTTCTTTTTCTGTATTTTGATGCATTGAGGAAAGGTCGGTGGGAGAAAGGTCTATTTCTTCTGTCCTGAAATGTGCTTTCCCCAGCAGGATCGAAAGCATAATGTTCGTGCCTTTTCCCTCCTTACTTTCAACTCGAATAGTTCCCCCATGCAGGTCGACAATGCTTTTGACTAGATGCATTCCGATGCCACTCCCGGGAATGGAATCATCATTTGTGCCCTGGTAAAAACGTTCGAATAAACGTTGCTGGGTTTCTTCGTCCATGCCTTTCCCTGTGTCGGAGATGCTGAGTCGTATTTCGTTTTCTGTTTGTAGAATTTGTACCTGTATTTTTCCTCCTTCTGGCGTAAACTTAAACGCGTTGGATAAAATATTGTATATGCATTTGTCCAACATGTCCGGGTCGTACCACAGGATAATTTGACCTGGTGTCCAATCATATGTAAGATTAATTTTCTTCCGTTCAGCCAGTTCAGTGAAAGAGTTCACAATGGAAGAGAGAAACGAGACGCCTTCAATTTGTTTTACATGAAGTTTCATTTTCCCATGTTCCAGTTTCCGTAATTCCAGAATTTGGTTGATTAGGCGGAGCAATCTTTCGGCATTACGCTGCATTAATCCTAATACCTGTTGCTTTTCTATGTCTTTTTCTTCCTTGATCAAGTTCTCTAACGGTCCGAGAATGAGTGTGAGCGGTGTCCGAAATTCATGACTTATATTGGTGAAGAAACTCATTTTTGACAGGGTTAGTTCCTCTTGTTGTTTTGCTTTCAACCGTTCGATACGTAGTTCGTTCTTTTCACGAATACGGATATATACGAATCGTAGAATCAGGAAGACGAGTGTTCCTGTGGCGAGAATGTAAAGCAGTTTAGCCCACCAGGTAGCCCATAAAGGAGGTAATATTTCTATGGTAAGAGCTGTTTCGCTTTCTCCCCAGATTTCTGGATTGTTACTAGCTTTAACCCGGAATATATAGGTGCCGGGATCGAGGTTTGTATACGTTGCGTAACGTCGGGTATGATCGTAGATCGTCCAGTCTTTGTCAAAACTTTCCATTTTACATGAAAAGACAGTCGAGGTCGGTTCTGGGGATCCGGGAGCCGTAAATTCGAGCGTAAAACTTTTATATCCGTGTTTCAGCTTTATCTTTTTTATATTCATAATGTTTTGAGTCAGGATGATTCTTCCGTCAATTGCCTCATGAATTGCAACAGAACGGTTTAGAATTTTCAGATCCGTGATATAAGTACTCGGGAGAATCCGTCTATCCTCAATATTTTCCGGGAAAAATGCATTAAACCCTTCTACGCCACCGAAGAATATTTCTCCCGTAGGACTTTTATAATAAGAAGAAAGAATAAATTCGTCACTTTGCAAGCCGTCTTGTTTCCGGAACTCGCGATACTCACCCGTCAGGGGTACATAGTCGATAATCCCGCTGTTTGTGCTTAACCACAGATGCTTGTTGCTCGGAACGACGCCGTTAATGACGGGACTTAACAACGGGGAGGTAGGATAGACCTTTTCGAAGCAATTCTGTTCCGGATTATAGCGGTTTAGTCCGTTTTGCGTTCCGATCCAGATCGTTCCCATTTCGTCTTCCGTAATGGAGTAAACGGAAAGATTGCTCAATCCGCTACCCATTCCAAACGAAGCGAGTGTTTGTGTGTTTATGTCCATGCAACTTAGTCCGAAGAATGTTCCGATCCATAGTCTGTCTTTGCTGTCGATAAAGAGTTGGGTAATGTGATCGTTGACAAGTCCCTGATAATCTCTGTTGCGAAACATCTTGAACATACGCGTTCGTTCATCCAGTTTATACAATCCTCCTCCGTTGGTGCCGATCCAAATATTCCCTTTTTTGTCTTCAGTGATGCTTTTTACGAAATTCGACTGTAATTCGCCTGGTTTTTCATTGGCCTGATAGCGGGTAAACCGTCTGGTTTTTTTATCTAAAAGGCATAACCCTCCCGTATACGTTCCAACCCATATACGATCTTTACTATCTGAAAAGATGCTAACTACTGCATTGTCCGGAATTGAATAAGGATCATAGTCTTTATATTTGTAGTAGTGATAGCGCCCTGTTTTTCGGTCATAATAGTTCAACCCTCCTCCGTCTGTCGCAATCCAGATATTGTTTTCTTTATCGGTTGTGATTCCCATTACATGTCCATAACTTAAGGAATTCGGCAGGTTACTCAATTTGCGAAAATTGGAAAAAACGGAACTGCTGGTGCGAATTACACATAATCCTTTGTAATGCATTCCGACCCACACATGACCGTTCCGGTCTTCATAAATGCAATGTACTTTGGAATCGCCAATACTATATATATATTCCAAGAAAACAGGATGTTGTATCATTGTTTTTTTCTCCGGATCGAAGATCATCAGTCCGCTTCCCTCGGTTCCGACCAGCAAACTGCCGCTTCTCTCTTCCATTGTGCAGAAAGTTGATCGTAAAGCAATAGTTTTAAATATATTAGGAAAAGAGACAAACGTTTTTTTTTCATGATCGAATAAGATTATCCCCCCGTTAATGGAAGCGATAATCATATTGCCATTACTTTTTCTTTTTAAGTCGAACACTGCGTTACTTGGTAAAGCACTGTTGTGCATATTGTAGTTGCTGAATGTCGAAGTTTCCGGATTAAAAATAGAAATTCCATTATCAGACGAACCGAACCAGATATTTCCGAACGAATCTTCTTCTATCGTACGGATATAGCTGCTGCATAATGTTTTGGTGGGGTTGGTGTGTGAAGGAGAATATAATAAACTTTCGTTTGTTTCAGGATGATAACACAGTACACCTAACCCCGAAGAAACAAACCATAAGTTCCCTTTTGAATCTTCTTTTATATTGACACATTGATTATTACGGATAATGTAGTCCGGTTGACTTAACCCTGTACGGATGAATCCGTCGACGGTGTTGTCATAATATTGAAGTCCTTCAATGGTAGCCACCCACAATTTGCCTTTAGAATCCGTATAAAGTGCACAGATATGATCGCTTAAAACAGACAACGAATCGGTGTCATTATGTTTATAAACCGTAAATGTATACCCGTCGAATTTATTTAATCCGTCTTCTGTACCGATCCAGATAAAGTCGTTCGAATCCTGTGTGATGGATGTCAGTTTAGTACTGGATAAACCATGCTCGGCCGTATATAGAGTCGCTATCTGATTTTGGGTTTCCGCTATTAACGGCATTTCCAAAAACAAAAAAAATAGACAGGTTAAAAAAGTTCTTTTATTGCGTCCGGTCATCATCAGGTGGTTTAACTAGATACAAAAATAAATTTAATCTTCAAGAAAACATGTTTTTGGGGAATGAATCTGACCTTGTAACATTGTTATAAGTATTGGTTACATTTTTGATAAAAGGATTTGTTGATGAATGTTCATCTTTGTAATAGTTTAAGTGGAAGAGTTGTTACTAAATCAATTGTAAAAAAAGGGACGGAGTATGCGTTTTTTATATGTTAGCCTGTTGGTCTTGCTTTTTAGTGGATGCGTGGAAGAAAAAAAAGAAAACGAAGATGTAGTTTCTTTTGTTCAGGTGCGGGATGGACAGTTTCTCCGGGATAATAAACCGATCTATTTTATAGGTGTAAATTTTTGGTATGCACCGATTTTGGGTTCTCAGGGAGAATTTGGTGACCGAAAACGTTTACTCGCTGAACTGAATTTTATGCAGGCGAATGGGATCACGAATGTAAGAGTATTGGTCGGCGCGGATGGTCCGGATGGTATCCCTTCGAAAATCTCGCCGACTTTGCAAAGAGCGCCAGGCGTTTATCATGCTGGTTTGTTGGACGGACTGGATTTCTTTCTGAACGAACTCTCAAAGCGTAATATGTATGCTGTCCTTTATTTTCATAATACTTGGGAATGGAGCGGAGGATACGCGCAATACCTGAACTGGTCTGGATACGGTCCGGTGCCTATTCCTTCTATAGATGGATGGGACGCCTTCAATTGTTATGTTTCGTCGTTTTTCGATTGTGAATCTTGTACGGTTTTATTTAAAAAACATATTCGTCATATCCTGATGCGTACAAATTTTTATAATAAAAGAAAATATGTTGAAGACCCAACTATTTTGTCTTGGCAAATAGCCAACGAACCTCGTCCGATGGGAGAAGCGAATAAAGCCGCTTATGAAAAATGGCTGAAAGAAATTGCCGCTTATATAAAAAATTTAGATTCCAACCATTTGGTGTCGACTGGTTCGGAAGGGGAAGTGGGCAGTGAAGACGATTTCGATTTATACAAACGGGTACATTCCGATCCGAATATCGATTATCTGACTATTCATGTCTGGCCGAAAAACTGGGGTTGGATAGATGAGCAAAATATAACCGCGACTTTGGACAGCGCAATTATTAAGACTGATCATTACCTGAAGAAACATCTTGAATTAGCCCGGATTTTGAAAAAACCGATTGTCTTGGAAGAATTTGGGTTGCCGCGAGATCATCACCGGTATAAGACAGACGATTCGACGACTGCGAGAGATAAATATTACGAACATATTTTCCGCTTAGTATCGGAAAATGCTGTTTCGGGAGATGTACTTGCTGGATGTAATTTCTGGGCATGGGGAGGCTTTGCCCGCCCCTCTGCCGATCATGTGTTTTGGATGAAAGGCGATGAATATATAGGAGATCCCGCTCAAGAGGAACAAGGGCTGAATTCTGTTTTCGATACGGATACTACGATCGAGTTGATTAAACGCTATTCTACATTAAAATTAAACGCTGACTAAAAGACCGAATAGTTTAGAGGTAACCCAATCGCTATCTCAACTATTGCCAATTCTGTTTATTTCAGGATTATTAAAAAAAATTCTATTAAAATAGAGATCGTTTATCTTTTGAGAATTGAGGATATTTCCTTGTACAAAATGGGAGCGGAAAGTTGAAAAACTTCTCTTACGCGCAGATCCGCATAAGCTGTTTTATCAAAGATGTCTTTTGTATTCATCATTTTGTTTTCTGTCCCGTAATAAATAGAAAAAGATCGATGCTGTTCTTTTATAAAACGTATTGCGTCTAAAAGTTTATTGGAGTCCCCCTTGCAATAGTATAGAAATCGATTCATATCGTGGTTGTCCAACATTAAAACTAAATCAAAATCTGCCGGATAACGGGAAAAATGTTGATCTACTTTTTGTTGAAGTTTTTTATTTCCCATACATTTCTCCCCTTGTAATATAGCCGATACGATTAAGTTGGTAAACTCAAAATCGAAAACACCGTCTAAAATGCCGATGTAATCTTTTTGAAGATTCTCTTGGTTGATTCCGAATAAATAATTTCGCCATAAATGTTTTAGATAAATTGTATGAAAATAACGACGGGGAATCCTTTGGCCCCATACTTCACCAATAAAACTTATCTTCGAATTCTGCTGTTTAGATTCCTGAACTAAGCGGGATAAAAAGGCGAAAGGAACCCCTATAGTATGGTCTATACGGACATAATCAAATCCTAAGGATAGCCAATACTGACATGTTTTGATGATATAATTCGCAGTGTCCGGGTTGTTTAAATTAAATTTAGGAAGTTCTCTGTGTTGAAGAAAACTTCTATAGAAAGTCGGTGAAGAAATATAAAACCAATTTTTATAGGGGCTGTGAGGATTTTTTATGGCGTCTACAAAAAAAGGATGTTTGTATGAACAATGATTGGGAACAAAATCAAACATTAATTTTATATTTCGGATGTGTGATTCCCGGATCAAATTTTGGACGTCGTTTATTGTCCCGAAATGAGAATCTACTTCATAAAAATTTTCCGTATGATACCCATGATAACTGGTTGATTGCAGAAAAGGAGATAATAAAATCGTATTAAATCCCAGTTCTTTTATATAATCCAAATGCCCGATAATTCCTGCGAGATTGCCTCCCATAAAATGGTTATCGTTCTTCTCAGATGTAATATTCCCTGAAAATCGGTCGATAAGTATTTGATATATTATTTTTTGTTCCATAGGTTGTTGATCGCAAGGCGAATGTTTTTTATAAATCTAAAGTTCCTTTTATTAGAAAGGTATAAATAATAAGCAAGTAAGACAAGCAGCACAACAATTAGCAAGATTAATATTGAATTAACAAGATAGTTCAACCATTGATCCTTAGCATTGAGTAAAGAAATCGATACTTGAAGAACACCGATTCCAACTGTTATAAAAGTTAAGAGTCGGATAGTCTTATTGGTTTTGTCCGTACTCTCGTTTTCAAGTAATATAATCGTACGGTTATATTTTTCTTTCAAACGTGCAGTAAGTTCCGGTATAGAAAAACTGGAAAGAAGCAGCGATTGAATATTAATCATTTCCGGGGCACCAAAAATATTTTTTTCGATTTCTTTAAATAACGTATTTTGATAGATTCTTAATTTTTTTACTCGGATGGAATTCTTTTCGTTTGATTGCTTCAACATCATGTCTGATTTATCCATTGCTTTAATGATTTTCATTTTTCGGAAAGAGATGTCCTGAAAAATGAATAAAAACATACTTCTCACACCGGGAATACAAGGATATAACTCACAAAATGCTTTATATTTTTGATTTAAATGCTCATCGGTATTTTTATATTGATATTTATGGAAAATACTAATCTGGCTATTTTTATAATCTTCCATCATATGAGTCGGATTATAATATAATATCAAGCAATTTGAATGAATAAAGTAGAAACATTCGAAAGGTCTTAAACTCCATTTCATCTGTAATCTTTTTGCCGCTTCTTCCTGATTAATAAACTGCCACCCTTCGTCACTAGTGATTAATCCGTATATCATTGCTGCGTTCTTATATCCATATTCCGTAGCTGAAGAAATAGAATTATCTTGATAATTGATTGTAGGATATAATTCTAATAAAGAATTGCTGATCTCCAACTTTTCTATCCATTCGTTATTTATTTGCTTGTCATGGATTATCTGATTTAGGTCTATTAACCAGTTTTTTAACCGGTCAATTATTAACATGTCGTTATCTTCCCCAATCCGGCAGAAGAGTTTATTTTTGAAGAATAGATGTTTTATGAAGATAATTTCGTCTGCCGAACGATTTTCCAATGGAATAAGGAGTAATAAATGAGTTTGTATCTCCTCGTCATTCACTTCTACATGGGAATGCAATGTGAGTAGTAGATCAAAAGAAAACGAACATTTTTTCCCTTTGATGCTTTCGTAGGTATAGGAAACAGGATAGCGTCCTAATAAAAATTGAAGAGCAAAATTGTTGTGGTTCTTATCGTCAAGAAATTTATCGGCAACTGAGACACAGTGGCAGAGAAAACTGCCTTCGTATTTTATCTTTTGATTGCAAGCCATTACCGGACATACATTCGGGAAGCATGTCCGGAAAAAAGAAATTAATTCCTTTTTTTGCTCATAACAAATTTCGTTGTTATTAATATTGTTCTTAATTTTTTTATAATATTCCCGGTTTAATAAATTGGATTTATTCGTTTCAAATGGGATATTAAAACATAAGGAGCCATTAAATGTCTGCATATTCGTATGTTTTTACAGAGCAAGATTATAATAACAAAGATAATAAAGAAGTGTTTTTTTAATCAACAAAATCCACCTAATTCATTTTGACATTAAATAAACTGTTTTTCTTTCTTAGAATGGGTTATAATTGGATGAAAATGGTGTTTCTGCTTCCGGTTCGAAATAAACGGTGATGCGTTCCACATGGTTTTGAATAATTTGCCGAAAAGATCCTGAGCATATTTATTGGTCCAGGTAAATTTTTACTCATGAATAGTCCGGTAGAAAGAGGTATGTTTGAACAACGGAAATTAATTATCTTTGTCTTCTAAACATTTAAATAGAGGCTCATGTTTGATTTTCTGGATGTATACCCCTGGCTATTGCCGTTTATTATTTTCTTTGGACGTATTTGCGATGTTTCATTGGGAACATTACGTATTATTTTTGTGTCGAAAGGAGAACGCTACAAGGCGCCTATTGTCGGTTTTTTTGAGGTTTTTATCTGGATAGTGGTTATTTCTCAGGTTTTATCGCGTGCTGATGGTTTAGTTTCGTATTTGTCTTATGCGGGAGGTTACGCAGCCGGCAATTTCGTAGGGATTTTAATTGAACGCCGGATTGCTTTCGGTGTGATTCTGTTTCGTGTGTTTACACAAAAAAACGGATTGGAACTGACTAAAGAACTAAATTCAAAAGGATTTGGCTCTACTTGTATACATGGACAGGGCTCTGTATCCAAGGTCGATGTGGTAGAATCTGTTTTTGACCGGAAGTTTGAGAAAGATGTGGATGAAATTGTGCGTGGATTCGATCCGAACGCATTTTATATCGTTGAAGATATACGTTCGAAACAACGGGGAATATTCGGACGTTCGTCTTCTATATTCCGTTATGGTCGACCGGGGAAATAGTATCTTTTAATAAGGGCGTAATAGAGAGTTACGTTCTTTTTTTTATTTTTGGGTGTTACAATCGCGTTTTTGTGCTATTGTAAAAATGTATAATTAAATTAGGACAATGAATAAAAGCCCGGAAAGCAGGATAAAGGAGCTTAGGGAAATTATCAATAAACATAATTACAATTATTATGTTCTTTCCGACCCGAAGATCAGCGATTTTGAGTTTGACGCGTTAATGAAGGAATTGCAGTCTCTCGAAACTGCTTATCCTGAATTTGCCGATCCGAATTCCCCTACAGAACGTGTCGGTAGTGATCTTTCCAAAGATTTTGAACTGGTACAACATCATTATCCGATGTTATCGTTAGGGAATACGTATTCGGAAGGAGAGGTTCGGGATTTTTATGAGCGGACAGTGCGTTCGTTGAACGAATCATTTGAGATTGTTGCCGAATTAAAATATGACGGGACTTCTATTTCTCTTATTTTTGAGAAAGGAATTCTTGTTCGAGCAGTGACGCGTGGAGACGGAACGAAAGGAGACGATGTGACGGCAAATGTCAAAACAATTCGTTCGATCCCGCTCCAGTTGTTTGGTGCCGGCTATCCGGATTTGTTTGAGATACGCGGTGAAATATTATTGCCTTGGACGGAATTCGAACGTTTAAATAAAGAACGAGAGGTACAGGAAGAACCTTTGTTTGCCAATCCGCGTAATGCGGCTTCAGGAACATTAAAATTGCAGAATCCAACTGTCGTCGCATCCCGCAAATTAGATGCTTATTTCTATTATTTGTTAGGAGAAGATTTACCATTTGATACGCATTACGCAAATCTGGAAGCAGCGCGTTCCTGGGGATTCAAGATTCCGGATGTCATTCGTAAATGTACGAGTTTGGAGGAGATTTTTGCCTATCTGACCTATTGGGATAAAGAACGCAAAAATTTACCGGTAGCGACGGATGGTGTTGTGTTAAAAGTGAATTCATTAAGACAACAAAAAAATCTGGGCTTTACAGCCAAAAGTCCACGTTGGGCAATTGCGTATAAGTTTCAGGCCGAGCGGGCAGTGACACGTCTAAACTTGGTTTCATTTCAAGTTGGTCGTACTGGTGCCATTACCCCTGTCGCAAACTTAGAGCCTGTACAATTGTCGGGTACGATGGTCAAGCGTGCGTCTCTTCACAATGCCGATATTATTGCCGGATTAGATTTATATATTGGCGATCAGGTTTTTGTTGAAAAAGGAGGTGAAATAATCCCTAAAATTGTCGGTGTGGATACAGATTCCCGTTCAATTCAGATAGGAGAAAAAGTTCGTTTTATTAAGAATTGTCCGGACTGTGGAACGCCGTTAATCCGGGCAGAAGGAGAAGCTGCTTATTATTGTCCGAATGAAGAAGGCTGTCCGCCACAGATAAAAGGCCGTATTGAACATTTTGTGACTCGTAAAGCCATGAATATAAATATTGGTCCGGAAACAGTAGAAGATTTGTATAATGCTGGTTATATTCAGACTCCAGCTGATCTTTATACGTTGAAAACAAATGATTTGTTGCGTTTGGAACGTTGGGCGGAGAAAAGTGCAGAAAATTTCAGAAAAAGTATAGATGCCTCTAAGCAAGTTCCTTTCGAACGCGTTCTTTTTGCTTTGGGTATTCGTTATGTAGGTGAAACAGTGGCAAAGAAATTAGCCTATGTCTTTCATAATATAAATTGTATAGGGAAAGCGACTATAGAACAATTAATGGGAGTCGACGAGATCGGCGACCGGATTGCGCAAAGCGTAGTAACTTATTTTTCCAGTTTGAAAAATAAAGAATTGGTAACCCGTCTGACAGAATATGGCGTGCAGATGTGTCTTTCTGAAGATGCTTTGGCTGAACGATCCGATAAATTAGTTGGTAAATCAATTGTAATCAGTGGAACATTCAGTAAACATTCGAGAGATGAGTACAAACAAATGATTGAACAACATGGCGGAAAGAATGTTAGTTCGGTTTCCCGAAAAACAGATTTTATTTTAGCCGGTGAAAATATGGGGCCAGCCAAACTTGAAAAGGCCGAAAAAATGGGGGTGAAAATTTTAAATGAAGGTGATTTTCTTAAGATACTGGAAAAATGATATTCAAAAGATATTTTTATGAGCGTAAAATTCGAAATTTAATCGAAGACTTGCATATCAGAGAACATCAGTTTTGTTCGTTAAATGACGCTCGCACTATTTTGGTCTTGTTTCGGAGTTGAAGATCAAGGTAGTATTACGCCTCAATTAAAGAATTTGGGTGCGATGGGAAAAAACGTATATTGTTGCATGAGTGGTCATGGAGATATTGCTTTACTGAACGACCCGTCTTTTGTTTATATTAACAAAACAAAAACTGTCAATAAATATGGGATTCCAGATGATAAAATAAAGATGAAAGTTTTGGGCTTTCCGGCTGATATCTTGATTGATTTAAGTAGAGGAAAATGTTATACGTTGAAACTGCTCATGCTTCAACATCCTTCGACATTTAAGGTTGGCGAACGTCTTGGAGATGAATCGTTGTATGACTTTTCGATAATAATGAAAGGAGGGGAGAGAACTTCCGATTTGTTTGAAAACCTGTTATTTTATTTGCAAAGTATCCGTTCTAAATGATATTATTTCTCTATTTTTGCAAGATAAAAGAATTAAGAAGAGGAACTAAATCTCCATGGCAGATATTAATTTAAAGGGAATGGGGGTAGCTTTAATAACCCCTTTTAAAGAAGACGAGAGTGTGGATTATGATGCCCTAATCCGTTTAGTCGATTATCAATTACAGAATGGAACGGATTATCTCGTTGTACTTGGTACGACAGCTGAAACACCGACTTTGACGGAAGACGAAAAGAAAAAGATAATTAGCCTGGTCGTATCCAAAGTGAAAGGACAAATCCCCATCGTGTTGGGCGTCGGAGGAAATTGTACCCGTTCCGTTGTGGAGAAATTGAAGAACGATAATTTTGAAGGGATTGACGCTGTTTTGTCGGTAACCCCTTATTACAACAAACCTTCTCAGGAAGGATTATATCAACATTATAAGGCTGTATCCGAAGCGACGCGGTTGCCCCTTGTCCTTTACAATGTGCCTGGACGGACGGGTGTTAACATGACTGCTGAAACGACTTTGCGTATAGCCCGAGAATTTAAAAATGTTATTGCGGTAAAAGAAGCGTCGGGTAACATCACTCAAATGGATGATATCATTAAAAATAAACCGGCGAATTTTAATGTGATTTCAGGTGACGACGGAATTACTTTTCCGTTGATAACACTGGGTGCTATTGGGGTTATTTCTGTTATCGGCAATGCTTTCCCTCGTGAATTCAGCCGTATGGTTCGCTTGGGGTTAGCCAGTGACTACGATAATGCCCGGACGATTCATCATAGTTTTACAGAATTATTTGATTTGTTGTTTGTAGATGGAAATCCGGCGGGAGTGAAGAGTATGTTGAATGCAATGGGTTTTATAGAGAATAAATTGCGTTTGCCTTTGGTGCCTACCCGGATTACCACATTCGAGAAAATACGGACAGTTTTGAATCGACTGAATATTAAGTGTTGATTATTCTGAATATAGAGGGAATCAATACGATGTTTTTTCTATACTGTCGAAACAAGTGAGTTTTAACCATTCAAATCAGGTTTTTATGAGAACAGTTTTAATCTTGTCGATGATCGTGTTGTTTCCCCTTTTTATGATGAGCCAAAAGGCTTCTTTTTATGATTTTACGGTGAAGTCTATTGATGGTACAGATTTTCCGTTGAGCAACTTGAAAGGGAAAAAAGTTTTGGTGGTCAATGTCGCTTCTAAATGTGGGTTGACACCTCAATATGAAGAATTACAAGCTTTATATACGAAATATGCCAGTCGCGGGTTTGTTGTTGTCGGATTTCCTGCTAATAATTTCAAAGAGCAAGAACCCGGGACAAATGCTGAGATACAAGCTTTTTGTACATTAAATTATGGTGTGACTTTTCCTATGATGGCAAAAATATCCGTGAAAGGAGAAGATATGGCACCTTTATATAAGTGGTTGACAACACAATCTGAAAATGGGAAGCGGGACGCTGAAGTTGCATGGAATTTTCAGAAATTTATGATTGATGAGAAAGGAGAATGGGTCGATTGTATTCCTCCCAAATTATCTCCATTCAGCGATGAAATTGTTCGTTGGATAGAAGGCGAATAATTGACAATATGAAGAAAATAATTAATTATTTAACTATTTGTGAAGGTTATATAGAATTGTTTTTTTACCTTTGCACTCCAAAAGATGTGAAGCGATTTGGTTTTCACATGTTTTGTCCTTTGTGTCTGTTCGTGATGCTAGTTCAGAAAAAAGGGATATTGTTTTTATGGGGAATTAAGGTTGTACATTTTATTGTATTCTCTTTAAATCAGGCATAATTTTTTATTAAATAGCGAATAACAAAAATAAAATTTAAGATAGAGATGTCCAAAATTTGTCAAATTACCGGGAAAAAAGCGATGGTTGGCAACAACGTTTCTCACTCAAACAAAAGGACGAAACGTAAGTTTAATGTTAACCTATTTCAGAAAAAGTTCTATTGGGTAGAACAGGATTGTTGGATCAGCCTGAATATATCAGCATCAGGCTTGCGTACGATAAATAAATTAGGCTTGGATGCTGCTCTAAAAATGGCGGCTGAAAAAGGATATTTAAACGCTTAATGGGGAGGATGTAAAATGGCTAAGAAAGCAAAAGGCAATAGAGTGCAGGTAATATTGGAATGTACCGAACACAAAGAAAGTGGTATGCCCGGTACTTCACGGTATATAACCACCAAGAACAGAAAAAATACAACGCAACGATTGGAATTGAAAAAGTATAATCCGATTTTGCGGAAAATGACGATACACAAAGAAATTAAGTAATAGGGAGATTAAACAATGGCAAAAAAAGCGGTTGCAACATTTAAGAAAGGTGACGGACGTACCTATTCAAAAGTGATTAAAATGGTGAAGTCTCCAAAAACGGGAGCTTATACATTTCAGGAAGAAATGATACCCAACGAAGCTGTGAAAGATTATTTTGCGAAATAATTCGTTGGAAAATATAAGATGAAGCCCTCTTCTGTTTTATCGGAAGAGGGCTTTTTCTATAATATGAACTTTTTCTTTTTATGCATCGGGAGAATAAATATATTTCTTAATTTTGTTCTTTAATCAATTGATATAACTGTAAATAATATACGCTTATGAAATTTGATGTATCAAGCACCGCATTATTGTCACGTTTGCAATCGATAAGCAAGGTGATCGCTTCGAAAAATTCTTTGCCTATTTTGGATAGTTTTCTATTTCAGTTGGGAGGAAACAAGTTGACGATAACAGCTTCGGACTCCGAAACCAGACTCGTTACTTCAGTCGACGTACTGCATGTCGAGGGCGAAGGGTTGTTTGCCATATCTGCGAAGATCCTGCTTGATCCTTTGAAAGAATTGCCGGAACAACCGCTGACTTTTACGATTAACGATGAAAATATGGAAGTGTTTATTCATTTCCAGAATGGACAATATAATTTTATCGGGCAACGAGGGGATACCTATCCACAACAAAGACCGTTTGGAGAAAATGTTACTATTGTTCAAATTGAAGCCCAGATGTTGTTGAATGGATTGGGACGTGCTTTGTTTGCTACGGCTGATGATGAACTTCGTCCCGTTATGAATGGCGTTTATTTTGATATAAATACGGACAGTTTGACTTTTGTCGCTTCCGATGGACATAAATTGGCTCGGCTGCGAAATTTCTCTATTAAGGGTGAAGAGAGGGCGGCCTTTATTTTGCCCAAAAAACCGGCGAACTTATTGCGTTCTATTTTACAGAAAGAACAAGAGATTATTGTGGTAAAATTTGATGAAAACAATGCTTGTTTTACATGCTCTAATTTCGAGATGGTTTGTCGTTTAATCGAAGGGCGTTATCCGAATTATAACAGTGTGATTCCTCAGGATAATCCATATAAAGTAATTATTGACAGGCTTTCGTTCTTGAATGCTTTGAAACGTGTTTCGGTTTTTTCCAACCCGGCGAGTAGCTTGGTGAAACTGCATCTCTTGGATAATGAAATGATTGTTTCGGCTCAAGATATTGATTTTTCAACTTCAGCGGAAGAGAAGATTATTTGCCAATATTCAGATCCCGAGTTGAAGATAGGGTTTAAAGCGACTTTTTTGATTGAAATATTGAGTAATATAGCGGCTGAAGAAGTCATTATGGAATTGGCTGATCCTACACGTGCAGGAACGATTGTCCCGTCGGAAAACGAAGAAAATGAAGACTTGTTGATGTTACTCATGCCGATGATGTTGAATGAATAAATCAATGTATTAAATAAAACATAATGCAATTAAATTTGAAGAATCCGTTAGTGTTTTTCGATTTGGAAACCACGGGGATTGACATTGTTAAGGATCGGATTGTAGAGATTTCGTTCTTAAAAGTTTATCCGAACGGGAAAGAAGAATCTAAGACACGCCGGGTTAATCCGAGTATGCCTATTCCTCTGGAATCGACGGCAATTCATGGTATTTCAGATGAGGATGTGAAAGATTGCCCGACATTCAAAGAAATCGCTAAGTCTCTTGCCTCGCATATTGAAGGGTGTGATCTCGCCGGTTATAATTCGAACCGATTTGATATTCCTCTTTTGGCGGAAGAATTTTTGAGGGCAGGTGTGGATGTAGATTTGAATAAACGAAAGTTTGTGGATGTCCAGACTATTTTTCATAAAATGGAGCAACGGACATTGGCGGCGGCCTATAAGTTTTATTGTGATAGAATTTTGGATAATGCACATACGGCTGAAGCTGATACTCTGGCAACGTATGAAGTGTTGAAGGCTCAATTGGATCGTTATCCGGATTTGGAAAACGATGTTAATTTTCTTTCTAAATTTTCAAGTTTTACAAATAATGTGGATTTTGCCGGTCGAATGATTTATAATGAGAGGGGGGAAGAAGTGATTAATTTCGGAAAATATAAAGGACGTTTAGTTGCTGATGTGTTAGAGACAGATCCGGGGTATTACGGATGGATTATGAATGGGGATTTTCCTTTAAATACAAAGCGGATTCTAACTGAAATAAAGTTGAGAGGGTTTAACTCGAAATAAGAAAATGAATAATTTTGAATTTTGTAATCCGGTAAAGATCATTTTTGGAAAAGGTACGATCGCGCGTTTGTCTGCTCAGATACCTCGTGAAGCTCGAGTTTTGATTCTTTATGGAGGAGGCAGTATTAAAAAGAACGGAGTTTACGATCAGGTAAAGGAGGCGTTAGCTGATTTTGACACATTTGAATTTGGAGGTATTAGGCCTAATCCGGATTATGAAACTTGCATGAGAGCAGTCGACTTGGTTAAATCGGAAGGAATCACGTTTTTGCTTGCAGTCGGCGGTGGTTCGGTAATCGATGCGACTAAGTTTGTTGCTGCTGCAACTTATTTTGATGGAGAAGATCCATGGGATATTCTGTTAAAAGGAAGTCCTATAAGAGAGGCGCTTCCGTTGGGATGCGTTTTAACTTTAGCTGCGACGGGTTCGGAAATGAACGAACGTTTTGTGATTTCCCGCAATGAGAACCGTTTGAAGTTAGGATTTGCTTCGCCATTGGTTTTCCCGAAGTTCGCAGTTCTTGATCCTGAAGTTACGTATTCTCTTCCGCTTCGTCAAGTAATTAATGGGGTTGTGGATTCGTTTGTTCATGTAATCGAACAATATCTGACTTATCCGGTGAATTCCCGTGTTCAGGATGCATTTTCTGAATCGTTGATGCGAATTATTGTGGAAGAGGGGAAAAAGGTTTTGAAAGATAAAACAAACTATGATATACGTGCCAACTTGATGTGGGCGGCCTCCAACGCTTTAAATTCATGGATTGGTCAAGGGGTTCCGCAAGACTGGTCTTCGCATCGTATCGGGTATTCATTGACTGCGCTATTTGGGTTGGATCATGCGCAGACATTGGCGATTGTATTGCCGGGTGTCATGGAATATAAGAAAGAGGCGAAGAGAGAGAAAATACTTTCTTTGGGGAGGAATGTTTTTGATGTGACTTCCGATAGTGATGATTGCATCGTGAATGATACCATAAATGCCGTTGAAGATTTTTTTCTGTCGATGGGATTGCCCACGCGTTTAGCCGGATTTGGCATCCGTAAAAAAGACCTGGATTCTTTGGTTGAACATATTCGGATCATGGATTGGAAATTAGGTGAGCATGCGGATATTGATTGGCAGGTCGCTCGTGAAATATTAGCACTTCGATTTTGATCGTAATTTATGTTAGACGGTAAAAATATAATATTGGGTGTAACCGGGAGTATTGCGGCTTATAAAGCTGCTTACCTGATCCGTTTGTTAATAAAAAAGGGGGCGAAAGTGAAAGTCGTGATTACTCCTGCGGGAAAGGAATTTATTACTCCATTGACGCTTTCTACTTTAAGTAATGCACCGGTAATTAGTGATTTTTTTTCCAATCGTGACGGCACATGGAACAGTCATGTAGACTTAGGACTTTGGGCTGACACAATGTTAATTGCTCCGGCAACTGCTTCCACAATTGGTAAGATGGCTAATGGTATAGCCGACAATATGCTCATCACGACGTATCTTTCCTGTAAAGCACCGGTGTTTATTGCCCCCGCTATGGATTTGGATATGTTCGCTCATCCAACGACACAACAGAATCTGGAACGTTTACGTAGTTTTGGCAATCATATTATAGAACCTGCAGAGGGTGAATTGGCCAGTCATTTGACGGGTAAAGGACGTATGGAAGAACCCGAAAATATAGTCCGGGTTTTAGAAGCTTTTTTTAGCCCAAAAGAAGACTTGCAAAAAAAAAAGATTGTAATTACAGCTGGTCCCACATATGAAAAGATAGATCCAGTTCGTTTTATAGGTAATTACTCATCTGGGAAGATGGGTTTTGCTTTGGCTAAAGTTTGTGCAGACAGAGGAGCTGAGGTTGTTTTGATTACCGGTCCGGTAAATCAAACGATTGATCATCCGAAAATAAAGCGTGTGGATGTGGAGTCGGCAGATCAAATGTATGAGGTAACAATGAATGTGTTTCCAACGGTTGACGCAGCAATTTTATGTGCTGCGGTAGCAGACTTTAAACCTGCTGTTCGATCGGATGAAAAGATCAAGCGGGAAAGTAGCAATGAGCTTTGTTTGAGATTAACTCCGAATCGGGATATTGCGGCTTCTTTGGGAGCAATAAAAAAGTCCGGTCAGGTATTGGTTGGATTTGCGCTGGAAACAAATGATGAAGAAAGGCATGCAACGGATAAACTAAGAAGAAAGAATTTGGATTTCATTGTGTTGAATTCTTTACGTGAACAGGGTGCCGGTTTCCGTTGCGATACGAATAAAATATCGATTATAGACAAATTTGGTGTCGTAACTCACTTTGATTTGAAACAAAAGTTGGATGTTGCATCGGATATTGTCGATAAATTGGCGACATTATGGTGAGGAGAATACAAAAAATAATGATTGCAATTGTTCTTTTGAGTTTCGGCTTTTTAGTCAAAGCGCAGGAATTGAATGCAAAAATCACGATCAATAGCGACAAAGTACAAGGATCGAGCAAACAGATTTTTACGACTTTGGAAAATGCACTGATGGAATTTGTGAATAATAAAAAGTGGACATCGGCGACTTTCTCTGTAAATGAACGGATTGATTGTTCGATGAATATTATAGTTAATGAGCGGACTGACGACAGCTTTAAGGCCGAGATTCAAGTACAGGCACGTCGACCGGTATATAATTCTTCGTATTCAACTACATTATTGAATTTTCGTGATAGGCAATTCGATTTTGATTATGTCGAATTCCAGCCGTTAGAATATTCTGAGAATACATTGGAAAGTAATTTGACGGCTACTATTGTTTTTTATATTTATATAATACTCGGTTTGGATTTCGACAGTTTTTCTCCAATGGGCGGAACTTCTTTTTTTCAACAAGCTATGCAGATCGTCAATTTGGCTCAGTCTCAACCTTCCTGGAATGGATGGAAACCATTTGATAGTTCGCGGAACCGACATGCTCTTGTGACTGCTTTAACTGAAAATGTAGCAGAAGGATTTCGAAATATGTGGTATACATACTATCGTAAAGGACTTGATGAAATGGCGGCTAATGCAGATCGTGGACGGACGACTATTATTTCGGATTTGCTTGCATTGAAAGAACTAAAAAGCGCCCGACCGACATCCGTTTTGCTTTCTTTATTTTCGGATGCGAAATTAGATGAAGTTGTTGCTATTTATTCTGAAGCTACAAATCAGGAAAAACAGGAAGGTTATAAATTCCTTTCTGATATTTATCCGACAGAGTCGACGCGATTGGAACCGTTAAAAAAATAACCAAATCATGTTAACGTCCTTATTAATACAGAATTTTGTTTTAATTGATCGTCTGAATATACAGTTTGAAGATAATTTTTCGGTTATTACCGGAGAGACCGGAGCTGGGAAATCAATTATATTGGGTGCCTTGGGACTTGTCTTGGGGCAGCGTGCGGATGGGAAAAGCATAAAAGACGGAGCGGATAAATGTGTGATTGAAGCGGCATTCGATATTACAAAATATGATTTGCTTCCTTTTTTTAAAGAGAATGATTTGGAATATGACTCGAAAATTTGCCTGTTCCGCCGTGAATTATATGCTTCCGGTAAGTCCCGTGCTTTTGTGAATGATTCCCCTGTTTCTCTTTCGGTGATGAAGGAATTAGGCGGATTTCTTGTAGATATTCATTCTCAGCATCAAAATTTATTATTAGGAGATCCGCTTTTTCAATTGAAAATTGTCGATTTGATGTCCGGGAATAAGGCCTTACTTCAACAATATCGTGAAGAATTCTCTATTTATGTTTCGCTGGGACGTGAGTTAAATTCATTAAAAGAAAAAGCTGATCAGGCGAAGAAAGAAGAAGATTATATTCGTTTCCAACTAGAACAGTTTGATTCTGCGCGTCTTCGGCCTGATGAACAGAATGAATTGGAACAGGAACAGGAATTATTGTCTCATGCCGAAGAAATAAAAAATTCGCTTTATAAATTGCATGACTGTCTGAATGGAGATGAGCAAGGTGTTGTGCGTGGCTTAAGAGATGCGCTTTCAATAGTTACATCAATAGGAAGCTATTATCCGAATGCAAAAGAGATGGAAGAACGATTGCGTTCGGCTTATCTCGATTTAAACGACTTGGCTGCTGACGTTGAAGTTCAACAGGAGAAAATAGAATATAATCCGGAACGAATGGATTTTGTAAACGAGCGTTTAAACTTGTTGTATTCTCTCGAACAGAAACATCGCGTTTCTTCTTTGGATGATTTGTTTGAAATCAATGACCGATTTAAGATTCAATTGCAGGAGATTAACTCTTTTGATGAACAAATTTCCGGGTTGGAACAGCAGATAAAAATTCGACAAGTTAAATTGTGTGATTTGGCAAATGAATTGAGCGTTTCTCGTAAAAAAACAGCTGAAATCATATCCGGTAAATTAATCGATTTGATAACCCCATTAGGAATGCCTAATGCTCGGTTTCAGATTCGGATGACGAAAAAAAAACAACCGGATGTAAATGGTATTGATGATGTTTGTTTTCTTTTCACAGCCAACAAGAATGGAGTTTTGCAGCCAGTGGCTGATACTGCTTCAGGTGGCGAAATATCCCGACTGATGCTTTGCTTGAAGGCGATGATTGCCGGACATACAGCTTTGCCTTCAATTCTTTTTGATGAAGTAGATACTGGCGTTTCCGGAGATATCGCTGATAAGATGGGGAATATTATGAGTGAGTTAGGAACGAAGATGCAGGTACTTGCCATCACTCATTTACCACAGATCGCAGCGAAAGGGAAAGCACATTATTTAGTATATAAACAGGATTCCGCTGAACAAACGGTGACAAAAATTCGTCGGCTCGATAGTGATGAACGGGTGAAAGAAGTTGCCCGTATGTTGAGCGGAGCAGTGTTGACAGATGCAGCTATTGCTAATGCACGTGACTTGTTGGGGGGTGAAATCTTAAAACAACGTATATGAAAGAAAATGAATTAATATTTGGTACGCGTGCCGTGATAGAAGCTGTTCAGGCAGGGAAAGAAATCGACAAGATACTTGTCCGTCGGGAAGCAAAAAATGATCTTACAAAAGAACTTTTTGATACGTTGAAAGAACGTGATATTCCGGTACAACGTGTGCCTGTAGAACGTCTTGACCGGATTACGCGAAAAAACCATCAGGGAGTCATTGCCCTTATGTCTTCCGTAACTTATCATAAATTGGAGGATCTGATTCCTTTTATTTTTGAACAGGGGAAAAGTCCTTTTATCGTATTGTTGGATGGGGTGACGGATGTGCGTAATTTTGGCGCGATTGCCCGTACGTGCGAATGTGCAGGTGTTGATGGAATTGTTATTCCTGCCCATGGCAGTGTGACGGTCAATGCCGATGCTGTAAAAACGTCTGCCGGAGCTCTTCATACTTTGCCTGTATGTAAAGAGAGAACTATTCATGACGCGATTCGTTTTCTGCAAGCTAGTGGCGTAAAAGTTTTTGCAGCTACGGAAAAAGCTACGGAATTATATACGTCGGTTTCTTATGAAGGGCCTGTCGCACTTGTTGTGGGGGCTGAGGATACAGGTGTATCTTCTGAAAACTTACGTATTGCGGATCATATGGTGAAAATACCGCAATTTGGAACAATCGGTTCACTGAATGTTTCCGTTGCTTCTTCTGTTTTGATTTATGAAGTCGTACGTCAACGTATAAACAATTTAAACACGAAATAAGTATATGAAAAAAATTATTGCAACAAAAAATGCGCCGGCAGCACTCGGGCCTTACAGCCAAGCCGTACAAGCCGAGAATACGCTTTTCGCTTCCGGACAGTTAGGTATCGATCCGTCGACCGGAGAATTTGCTGCTGCAGATGTGCAAGGTCAGACCGTTCAGGTTTTTAAGAATATTTCTGCCATCCTATCTGAAGCTGGTTTTGAAATGTCGGATATTGTGAAAACAACGGTTTTTTTAGCAGATATGGGCGATTTTGCCGCTATGAACGAAATTTATGCAACCCAGTTTGAAGGTGCATTTCCTGCCCGTTCGACGATTGCTGTCAAAACTTTACCTAAAAACGGACTTGTAGAAATTGAAATCATTGCTATCAAAGCATGATGATAAAATCAAACAGGTAACCAGACGGTCATGGGGTCATGATCGCTTGTTTTTTCGTAAACGCTGACCTGTTACTGGTTGCTTTCCAAAAAGTTGGTCGATCAGGTCTTTCCTGTCGATGCGTTGTAAAGAACGAATAATTTTTTGCCGGTATTCCGGTTGGTACCAAAAGAAAAATTGCCGTTGAGCTAGCTTTTCATCTTTACTTTTGGCTGTATATACTTTTTCTAATGTATACGGGTGGTAGCCTGTGTAATATATTTCTGTAGCCAATGTCATTGGTGTCGGTGTAAAATCCTGTACTTGTTCGAGTTGGAAATTAAGCCGCTTGGTTTGGATAGCTAAGTCTGCCATATCTGCTTCATGACAGCCCGGATGGCTAGATATAAAATAAGGGATTAGTTGTTGATTTAATTTATAACGTTGATTGTTTTCTTCAAAAATACGTTTAAATTGTCCGAATAATTCGAAAGAGGGTTTACGCATTTGTTTTAATACTGCGTCCGATGTATGTTCAGGTGCCACCTTAAGTCGGCCGGAAATATGTTTGGCAATTAATTCTTCCATATAGGTACGGGCAGCTTCATTCTTGCTTTCCTCTTTATATTTGTGAAGAAGCAAATCATAACGTATACCACTTCCGACAAACGATTTTTTAACTTCCGGCAACCGATCGACTTCCCGATATATATCCAACAAAGCTGAATGATCCGCATTCAAATTTGGACAAATTGCAGGGAAAATACAAGAGGGCTTTTTGCATTTTTCACAGATATGTTCATCTGTTCCTTTCATGTGGTACATATTTGCCGATGGGCCACCAAGATCACTCAAATAACCTTTGAAATCAGGCATTTGTGTAATCTGGTGCACTTCTTTTAAGATTGAGTCTTTGCTACGTGATGCAATAAATTTTCCCTGATGGGCAGAGATGGTACAGAAAGCGCATCCGCCAAAACAGCCGCGATGTAAATTAACAGAAAACTTAATCATTTCAAAAGCCGGGATCGTTTTGCCCTTATATTTGGGATGGGGCAAACGCGTATAAGGTAAATCAAACGAAGCATCGATTTGTTTTTCCGTCATCGGTGGAAACGGTGGATTGACAACAATCGTCCGTTTTCCGACCTGCTGTAAAATACGTGAAGCATGATATTTGTTTGATTCTTCTTCGATATGTCGGAAATTCTCTGCTTGTTTCAACTTGTCAACCAAACATTTTTCGTGTGAAAAAAGATGAATATCATCGGTTAATGGAGTAATTGGATCCGTTGTTATATAAGCTGTTTGCGGAATATCTCTGATCGTTCGAAAAGGCTCGCCCAATTTTATGTGACGTACTAATTCTTTCAGCGGGAGTTCACCCATACCGTAAATTAACAGATCTGCCGGGCTATCTGCTAAAATACCCGGGCGTAATTTGTCCTGCCAATAGTCATAATGTGTCAATCGTCTCAACGAAGCCTCTATCCCTCCGAGTACGATCGGTGTTTCCGGATATAACTGACGAAGAATACCCGTATATACAATGCTCGGATAATCCGGGCGCATACCCGCACGTCTGTCTGGCGTATATGCGTCGTCACTGCGAAGCCTTTTATTGGCCGTATAATGGTTAATCATGGAGTCCATTGCTCCGGGAGAAACCCCGAAAAAAAGGCGCGGTATACCCAATTTGCGAAAATCCCGAAAATCACCTCTCCAATCCGGCTGAGGGACAATTGCTACCCGTAGTCCTTCCGCTTCCAATGTTCGTCCGATAACCGCAGCACCAAAAGACGGATGATCCACATAAGCATCCCCCGAAAATAAAATAACATCGAGAGAATCCCATCCCCTTGCTTCAACTTCCTTTTTTGTAGTAGGCAACCATGCATTCATGCTCGCAAAGGTACTGGTTTTTCTCAAACTAATGTTATGGTGTTTTTTTCATTTATATTCGTACCGCTTGAGATAATACAGACAGTAGTTGTGGCGTGATAGAAAATAATTGACAAAGAACAAGGAAGTCTTTAGAGGTCATGTTCTTTTTAAGATATTTCAAAGCTAAGTAAAGGTGGCTTTCAACTGTTCTATGTGGAATATCTAAAATCTCAGCTATTTCTTTAGTTTTCACCCCATGTATGTATGCCAAAACAAAAACTTCGCGACGTTGTGCCGGTATTTCTTCAAGAAGAGAATAGAGTTGTTTGTAAAAATCTTTAGCATATAATTCTTCTAATATTTTACCGTCATCATTAAGTAAATTGCCATAAATATAAGCATGCTCAAGCATTACACGTGAATTGTATTTCTCTGCAGATTGATTTTTTTTCAGATAATCAATACATCTGGTATAAGCTGCCTGAAAAAGATAAGAATGAAAACCTTTGGAAATTGTTAATCTTTTTCTGTTTTCCCAAACATATAAAAATACATCCTGGGTAATATCTTCTGCGATTTTGTGGTTTACAATAGAAGATGTATAGGCCAGTAAACGAGGAAAATAAAAACAAAAGAATTCATTAAAGGCTTCTCTATTCCCTCGTTGTAAATCTATTAAGATTTTATTCTCCCAAGAACAATTCACCTGTGCGTTTATTAATTGTACACAAATGTAAAAATATATTTATAAAGTACTGTGCTTTGCTCGGTTGATCTTAAGAATAATTTGTGTATAGTTACCTGTTACAAAAAATGCTTTTTTGATTAGGCGGTGCTTGTTTTGTTTTTTATATCGTTATTAAAATGAAGGTTATGCTCAGTAGTTTTTCGTTTTAGATCGTTTCGATAATAAATAAAAAGGAAAACTATGGATTTTGATTATAGGCTTATCGTAAAATATTTGCTTGACGATCTTTCAGCATTAGAAATGGAAACTCTTTTAAATTGGAGAAAAGAGAACGTTTCTAACGAGGCTTTTTTTGAGACTTTAATAAAGTTGAAGTTGAATTATCGATGTAGAGATATAATCCATGGAAAAACACTTGTTTCTTTAAATAAAATAAACAAAAAAATAACGAAAAAACATCCTATTGCTATTGTTCGACAAATTATTAATTATGCAGCAGTGTTGATTGTCTTGATATTTTTTTCTTACACAATAAATAAATATTGTGATGAAAATTTTGAATATACTAAAATTTCTGTACAACAAGGAGAAAGTATTAAAAAGTTTAATCTTTCTGACGGAACTGTTGTTTGGCTAAATGAAGCATCAACAATTAAAATTCCAAAATCGTTTTCGAAAAATAAACGTCGGATAGAATTAGAAGGTGAGGCTTATTTTGATGTAAAAAAAAATCAGCATTCACCTTTTATTGCTGATGTTTCTTCCATGAAAGTAAAGGTGCTAGGCACATCTTTTAATTTAAAGAATAAGAAAAAATCTGGTGTTGTAGAAACTATTCTTGTTACAGGGAAAGTGGTTTTATTAGATAAAAAAGGCAAGCCTGTTTATGATATGTTTCCTGGTGAAAAAGTAACCTATTCACTCAATAATAATGAATATAGTGTTAGGACAATAGATACAAATGTAAGTACAGCATGGCATTTGAATCAATTGACCTTTGAGAATTCTACTTTACGTGAGATTGTTAATAAGCTTTCTTTAATATATGATGTCAATATTAACCTGGAATCTAAAAAGTTGGCCGATCGAAAATATCGGTGTGTCATTAACCGGGACGAAACCCTTGAACAAGTCCTGGATATTCTCTCTTATTTAGCTCCTATTCAATATAAAATAGAGGGTGATGAAATATTTATTTATGAATAAACAATTTAAAAATGAATGCCTATTAAGTTATACAATGAATCAAAAAAATACAACGAGACTAATGAAAAAATGTATTTAATAAATAATTAAAACTGATATGGATAAACCGAAAAACTTACGAATAGAGGAGAATAAACTGGAATTTATAATGCGAATTCAGATAATAGGGAAAATTACGTTATTGTTTTTGTTCCTTGCAATTCAAGTTAAAGCTGTCAATTTAGAATCTCAACATGTTTCTTTTTCTTTAATGCTAAAAAATACGACTGTAGGAGCTGTAATCTATCATTTAAATAAACAGACAGGATATGAATTTTCTTATGATGAAATGTTGTTGAATAGAAAACTCGACCAAATATCGATTGATGAAAAAGATGAATCAATAGAGATTATCTTGAATAAAGTATTTAAAAATGCTGATATAAGCTATAGGATTAGTAATAATCGGATTTTTCTTAAAGATGAAAGGAATCATGGTATAGTTCATGATATTCTTGTTTCTCAACAGAACGGGAAAACTGTCAGAGGGAGAATAAAAGATGCTATGGAAGAACCGATTATTGGGGCTAATGTTGTATTAAAAGGAACTACCATTGGAACAATAACTGATGTTAATGGTGAATTTACTATGCAGGATATCCCGGAAAAAGGGATTCTTGTTATTTCTTACATTGGTTATCTTGAACAAGAAATAAGTGTAGTGGGAAAGACGGAGTTTAATATTTTACTGAAAGATGATACACAGAAGCTGGAAGAGGTTGTTATTGTGGGGTATGGTGTACAGAAAAAAGTGAATATGACCGGTTCTATTACAGCGATTAAAGCGGATGAGCTTAGTACAATATCTACATCAAATTTGTCAAACACTTTGGCCGGACGTGCGCCTGGTGTTAATATTGTGGGTAATTCAGGTCTTATAGGATCTTCTTCAGATATTCGTATTCGTGGTGGATTTGGAGAGCCGTTGTTTGTTATTGATGGGATTGTGCGGGATAAAACGGCTTTTGATGCATTAGAAGCAAATGAAATTGATCAATTAAGTTTCTTGAAAGACGCTGCAACGGCTTCAATTTATGGTTCTCAGGCAGGTAATGGGGTTGTTCTTGTTACAACAAAAGGCGGAGAACAACAAAAACCCATATTTAATTACCAGGCTTCATATACTTTTATGACCCCGACTATGGAACTGCTTTCTGATAAGACAACCGCCACTGACGAGCTAATCTATCAAAATCGTGTAGCAGAATTTCAGGGGATTAACCCTCCTAATGGTGATGTTGAATTCGATTATTTTAAAGACAAAAATTATAATGTACATGACTATATTTGGCAGACACCATGGAATCAAAAACATTCACTTAGTGTTTCTGGCGGTGGAGATCGTGTAACATATTATGCTTTGCTTAGTTATATAGGAGAAGAAGGTTCGTACAAAAACTTGGAGAATGATAAATTTAATTTACGCTCTAATGTGACGGCAAAAATCACGGATAAAATTAAAATGAATCTGAATGTTGCCGCTAATCAACAATATCAAAAACGTTTTTATTGGCCTTTTTCAGATGATGATGAACAAACTATTGGTGATTTGTATCGTTGCACCTTTAACTGGCCTAAGACTTATCCTTTTTATTTATATGAAGATGGTACTCCCGCTAATGAAGTTACAGATTATCCGGTGCAAACGCCAATGGGTAGTTGGCAGGCTTGGAGTGTGATAGACCAGGTTATTGGTGATCGTTATATTAAAACTCGGAAGAGAGAACTGAATACAATTTTAACATTCGACATAGACTTAAGTAGCCTCTTGAAAGGATTAAGTACTAAGTTTTCCGGGAATTATATCAGTAATGATTATATGCGTAAAAAGTATTTGACCTATCAGAAAAACTATGTATGGTCTCCGGCTAACGCAGATGAAAACCGCTTTATTCCGGCACCTCCGGATCCAAACAATATTAATATTTTTACTTTCTCACAAAATCAGGAATTTCTAAGCTATAATATACATACGTTGTGGAGCGAGCAGTTGAACTGGTTCTTGAATTATAATAATACATTCGGTAAACATGGAATTGCTGCTACAGCTGTTTGGGAACAGGCTTCTAATGGTGGTGAGAAAGTGTATGCCAAAGCGGAAGATCCATTAACCAATTACGATCAGATGTTTGTTTATTCAACGGATAGCGAACGTCGTTGGGGAGATGCTGAAGAAGTAACGGGAGGAAGACTTTCCTGGATTGGTCGTGTGAACTATAATTATGACCAGAAGTATATTGCGGAATTTTCTTTTCGTTATGATGGTAACTCTTTATTCCCTAAAGAGAAACGTTGGGGATTTTTCCCTTCTTTTTCAGCTGCATGGCGGATTAGTCAGGAAAGTTTTCTGAAAGGAACATCAAACTGGTTGGATGACTTAAAGATTAGAGCGTCTTATGGAACAACCGGTAATGATATTGATTTGAATAAAACCGGTGATCAGAAAATTTCGCCATTTTCTTACATTAATAAATATGAAACGGGTAGTTCTTATATTTGGGGGAGCAATCTGGTACAAGGAATACAACCTGGAGCAACCCCCAATCCTTATTTGACGTGGGCAACTTCCACGACATATAATGCAGGGTTTGATTTTACTGTTCTACAAAACAGATTGAGTGGTTCTTTTGATGCTTTTTATAAAGCGGAAAAAGATATTTTAGGTACGCGTATTGTCACTATTCCAGATACTTATGGACAGTCTTTAGCTCCAGAAAATTATGCAGAAAGATCTTGGCGGGGATTTGAAGTTTCCGCATTGTGGCGGGATAAGGCTTTAAATGGAACGATTAGTTATTCTGTTTATGGAAATCTTGGTTTTTCTAAAGACCAGTGGGATGTTTTGGATGAAACGGCATTATATAAAGAAGGAGGTAATTTATACGAATTGTCAGCCATAGGAAAACCATTGAATAAAATTACCGGTTATAAAACCTTAGGAATGGTTCGTACTCAGGAACAATTAGATGAGTTGTTAATTAAAGGATTTAAACAATTTGGACGTGACCCGTATTTGGGTGGTCTTTATTTTGAAGATGTTCGTGGTGATGGGTATTCTCCTGGGCCTGATGGAAAGATTGATGCGAACGATATTCAATTGTTGACAGATAATGCTTCTCCGCGAATTAATTATGGGTTTGGTGGCAGTATATCATGGAAAGGAATCACCTTAGATATGCATTTCCAAGGTGTTGGCCTGTATGATCGCATGATAAGCAATTTGGGTGAAGGGTACGGAGGTATGCGTCAATATGGAGGTACGATTCGTCCTTATTATCCCATTTGGGCGGATGATGTATGGACATCGGAAAATCCAGAGGCAAAATATCCTCGTGTAATTGGTAGTAGTTGGTATGAATCGGGGACAGGTAACCAATCTTTCTGGATTCGTAATGGAGCTTATCTACGATTAAAAAATTTAAATATTGGATATGATTTGCCAAAATCTATTCTTGAACCATTGAACCTGATTTCTGCTCAATTATTTTTTAATGGTACAAACTTGTTTGTGATTTCTGATGTTACTGAGTTTCATGATCCGGAACAGGATTGCTATGACTCATATCCTTTGATGAAGTCGTTTACTTTTGGGTTGAATATTAAATTCTAAAAACGATAGCAATGAAAAAAATAACAATAATAAGTCTTTTATTACTGGCGTTGGTATATAGTGCTTGCGATACTTTAGATATTGAGAATATATATAGTTATGATGCAAACAAAGTCTGGAATGATGAAAAATTAGTGAATTCATATATGGCTAATTTGTATGCCAATGTTTTTGACAATTGGAGTTCTACTTTAGATCAGAAGACGCAGCAACTTACAGGAATTCACTTTTATCAGGATCGTGTGACTATTTCAAATGATGAATATAAGAAGTGGGATTATACGATTATTCGTTTGATAAATGAAGCAATTCAGAATACGACAAATGGAGAGTTAAGTCAGGTAAAAAAGGATGAGTTTATAGCTCAGGCACTTTTTTTAAGAGCTTATGTTTATTTTAGAATGGTTATATATCATGGAGGAGTTCCTTATATCACTATTCCTCAAGATAAAGACAAGGACGATTTGTATGTAAAAAGAAATACGACTAAGGAATGTTTTGACTATATTATCAAAGATTTGGATGATGCGATTGCTATGCTTCCGGAAAAAATTTCTTCTTCTTCAAGTGATTACGGAAAAGTAGATGCTTGTTTTGCTCAGGCCTTTAAAGCAAAAGTGCTTTTGTATAAAGCCTCCCCTCAGTTTAACCCAAGTAACAAATGGAGTAACGCCTATTGGCCGGAAGCTTACGTGGCGAATAAGTTGGCTTATGATAAATTGATTGCTAACGGAAGCAAGTTGACTGAAGATTACGCAGATATGTTCTTGGTGGAGAAAGGTTCGGAAGTGATTTTTGCGGTTATTAATACTTATCCGAATAAGGTTGCCGATTGGGATTATGGTGTACGCCCGGGATCAGAAAGTCGTGGTAATGCATGGGCTTGTCCGATTTGGGAATTTGTTCAGGAATTTCCGATGAAAGATGGTAAATTATATACTGATGCTACAAGTAAATATCATAAGACTTATGAGGAATTTTTACAGACTTATTGGGAAAATAGAGATCCGCGTTTTGTCAAATCTGTAGTTTGGAATGGTAGTATTTATGAAGTTTCAGGGAAAACAGGGAGACGCCAATATACAAGTTTGGGTATAGCACATGAAACAGATGATTTTGGTGTAAATCCGAATGCGAGCGTCAACTCGACGAATTTGAATAGTTATAGCGGTTTCTTTATTCGTAAGGCTTCAGATTTATCTTTAAAGCAGTCTGAAGTTCAGCAGTATGATGTCGATTTTGTTTTGATGCGTTTTGCTGAAGTCATGTTAAATTATGCGGAAACCGCGAATGAAACTGGGAAATCGGATGTTGCGATAGATCTACTTAAACATATAAGAAATCGTGCAGGTATAGAACCGGGTGATGATGGTTTGTATGGGATGAATGTTTCTTCGAGAGAAGATATTCGGGAGGCTATTTTGGCAGAACGTAATATTGAATTTTGTTTTGAAGGACATCGTTTTTGGGATTTGCGTCGTTTAAGAATGCTGGATCGCTTGGATAATAAGACGAAACATGGAGTAGAGGCAATAGCAATTAATGCTGACGGTACGGAAATGTCGATTGCTGAGGCAAAGGCGAAAGCTATTAATATGGAGTTGACAGAGAAAGATTTCAACTATTCAGTGTTGCAAATTCCGTTTACTGGTGTTAAAGTAACTTCAGTTCCTGAGTCTTATTACTTTTTTCCAATCCAACAGAGTGTGATTGATCGGAACAGCAATATAGAACAAAATAATAACTGGGGAGGTACATTTAATCCGACACTTGAATAAGTGTTTTGTTTTGTAAAATAGTACACCTTTAGTACACCCTGAAATAGAATAATGTTTACATTAGTGTCCCGTTAAAATCGGGACGAGTTAATAATTAATCAAACAACCCCGGAATAAGAGGATTAAATGGATCTTTAACATCATTTAAAAGAACTATTTATTCCCTTTTACGGGACAGCAATGATGTTGTTTATATAATTAAAATTCTGTATCTTACAATGTTATATATAAAGAACAAACATGAACAATCTTCAAGTTGCAAAACGGCTTTTTTTGTTTTTCTTATGTTTAACTGTAATCAGTCCGGTTAATGCAGAAGAAATAGAGCCAAAAGAAATGAATTCGTTGCGTATAATGTCATACAATGTCCGAAATTGTAAAGGGATGGATAATGTGACGGACTATCAGCGTGTTGCGGATGTGATTAATCGGGTTGCTCCGGATGTGGTGGCTGTACAGGAACTGGATAGTGCGACTGAACGTAGTCAAGGTGTTTTTGTGTTGAAGGAATTGGCTGAGAGAACGCTTTTGTATTGGACTTACGCGCCTGCGATCGATTATCAAGGGGGCAAATATGGCGTAGGGGTATTGTCCAAGGAAAAACCTCTTGGTTATAAAACAGTTCCTTTACCGGGTAAAGAGGAAAATCGTGCGTTGTTAATTGTGGAATTTGAGAAGTATCTGTTCTGTTGTTCACATTTCTCATTGACAAAAGAAGATCAGTTGTTGTCAGTTCCTGTTATTTTTGAAGCTATAAAAGGGATTGAGAAGCCGCTTTTCCTGGCCGGAGATATGAATTCTGTCTACGATTCGCTCCCGCAGATTGCTTTGCGCGAAAAATTCAGAACATTAAATAATTATAAAGAAAACACGATTCCTGTTGTTAGCCCTGACAGATGTATCGATTATATTTATGTTTATGAAAATGGGAATGCGTGTTCCGTATTAAAGCGTCAGGTTTTATTTGACGAACAGGTGGCTTCCGATCATTTGCCGTTGTTTGTAGATGTGCGTTTTTTAAATGAATAGAGATATTTCCAATAGTTTTATATTTATGCGGACTTCCCTAATAATCAAACGACTATTAGGGGGTCTTGGAGTGGAAATACTTCGACCTGCTGAATAAGGCTACAGTAGCGGTGATTGAAGTGGCTAATTTTGAGGAGACAAAGCCCCTGTCTGAATTAAAGTGCACCCCCAAAGTTTTTTGTCTAACTTTTGGGGTGCACTTCATGTACGCCCAGCATGGGCGTAATCTAATGGGTGTAAGTCCCTAACGAGCCCTAATAGTGGGAATTGTTTAGCCAATAGCAAGGGTGTCCATAGCGATGTGGAATCTGAAGGAAGCTGGCGGTAAAAGTCTGACCTGGCGAACAGAAATCAGATATAATGAAGGACTTATTTCTTCCGTAGAAGAAGAATTGAACGAACAGGATTTACTCCTGACAAGGTCGGAAGTTGTTGCGCTTGCTGTACAAAAAAAAGGAGTGTTCGAAATTTCAGAAAACGAAGCTTTACTGAATCTTAAAGACTTTATTAGAATTACAGCGGATAATGGTTCTTCGTCAGTATCGTATGGTTTCCGTAAGTTGGCTATCTCAATTTTTGATTTTATTGCTTATTAAGCCTTTGTTTTATTTATTCGTTTACGGGCCCTTGTTCAATATAATCATAAGCAGTAAAGAAAATTGTCCCTAAAAATGTATTAAGTTTTTCATCAGTAATAACAAAATAGTTATCATCTTCAAAAAAACTTTCCCATTCCGGATGAACTAAAAATATGTCATAGAATGGAGTATAATTATCATATTTCATAATACGCCCCATTAAAAAGTATGAGACACCAACTCTTAAATAAATATCAAAAAAATCTGGGTTTTCATTTGTTATATTGATGATATCTAAACATCTTGCTACTACATCCTTCTTCTCTTTTGAGCTTAATTGCTTTATAAAATACTCTTGCGCAAGAAACATTTCTAAGAAATAATGAGAAAACGGATATTTAAAAGTCGTTGCAGATACAATCTTATATCTTTCAATAATATAATTAACTGCATCATCCCGTTTAAGAAATTCCTGATAGGCATTAAGAGGTTGAAATACAAAATTATACCCTTTTTGATAATTATCCCATGCAAATACATCAGTACATAAAGGATATTCAATAAGAGCTTGAATAACTGCCTGAGTCGACTGCTCTCTTAAAATATTTACAGGAACCTGACAGGCTTTTTCCATTTCATCCCTACTTTCAAATTCTTTCCATTTGTCTGTACCGGGAACTATGGGATAATTATATGATCCTTCTGGACGTGTCATGTTTATACTTTTTTGCATGTCTTTATAAAACCCTTCTGCATAAATGGTGTACTCTTCTTTATCGTCACTGCAACCAATAATTATTATGCTCATTAAAAGAAACAGAATGTGCTTTTTCACAACCAATATTTTTTTAAAAATTATTTCTTAAGATATGTTTTTTTTATTAAATAAATTATTATATTACAGCGAAAATCTTATGTTTATATTTTTAACCTCAGAGCATTTTACGTTTTATTTAACCTAATACTAATCTTTTGAATTAATTTATCATGAAAAAATTTGTAATTATGTTCTTCGCATGCGCATTTTTTATAACCTTAGTAAATGCGCAAAGTAGTCAAAAGTGGGATTACCCAATTAAGCCAGGATCAACTGAGTGGGCTAAGTTTGAAGACAATGCCTCTATGGTAAAAGCATGCCAAATTCCAAAGACGGTGTTAGATACAATCTCAACGGAAAACTTATTTTACCTTGTTTTGGATTATCCCCTTATCTATGACATATTTGCTTTTCCGAATGTAGAAAACGGGATTGAAAAATTCATTAATGATTTTAATGGTGCAAGAGAACTCTTTAATCGTGAAAGTGTTTTTAACGTTGTTTTCAAAAGAATACAACATTAAAGCTAACGAGAGTGATCTTGTCTTGAAGAATCGGGTAATCAGCGAAGTATCAAAAGGTAAATCGATTATTTATCTTTCTTTATTAGAAACATTATCCACTTCTAAACCTTTATTGAAAAAAAGCTCAACAGCAGAGAAAAAAGCAATGGTTAAAACCTTGGGAAATGGACTTAAACACAAGCTGAAAGAAGCCGACTATTTTTCCGGTAGTGGATTTTCTACAATAGAAAGCTCTATGGATATATTAGAATCAGAATTATCAACATCAACAGATTTACAGCCGTTATCCACAACTGTATCAAGTGACACTCGAACAACTGTTTTTACACCAATGGGTTCTGCTGTAGCAGCCTGGAATATGGTAGAATCATCAGCTTCAACTAGAGCTGCTTTTGATGCACAGTACACCAATAGCTATCCCAATGCTCAAAAAATTATAACTTATGATGGGTATAGTTCTACGAGAAGATTTAATTGTCATGGTTATGCTTGGCATAGATCTGATCGTAAAAATGACCCAGCAGAGGATGTTTGGATTGGGTATTCTGCCAGTGAAAATGATCCTGAACACACCTATATTCGTGATGGCAGTTATATAAAGCAGTCTCAAAATGTCCCTAATGCAAGAATTGTCTGGGCTTCAGGTGATCACACAGCGGTAAATGTTGATAATACTTGGTGTATTTCAAAATGGAATGAATGGCCATTGATGAAGCATAAAATTAGTTACAGCCCTTTTGGTAGTGCGAATTTGGAATATTATACAAAAAAACCAGTAGACCTTTCAGGAGTTAGAATGGTCGGTGGAGCAGAAACAGCCAGTTACAGTGTAAATTATGTCCCTTACTATTCTTCACTCGAATGGCACTATGACACTAATTTACTAACTTTGGTTTCTTCTTCCAGCAAAGGAATAGTTCTTAAACCTAAAACATCAACCACAACTGGAGATGCCTCCGTTCAAGCAAGATTCTTGGATATAAACGGAGATGTTAACTCTATATATAAAGATGTTGGGATTAATGGTCCTCATTATAAAGATGTTCAATTATCTGTAAGAAAATCGTCTGATGGAAGTGAAGCATACCCTTCCGGTGGATTATGCCCTAACAGTTATTATTATGCGTATTTGACTGTCAATGGAACCTATCTTACTAACGTTGATTGGGGAGCAAGTAAAGAATTATCTGTTTCATCAGCTTCAAATACTCAGCTTTATTTTGGTACTTCATCAGCAGGGTGGGGAATATTAAATATTACAGCTACCACGTCATATGGCGTCAGAAAAAACATATTAGGTGTTACATTATTTGGTGGTGGATCTAATTGTAGTAATTCATATTACTCCATATATGTGTCTCCCTCTTCTGACATTCTTAATATTAATTTTGACATGAATGAATTTAATAGTCAAATAAACGAAAGAGCATTCTCTAATCCGGTATCTTTTGATATACGTCTTTATAATATAACAACAGGTAGTTTGGTGAAACAGGTAAATACTTCTGGCTACAATGTCCAACTTGACATATCTGATGTTCCGAATGGTATTTATATTGTTCATGTTTACGATGGTATAAGTAAGACTCCACAAACACAAAAAATTTCAATTAAACATTAAGATTTAAACATGTAATAGACAAGTTATTCATTGCTTAATTAATATTGAAATAGAAAATAGGGACTGTTCCACATACATGGTACAGCCCCTATTTGAAAGGAGTGAAGACCTTACATCTTCACTCCTTTACTTTTTTTTTTGAATCATCGTCGGGACCATTTTTCTTTTTGACTTCCCCGACTTTCTTAGTTGATTGCTCCTGGGATTCTTTAGGTTTGAAAGCATCAAACTTTATTTTGTTCTCCGTTTAATCCACATAGACAACGATATTGGAGAATTTCTTCCCATTTTGTGAAACTATATCTTTAAGAAAGACTTTCTCTCCGGCAGCAAGCTTGGCCTTCTGCTCATCAGTAAGAACCACTCCCTTTATTTTATTGGGTATCATTACATCAAAACCATCTTCCCATAGTAGCATAAAGAGAGGAAGCCAATAAACTCCGGTGGACTCCATGACTACCGTGTCTATTCCGCGTGCTTGTAAATAAGAAGAAATTTCGCAGAAGTCTTTTGTGTAACAACCAAATCTAGGATTGTTTTCTCCGCCACGATCAGCTAGTACGCAAACTTGCATTTCTGTGGCGGAAATATCAATCCCAGCCGCATTTGAATTTACAATTTTTAGGGATAAACCAGCAGTTGTCTCGACTTTTTTCGCGCTCCTTGCCATAAGGAATTAATTTAATGGTGTAATAGAAACGAGACTGCCACCCCTGAAAATTATATAAACTTCTATACGGCATCAAACGGCCAAACTGATTTTCATGGGTAAAGCAGGGCCTGTCTAAATATTGGGTTTGAGATAATCCTTAGCTTACATGGTCTACAATACTCGTTTTGATGCCGCTAAATTACTCTTTTTTAATCTCTGATTGCACAAAATATATTTCCATGATGCATATTTTCTTCGGAACGAAGCATGACGTGGTCTATTAACTCATTGGAGGAGTTTATTAATTCAACATATACATACCGGCCTAAAGACGAAGGCTGATGTGTCAGTGCATTGGCAAGATATGCTTTGAACCAGATTCGTTCGCCGGGCACAAAATAATCACGATCCAAATGTAAGTGGATTTTCTCTTGCGGATAAATTTTCAATTAGTTTTGAAAATGATAAATTATAGCGTTTTTTTCATTAGATACTGGTAGTATACCATTTGATATTTGAGAATACAAAAATGTACCATACACTAAAAATGAAATAATAAGAAAAGAGGTTTTATTCTTCATTGTGATATTTTTTTTGTATTAATTAATAAAGGCTCTTGAGATTTCAAAATATATGTAGGGTTCGCTGAATAATATCAATCAACTGATTGTTAGATAAATAGCCTTTGTTTTTCTTTTCTGTTTGACTGAAAATGGTTATCTTTGAGTGTTAAATGATAGCAGAATGAAGTATAAATCACAAGGCATGCAACTTAGTATCGATGCTTTTAAATCTTCTTTGGAAGGCTTGAATAAGGCTAACCGTTGGGTAAAATTGGGAGACACTCTTCCTTGGAGTGAAATAGAGCGTTTGTACGCTGTACAGCTTAATAATGGCAAACGTGGAGCCGGCAACAAACCGGCCCGTATGATTATCGGTGCTCTAATCATCAAGCATAAGATGAATCTCTCCGACGAGGAAACGATCCTTGCCATTCAGGAAAATCCTTATATGCAATATTTTGTAGGCTTATCCGAGTTTAGCGATCAACCGATCTTTGATTCCAGCTTGTTCGTGACCATCCGCAAACGCTTGGGCACGACTGATTTTAATGACATGAGCGTTTCTCTTCTGGAGCTCCAACTAGAGAAGTCGAGATCGGCAGGCAAGAAGAGCGATTCTGGGGACGAGGGCGGTGGGCGAGGAGACATCAATGTCAGGATCCTAGCTTTGTCGATAGCCAGGGCAGAGTGCATGCGGGTTTTTTAAAAATGGACGCTACCTGTTCTGAGGCGGAAGTTCGTTACCCTACCGACATTGATCTGTTACATGATGGCTGCAAGGTGATCAACCGCTACATTGACAAACTGTGCAAAGGCTTTTCTTTGATTCATCCGGTGACTTATTATAAAGAAGCCCATGCCGCTTTTCATCAAGTGATCAAACGTACACAAAAATCCGGATTTATAAATGTGTTTAATAAAAAACGAAATGTTTTATAGAGGAAATATAGAAAGAAGAGCAAAAAGATGATTCATCGCGCTAAATCCCTTTTATTGACCTATTTGATTAGAGATATCCGTAGTTTTACTCAGTTGATAGCGATAAACGGAACGCAACTGTTTTACAGCCTTAAACGATACGAACAAAGGACTGTGAAGGCAATCATCACCATGTTCCATCAGCAAGATGAGATGTTCAAATCGGGGGTCAAATCTTGTGCTGATCGCATCATTAGCATCTTCCAGCCCCATATACGACCCATTGTCCGGGGAAAGTCAAAATCACCCAGTGAGTTCGGGGCAAAGATTGGAGCCTGCGTTGTCAAGGGATATACCTTTGTGGATCATCACAGTTGGGATGCATATAACGAAGCTTCCGACCTGGAGAAACATATAGAACTTTACCGGCTACGCTTTGGATTTCTTCCGATAAAAATCTATGCGGATAAGATTTACATGAACAGGACCAACCGCTCACTAATGAAAGAACTGGAGATTCAGGCCATGGGAAAGCCCCTTGGCAGACCTCCAAAGGAGCAACAGACCAAGGAATATCAAAGCAAGATGGCGGGGGCGTCAGGCCAACGAAACGAAATAGAGGCCACATTCGGAACAGCAAAACGCATTTATCGGGCTAACAACATCAGAGCTAAGTTACCCGATACGGGCAACTCATGGACTGCGCTGTGCTATTTTGTGAAAAATGTGATGAAGTTCCTCAGAGAACTTCTTCGTGCCCTGTTTTTTGTGATGAATATATTGGTAAATCCAAAACAGAATTATGGAGAAAGTTATTCTGTTGCCCAGATTAGCCAATTATTAAAGTTTAAAGAGGTGATTTATTCAGCGAACCCTACATAGTTGAACACTATTTCGAGACACACTCTTGTTCTTCCTTTCTTAAAAGGAATGTCTTGATTTGTCTTTTAAATGTTTCCTCTGGAAATGCGCTCATAGCTAATTGCGGTTCTCTGTTTTTTCGGAATGAACAGAAATGTGGGTATGCTTTGTATTCTTGATAGATGAGGGAAGAGATGTTCCCCGGGAAAATCCGCTGATCCATACTTATGCGGATAAATTGCAGGAAAACAAAAACGCCAACAAGCTGTTTTAATAGCTTATTAGCGTTATTTTAAAGTACTCGGAGCGGGACTTGAACCCGCACAGCTGCAATAGCCAAAGGATTTTAAGTCCTTCGTGTCTACCGATTCCACCATCCGAGCATCCTTTTTCTCTTAAAAAGACGAGCGAAAGACGGGACTCGAACCCGCGACCCTAACCTTGGCAAGGTTATGCTCTACCAACTGAGCTACTTTCGCATTCATTAGATCGCTTTTGCGTGTGCAAAGGTAGAGAAGTTTTTGATTTTTCCAAACCTTTGATTGCGAAATTTAATTGCTTACATAGATTTTATTGCCGACTTTCGTCGTACTATAGATGCGTAGCCTTTTTCTTCCGGGGTTCTCTGCGCTCGGCCCTGAGAGCGGTCGTCCTCCATTTTCTAAATCATACACACTGCCGCATTTCGGACAAGTAGCCGTAAGGGAAAATTCTTCCGCGGTGACGACTGTGTTTGCGTTTAACTCATACGGACAAGCTATGTCGTAAGCAACATATCCGTTTAGCGTACTGTGATAGACAATTATTCCTCCAAAACCGACAGCTTCCTGCTGGCTGGTGTTGATATCTTTTGTCGTATATATTTTATGGGCGGTGACCGTGTTCAATTCTTTGTCTTCGTATGTTAAGTCTAACGTCAGATTGACATAGGTAGACGGAATATCCGAATCTTCCAGTTCTCCGCACGACAAGAATATAAAAGACGCAATGATTGGAAATAAACGATTAATTATTTTCATTTTGTAACAGTTTTTCTTCTGCCTGATCTATTTTATCAAACGAAAAACCATCCATTATATTTTGCATGAGGGCGGAAATTGCTTCGTTGCATAGATTTCCGATACTCCCTTCGTGGGTATGCTTGATTGTTTTATCCGGAACAAATTTCCCGGCTTCGATTTCAAGTCCTACCTGTTTGTACGCGTCACGAAATGGAACGCCTTTCAGCACCCGGCGGTTCACTTCTTCCACACTGAAAAGTAAAGCGTATTTATCGTCCTCGAGAATCTTTTCATTTACCTTGACTTTCTCTATCATATGGGTCACCATGCGCAGACAATCCTTCAATTCTCCGAATGCCGGCAGAAAAACTTCTTTGATGATTTGTAAATCCCGGAAATAACCCGACGGTAGGTTGTTGCTGATTAAAATGATTTGCTGTGGAAGCGCTTGTATCTTGTTGCATTTTGCGCGCGTTAATTCGAATACATCCGGATTTTTCTTATGCGGCATAATACTTGAACCTGTCGTAAATTGATCCGGTAATTTGATAAATCCGAAATTTTGGCTGTTGAACAGGCAGGCGTCGAACGCCAGTTTAGACAAGGTAGCGGCTATTCCTGCCAGGGCGAAAGCTACGGTACGTTCCATTTTCCCTCGTCCCATTTGTGCATAAACCACGTTGTAGTTCATCGAGTCGAATCCGAGCAGGTCTGTCGTCATTTGTCGGTTCAATGGAAAGGAAGAACCGTAGCCGGCGGCCGAACCTAAAGGGTTCCGGTTGCAAACTTTATAGGCAGCCTGCAACAATTGCATGTCGTCGACAAGACTTTCGGCATAGGCTCCGAACCACAAGCCGAAAGAAGACGGCATCGCCACTTGTAGATGGGTATATCCCGGAAGCAAGATTTTTTTATAACGTTCACTTTGATGGAGCAAAACGTCAAACAAATCTTTTATTGATTCTGTAAGCGAACGGATTTCCGCGCGGGTAAACAGTTTTAAATCAACTAAAACCTGATCGTTTCGCGAACGTCCGCTATGGATTTTTTTACCAATGTCTCCCAATTGACGCGTCAAAAGCAACTCCACCTGCGAATGTACGTCCTCGACGCCTTCTTCGATGACGAAGTCGCCCTGATCGGCTGTGTAATAAATGCGTTTAAGCTCTTTCTGCAGCATATGCAATTCCGTTTGAGTCAACAACCCAATGCTTTCCAGCATGGTTATATGTGCCATCGAGCCCAATACGTCATATTTCGCCAAATAAAGATCCATTTCCCGGTCTTTGCCTACCGTAAATGCTTCCACCTCTTTATCTACCTGTATGTTTTTCTCCCAAAGTTTTTGAGCCATCTTTTTTTTATTAATAAGGAAGGTCGGCTAGAACAGTCGAAATCTTGTCGATGGCTTCCTGTAAAGGTTTTGAAACCATCGGTTTGATGAACGGGTTCAGTTCCGCCCGAGCCGTCAGTTTCATGCGTGTATCGTTTTCAGCTGCCTGTACCAGTTGGATCCAGAGAAACAAGGGAACCGGTGAATTTGTCGTCGCAAATTTGATCAGCTTGTTCGGCTCGCGCTCGACAATCTGAAAAGTTATTTTACCGACAGGGGCTACCGAAAAAGAGCAACTGTCGCTGTCGAATTCAAAATCAGAGATCTTATCTTCCGGGATGCGATCCTTAATCTTTTCCAAGTTGGATAAGTCGGACAGCATCGCGAAGATACGATCATCATTGTGAGGAATTATTTTTACCTCACTTACAAAATCAGTCATTGCCATAATTCAGTTACTAGATTTGAGTTATGGCCTCCAGTTGGCCGGATCTTTACGCCATTCCTGTAACGTTGCGATTTCCGATTCGTCAATGTAATCCGTGCGCACCGCTTCGTCAATTACTGCGTCGTAATTAGATAAAGTTGTCAATGTGACTTTCGCTTCTCTGAACTGTTGAGCCGCGATGGGAAATCCGTGCGTGAAGATCGCTACCATACCTACTACATCGCAACCGAAATTACGGACTGCCTGTACGGCTTTCAAACTGCTGCCGCCGGTCGACACCAGATCTTCAATGATCACGACTTTAGAACCCGGCTTTAATTCGCCTTCAATCAGGTTTTCCAAACCGTGATCTTTGGGAGTTGAGCGGATATAGACAAACGGAAGTCCCAGCAGATCGGCTACCAAAGCTCCCTGAGCAATAGCTCCTGTCGCTACTCCCGCGATAGCGTCCGCATTTTCATACTTTTCGCAAATAACACGTGCAAGTTCCAACTTAATAAAAGTACGAATCTCCGGATAAGAAAGCGTTTTTCTGTTATCACAATAAATGGGAGACTTCCATCCGGAAGCCCACGTGAAGGGATTGGCCGGCTGTAATTTAACGGCTTTGACTTTTAACAATTTTTCTGCAACTAATCTTTCCAGTGCTTTCATACTATAAAATAAAAATTTTGTATCCAGTTGCAAAAGTAGGCAAAGTGGATGATATAACCTTATCTAAGGGAAGTAAAATTTTTATGTCATAAAGCAATAGATAAAGTAAATAGGCTGATTTTTATTTCTTTGCAACACGATAATTCGTGAATGCATGCTTCTAAAGTAGCGCCCGAAGTCATCACGTCGTCAATTAACAAGACGTGTTTCCCGGCTAAGTCTTCCGGATTGGACACCCGGAAGACTGTTTCCATGCTTTTTTTTCGTTCATATACGTTCTTTCGGGTTTGCGTATTTGTTTTCCGGATACGTGTCAGATGTTCCGTGTCTATGGGGAGTTTCCAAACTGAACACAGTCCTCTGGCGATCCATTCAGATTGATTATATCCCCTTTTTCGTAATCTGCTTTTATGTAAAGGCACGGGGATGAGCAAGTCGGGCGGGGTGAATTCCTCCGAACGGCACATCGCAAGCCCTGCCATTCTACCTAATCGTTCGCCCAGTTTTTTGTCTCCGTAATATTTGAGATTAAAGATCAATCTTTGAGTGATGTTTCCTTTTTCGTAACGCAGAAATGAACAAGCCGCCTCGATGGATCTTCCCGCAAATAGCCGTTCTGCCGGATTTTCCCCTTTTTCGAGGGAAAGATAAGGTAGTTTATGCAGACAGGTAATACATATTTTCTCTTCGCCTCTGACCAAGGGCGTTTTACAAATCACGCAAACGTTCGGGAAAAACAGTGATATTAAATCATTCCAAATCGTATTCATTGTTTTCGGTGTTGAGAATCTTTTTCAATGACGGAATGATTAGCCAACTTTCAAATCCTCTGCCGGACGCGAAACGAAAAAGTTTTTGAAATAGTTCCCGCGGTGTTTTACCTTTGATGCTTTTCATTTTAGACTGGATCAGATTTTCCAGCATCGCGTTATATTCTGACTCATCGATGGCATTCAATTCGGTTTCAATCAATGTCTTCTGAATCCCTTTATTTCGTAACGCGTAATTTATTTTCACACGTCCCCATTGGTTAAATCGAAATTTATCTTTTATAAATGCACGAACATAGCGCTCTTCATCAATAAATTTATCAGCACAAAGTCGCCGGATAATTCGTTCGTTTGTTTCATCCGTTAAGCCTGTATTTGCAATTTTTTGGCGAATATCCCCGACGCAGTATTCTTTCAGGGAACATAATGCCGCCATTTTGTTCAGGACGGCCGCCTCTGTTTCTTCTTTTTTCATCGTATTGCTTTGATCATTCTGTCTTTGCCCGACAAGTCTTTTTCCAGTTGGCATTCTTTATATTGTCTTTCTTTTAATACGTCTAGTGTTTCTTTTCCCAGCGCCGCGTTGATTTCCAGATAAAGACGTCCGCCTTCTTTTAACAGTCGGCGTCCCAGATCCGCGATGGCGCGATAAAAAACCAACGGATCGTTGTCCGAGACAAATAAAGCCTGGTGAGGTTCGTAATTCAGTACGTTTTGTTCCATCGCTTGCTTTTCACCGTTCATTACGTAAGGCGGATTGCTGACTAATAAATCGAGTTTCCCCGGCAGTTCCGGTTCCGCTTGCAATACATCCATTTGTAAAAAAGTTACCTCTGCCAGGTTCCTTTTTGCGTTTTCCCGGGCAACTGATAAGGCTTCCTCCGAGATATCCACGGCCCATACCGAAGCTTGGTTCAACTGCCTGGCCAAAGACACGGCGATGCAACCGCTTCCCGTACCGATATCCAACACCTGCAATCTTTCCGTTTTTTCCTCTCGTATGATTCGTTCCACCAGTTCTTCCGTTTCAGGACGCGGAATCAATACAGCGGGCGTTACGCGGAACCTGTATCCGTAGAATAATGTTTCGCCGAGAATATACTGAATTGGCTCCTGTCGGGATAACCGTTGTACGATCAAGCGAATTTCGGCTTTCTCTGCATCCGATAAATCTTTATCTTTGTCTAAAAATAATTGATGAGGTTCCAGTCGACATACCTTTTTCATGATCAGATGAATCAGGCTCCTGACCTCCTCCGGACTATTCTGATTTCCTAATGCTTGTTTCAGATAAGCAAGGGTTTCATTCATTTGTTTTTGTGTTGATTCGGATAACAAAAGTAATTAAAATAGAAGATTTGACGGAATGAGTGTGGAAGAAAAATACATGAGGCGCTGCGTACAGCTCGCCTTGAACGGACGTGGGGCCGTTAAGTCTAATCCGTTTGTCGGTGCGGTCATTGTGTGTGACGGCCGGATTATTGGTGAGGGCTATCATCGCCGTTTCGGCGAAGCGCACGCCGAAGTGAACGCGATTCGTTCGGTTAAGGACGAATTGTTACTTGCCCGATCGACGATGTACGTCAGTTTAGAGCCGTGTTCGCATTACGGTAAGACCCCACCCTGTGCAGAACTGATTGTGCGGAAGAAAATTCAGCGTGTGGTTATCGGCTGTCTCGACCCTTATCCCGAAGTAGCCGGAAGAGGTGTGAAGATTTTGCGGGATGCCGGGGTGGACGTGATTATCGGTATGTTGGAAAAAGAAGTGTTCGAGTTGAATCGCCCTTTTATGACGGCTCACATGCGTAAACGGCCTTACGTGATTTTAAAATGGGCGCAGAGTGCGGACGGATTTATCGATAAAAACAGACTCGATGCATCGACGCCGGCGGTTGTTCTGTCTCCGCCCGAAACCCTTCGCTTAGTTCATAAATTGCGTTCGGAAGTTTGCGCGATTATGATCGGAACACGAACAGCCCTGCTGGATAATCCGGCTTTGACTGTACGCGAATGGGTGGGCGACTCACCTACCCGGGTTGTGCTTGATCGCAACTTGCGTATACCTACGACTTATCGATTGCTGGACGGCTCTGTTCCTACGCTTGTTTTTACGGCTAAAGAAACGACAAGCCGCCCAAATGTGGATTACATTACGATCGATTTTGAAAAAGATGTGTTGTTGCAAGTTATGGAACAACTCTATCGCCGGAAATTGATTACTCTGTTGGTAGAAGGCGGGAGCATGTTGCATAATACGTTTATTCGTCAGGGTTTGTGGGACGAGATTCGGATGGAGACGACCGATACGTTGTTGCATGATGGGGTTGTTGCTCCGGATATTCGCGGGATTATTCCGCCCGGAGGAGGTGAAAAACGTGGTCGATATACTTACCTGTTTCACCCCGATGCCCATGTCGTTCCGCTTGCTTCCCTATCTCTTCCTATTTTAGAGGAAAATCATCCCGATGCGGTTTTTTGAATTATAATTGTTGATTTTCAACGTATATAAGGATTAAAAAAAACATATCGAACGTTTTAAAAAATCATACCTATGTTTTTTTAAAATCTTCGGGATGAATTTTTAAAATCATAGGTATGGTTTTTTTACTTTGAAAATTAACATATTTTTCTTCACTATGACCCGCTTTTCGGATCTAAATTCATCCCGAAGGAAGATTTGTGGCGAACGGCAGATGAAATTACGGCTGTTTTTATGAAGCGAGAATAAAAATCTTCTCGAAGCAATGAAAATAAACCTGGATTCAATTCTGAAAAAAAACAATTTGAGGTATGTTTGTCACTAAAATATTATAAATTATAGATGCATTGGGGGTGAAAGCCAAAAATGTTTCTACTTTTGTGCCTTTGTATGCAACTAACTTTAGTTTTGATGGAAAATAGAATTCTTTTATTTTTTACGGGTTGTTTTACTTTGTTGTTATCGTCCTGTCTGGGATCGGATGATAACAACGATTATGTTATTGGGAAAAACTGTCAAATATCAGCCTTTTCGATGACGCATGATTCCATATCCGGATTAAGTACGACTCAATTTACTATAGACCAGTTGAATGGTCGGATTTTTAATACGGACTCTCTTCCATACGGGACGAAAGTGGATAAAGTCGTTCTTACGGTATCCTATGCATCGTCAATCAGTGTTGGAGCCGTTCAGGTAATTCAAGAAGCAGTGGGTGACACGATTTATTGGAACAGTAAAGATTCGTTGGATTATTCCAAGCCGGTGACATTTATCATCACGGCTTATGACGGGGTGACGAAGAAAGTTTATGATACGCGTTTGAATGTGCATCAAATTGAACCTGACTCGATGGTTTGGTCTCTCCAGAATTCTTCTCTTCCGGGAGAGGGCGTAGTGAGTCGGAAGGTCGTCCCATTTACGGTAGAAGAAGAGGAATTCTATTATATGTATACGGAAGAACCGGATGGCAATCATTTATATGTTGCTTCGTCCGGGAAGCAGGAAAGCTGGTTGGCCGAAACGTTAACGGGATTACCCGAAGAAACAGTTTACTGGGCTCAATTAACCGAGTATGAAGGACTGTTGTATGTACCTGCCTCCAACCAGAAATTATATCGTTCGGGAGACGGAAAAAATTGGACTGCGGTAAGTGATTCGCCGACTATTTTAGCTTTGCTTGGTGCCGTAAAAGAAGAAACAACCGCAAAAAAACCATCCGCTTTAGCCGTGATCGCTACTGTTGAAGGGAGTTCCCGTTTCGCGTGTATGGATAAATCGGGTGTTTGGTACGAAGGGAATGCTGTGCCGGAAAAATTCCCGATGACGGGTTTTGCCCCTTTATCCTATAATCTGATGTATCGTGAACGATTGTTGTTAGCCGGCGGAAAAACAAAAGACGGAACTACGCTGGCGGATGTATGGGCAACCATGGATGGCGTAAGTTGGGCTTTGACGACTTCTTCTGCCATGTTTACGGCACGTGAAGGTGCTGCAGTGGCTAAATACGATACAGCCTTTTTTATGATAGGTGGTTTAGATGCTGAAGGAAAGGCTTTGAAAGATATATACCGTTCGATAGATAACGGTCTTTCGTGGATTGTTTCGGATACGCTTGTGATAATGCCTGAGGAATACAATGCGCGAGGATATTCTTCGATGATTGTAGACAATAAAACGAATTATATGTATCTTTTCGGCGGAAAAGGTGCGAATAGCGCCAACGACTCGAAAGAGTTGTGGCGTGGAAGGATTAACCGATTAGGTTTCGGAAGGTAGAACTTCCGCGCGGTAAAGTATAATTTTACCGTATATTTGACGTTATGAAAAGAAGGGATGGAAATATAAGTAGAAATATATGACGAAGACTTCTTTTCAATGGTTGATAATGGTAATCCTTTTAGTGGTCATGTTACCTATTCTGCATGCCCAGGAATATAAGTATGAGATCGGTGGAATGGCCGGAGGTGCTTTTTATATGGGGGATGCGAACAAAACGGCTCTCTTTAAGGATTTGAATGTTGCATTTGGTGGGGTGTTCCGTTATAATGCGAATTTCAGATGGGCTTTTAAAGGGAACCTGATTTGGGGAAAAGTCAGTGGCAGTACGGATGGACTGGATAATGTTTTTCCGGATAATGCGCAGGTCGCTTTTGATCGGAACATTATTGATCTGGGAGGTCAGATGGAATTTAATTTTTTCCCGTACAGTGACAAATATGCTTATATGAGTACGCGCAGGTTAACACCTTATATCGTATTTGGATTAGGGATAACTGTCGCTACCGGAGAAGATCGTACATTTGTAGGCCCGAATATTCCTTTAGGAATGGGAGTTAAATATAAATTGAAAAATAGAGTTAATCTGGGTTGCGAATTTACCGTTCGTAAATTGTTTGGAGATAATTTTGAGGGCAATGCGGTTTTGGACGATCCGTATAAACTGAATTCGGATTGGCTGAAAAATAACGATTGGTATTCGTTGCTGTTATTCTCTGTTACCTGGGATTTCGGTCCGCGGACGAGACCATGTAATAATAAGCACAGTATCTCGGGCTACTGAAAATGAAAAATAAAGACGAATGTCGTTGAAAGATAAAATAGATAAGACGAATTTGCCGCATCATGTGGCAATTATTATGGATGGAAACGGCCGTTGGGCAAAAATGCGCGGGAAGGATCGTAGCTTTGGCCATCAGGAGGGTGTTGTATCTGTTCGTAAAATAGTGGAGGCGGCTACGGCGATCGGCTTAAAATATATTACGGTGTATACATTCTCTACTGAGAATTGGAATCGTCCGGAAGAAGAGGTGCGTGCTTTGATGCAGTTGCTTGTTTCGGCTATTCACCGGGAGACCCCCGATTTAATGAAAAACAATGTACGTTTGTTGGCGATAGGCGATCTTTCTCAGTTGCCCGACGACGCGCGTGCGACTTTGCAGGAATGTATTGAACAAACTTCGGTCAACAGAGGTACTACGCTTGTGTTGGCGCTCAGTTATTCTTCCCGCTGGGAGATAACCGATGCGGTTCGCCAAATTGCCGAGAAAGTGAAAACAAAAGAATTGAATCCGGAAGAAATTACCGAGACTTTGGTGTCGGATTTTTTGACTACGCGTTTAGTCCCGGATCCGGATTTGTTGATTCGAACAGGGGGAGAGAAACGCCTTAGCAATTTTTTGCTTTGGCAATTGTCCTATGCCGAATTATATTTTACAGATATATTTTGGCCGGATTTTAGAGAAGAAGAGTTGTATGGAGCTATATTGTATTACCAACAACGTGAAAGACGTTTCGGTAAAACAAGTGAGCAAATAATTTATAAACAATAGCTGTTATATGTACAAAAGACTAGTACTGTTCTTGCTTTTCTTAGGCTTGGCTTATGGGGCTTCCGCCCAGGAAAATGACACTACCCAGGTTGATACTCCGGCAGAGGTGCCGGTTATTTCATACTCGTTGTCACCAAAACGTTATAAAATAGCGGATATTGCTGTGACGGGCGTGAAAAATAATTATGAGGATTATGTGCTGATCGGCTTGTCGGGCTTATCTGTTGGTGATGAAGTTGCTGTGCCCGGCGAAGAAATTACGGCGGCGATTAAACGGTTTTGGCGGAACGGACTTTTTTCTGATGTCAAAATATTGGCGACGAAGATTGAAGATGATAAAGTCTGGTTGGAAATTCAATTAAAACAGCGTCCCCGCATTTCGGAGATCAATTACCAGGGCATTAAAAAGGGGGAACGTGAAGATTTGGATGCGAAATTAGGCCTTCGTAAGGGTTATCAGGTTACGCCTAATTTGCTGGATCGCGCCAAAATTGTTATTCAGAAGTATTTTGATGGGAAAGGCTTTAAGAATGTGGATGTTGAGATTGTGCAGAAAGATAATATCTCCAAAGAAGGGGAGGTAATTCTGGATATTAATATCGACAAAAATGAAAAGACCAAGATTAACCGGATTTATTTTACCGGTAATGAAAAGTTGAATGATTATGAGCTGAAAAAAGCGATGAAAAAGACGAATGAACGTTTTTCACTTAAACGTGATTTCCGAACGAGTATACGCGAGATGTTCAGCACAAAGAAATTTACTACGGAAGAATATGAAAATGATAAGCGGAATATCATTAGCAAATATAATGAGAAGGGGTATCGTGATGCCGTTCTTGTGGCGGACAGTTTAGTTAATCATGATGAAAAACGCGTGGACATTTTCCTGAATATAAACGAAGGAGATAAGTATTATATTAAGAATATCCGTTTTGTGGGTAATACGCAATATCCAACAGATTATCTGGAGTCGGTTTTGAATATGAAACCGGGAGAGGTGTATAACCAGAAAAAACTGAATGAGCGTCTTTCTAGTGACGAAGATGCAGTTTCGAATGTTTATTTTAATAACGGGTATTTGTTCTTTAATGCGGATCCGGTGGAGGTAGATGTAGAAAACGATTCTATTTCATTGGAGATTCGTATTTTCGAAGGAACACAGGCAACGATCAACCGTATAATTATTAATGGGAATGACCGTTTGTATGAAGATATTGTTCGTCGTGAATTAAGAACGAAGCCGGGGATGCTTTTTAGTCGGGACGATTTGATGCGTTCTGTTCGTGAGATCGCTCAGATGGGACATTTTGATCCGGAAAATATGGATCCAAGACCTATCCCGGATCCTGAAAACGGAACGGTTGATATTGAATATAACCTGACATCCAAGGCAAACGACCAGATCGAGTTTTCGGCCGGTTGGGGACAAACGGGAGTGATTGGTAAGTTAAGTTTGCGGTTTACGAATTTTTCTATGAGTAATTTTTTGAATCCCAAGAGTTACCGGGGAATTTTGCCACAAGGTGAAGGACAGACGCTGACGTTGAGCGGGCAGACAAATGGACGTTATTATCAGGCGTACAGCGTTTCTTTCTTGGATCCCTGGTTCGGAGGGAAACGTCCGAATACGTTGTCCGTAAGTGCTTATTTCTCCAAACAGACTGGGATGAGCAGTAGTTATTTGAGTAATAGCAGTTATAGCAATCCGTATAGTTATGGCTATGGTTACGGCTATGGTTCGGGATACGGAAGTAGTTATTATAATTATGAATCGGCTTATGATCCGGATAAATATATAATGATGTTGGGTCTCGCGGTCGGCTATGGTAAACGGTTGAACTGGCCGGACGACTATTTTCAGTTTATGGCGACACTGAATTATCAGATGTATATCATGAAAGACTGGGATTATTTTTTCGTCAGTAACGGGACGAGTCATAACATCAATCTGGAATTGTTGTTGCAGCGTAATTCTATTGATAATCCCTTGTATACGCGTTCTGGATCGACTTTCTCTTTGTCAGTCGCGGCAACCCCGCCTTATTCATTATGGGATGGTAAGGATTATGCTTCTATTTCGGATGATGATGACGAAAAGTTTCGTATGATCGAGTATCATAAATGGAAATTCAAAGCAAAGATATTTTCACCGCTGACTCCATTATCCGTAAAACGTACTCCGGTATTGATGACTCGCGTCGAATATGGTTTTTTAGGCTCATATGACAAGAATAAACGTTCTCCTTTCGAAACATTCTATATGGGAGGTGACGGTATGAGTGGTTACTCGAATACGTATGCCACGGAAACGATCGGACTTCGCGGATATGAAAACGGAAGTATTGCCGGATCGTACGGGTATTCTTCTTACGGATATGCTTATTCCCGTTTAGCAATGGAATTGCGTTATCCGTTCCTGTTGGAGCCTTCTTCTACCATTTACGGATTGGTGTTTGTGGAAGCCGGTAATGCCTGGACTGATTTGAAATCGTTCAGCCCGTTCGATCTGAAACGTTCTGCGGGTGTCGGTGTGCGTATATTCCTTCCGATGATTGGATTGATGGGGATTGACTGGGCTTATGGATTTGACCAGCCGAATTATTACAGCGGTAATGAGAAACGGAGTGGTAGTAATTTTCATTTTATTATAGGTCAAGAATTTTAATTAACGTAATTTAGGGCGTTTATACTAAACGCACGGTTATATTTGCAGTCATAGTGATATATGATTCATAAAAGAGAAAGAATATGAAAAGGATTATTACATTCGTTAGTTTCTTGTTTTTGTGTGCTTTTTCAGCTCAGGCTCAAAAGTTTGCATTAATAGATATGGAATATATTCTGAAGAATATTCCAGCGTACGAAATGACTAATGAACAATTGAGTCAGGTGTCCGAGAAATGGCAAAACGAAATCGAGGCGCTGCAACAGGAGGCGCAAAACCTGTATAAAACCTATCAAAGCGATCTGGTGTTTCTCTCTGCAGAGATGAAGAGCAAGCGGGAGGAAGAAATTGTAAAAAAAGAACAAGAAGCACAGGACTTGAAACGTAAGTATTTCGGTGCTGACGGGGAATTGTACAAAAAAAGAGAAAGTTTGATGAAACCGATTCAGGATGAAATCTATAATGCGGTGAAAGAAATCTCGGAACAGAAGGGATATCAATTAATTATTGACCGGGCTTCGGCGATGAGTGTGATTTTTGCTTCACCTAAAATTGATATTAGTAATGAAGTATTGATTCGTTTAGGATATTCCAAATAATTTCTTACATTTGTGCGCTTATATATGGCTGAATAATAACTAGTAATAGAATAAAGAAATGAAGAAACTTGTTGTTTTATTGTTTTTGATCCTCCCGATGGGAGTTTTTGCTCAGGAAGTAAAGATTGCTTTTGTGAAGACACAGGAAATTTTTATGGCGATGCCGGAAGTCTCTACTATGGAATCGCAATTAGCTGATCTGAATGAGAAATATAAAGTTGAATTGAAACAAATGCAGGATGAATACACGAATAAATATTCTGCTTATGTTGCTCAGCAGGACTCTTTGACGGAAAATATTAAGTTGAGAAGAATGCAGGAAATAGATGATATCCGTTCACGAATGGATAATTTCGTGCAAGTGGCTCAACAGGATGTGCAAAAGAAACAACAAGAGTTATTGCAGCCAATTCAACAAAAATTGCATGATGCTATTCAATCGGTAGGAAATGAAAAAGGATATACATATATTGTGGATCCCGCTGCTTTACTCTTTACGGGGACGAATGCGGTTGACGCGACTTCTTTTGTAAAAACAAAATTGGGCTTAAAATAATTATAATAGAATATAGGGAAAGGGATGTCGGTCAAAAAATGACAGACGTCCTTTTTTTATTGGACCAAAAAAGAAGAGCGTATGTTGTCTATGAGACTGGGCCCGATTGGCATTTTTGATTCCGGCTATGGTGGATTGACAATTTTGAATGAGATCCGGAAATTGTTGCCTGAATACGATTATGTTTATTTGGGAGATAATGCGCGTGCGCCTTATGGCCCGCGTTCGTTTGAGGTTGTGTATAAATTCACTCGTCAGGCTGTTTTTCGTTTGTTTGAGGAGGGTTGTCCTTTGGTTATTTTGGCTTGTAATACGGCATCCGCAAAGGCGTTACGCTCAATTCAGCAAAGAGATTTGCCGGATTGGGATAAGGGCAGACGGGTTTTAGGGGTGATCAGGCCGACGGTGGAAATCATGGATTCGCTTAGTCGGACGAAACATATTGGTGTGTTAGGTACAGTCGGTACAATTTCTTCGCGTTCGTATGAATTGGAACTGGAAAAGATGTTTCCTCATATTTTCGTGACAGGTCAGGCTTGCCCGATGTGGGTTCCTTTAGTCGAAAATAACGAATTCGATTTACCCGGGGCGGATTATTTCGTACGCAAATATTTAGACGAGTTATTTAAGCGCGATTCGCTTATCGACACCCTTGTTTTGGGATGTACGCATTATCCTTTGTTGGTGCGTAAAATCAAAAAGTATTTACCTGAAGGGGTTACCTTGTTTTCGCAGGGCGAACGCGTTGCCGAGAGTTTGAAAGATTATCTGTCTCGTCATTCAGAAATGGCTACAAGGATAAAGACCGACGGAAATACTCGTTTCCTGACGACCGAATCGGCTGAAAAATTCACTGAAGCGGCTTCTATATTTCTTTCCTCTACCGTTGTTGTTGAACAGATTGTAATTGATTAACTTTATATAGAGGAGGAGCAATCTTAAACAATATTTTTTCCGAAAGGTGCGAGTGCAAGCGCAGCCAGTTTAAAGTGCTGCATACCGAAGGGTATTCCGATGATTGTAATGCATAGCAAAAGTCCGAAAAACAAATGCGTCAGGCAGATCCATATTCCTCCGATAAAGATCCAGATAACATTCATCAGAACAGAAAGACAACCTCCCGAAGAAGGGTCTGTCGTTACTTCCCGGCCAAATGGCCAGAGAGCAAGAATCGCTAATTTTAAAGTCTGAAGTCCAAATGGAATTCCGATGATCGTGATGATCAAAACCAGACTTGCCAGCAAGTATTCAACAGAAGTAATGATTCCTCCAAAGAGTAGCCAAATAATATTACCTAAGAATTTCATGATCGTTAACTATTATAGGTGAATTGTTGTAGGTATGGTGACAACTGTCCAATTCTGCTAAGATAGTCTTTTTTACGAAAATAAAACTATCTCTTAGTTCGGGTTTGACAGGAAGCGAGGGAGGAGCCTCCATTTTTAATGGGTTGATGGGTTGTTCATTTTTATAGACACGGAAATCCAAATGAGGCCCTGTTGATAAACCGGTAGATCCTACGTATCCGATGACTTCACCTTGTTGAACATGCGTTCCTGTTTGTATCCCTTTGGCGAATCGGCTTAAATGCATGTACGTTGTTGTATAAACCGAATTATGTTTCACTTTTAGGAAATTACCGCCACCGCCTGCCTGATAACCTTTCGCAATCACGGTTCCTGCACCGATGCTTTTAACCGGAGTTCCCACCGGGGCCGCATAGTCTACCCCATGATGAGCGCGGTAGCGTTTCAATACCGGATGAAAACGGGCATTGGTAAAACGAGACGTAATTCGAAAAAAATCTAACGGCGCTTTCAGAAACGTCTTTCGAAGACTACAGCCTTCCGGATCGAAATATTCGGAAACACTATCTTGTATAAATGGAATGGCAGTATATGCTTTTCCCTGGTGGGTGAAGATACTTCCCTGAATGTTTGCAATATTTAGCGCCGTAGTATCATCAATATAAGCGACATCATACAAAACCTGGAAAGAATCACCGTCCTTTACATCGAAGAAATCGATTTGCCAAGCGTACACATCGGCTATTTTCATCGCTAATTGAGGATTTTTCCCTTGAGACTTGATTTCATTCCAAAGCGAAGAATTTAATGTTCCTTCAATATATTCGCGTTTATAAATGACTGGCTTGCAAAATTCGCAAACGGCAATGGCCTCTTGGGTAAGGTCTATTATTACATAGTCTGTTATCGATTTGGCAAAAGCCATGTACCGTATAATTTCCAAACTGTCTTGCGTAGTAAATGTATAATAATGCCTTCCGGCTTGTATCTTTGTAGGGTCTAAAATTTCTTTGGCTGCTCGCGCGATGCTGTCGGCTTTGGTCGCGCTGAATCCGAGCGAAGTGAAAATTTCCACCGGACTGTCGCCATTTTTGATAAGAAATTCATTCATGTCTAATGTGTCGATACAAATGCCGTATTGATAGATCGATCGAATACTGTCTGCTGTTTCAATCGAAAGGTTCTCTTCTTTCTGAGTTTGTTGAAGATGGCAAGAATTTAAAGAAATCAACAGCGCTGGGAAAGAGCATGTGATGAATGTTTTGAATAATTTGTTAATCTTGATAATCATCTGTATTGTATTCTTAAATAGACAAAGATAAAAAATAATTGGAGGAGTCTTTAAATATTTTTCTGATCTTCAGACGTTAATAAAAAATAAATGCGAGCCATTTCGGGAACAAACGCCTTCGTTTCCCCGTCTTAATTTCAAGACACACGTTTAAAATAAAAAGAAGTATGTGGAAAGAGTTTTATGGAATAATCATATTTTCGTGAACAGTGTTAGCAAAAGTATTATGAGCATGAAAAAAAGAATAGTCGTTATTTTATTCCTTATTTTTCCCTTCTTATTAGGCTGTATAACATCACGAACGATGAAAACTCCTTTGATTTGGGAAGGAGAATGGGTACTAATCGAACTAAATACGGATCCTGTAGCTGCGGATTATCAACCTTTTGTTATGTTTGATGTGTCGCAAAATCGATTTTCGGGGAATGCCGGATGCAACCGGATGTCGGGTGTTTTAGAATTGGAGAAGGATTCTGGTCGTGCTAGCTTCCATAAAATACTAACTACCCGTATGGCTTGTCCTGGGTTGGAACAGGAACAGGCCTTTCTTGTGGCCTTGAAAAACGCAGCTCGTTTTGTTCCGGTTATATCGGATTCTGTTGCGACACAATTTATCTTTTACGATGAAGCCGATAATAAACTCTTTGTGTTACAGAAAAAATAAAGAATGGCTTCATCGATAATCTTCGTATAACAAATATTTTTTTCGTAACTGTTTGTAAGCCTTCAGTTCTTTTTGCCAGGAGGCTTTTATTTCTTTTTCATCCATTCCTTTAATAATTTGTCTACGCAGTTCCTTGCTGCCTGACAGCAGATCGAACCAGTTCGGACGGGAAAAGAAGAATGCTTGTTCGTCTCCTGCCTTTTTGTAAAAATCCAGAAAAAAGCGAAGCGTAAGTCCGCCTTCAAATGGTAATTCTCTCAAATCTACTCCATAACATACTTTATTATTATGTAGCGGATTTGTATCGAATTCAGGAAGCGGTACGGGTGTGAAAGTGAAGTTCCCGTATTTCGGATTAGGAGCGCCAAGTACCTGGAACGGGAAATAAGTGCCTCTTCCGACGCTGATATTCGTGGCTTCAAAAAAACAGAGAGAAGGATACAGACGGATGGCTAAATCGTTGGGCAAATTGGGGGATGGTTTTACCGGCAGCCAATACGGATCACCATGTCGCCAGTTTTCCATTTTGATAATTTTCAAGTGACATGAATCCGGATTCGATTTTAACCAACCCTCACTATTGATCATCCATGCCAATTCGCCAATAGTCAGTCCATGTAATATCGGGATCGGATGCATTCCGACAAACGACTCGAAGCCTGGCTTAAGAAGAGGTCCATCTACGAAATCGTTGGGGTTCGGACGATCTAAAACAATAAATTCTTTTTGGGTTTCTGCACAAGCTTCCATCACATAATGCATTGTGCTGATATAGGTGTAAAAACGAGCGCCGACATCTTGTATATCAAAAATCACAATATCGACATCGGCCAACTGTTCTGCCGTCGGCTTTTTGTTTTTGCCGTATAGAGAAATAATCGGAAGTCCGGTCTTGGTATCTTTACAGTCTTGTACGGTTTCACCGGCACCGGTCGTTCCCCGGAAACCGTGTTCCGGCGCGAATACCTTTTTTATATCTACCCCTCTTTCCAATAAGACGTCGAGTAAATGCATTTGTTTATTTTCGAGGATAGAAGTTTGATTAACGACAAGCGCAACGCGTTTCCCATTTATATTACGCAAAATGACATCCGTCCTCTCTGCTCCGAGAATCAAAGGCTGGGATTGACTACCTTTAGCCATTAGATGAAGAGGCAGGATACAAAGAACGATTCCCAATAAGCAAAAATAACTAAAAAGTTTCATTTGATAGTTTGTAATAATATAAAGGCAAATGTAAGAATTAAAATGGACGAATGAATATTGCTTTTATTTTTGTGGCGAAAAATTATATCGTATGGATAAGAACTTTAAAGGTTTAGAATCCATGAGGTGACGGAGTATTCCCGGAATAAATTGCACGATCATGTGCCCGAGCTCTATTATGGCGGTGTTCCCGGTTTTGAGTGGGTGCTTGATTTGTTGGAAAGATGTCTGTATAGGATTGCGGGGACTATTTTTTCAACTCGGGATAACTGATACGGGTATGATACATCGTTTTCAGCTTGTCGATAAAAACTTGTTTTATATCTTCAACGTCTCGGAATGTAAGCGGTGCGTTTTTTAAGAGGCCGTCTTCCAGTAGCGAGTCGATCAATTTATTGACTAACAAACTGATCCCTTCTTCCGTGTGTTCCTTTAGACTTCTGGAAGTGGCTTCTACCACGTCGGCCATCATGACGATTGCCGTTTCTTGTGTGAATGGATTAGGCCCGGGATAGGTAAAAAGCGCTTCATCGATAGCTCTGTCCGGATACTTGTTTTTAAAGGAATTGTAGAAATATTTTACTTTTCCTGTACCATGGTGTGTCCGGATAAAATCTATAATTGTTCCCGGGAGCATGGCTTTTTCGGCGATCTTCACTCCTTCAGTGACATGCCCGATGATAATTTGTGCACTTTCTTCAAAAGGTAATTGGCTGTGCGGGTTGACGCTATTCTGGTTTTCAGTAAAAAACGCCGGATTTACCATTTTTCCGATATCATGATACATGGCGCCCGTACGCACAAGTTGTGCGTTTGCTCCTATTTTAGCTGCCGCGGCAGAAGCCAATATTGACAACTGAAGTGAATGCTGAAATGTGCCGGGTGCAGTTTCGGAAAGCTTTTTTAAAATTGGAGTGTTGATGTTGGATAATTCAACCAGCGTAATACTGGAAATATATCCAAATGTTTTTTCCAAAAAATAAATTAAAACATAAGTAAACATCAACAGAATAAAGTTAATGCCGAAGTATAAAAGCATATTCCAGTTAATTTTCCCAAAATCAGCTTCTTGATAAACCGTCATACTGAGGTATCCGATGGCATAGGCCAGAAAAATAAAGAAGGCGGAACTGATCAATTGCGATCTTTGGGACAATTCTTTTAAGCTAAAAATAGCAACCATTCCGGCAACAATCTGTAAACTGAGGAATTCGAAAGGAAACGGTGCCATCAACGAACAAAGAAGGGCGACCGTGAGATGGGTAAACATGGCTGTCCGGGAGTCGAAAAACGTCCGGATTACAATCGGGACAATTCCCAATGGGATGATATAAATATTGAATAGATTCTGACTGATACAAAGCTCGGTAAGGAGTGAGGGAACGAAGATGCAGATCAGTAGAAAAATAACATCCTTTCGTCTGGCCAATAATTTCGGACGAAAAGAAAAAAGATATAACCAGAAACAGAACATGAGGCCTACAACGTAGGTAAATTGTCCGGCAATAATAATGTTTTGTCTTTGACTTCCTCCTGATTTTGATTCATGAATAATTTTTAGGGATCTCAAAACACTATATGTGCGATTGTCAATAATCTCTCCACGGTCAACAATACGTTCTCCGGCTTGGATCATGCCGTTTGCGATCGGCACACTTTTTAAAAGTTCTTCTTTTACTTTTTCGGTAGTTGCTTCATCGAAACTGACATTTTCGATCAGGTAGTTATTTATATTACAACTCTGTAAAAGAGATTTGTTCATGGACAGAGGTATGTTGTTTATTATAAATTCGTAGGCCGTTTTGACAGTGAAAAAATCACTTACATAATACATTTGAGCGACATTAGATTGTAATAAATTCACCTGTTTTATATTTGCCTTTTGCAGTTTTTCCAATTCCGTTGCGGGAATAATTCCTTTTTTGTATAATTCAGAAATAGTTTTTTCTGCATACTGCATGTATTCTGCCGGAATCATGTTCCTGAATTCTTGATTGTATGTTTCCCGTAGCTTGTCTTTTTGAGAGGTCATGACTTCTAAATCCAGCCTATAATAAGGGGAAAAGTTTTTTAATGCGCTGTCTTTCTCCGCTTGAACCTCTTCGTTGCTTTTGTAAATAGGAAAGTCCTGTGGAGCAGTAAGAAGTCCGTATCTCCATGGTTTCCCCTCATAAAACTGATATCTGAACAATCCCTCTCTTGGGAAAAAATAAGCGATCAGGATTGTCGTTATCAGAAAGAGAAAAATAGTAGGTATATAATTTTTTTTAAGATTCATCATTGATAAAAGTGATTAAAGGCGAAATGTACGGAAAAAATTTAGTATGCGAAAAAAAAGCTCTACTTTTGCCCCATTCTTATTCAATAGAAAATGATGAGTCAAAGAAAAATAAGGGTTCGTTTTGCCCCCAGTCCTACAGGGCCGTTACATATTGGTGGTGTTCGTACGGCTCTATATAACTATTTGTTTGCCAAACAACATGGAGGAGATTTTGTCCTCCGGATTGAAGATACGGATTCGCAACGGTTTGTTCCGGGAGCAGAAAAATATATTATTGAATCATTGGATTGGTTAGGTATCCGATTTGACGAAGGCGTAAGCTTTGGAGGAAATTATGGGCCGTATCGTCAAAGCGAACGTCGTGCCATATATAAAGAATATGTGGATCAATTGTTGAGCGACGGGAAGGCCTATATTGCTTTCGATACTCCGGAGGAATTAGATAAAAAGCGACAAGAAACTGCAAACTTTCAATACGATGCTTCCACACGTATGCAAATGCGAAACTCATTGAAGCTTGAAGAATCAGAGGTGGAGCGATTAGTGAAAGAAGGGTGTCAATATGTTGTCCGAATTAAAATAGAACCGGATGAAGAAGTAGTTGTCAATGATTTGATTCGCGGGAAAGTGACGATTAATTCTTCAGTTTTGGATGATAAAGTTTTGTATAAGTCGGCCGATCAGTTGCCTACTTACCATTTAGCGAACATTGTCGATGATCATTTAATGAAAATCACACATGTAATCCGTGGCGAAGAATGGCTTCCGAGCGCACCTTTGCATGTTCTTTTATATCGCGGCCTGGGTTGGGAAGAGTCTATGCCGGAATTTGCCCATTTACCTCTGTTATTAAAACCGGAAGGTAATGGGAAACTAAGTAAGCGAGATGGTGATCGGCTTGGTTTTCCGGTATTTCCGTTAGAATGGAAAGACCCACAAACCGGAGATATTTCAAGCGGATACCGGGAAAGCGGCTATCTGCCGGAAGCTGTAGTTAATTTTCTTGCGTTATTGGGCTGGAATCCGGGAGATGATCAGGAAATAATGAATATGGTTGAATTGATTCAAAAATTCGATTTGTCGCATTGCAGCAGAAGTGGCGCTAAATTTGATTACGAAAAAGGAAAATGGTTCAATCATCAGTACATTTTGAAGAAAGAAAATAAAGAAGTCGCTACGTTATTTATGCCTATATTGAAGGCGAATGGCGTAAAAGCTAACGAGGATTATGTCGAAAAAGTGGTAGGGATGATGAAAGAGCGTGTTTCTTTCGTGAAGGAATTATGGGATCAGGCCTCTTTCTTCTTTGTTGCTCCGGAAAATTATGACGAAAAAACCGTTAAGAAACGTTGGAAAGAAAACTCATCCTCTCAATTAAGTGAATTAATTGAAGTGTTAAAGGTTCGTGAACCATTTGATATTGAAGGGACAGAAGAAGAAGTGAAATCTTGGATCGAACAAAAAGGCTATCATCTCGGTAATATTATGAACGCTACGCGTTTGGCTTTAGTTGGAGAAGGTAAAGGCCCGCATATCTTTGATATCACCGAAGCATTGGGAAAAGAAGAGTCCATTAGACGTATACAGCGTGCGATTGATGTATTAAAATAAGATTTTTCGTAATGATCTATAATCTGATTATTCACCTTTACGCCCTTGTCGTTGCTTTAATTGCACCTTTTCATCGAAAAGCCCGTTTGATGAGATTGGGACAGTGGAAAACAAATTCAATACTTCGAAATAATATAGACCTGAAGGCAAAATACATTTGGTTTCATGCATCTTCGTTGGGTGAATTTGAACAGGGACGTCCTTTAATTGAAAAAATAAAAGCGGAGCATCCGGAATATAAAATTTTGCTCACTTTCTTTTCCCCTTCAGGTTATGAAGTAAGGAAGAATTACGAAAAGGCAGATGTTATTTGTTATTTGCCTTTCGACACCCCTTACCGGGTAAGAAAATTTTTGAATCTGTCTAATCCGGCAATCGCCATATTTATTAAGTATGAATTTTGGGCGAATTATTTGACAGAACTGAAACGAAGGAAAACACCCGTGTATATTATTTCTGCAATATTCAGATCGGATCAAGTCTTCTTCAGATGGTATGGAGCGTCCTACCGGAAAGTGTTGTGTTGTTTTAACCATTTATTTGTGCAGGATGAGAACTCTCGAAAATTGCTGTCCAATTATGGGGTAAAGAATGTTACTGTAGTAGGTGATACACGTTTTGACCGCGTGCTGGATGTTCAGAAAAAGGCAAGGGTGATCGAAATCGTACAGCAATTTGTTAAAGACTCAGAAGGAGAAAAAAGTACCATACTTGTTGCCGGAAGTTCCTGGTCACAAGATGAAGCTTGTTTTATTCCGTACTTTAACGAGCATCCGGAAATGAAGTTGATTATAGCACCCCATGAAATACATAAGGAGCATTTATTAAACATTGCCGTTTTACTTAAGCGTCCATCGCTTCGTCTTTCCGAAGCAACTTCGGGGGAAAGCCTGAAGAATGTGGATTGTCTTATTATTGATAGTTTTGGGATTCTTTCTTCAATTTACCGTTATGGAGACATAGCTTACATCGGTGGAGGTTTTGGTGCCGGTATTCATAATGTATTAGAAGCAGCGGTTTATGGTATTCCGGTTGTCTTTGGCCCTAAATATCATAAATTCAAAGAAGCAAAAGAACTGTTAAATCGGGGTGGGGCATTTGTTATTACCGATCAAGCAACATTGAATAAATGTTTCGACGAACTCCTTTCTTCATTCGAACAATTGCAGAAAGCTGGCATGCAGGCCGGAAAATATGTGCAAGAAAATGCCGGGGTGACGGATAAGATATTGAAAGAAATACCCTTATAAACCTTATTTCTTAAATTTCTCATTGTTAGAGAGAACGACCTATGAAGTTCCGTTTTTTTAAACTTTATTTATCGGGATATAAACAGTTTCTATTATTAATTTGTTCCTTTGGAAAATATTTGTATATTTGTACTGTTAAAGATTTGAACGTTCAGGTAATAACAAAAAAAGTAAAGTAATGAAACAAATAATTTATGGGGTAGTGCTGTCATCTTTATTATTGGTGGCCTGTAATACACAAGCAAAAGAAAAAAAAGAATTAAAAGAAACGACAAAAAAAGAAGTTGCTATGAAGACAATACATTTAACAAAGACAGAATTTTTAGCCAAAGTTGCTAATTTTGAAACAAATTCTCAAGAATGGGAATATTTGGGAGATAAGCCCGCTTTGATTGATTTTTATGCAGATTGGTGTGGTCCCTGTAAAGCGATAGCGCCCGTGTTGGAGGAATTAGCTTCAGAGTATGAAGGACAGATTTATATTTATAAAATCAATACGGAGAGAGAACAGGAATTGGCTGCCGCTTTCGGGATCAGAAGTATTCCCTCATTACTTTTTGTCCCCATGAATGGTGATCCTCAAATGGCTATGGGAGCTCTTCCGAAGGCAACTTTGAAAGAAGCGATCGATACTGTTTTACTAAATAAAAAATAAGAGAATGAGAATTGATAACGCATTATGTTCCCTGAGGGATATATATCGCGCAATCAGGGAATTTGAAATAAAATTTTCTCAAAAGCATGACCTTTGCCTCAACGAAGGCATGCTTTTGTGTACCTTATGTTCAGAAATGTATTCATCTAGCGAGATTGCTTCTTTATTGGGGCTGACTAATTCGAATGCATCAAAAGTAATACGTTCTGTGGAAGAAAAAGGTTTTATTGAAAGACGACTTGGACAAGAAGACAAACGTCAGATGTATTTTGTTTTATCCTCCAAAGGGCAGAAAAAATTAAAGGAAATAAAAGAAGCAGATGCTGAAATTCGTGACGTATTATTACAAATAATAGAGAAAAAGCCTGATCGATAAAAATAAGTTCTTTATATTTGTTTGCAAATTAGAGGAAAATATCAATTATGATATAATCTCTGTTGTAAACAATAATGCATTTCGGGAAATTAAATTTTTTACTATCACCTTTATCCTTCTTTTATGGTATAGGAGTAGGATTAAGAAATAAATTTTTTGATTGGGGAATTCTTTCGTCCGAACAATTCCCCGTTCCCGTTATTTGTGTTGGTAATTTATCTGTGGGAGGAACGGGAAAGACGCCGCATGTGGAATTACTTATTCGGATATTAAGAAAAAAATACAGGATTGCCGTTTTAAGCAGAGGATATAAACGAAAGACGAATGGGTTTGTTTTGGCAACATCAGGTATAACCAGCTATGATATAGGAGATGAGCCATACCAAATTTATATGAATTTTCCTGAGATAATTGTGGCTGTTGACGCAGATCGCAGGGACGGCATTCGTAAATTATTGTCTTTGCCTGAACCGCCTTCGGTTATTCTTTTAGACGATGCCTTTCAACATCGATATGTAACACCTTCTTTATCAATTGTACTCACGGAATATCTCCGTCCTTTTTATCAAGATAAATTACTTCCTTTCGGGCGGTTACGGGAAAGCAAATATAGTATTCATCGCAGCGATGTTGTTGTTGTCACGAAATGTCCGAAAGATATTAAGCCGATTGAATACCGGATTATTGAGAAAAACATGTGTTTAACAGCTCATCAGGCGGTGTTTTTTACCGAGGTTTGCTATAGTGAAATTAAGGCTGTGTTTCCGGAAGAAGCGGAACCTTGGTCTCTGTTGGACATTCGGGAAAAGGATTCTGTTTTATTGATTTCCGGAATTGCTTATCCTGGTGATTTTATTCGGGAAATGAAAAAGTATTCAAGGAATGTTGTTCCTTTGTGCTATCCAGATCATCATTTCTTCTGTAAGCAGGACATAGATCAAATAGAAAAGACTTTCGATTCTATAACATCTTTGGGAAAACTTATTGTTGTAACGGAAAAAGATGCTGTCCGTTTTAAAAATATTTACGATGAAATTCCTGCGCATGTCCGTCAGGTAATGTATTATTTGCCGATAACAATTGGATTTTGTTCCCATAGTCAAGAAGAATTTGAAGAAATAATAAAAAAGCATATAGTTTCTTTCCAACGAGAAAATAGCATTTAACAAAAAAAATGAAAAGAACAGAAATAGCTACGATAGGTGAATTCGGCTTAATTCAGCATTTGACGGAAAAAATCGAATTGAAAAATTCCACTACTTTAAAAGGGGTGGGAGATGATGCAGCCGTCTTGGATTATAAGGATAAGTTGACATTGGTGACTACCGATTTGTTACTTGAAGGAGTACATTTTGATTTGATGTATGTTCCTTTAAAACATCTGGGATATAAATCAGCAGTTGTGAATTTCTCTGATATTTATGCGATGAACGGTCGTCCGAAGCAGATAACAGTCTCCTTAGGTCTTTCTAAGCGTTTTTCAGTAGAAGACTTGGAGACTTTCTATGAAGGTTTACAACTAGCTTGTTCGATATATGGAGTGGATTTAGTAGGAGGCGATACCTCTGCTTCATTAACCGGTTTGACCATTAGTATTACTTGCATAGGAGAGGTTGAGAAAGGTAAAGAAATCTATCGGAGCGGTGCTAAAGAAACAGATCTTATTTGTGTTTCCGGAGATTTAGGTGCCGCCTATATGGGGTTACAGCTATTAGAGAGAGAGAAGCAAATATATAAAGGAGAAGCGGATTTTACGCCCGATTTTGAAGGAAAAGAATACTTGTTGGAAAGGCAACTGAAACCGGAAGCCAGAAAAGACATTATAGAGAGTCTTGAAAAAGCCGGTATACAGCCGACGGCCATGATTGATATTTCCGATGGCCTATCCTCTGAGCTTTTGCATATCTCCCAAGAGAGCAAAGTTGGATGTCAAATCTACGAAGACCGGATTCCGATCGATTTTCAGACAGCGGCTATGGCTGAAGAATTCAATATGAATTTAGTTACTGCTGCCCTGAATGGCGGAGAAGACTATGAACTTTTATTTACCGTACCTCTCTCTTTGCACGAACAAATCCTGGAAATGAAAGGTGTAAGCGTCATCGGGCATATCACGAAAGCGTCATTCGGTAATTATTTAATAGGACGTGACGGCGGAGAAGTCAAGTTGAAAGCGCAAGGTTGGAATTCGTTAGCTTAAAATAATTGCAAATAAAACTTACGGCTTCCTTGCAAATTCAAAAAGAATACGTATCTTTGCAGCCGTAAAAATGATGGTGCCATAGCTCAGTTGGTAGAGCAAAGGACTGAAAATCCTTGTGTCCCCGGTTCGATTCCTGGTGGCACCACGAAGCAAGAAAAGAAGAAAAGAGAAAATCCCTGAAGGTTATACTTTCAGGGATTTTTTTATTGTGTGCCGAAAGTGCAAAATGGGGCGAAAAATAGCGGATCTGGTGGCGTAATTGGTGACTTTTCGAGACTATCCATCCTTTTTATGACGGAAATGGGCGAACCGGACGTATAATCAATGTGTTGTATTTGGTAATAAACGATTTGCTCGATTTGCCAATTCTCTATTTGAGCCGTTATATTATCTCAAATAAAGCAGAATATTATTGATTAATCTAGTCGGTTCGAGAAACAGGCGATTGGGAGAATTGGATTTTGTTTATTCTGAAAGGAGTTGAAGAAACAGCACAGCAAACGATTACCCTTGTAAAAGGAATCTCTAAATTAATGCTTGAGTATAAAATACAGGTACGAAATATTTTGAAAAAAGCATACAGTCACGAGCTTTTGAACAATCTGTTTAGTCATCCTTACACAAAAATAGAATTTGTCATGGCGGATGTAGGAGTAACACGTATTACAGCCGCTTCCTATTTGAATAAATTAGTTTCGAAAGGGCTTCTTTCTAAAATTAAACAAGGAAGATACAATTATTATTTAAATATGCCATTGATTACGTTGTTAATGAACAACAACGAAGATTTGAGAAGTAAGCATATCGAACAAATAGAATCAGTCAATGAATAACGTATATAAAATATCTGTATTATCTATGCATATAGTAGATAACGTGTATAGAGAATGCAGATTTCCTATACATGTTGATGATAACGTATATATAAAACGTGCTAAATATATACATGTGCATGAAAATGTAGGTTTATGTACAGATGACAATAAACGTGTACATGAAAGTAAACATTTGCATACATATCAAAAAAGCAAGATATGAACGAGTGGAAAGAATATAAGTTAGGAGATCTAGCTGTTGATGGAAGAGGATATTTTGTTTTGTTTCCAAAATGCACAATATTTGTAGCATAATAGAAACAAAATAAAGAAATGACTTTTCTGGAATTTAAGAATCAACTCTTCGATTTGGCATGCTTTAATATCTATCAGGTATAT
>JAQVZS010000004.1:0-32408 GCA_028708075.1 Massilibacteroides sp.
TTAATTTCCGCTTTATCTGTACTCCAATCCGTTCAGCCGACGGTGTGTTTTATTTCTTTCGGTGTTTTATTTTTTCTGCAAATTATCAACTCGTTTTTTCATAACAGAATTTACATTCGCCCTAAAGCAAGCACATCTTTGCGTGCGCCGCCTGTTTTGTCATAAATAACATATTTATATTGTTTTTAATTTCTAATCATTATCGTTTCCCACAAAAGTGTGAAAATGAATAATGTGTATTTGTATGTAATACAAATATAATTCAATATTTTTTTATTAAAAAAATCATTGCTTCGATGAATAAAATACACCTATTGGTAGGGTTAAGCCTGTTTTTAGGCTCATGCCAAAGCAACCAGACAACAGACGGGAATACAGAAATCCAATATATTGGCGATACTATTGTAATACAGGAAGATTCCCCTGTGTTGAAACAGCTTGTGGTAGAATCAGCTCAATTACAAACTTTCACGTCGGAGTTTCAAACCGTCGGGACTGTCCACCCCATACCCGGCAAGTTCGCGAAAATAGCTCCACCGTTTTCCGGTAGAATCGTAAAATCGTATGTTCAGTTAGGTCAAAAAGTAAAGGTCGGTTCACCTATCTTCGAATTAAGTTCATCTGACTTTTATGAAGCGGCAAAAACTTTTTTTGCGGCTAAATCGGCTGCGGAAGTTGCCCGGAAAAATTATAACCGTCAGAAAGAACTGGCCGCCAACGGCGTTGCATCCCAACGTGATCTGGAACAGGCGGAGAGTGAAACCCTTATTTCAGAACAGGAATATGAACAGGCAAAAGCCACATTGAAAATATTTAATATTGATATCGCTTCGTTTCAAATGGGACAACCGTTGAAAATCGTTTCTCCGATTGCCGGAGAGATCGTTAAAAACGATATTGCTATCGGGAATTATATTAAAGAAGATGCAGAGCCGTTGGGCATTGTGGCCGATTTGTCGCAAGTTTGGGTAGGTGCGTTGGTCAAGGAGAGGTATTTCGGAAAGATTAAACAGGGCGATAATGTAGAAGTTTATTCTAGTGCAAATCCGGAAAACGTAATGATGGGAACCATCCACTATGTGGGTGAAATTTTAGACGAAGAGACCCGTTCACTCGAAGTTATTGTAGAATGTGATAATAAAAATAGGGAATTGAAACTCGGCATGTTCTGTGAAGTCCATTTTCTGAATTCCCCAATCCAAGCGATACTTCTGCCTTCGAAGGCCATTATGCAAGAAGAAGACCATGATTTTGTGCTGATTGAGACCGCGAAAAATACTTATGTCAGACGCCAGGTTACAACGACATCTGTGAATCCGAATGAAGTACATGTTCTTGCAGGAATAAGCGAAGGTGAAAAAGTCGTAACTCAAGGTGGAATTTATCTTAACTAGTAGAATTATGGAAAAATTGATGAACACACTCATCCGCCGTCGGTGGTTGATGCTGACTATATTCATTATCTTGTCCGGTATCGGGATATACGCTTGGAGACAGTTGGCGATCGATGCCTACCCCGACATTGCCGATGTTTCCGTCGGGGTTGCGACACAAGTGCCGGGATTGGCGGTCGCAGAAATCGAACAACAGATAACGGTTCCCCTAGAAAGAGAATTGAATGGTATTCCGGGATTAAAAGTTATGCGTAGCAAGAACTTCTTTGGAATATCTAAGATAACGCTTGTTTTTGAAGATGGAGTAGACGATTACTGGGCGCGCCAGCGGGTGTTGGAACGAATCAATGAGGTCGATTTACCTTTTAATGCCCAACCCGGACTCGATCCGTTGACATCGCCAATTGGAGAGATCTATCGCTATGTCGTTACCGGAAACAGAAGTTTGCGTGAACTGACCGAACTAAACCGTTGGGTGATCATTCCACGGCTCAGACAAATCCACGGTATAGCCGATGTGTCTAATTTTGGGGGAATTACCACACAATTTCAAATAGAGATCGATCCCAACAAACTTGCGGAATATCATCTCTCGCTTGGAGAAGTTACAGAATCTATCGAACGCAATAATTCCAATGCAGGAGGGAGTACGCTGATAAGAGGGGATTTAAGTTATGTGGTACGTGGTGTGGGGCTTGTCCGCGATTTACAGGACTTGGGAAATATTGTTGTTAAAACCGTTGGCGGAGCACCCGTTTTTCTGAAGGATCTGGGAGAATTGAAATATGGTAACCTGGAACGGAAAGGAATTATGGGCTATGTGGATAAGAAAATAGATTACGAAGACGGCGTTCAGGGTATGGTGCAATTACTGCGCTATGAAAATCCGTCTCGAGTACTTGAAGAAATAAATAAAGCGGTTGATGACCTGAACAATAACATTCTGCCGAAAGATATAAAAATACATACGTTTTACGACCGCACTGAATTGGTAGACGCGACTCTGCATACCATTTCTCATACCCTTTCATTTGGTATCCTTTTGGTTATCGGTGTGCTGATTATCTTTTTAGGAAGTCCGAAAGGAGCTATGCTTGCCACAATAACAATACCGGTATCCCTTTTGATCGCTTTTATCTTAATGTGGCTGACGGATATACCGGCTAATCTGCTTTCGCTCGGAGCAATCGATTTCGGGATTATTGTCGACGGAACGATTGTCATGATGGAGACAATTCTCAAAAAGAGAGAGAACGATCCAGACGCGCCATTAGAAGAGTCCAATGTCGCGAAACGGGCGGCCGAAGTGGCAAAACCGATTTTTTTCGCGACCCTGATCATTATCATTGCTTACCTGCCTCTTTTTGCTTTCGATCGGGTAGAACAAAAGCTGTTCACCCCTATGGCGTTTACCCTCAGTTTTGCCTTATTGGGAGCCTTGGCGTCGGCGATGATCCTGATCCCGGGGCTGGCGTTTGCCATCTATAAGAAACCGCAAAAGGTCTATCGTAACCGCTGGCTCGAACGCCTGACAGAAATATATAAAAGACAGACGAATAGATTGATTGCTGCTCCGAAAAAGATAATCGTGCCTTTGGGTATTATTCTGCTTGCGGTTGCCGGACTCACAATGGCTGTTGGCAAAGATTTTTTGCCCCCTCTCGACGAAGGCAGTATTTGGATTCAGGTACAACTTCCGCCGGGAATGTCGCTCGAAAAATCCTCGGAAATGGCAACAGTGTTGCGGGAAAAACTGAAACAATTTGAAGAAGTAACCTATGTTATGACACAAACAGGGCGCGATGACGAAGGGGTTTGTCCGTTTTCTTTCTCGCACATTGAAGTGATGATCGGATTAAAACCATATAACACTTGGAAAAATGGACGCAGGAAAGCCGACCTGATCAACGATATGGCCGACGTGATTAAAACAATGCCCGGATACAGTGTCGGATTTTCACAACCGATTATCGACATGGTTATGGATCAGATAGCTGGAGCACACAGCGATTTGGCCATCAAGATATTTGGCGAAGATCTGGTGGAAAGTCGCCGGATAGCCGAAGAAATAACCCAGCTTGCAGCAAACGTCCCGGGTGCCGCGGATATTGGCATTATGGAAGAACCTTTTCTTCCTCAACTTCAAATCGTGGCAGACCGCGACAAAATAGCTCAATACGGGCTGAATGTGGCAGATGTCGCCGAACTGATAGAAGTTGCCATTGGCGGAAAAGCTGTTTCGCAAGTGTTTATCGACAGCAAGGTCTATGATGTGATATGCCGGTATAACGACGTCTCGCGAGACACTCCGGAAAAGATCGGTGCGTTAATGCTCACCTCTGGTTCAGGAATCAAGATTCCTCTTTCTTCCGTAGCGGAAATCAAAACGACCACAGGCCCCAGTATGATTTCCCGTGAAACGAACCAACGTTTTGTTACGGTGCGTATGAATTTACGGGGACGTGACCTGACATCGTTTGTAAAAGAAACTCAATCTATGATTGAGAAACAAGTAAAATACGATCATTCAAAATTTCAGTTACATTGGGCGGGACAGTTGGAAAATCAGCGCCGGGCGTTTGGTCGACTTGCAGTTGTCATGCCGATAACCTTAGCTGTCATGTTTTTACTTCTTTTCTTTACCTTCGGCAAATTTCGTCAGGCGGGTTTGCTCATGGCGATGCTACCGCTTGCCGTTTTCGGAGGAATGTTGGCTTTGGTCGTACGGGGAATGACTTTTAACGTTTCGTCGGCCGTTGGATTTATCGCTCTCTTTGGCGTTTTTATTCAAAACGGCGTTATTATGATTTCGCATATCAACCATTTACGAAATAGAGAAATGAGCCTGAAAGAGGCTGTAATAAGCGGAGCTTCCCATCGTTTGCGACCGGTGTTAATGACGGCGACTGTAGCCGTATTGGGCTTATTTCCGGCATCCATCTCGACCGGCATCGGTTCTGACGTACAACGCCCATTGGCGACAGTTATTGTTTATGGCCTGTTGTGCGGAACGATCCTTACGTTGTACGTGTTGCCTGTATTATATTATATGTTGGAAAATAAAGAACTAAAAAGGACATCCCATCATGATTAAATTAATAAACACAAGCATGCTGTTTTTTTCCGTTTTAATCGTCAGTACCGTTTGTGCGCAGGAAAAACAGATTTTGACATTTAATGACTATCTGAACAATGTCAAAAATTCAAACATCGATTATCTGGTAGAAAAATACAACGTTGATATCGCCGAAGCGAATCTGAAAGCCAGTAAAGTCTTTCCGGATCCTGAACTGAGTGTCGGTTATTCAAACAATCAGAACTGGGATCTTCAGATGGGTTATGGCGTAGACGCGGCACTGAGTTATACCTTGGAATTAGGTGGGAAGCGAGGCGCTCGGATAAAGGTCGCTCGGACCGAAAAAGAAATGTCGGGGTTTCTGTTGGAAGATTATTTCCGCAATCTACGTGCCGATGCGACAATTGTTTTTCTATCTGCTTTAAAGCAAAAAGGGTTGTATGAAATACAAAAATCGTCCTACGACCAGATGCTGAAATTAGCGAAAGCCGACAGTCTCCGGTTTCGTTTGGGAGCCATAATGGAAGTCGATGCCCGGCAATCCCAATTAGAAGCTGCTACGATGTTGAACGACGTACACTCCAGTAAAGGAAACCTACAGGAAGTGCTGGTACAGTTAATCCAGTTTCAAGGGAGTAAGAGCAGACAATTACCGGATTCAATAACGGGAACATTACCTTCTCTTCAACGTGAATTTGATTTGTCCTTTCTAATTACGACAGCCCAAAATAACCGAGTCGACCTGCAAGTTGCACTAAAATCTCAAGAATTGTCTCAGCACAACCTGAAATTGGCTAAAGCTAACCGCGTGATTGACTTAGGACTTAGCATCGGAGGGAATTATTCGTCGAAAGTACGTAACGAGATTGCGCCTGCTCCGGCTTTTAAGGGAATTACTGCGGGAATTACCATTCCATTGAAGTTATCCAACATGAATAAAGGGACGTTACGCGCCGCACAATTAGCTGCAGAACAACAAATAAAGCAGTACGAAGCCATAGAATTGCAGATATGCACGGAAGTTATGCAAGCCTATACCAAATATAAAACCGCTTGCAACAAGATTGAGCAATTTCGGACAGGACTATTGGGCGACGCGGAATCCATTTTTCAAAAGAAAGTATACAGTTACCAAAGAGGGGAGACCAATATTTTGGAAGTGCTGAACGCGCAACGTACGTATAACGAAATACAAATAAGTTATAACGAAACACTATACGAATACGCGACTGCATTAGTCCAGTTGGAACGCGCCTGTGGAATTTGGGATATTGATATACAATAAATTTTTATAAATAAAACGGCATCTCGATCTCCTTTTATAACTTATAAATTCGTCCCGATGCGAAATTTTAAATTTAATTCATTGAATTTCAAGGATATCGAAGGTTTGAAAAATTTGTACCGAACGTTTTAAAAAAAGATCCCGATGGTTTCAAAAAATCATCGGGATCTTTTTTTAAAATCATAGGTATGATTTTACGCATTGACTATCAGCAAGATAAGCTCCACTATGGAAGGTCTTTTAACCAAAAATTCATCCCGGTGGATTTATTCTTTTTCCATCTCAACAACGATATAAGTGTTGTCCCATTTGTTCATTTGTCCGGTTCCCAAATCGACAATGAAACCCGGCCAAAACAGAATATTCCATAAAGATGTTGTATTGAAGGATGACTCAAGCAAAAGAGGGGTCGTCTTATATCCGTCCTTTTTTGCAACAAGCTGCTTGTCGCTTAATTTCTTTTTTATTGATGCGGTTGCAGTCTTACCACTCCCGATTTCCGCTAATTTAATATTCGTACTTGTATCGTAAATTTTAGTTCCTTCCTGACCAGAAAAGGTGATGACTTGTCGTGAACTCGTAAATATAGTTGCGCATGACGACATAAGCAACACGGAAAAAAGTAATAAAAATAAATTTCTCATGATTATATGTTTAATTATTAGTAGATGCGAAAGAAAAAGCATTAAATCCCAATATTAAGTTTTACAACCGTGAAGACATCACCTGATCGGATATAGATGTTATACGTCCCATACGGACCATATGTGCGATTTGTTGTTTCCAATAAAGCGATTTTCAACTTTCCATTTTCAAATTGAATATCAAATGAATTCTCTTCTTCGCTTCCTTTGTGTTCCACGAAATAACATTCTGCATCTTTAGGTAATTCTATTTCAGTATTATCGCCGGCTTCGTCAAGCGTCCCGATAATTGTCCCAACTTCAGGCAACCCTTTTGCCTCCGGATAGGTTAGCACATATTTTAGTACCGCACCAGTGGTAACTTCATCATTTACAATAGGAGAAACAACATAAGCTTTATAATAAGCCGCCTCAATTTGTACAGCTTTTTTTCCTGATGGAAAAACCCGAAGCGTCTCTCCATCAAAAATTTGATAGAGATGTCCCGGTGATACAGCTACTTCCTGACCGAGATTATCCACTTTTGGCTCTGCCTTTACTCCAAGCCCCGATACATTCCCCGCATCCATGATATAACAGGAGGTAGTTTTAAAATTGTAAGATTTATTTATAAAAACATCCGATACCCCCAGATGTGTTTTCCCATTTTCCTCGTTCATCATATTAAGCGTAATAGTGTCACTCGGATCTTTTGCATCATCATCACTACAACTAACAAAATTAAATACACATAGAGGCAATAATAACGCCCCCAACTGAATTTTTCTTTTCATAATCTCTCTCCTTAATTTGCGAACCTAATAGTTTTTTTCCATTTAAAATGATTCAAAGATACAACTTTTCTTTTTTTTAATGTGTTAGAAAGATCGTTCATTCATCGAATTTTTAATTCTTATTTGCATGACTGCTAAATTAAGATCGATTTTTTAATTAGGATACTTTTCCGATTAAGGTTATGCTTTCGGGTTGTCATATGAATATTATTGCAATAGAAAAAGAATCTTTTAATTCCTTCAAAAAAAATTGGGGCAATAATTAAATAATCGATAAAAAATTTGGATGTGTCCAATAGGTTACTTATTTTTGTGTCCGGATGGATACACATATTAATCAAAATGATGAAAATGGAAAGAGACCGGAATATGACCGAAGAAAAACTGATAAATGCGGTTGGAGAGCTTATTGTCGTGGAAGGATTTGAATCGCTTGGGGTAAGAAAAGTAGCGGAACAAGCGGGAGTAAATAAAACCCTCATCTATCGCTATTTTGAATCTCTTGATGGTTTAATCTATGCTTACATGAAGAAGTATGATTTTTGGCTTAATGCGCCATTGGAGCAACCTGATATTTCGGATATTAAAGGCTATCTGAAAACCTTTTATCGCAGGGAAATAGCTGAGTACAGAGATAATACTGCACTTAAAAGATTAAAAAGGTGGGAACTCTCTTCTGATAAGGATTTCGTAGTAAAAATTCGCGCCCAAAGAGAGAAGAGCGGAGTACAATTTATGGAAATGATATCCAGGTATGCGAAGGTAGATAAGGAACAATTACAAGCGATATCTACTCTTATAGATGCAGGAATAGCTTATTTGGCCATGTTTGCAGAAAACTGTAAGATGTATAACGACATTGACATTCAAAGCGACAAAGGTTGGGCGCAGATAGCTAAAGGTATAGATGCACTCATAGATATAATGATAAAATGACCAACAATGAAAAAAGCAGTGGGCTGGAGCAGACAAAACGCCGTTCATTCTTAAGAAATAAATAAAATGAAAATGAAAACAAGAGATTTAGTAGTAGCAGGAATTATGGCATTAGGAATGCTGACTTCGTGCGACAAAGATTTAGTAACCTACCAAGAGGATGATCTTCAAGTCATGGTAACAAAAGGAGACGAATGGCTACATGATTTTCCATTGTTTCTGGGCATCGTAAAGAAAAATCCGCCCCAAATTGCTATATGGATAGAGGATTTAGCCGGTAATTACCTTACAACCATTTACGTAAGCCACAAGATAGCGACTGAGTCGTGGCAATCCAATGGGGGGAACAGACGAAAAGAAGCATTGCCGACATGGTGTTATGCCCGTGGAGTTCAGTCCTCGGACGGTTTATATCTGCCGACAAAGACTCAACCTTTGGTTGACGGCATATCCGGGGCAACGCCATATGGGAGTTTTGACGTAAAAATACGTCCTGTTGGTGGTTTGAAACAATTTGTTGTGAAAATAGAACTGAACCATTCGACGGACTGGAACGATAATTACCCTGAAAATGCCAAAGAAGGAGATGCAAATTATTCAGGGGGTAAAGAAGGTAGCGGACAACCGGCTATAGTTTATGCGGCAGAAATAGACCTCGATTCAATCCGGAAGCAATACACGGCAACGGTCATCGGACATAGTAGTCCTGATGGAAATAACGGGGATATTTATCCTGATACATCTTCTTTGACATCCGCATTAAACATCGTAAAAGAAATAACTATTAATATCCAATGATATGAAACGATTTATCTTTATTGTACTTTTGTGCGTGGCTGTTAGTAGTACAAAAGCACAAACCAGTGAGAAAAGTAAACTATCTTTTGCGACAACCATCGGAACGGGATTATCCATGAGTACACCAGCATCTACCCCTTTCACGTGGCAGGTATTGGGTTATCTCAGCCTGACCGAAAGATGGTCGGTCGGAGCAGGAACAGGACTATCCTTTTATGAAAAATCGCTTATTCCTGTGTATGGAGATATAAGGTTTCAAATCGGCAGGGAACGGAAGGTTACTCCCTATACCGAATGTGTCGCTGGATATTCTTTTTCCCCGTCAGGTAATGCTAAAGGCGGATTTATTATGAACCCTTCTATTGGAATTCAATACCCGCTAAAAAACAAAATGAAACTGCAATTGGCAGTCGGCTATGAATTACAGGAGTTAAGACAACTGAAAAAGCATACCGATAACTACTTCTTAAAAGAGTTTGAAGAACAATTAAGTCATCATTCTATTTCTTTTAAGATAGGTTTAAAATTCTAAAGATTCGGAATGTGAATTACAGGATTCCAAGAGTTATAAAAATAGTATTTTACAAACGATATATATAAAAGAATAAATTAAATGATATACATTGAAACAGCGCATTTATTATTGCGGGACTGGAAAAAGGACGATATATTGCCTTTTGCTGCAATGAATAGCAATCCAATAGTAATGAAATATTTCTTAAAATCGTTGAACGAGAAAGAATCATTAGACTTTTATAACAAGATACAAGATGAATTTTCCGGATATCGTTATGGATTATATGCAGTAGAGAAAAAGACAACCGGAGAATTTATCGGCTATACCGGATTTCATAATATCACATTTGATGTAGATTTTGCTCCCGGAGTAGAGATTGGTTGGCGTTTAAAGCATGAGGAATGGAATCAGGGGTATGCAACCGAAGCAGCCAAAGCTTGTCTTTTGTATGCAAATCAATACTTTTCTTTTCAAACAATCTGGTCGTTCACTTCGGTTCTTAATAAAAGTTCGGAAAGAGTAATGCAAAAAATCGGAATGGAAAAAGTGAAAGAATTTCTACATCCGCTTATCGAGGATAATCATCCGTTGAAAGAACATGTCCTGTATAGATTTCAGAGAAACAGGGAGAGATACATACGCAACACAAACAAAACACTATGACAAAACAAAATTGCAAAAACTGTTCGATGCGGGCAAAGTATGATAATAACCCGCGATCGTTTATCGGAAGATTCTGGCGTTGGCACATTAACTTCTGCCCCGGCTGGAAGGGATATTTAGACTCTTTGAGTAAGGAAGAAAAACAAGCGTTGAGAGAGAAGTATCAATCTGTCGAGTAAAACGAGTATCTTTACGCCTGAAAACAAATAAAAATAAATCAATGAAAAAAGAAGTTCTATTCGTCCTCCTTAACCAATTTGCTGATTGGGAAGGGGCCTATATTTCCACCTGTCTCAATATAGGAGTGAAGCCACCCGGTAGTCCGGTAAACTACACGGTAAAAACAATGTCGGTAACGAAAGAGCCGGTAATGTCTATTGGCGGGTTTAGAGTTTTGCCGGATTATGATATAAATACACTTCCCGAAGATTATGCCGGATTGGTGTTGGTTGGAGGAATGAGTTGGTTTACGCCGGAAGCAGAACAGCTTGTTCCTTTGGTTGAAAAAGCAATTAAGGAGGACAAGTTGGTTGCCGGGATATGTAATGCCTCCGTTTTCTTGGGTAAACATGGTTTCTTGGACCATGTAAAGCATACAAGTAATGGGTTGGATTACCTGAAACAGTATGCGGGAGAAAAATACATGGGCGAAGCTAACTATATCAACAATAACGCCGTGAAGGATGAAAACATCGTTACCGCCAACGGAAATGCTCCTTTAGAGTTCTGTCGGGAAATACTCTATGTGCTGGATGCCGATACGCCGGAAATAATAGAGGAAAGTTACTGGTTTTATAAAGGTAAGTTCAACTTGATGTAAATACTAAAAAAACGGAACGGAAATTTACGACACCCCGATCTATGAGAATGGCATCCAGTTAAAAGACCTGGTGCTGCTGAAGAGAGAAATTTAGTATATGACAGATAAAGACGAAATCACGTTACAGCCTCTTCTTGCAGAAGACATTCCTTTATTCGAGCATTGGTTAAGCAAAGAATATATCTACAAACGCCTGTGTCCGGACGGAGGAGAACAGCGGCAATCTAGGTTAGATGAGGTAAACAATAAGGATGGTAAGTATGATTTTCTAAAGCATTTCATTGTTTATTATGACGGTAAGAAAATAGGTTATTGTCTTCACGCCGACTGTTTCTTTCTGAAAGACCATGAAGAAGAGGGGTACGACTTCGGAGGCTTATATGGAGATGTGCCGGAGAAGAATCACACTTACGAAATTGGTTATCTCATTGGCGAAGAAGAATATCTGAATAAAGGCATTGGCAAGATAATCATTCAGAAGTTGGAGGAGGAGATCAGAGCGTTGGGAGGACGTGAAATCGCGGCAGACCCGTCCGAAGAAAATATGTTCTCGGTAAAGGCGTTATTAAGTAATGGATTTAAGAAGAAACAAAACGGAGATTATAGAAAGAAGATTATGGCTACAGACAACAAGACATCAAGGCTACAATCATAACCTTAGAGAAACAAGCATTAGCGCTTTGAAACAATGGAACACCTTTCTGGTTCAAACAAACGGGAGCTCAACTTCTTCATCGCCCAGTCGTAATGACTTGAAGTGGCAGAAATACAATAACTTCCCAAGTGGGTAGTCCCTGTCCACGAGAAATGTTTCTTTGTGAACAATTCTTCGTCCGTGAATGATTTTATCAGGGCTATCGCTTTGGAATGACTGTCCCGCAAAAGGGTTTTAGCATCTTCTAAAGGCGTTGCTTGATGCTTCTCCCAAAATCCGACATTCATTTGCGGATAAGTCTTCCAATTATACGGTTCAGGAAGGAAGTTCACTGTATTCCCTTTTTTGTTTGCCTCTGCCCAATGCAGCAATAGCAGATGCCATTCGTAGAGATGTACCAATACATCACGTAGGTTCTTGTCTCTGTCCTCGAACGAGAAAGTCGCGTTTTGCTTCTCTTCAGACATGGAATCTACCAGCTTCCATAGTTCCTCAAACTGACCGTTAGCCGCCATTATTAACTCTTGTTTTGTAGTGGGTCTTGCCATAAACTGTCTTATTTATTGGGATTATTGTCCGTAAAAGTAATAATTTTATGGCAGATACAGAAAAACATATACTAGAGGCAATCCCACCATCAGTTTACAACGGCTTACGTTGACATCGACAACGCCCGACTGGATTGGTTTGTCAAAAAATACAGCCTTGCACAGTGGTGGGGCAAATGGAGAGAAGCGAACGAAAGCATTATCCGTTCGCCAAGTTTTATACATTGGAGCCGATGAAACGGCATCTTCTCAACTGAAAATACAGCCCCAATAAGGGGCTTTTAGGGCTTTGTCGTGTGCCACTCGCTGCCTAAAGCCCATCGCTTATAGTTCCGACGCATAGCCTGAATAATCGGTTTATCTTTGCTCTCTCGTAATAAAATAAATCGCTAAAAAAAAGAAAGATGGAAATAATAATGCTAGAAGCCCGACAGTATAAAGATTTGCATGAATCAATTTGCATGAAGAAAAACTAAAAACACTACCTTTGCTTGAACGATAAATTTACAATAGAGAATATGAATTTATATTTTAGGAAGAAGCTTTTCACAGGTATAGCATTTTCACTAATGCTTTTTTTACTCACTTCTTGTAATTCCAAAGTACAGGAAAGTCAAGATTCAGTTTCGGTTTCGGGAATAGGAACTGTATTGGCACAACCGGATATGGTGCTGATGAATGTCACTTTCTCACATACTGCGTCAACGACTAAAGAAGCCAAGAAAGCTGTAGAGCAAACTATGCAACGGATATTGAGAATACTGCAAGAAGAAAATGTGGAAGACAAATTTATGAAAACCACATCGCTCAACTACGACGTGGAATACGATTACAGAAGCGGTCGTCGGGTTCGGCTTGGACAACGGGCTCAACAAACAATCGTTGTAACTGTAAATAATATGATAAATGCTCCGGAGCGGTTTTCGTCCATATTGGATAAAATTACGGCTATAGACAAGGTCGATATACAGGATATTCGATTTGATATTGAAAATAAAACGGAATTATTCAAACAAAGTCGTGAATTGGCCTATCAAAAAGCCTTTGACAAAGCGCAGCAGTATGCCGAACTTTCAAAGCGAAAGATAGGAAAGGTACTGACAATATCCGAAGTCGTAAGCCGGGATGTAGCGCAAACTCGTGCTTTTCAGAATAATCTTGCTTTCAAAGAAGAAGCGCTTTCTTTATCTGATAATTCAGCTGTTCCCACAGGAGAACAGGGGGTAAGTTCTGAAATCAATATTGTTTTTTCGTTAGAATAGAGGAACGGGATTGAGCATATACAAAAAATTATCATTTATCCTGTTGTTTTCAAGGCATTCATAAAACATCCTCCGAACGTATTCCATCGTATCGTAATCGGGAACTATCTCCTTGTACTCATCATATGATTTGAAGCGTACTTTTTCTCCTTCCCCATACTTGATAACTTTTCTCAAGAACTGGCTGAAATCCTACAGCGCCATATCATATTTGTCCACGTTCAGCATCTTTCTCAATCTGTCTTCCGCATCAATATTTTCCAGATTGAACGTTAATGTCGCTTGTTGATTTGATCGCTTTGACGAAACAGCCTCATCAACTACCTTGCTTATCTCTGCTTTTAGTTTATCATCCATATTGAAATTATCTTTACTTCTATTACATATCTGCCAAATCCCAGCAAAGACTTTCTACTGTATGCTTATTCAGTTCCTTTGTTTTTAGGATTTTGACTTTCTCTTCAAACAATTGAGGTTTGAAGTTCTTTTTCTGCCGTTTTACTTCAACAGCAACTGCAGTCTTATCATCCAAATATACTCCCACAATATCAATCTCATTCTGATTTCCTTTAGGTTTCCACCATGAGCCTATTGCCCGATAGGCAAAACTCTCCTGCATCTTTTGTTTAAAGTACAGTTCCAATGTCTTTCCCGAATAAGTGGGATAATCATCTAACATGATTTTAGACAGCCCTTCAAAATTTCCAATTTCAATCATCGACCTGTTCCGCTCGATGTACCTGAACCAGAAACGCAGGAAATTATCAGTTACTTCATATCTTACGGTTTGCGTTCCCTCTTTAGCAAAAATAGGGCGTTGCTTTTTAATTACTTCGTAAACCGTTTCCAGTTTCTGTAACTGTCCGCCGATACTTTTCTCACCCATAAATGCTTCAATCTCTGCTTGAGTATTTTTCCCCGATGAGATTGCGTCAAGAATAGAGAAATAACTTCCATATTTTTTGCCAAACTCTTGAATCAACAAATTACGCCCTTCATCAACAAACGGAGATTCGCGCTGGCAAATGTATTTAATCATTTTAGGGATAGTCAATGCCTTGTTATCGACCAATAATTCGATATATTTGGGAACACCACCGGTAAATGTATAGAGAGCTAGCAACTCGTCATTCGTGTAATTCGGATGATAGTCGTTTATAATCTTTTTGAGTACCGTGGTTGTAAAAGGTGTTATTTTCACCATAACATCGGCTCGACCAAACAATGGTTCGCGCTTATCCTGAAATATCTTTGTCATCAACGAATAGATGGAACCGCTTACAACAAAGTTTATGTTTGTTTTAGTTCTGTACTGATCCCAATAGTTTTGAATATCGCTGTATATGGATTCGTTGATATTGATAAACTCCTGAAACTCATCAACCACAAGGGAAAACTTCGTTTTAATCCCTTGCTCAAGCAGAAAACGAAATACATCGGAAAATTTGTCCATTGTAGGAACAAATATCCCTAATTGTTTCTCAATCTCTTTCGTGTATCCACTGCATAAGTCAGCCTCATTTTTCCGGCTGACAAACAAATAGATTACGGTCTCGTTTTCAAGAGCTTTCAGAATAAGAGAAGTTTTGCCGACACGTCTCCGTCCGGTAAGTACAGTAAACTTAGAGTGGTCATTGTATGCCTGCTCTTTTGTTCGCTGCAACAGGGTAATTTCGTCTGTCCGATTATAGAATTTCATAATTCGTATTTTTACAGCAGTAAATTTTACCACTGTTGCAAAGTTAAATGGTATTTAGGATTTTACAAAATAAACTAGCAGTAAATTTTATGACGGTAAAATTTACTGCTAGTTTAAATTCAATCTACTCGACTTGGCAAAAGAAAAGACGGTGTATGAAAAGGTACGAAAAATCCTGTTGAAACTTACATTCCATCAAACAAAACATTCTTTCATAATAATAAACTCAATAAAGCAAAAGTCTATTTTATCCCTAACCCACAAGGTTTAGGGACTGATAGCATGGGAGAATTTGCATTTCCAATAAAATATGAAATACAGAAAACAAAACACTATGACAAAACAAAATTGCAAAAACTGTTCGATGCGGGCAAAGTATGATAACAACCCGCGATCGTTTATCGGAAGATTCTGGCGTTGGCACATTAACTTCTGCCCCGGCTGGAAGGGGTATTTAGACTCTTTGAGTAAGGGAAAAAGAATCCACAACCCTTGATATTGTGATAACCGGAGAATAAACAATTCCTTGATGGCTTTCAACCTTTTTCAAGAAACGTTTTTCCTTGTGTCTTATTCTTCTAAATTTCTAAAACAACCAAAGCTCATACTTCAGCTACCCTTTTCTACATTTCGGATTCCCTTTCATCCGTTTGGGTAAAACAGCACCAATAAACAAAAAGATAAGCTTAAATACAGATATATATTTGCATAAAAAAGCATGAAATATATCATCATTTTTGCTATTACAGGTCTCCTGTTTAGCTGTACTTCGAACAAACAGGCTGAAGACAGCCAAACCCATAGTCTTCCGGTCATTACCCTTGGGGAAGATTCCATAACACTATATACAGAGTTTCCAGCGCACATAGAAGGAAAAGTAAATGTAAATATACGTGCACAAGTGGACGGATATATTCAGAAAATTTTTGTGGAAGAAGGAGGTTATGTGAAAACCGGGCAACTACTGTTTAAGATTGACGATCGTCCCTATATCGAGCAGGTAAACACCGCAAGTGCCAACTTGGATGCAGCATTAGCCGCCCAGAAGAATGCGAAGCTGGAAGTCGAAAAACATACTCTACTTAGTAAAAATAGTGTTACTTCTGACTTCCAATTGAAGACAGCACAATCGCAGTATGAAACAGCGCAGGCCAATGTGTCACAACAAATAGCCGCGTTAGAAGCTGCAAAAATAAACCTCAACTTTACCCTGATAAAATCGCCTGTAAATGGTTTTATAGGCCGGATTCCGAAACGCATCGGTAACCTAGCATCAGGTAGCGATACACAGCCCCTTACGACAGTGTCCGAAATAAGCGATGTATACGCTTATTTCTATATGACTGAAAAAGAATTTCTCCGATTTAATGCCAGGTACAAAGGTGATAATCTAACCGAGAAGATAAGCGAAACAGATAGTGTTTCTCTGAAACTTGCGGACGACAGCGATTATCCCTATCGAGGAAAAATACAAATGATTAACGGAGAATTTGAGGCGAGTACTGGTGCAATCAGCGTCCGTGCTTCGTTCAAAAATCCACATTACCTACTCAAGAACGGGAATACCGGACGTATCATACTCCCTTACACGGAAAAACACGTTTTGTTGATTCCCGTATTGTCCACACTTGACATACAAGATAAGATATTTGTTGTCCGACTGAACAAAGAAAATAAATCCGAACGTGTGGCTATTACCGTCAGTCACAAACAAGGCGATTATTATATTGTAAAATCGGGTCTTCGCCCCGGCGACAGGATTGTGAGTCGCGATTTGGAAACAATTGAAGAAGGCTCTATCATTCAACCGCAATAATATCATGTTACAGAAAATAATAAACAGGCCTGTTCTGGCCACAGTCATCTCAGTCATCTTAGTATTATTAGGCCTAATCAGTCTGTCGCGATTACCGAGCACTCAATTTCCTGATATTGCTCCTCCTACCATTAATGTTTCAGGATCTTATCCCGGTGGTAATAGCGAGAGTGTTACCCGATCTGTTATTATTCCGTTGGAGGAGGCTATAAATGGAGTAGAAGGAATGGAGTATCTCAATTCTTCTGCCGGAAATGATGGCTTTTTTTCCGTTACGGTGGTATTTAAGTTGGGAATCAACCCGGATCAGGCTGCCGTAAACGTACAGAATCGTGTTGCACAGGCAAATGGCCTGATGCCACCCGAAGTATTGCAAACAGGTATTACTACAACTAAACAGCAAAATAGTAATATCATGGTATTCAATATTGTAAGCAACGATGCAGCAAAATATGATGAGCTATTTCTTCAGAATTATGCCAATATAAATTTAGTGCCGGCGCTCAAAAGAATACAAGGTATCGGCAATATAATGATATTTGGAGTAAAAGACTATTCGATGCGTGTCTGGTTAGACCCGCAGAAACTGACCGTCAATGATCTTGTGCCAAGTGATATCGATAGGGCAATCCAAAATGCAAGTTTTGAAGCTTCTCCGGGAAAGTTGGGTGCCGAATCAGATGCTCCCATGCAATATACAATGAAGTATAAGGGCAAACTGAATGATCCTGCTAAATTTGAAAGGATTGTATTGAAAGCTAACTCTGATGGCTCTATGTTGCGTTTAGGTGACGTAGCAAGAGTTGAATTCGGAGCCTCATTTTATGACAGCGATAATAAACAAGATGGAAAGCCGGCTGTGACACTAATGATACAACAAATTAGTGGTTCAAATGCCAATAAAATAGAAACAGAAGTCAGAGCCTCCCTTGATCAGTTGTCACAAAGCTTTCCGTCCGGTGTTACGTACAGTATAATTCAAAGTGCTAAAGAACGTTTAGATAAATCCATTGAACAGGTGATAAAAACGCTGATTGAAGCATTTATATTGGTTATACTTGTAGTTTTCATTTTCTTACAAGATTTACGTTCTACATTGATACCAGCTATTGCAGTTCCAGTATCTATTATCGGAACTTTTTTTTTCCTGCAGCTCACCGGATTTTCGATAAATATTTTGACTTTATTTGCGTTGGTCTTAGCGATTGGAATCGTTGTCGATGATGCAATTGTTGTCGTTGAAGCCGTTCATACAAAGATAACAGAAGTGGGCATGGATGGCAAGGAAGCCACCAAAACAGCTATGAGCGAAATTTCGGGAGCTATTGTCTCCATTACGCTGGTAATGTGTGCCGTATTTTTGCCCATTGGGTTTATGGAAGGCCCCGCCGGAATATTTTATAAACAATTTGCATTTACCCTTGTATTTGCAATTCTTATATCGGCTGTAAACGCCCTTACCTTGAGCCCCGCTTTATGTGCACTAATTTTAAAACCTCATGAAAAGAGAGGAGCAGACGGATTAGGTTTTAGGGAACGTTTTTTTTATGCGTTTAATGTCGGATTTAAACATACGACCAATAACTATTTGGGTATCATTAATTTCTCCGTTAAGCATAAATGGTTTAGTGCAGTAACACTTACTTTGATTACAGTTGTAGCCTTTTGGATGATGAACAGTGCTCCTAAAGATTTTGTTCCTTCTGAAGATGACAGCTTTATCACTTATTCTCTATCTCTCCCGGCGGGTACAAACCTGCAACATACAACTGCCGTTATCAACCGGATAGACAGCGCCATTCGTGTAATGCCTGAAACGCATTCAGTTACAAGTATATCGGGCTTCAATATGCTTAGTAATAGTTCCGGACCTTCTTATGCCGTGGGCTTTATCCGCCTGAAAGACAAAAAAGAGCGAGGAAAGATACAGGATATGGACAGGATTATAGAGGCGATGAGTACGAGATTAGATAAAGTGAAGTCAGGAGAATTAAGCTTATTCCGTAGCCCTCCGGTAGACGGTTTCGGTAATGTTAGTGGAGCTGAACTTATTCTTCAGGATAAAACAGGTGGTGATTTGGATAAGTTCAACAAAATCTCACAAGCTTTGATCAGCGAACTCAATAATGAGCCTTCTATATCTGGTGCTTTCACTACATTTCGAAGCGATTTCCCTCAATTCGAAGTAGAAGTAGATGAAGATAAAGCCTATCAATTAGGTACTACACCAAAGGATGTATTAAACACCTTACAATTGTTTTATGGAGGAAGCCAGGCAGGAGATTTTATCCGCTTTGGCAAGTTCTATCGGGTAAATATCAAAGCTGAAGGACAATATAGAATAGATGAAAGTTCTTTAGGGCAAGTGTATGTGAAAGGTCTAACCGGAAGTATGATTCCGATAAACACTTTGGTAAAACTCAAAAAAGTATATGGTCCGGAGTCGCTAAGCCGATATAATCTTTTTAATAGTATAGCGGTCAATATACTGCCATCTAAAGGCTATGGAAATGGAGCTTTGATGGAAGCCGCTGAGAAAGTTATAAAAAAAGGACTGCCAACAGGGTATGGTTACGAGTGGAGCGGGCTGAGCAGAGAAGAAAAACGTTCGGGCGAACAGATATTCTTAATTTTCGGATTATGTATTCTTTTTACCTATTTTATATTAGCGGCTCAGTATGAAAGCTATATTCTTCCGTTAGCCGTATTGTTATCGGTTCCGACCGGGCTGTTAGGTGTTTTTCTGGCAATAAAAATGGCGGGAATAACAAATAATATTTACGTACAAATTGGACTTATTATGTTAATCGGTCTTTTGGCGAGGAACGCAATACTTATTGTTGAATTTGCGATTCAGGCACGCAAAAAAGGGATACCGATCGTAGCATCTGCCATAGAAGGCGCACGTCAGCGTTTTCGTCCCATATTAATGACTTCATTGACTTGTATTATTGGCTTGATCCCGCTAACATTTGCAACAGGCCCAGCCGCTGTAGGAAACCATTCCATCAGTATAGGTGTTATCGGAGGGATACTTAGCGGTGTTATTTTGGGCATCATATTTATACCTGTTTTGTATATTCTATTTCAATCATTACATGAAAAGATTTCAGGGACAAAAAATACGATTTAATGTTAATAAATTAGGTGTAAAACAATGAAGCATTTTAAATATATATATATAGTTTTTTTCTCCATGTTGTTGACATCCTGCATAATCAGTAGAAAGTATCAACAATCAGACCTAAATATGCCGGAGAAATATAGGAGCATGAAAGACAACATAGTTCACGCTCAAGATACACTGCTGCATCAACCTCACTACTTTTTTAAGAATACGTCATTATTACTACTGCTGGATAGTGCATTCTTAAAGAATAGTGATTTGCTTCTTGCCGTGCAAAATATAGCATTGGCGGAAAAAACTTTAAATATGGTAAAGCTGAACTACTTGCCGGAACTCAATGCGCAAATTAATGGAAGTTATACTAAGGCATCCGAAAACAGTCTGGCAGGGCAGTCCGCCGGTCGCCGTGAGACGAAGGATTTTAATTTTTCGACCGTATTGAGCTGGGATATAGATATCTGGGGGAAAATAAAGAATGAGAAAAAAGAAGCTTTAGCTAATTATTTGAAAACACAGGAAGTTTGCAAAGCTGTACAGACCAGGCTGGTATCAGATATAGCAAAAGGATATTATAATCTGTTGATGCTTGATGAACAACTCAATATTGCTAATAAAAGCAGAGAATTAAGCGATAGCACTTTACGAATGATGAGGATACAATACCAGGTGGGAGATGCGAATATATTGGGTGTCAGACAAGTGGAAGCACAGTTAGAAGGAAATAAGATGCTTATATCGCAAATTGAGCAGAGTATAAGTTTGCAGGAAAGCGCTTTAAGTGTTCTATGCGGAAGTTATGCTTCTTCCATTAGTAGACAACGGGAAGATAAAGAAGAATTTCATTCCGTACCAGCCGAAGGTTATCCGGCATACTTCCTTTCTACACGTCCAGACATCAAAGCGGCCGAGTTATCTTTGCAAGCGGCTAATGCTCGAATTGGTGTATCTCAAGCAGCAATGTATCCCAACATCAATATTTCCTTATCCGGTGGGCTCAACAGTCTGACTTCTTCAAACTGGTTCTCTGTTCCCGCCTCTCTTTTCGGAACTGTAGCGGGAGGAATAACCCAGCCGATATTTAATAGGAAGAAACTGAGAACGCAGTACGAACAAGCGCTCATTGAAAGAGAAAAAGAGGTCATTAGATTTCGACAAGCTGTTCTCGAAGGGTATGCTCAAGTCTCTGATGCTCTGAAAAATAAAGAAGAAACAGAAAAACAGTTTATCTTTGCACTAAATAAAGAAATGGTGTTGAAGGATAATATATCTGCCATTCGAGTTTTATTTACTGTAGGAGCAGCTAATTATCTGGATATAATCACCGTACAGTCGGCTTATTTAGAGGCTAGATTGCAGACAGCCCGGCTGTCTATGGAAAAAGTAGTGGCGAACGTAGAGCTGTATGCTGCTTTAGGCGGTGGGTGGTAATAACAAAGATGAAAAGATGAAAACCGGAAAACAAAAATATAACTGGGAATTACGAATAGGACTTAGCGCTTTTGTCCTGTTTACTGTTTATGCGATTAATTTTATTTTAAATCCTTACGCATCAACTTGGACGGAGTTATTGAGCTGTAACAAATTTGAACTCGCCCTTGATCTTCTATTGACTTTTCTATTCTGTTGGTTAATTATTGAAGCAAGTATTCAGATCTCAAAATGGCTGGAACGTTTTTTGCCGTGGACTCGCTCTTCTTTGGTTCGTTTTTTTGTCCAAACTATACTTATTATCTTTTCTACGTTACTTCTTATAAATATTCAAGCACATATATATGAATGGATATTCGGCGATATGCCCCTAACGCAACAGGAACTTTTGGAAACCTGGCAGTTCTTCGTCGTTATAATTATCGTATCTTTATTTGTCAGTGCCGTACACACCGGCCATTTTTTATTGAACCGATGGAAAGTTTCTATCTCCGAAGCAAAAAATTTGCAATTAAAAGCAATGGAATTGAAAGAGATAGCTATGCAGTCCGAATTGCAATCGTTGAAAATGCAGCTCGACCCTCATTTTATGTTCAATAACTTCAGCACTCTGTCAGAACTTATAAATGAAGATCGGGAAACGGCAACTCGCTTTTTGGAAAACCTTTCTCGTGTTTACAGGTATATGATACAGAACTTTAAAAAAGATATTATTTCCCTGAGTGATGAAGTGGCGTTTGTCAAAGCATACTGCTACCTTATCCATATACGCCATGCTGATAATGTTCAGATTGTCTTTGATTTAAATGAAAAATCTCTCGATTTGTATATTCCTCCAATTTCATTGCAATTACTGGTTGAGAATGCCATTAAGCACAATATCGCCACCAAAGAACAGCCCTTGATTATAACTATAATATCGAACGACAGACAGCAAATAAAAATAAGCAATAACTTGCAAAGGATTTCCAGCACTTTCTCCGCAACAGGGATTGGACTGAAAAACATCACAGACCGATACCGTATTTTGACCGAAAAACAATTGCCTGTGATAGAAGAAACTTCCACTTGTTTTTGTGTTACTTTACCTTTAATCAATAATATATGAGGTTATGAAAATACTGATTATAGAAGATGAGAAGCATAATGCTTCCAGATTACAACGCTTATTGACTGAGATTTCATCTGAATTTGAAATTGTAGGAGTATTGGAAACTGTCAGAGAAAGTGTATCCTGGCTAGAAAAAAAAATGGCTCCGGATGTCATCTTGATGGATATACGTTTATCGGATGGTTTAAGTTTTGACATATTCGATAAAGTGGGAGTTTTTTGCCCAGTTATTTTTACTACCAGCTATGATGAATATGCAGTCAGGGCATTCAAGGTAAACAGTATCGATTATTTATTGAAACCTATTGAAAAAAATGAGCTGGAAGCTGCCCTGGAAAAAGTAGATATAGAAAGGAAAAAGAGTGTCACTAGCCTGGAATTGGAGCAATTGCTGCATCTTTTTAAAGAAGGGGCTCCTGTCTTCCGTAAAAGGTTTCTGTTGCCCAGAGCTAATGGATATAAAACTTTAGCAGTAGGAGAGATAGGCTATATTTTCACCGAACAGAAAATTACTTATCTCGTTACAGATGATGGAAGTAGCGAGATATTAAGACAAACAATGGATGAATTGGAGGATGAATTAGACCCGGAAGCATTCTTCAGGGCGAACCGGCAGTTTATTATCCATATCGACAGTGTCGGTATGATCCGGAATGATACGAATGGAAAACTGAAAGTTGTTTTGAAGATTGACCCTGCGGTAGAGATAATTGTGAGCAGGGAGAAAGCTCCTTTGCTAAAAAAATGGCTGGACAGGTGAAGATAAAAAAGATATTTAATTATGATAAGAATTGAAACAGAACGATTGATTATACGGAATTTTAAGGAGAGTGATGCATCCGGATTATGGGATTATTTATCACAGCCACGCGTAAATTGTTTTATTGATGAAAAACTCAATACGATAGAAGATGCCGTTGCCAATGTGAAGCAAAGGGAAAAGGATGAATTACAGCTTGCTGTTTGTTTGAAAGATGATGATAAAATCATAGGAAATCTTTTTGCTCGGAAAGAAGAACCTGACACATATAGTGTAGGCTGGCAGTTTAATGGAAAGTACGAGGGGAAAGGTTATGCAAGAGAGGCGGCAAGCACCTATCTTTCATTTCTGTTTAAAAACAAAAATGCACGGCGGATTTATGCATATGTGGAAGATACAAATTTACGTTCTCAGAAACTTTGCGAACGGCTTGGTATGCGTAAGGAAGGATGTTTTAAGGAATTTATTTCATTTACTCAAAACGAGGATGGGACGCCAAGGTATGAAAACACGTTTCAATATGCTGTTTTAAAGAAAGAATTTTTATTATGTGATTTAGATAGCGAATGATTTATGCCCTTTTGAGGCGGGTAGCCTTAAAAAGAAAAACCCCTAAAACAGTCTATGTTTCAGGGATTTGCTGTGTTTTGTTCCTCTTTTTAAGTGGTGCCACCAGGAATCGAACCGGGGACACAAGGATTTTCAGTCCTTTGCTCTACCAACTGAGCTATGGCACCATTATTTTCAGGATTGCAAAGATAGACGTTTTTTTTAACATTTCAAATTCGGATTGAAAAAAGCGATTGTTTTGTATGAAAGAGTAGGGGGACGTATTAATAGCCAGTCTCTTCTATCTTGGATGAGATTTTACGAATGGCTTCATATAATTCGTTTTCGGGAATGATGACGTTGAATTCTCCCCAAAAAAGATTATCGTATTCGAACGGTGTTTCTGAAAATATAGTTCGAGTAGACAAAATTTCTGCCCTTGAAAAGCGATTCGCCTCATTTTTGTCAACTTTACAAGTTACCATTTCAAACCATGCATGTACGTCCGTTGATGAAAAAAAGAACCGTTTCTTTTTTATTTTAAAATAAAGGTCTCCACGCACATGATTAATGTAATATGTTTTGTCCCATTGTTTGTAGGATATTGTATATCTTATATACTGCGGCGTGATCTCCAGATTTTTGCTCTTCCTTTCAACAAACATGTTTGTTGCTTTTCTTATATAATCCGGATGAATTTCAAATTCGGCTTTCAACAAGGCTTTATTGTCTTTATCGATGTAAACGTTTCCTCGATAAAGCGGATCTTTGTATGTCTCTTTTTGTTCAAAATGAATTATGTCTACCATACGATTATCTACTACGGTTATTCCTGCGTGCGTATACACATATGGGCTTTCTTCTTCCGCTCGCAAAAAGTCAGGAACTTGCTTTACAATATCCAGCATTAGACAAGCATGTATCCCAGATTTTATTCTGGCAATTATGGTGTCTTTCTCGTGTACATTACTAACTTTTCGCATTTTAAGTAGTTTTACCTGGTCGGTTGCATAGCTGGAAAATGGCGTTTTACGAACTTTAAAAACGCCTTCACTCAAACTAACCATTCCTTTCTTCCGTTCAATACCCTCTCGATAAAAAGAGGTTAAATAAACGGGATTTAAAGGGTAGTTCTCTTTCCTTTTTTCCAACATTTCATTTAAAACAACAATTGGTTTTACTGGGCGTACAATAATTTCCTGAAGATTGATTGTATTGGGTTCCAACGAAAATGTACTGTATTTATCTGCAAGTATTGTACAAGAGATATCCTGAGGATAATATCCTAAGTGAGAAAAATGTAATGTGTCATTACGATATAGGTCGGATAAACGTAACCTGAATTCTCCGTTCTGGTTGGTTATAGTTCCGATACCCGCTTTTGACAAACCCACTGAAGCATAAATAATGGGATCTTGAGTTTCTTTGTCATATAATGTTCCGGTGATGGTAAATAGAGTTTCCGTCTGCGATTGGACGGTATCTTTATGCTGAACCGGTATTTCTGACATTGTTTTGTGAATTAAAATATGCTGGTCTACCAGACGAAGTTCCAATGATTTATCGCCAAGAATAGTGTAAATGGCCGAACGAACAGTGTATTCTCCCTTTACTATAAAGGCGTCTTGTTCATTATCGATGATTTTGCTGTCATATATAAATAATAAATCCGTACGCTCCGTAATTAAGTTAAGAAGTTGGTAAATTGTTCCTTTCGACTTAGGCAGTTTAATTTTTTGTTCCAACGGGTCATTTATATCCATTGCTTGTGCCTGAATAAAGAAACTCAGGAACAAACAAAAAAAATATCGGATAAAAAGATTACGTGGTTTCATCATTGTAAAATTTACTGTCCTGTATCCGTAATCAGATAGACACCTTCTTTTTCCGTATATTTCAAATCCAAAGCCAGACAAATCAATTGAGCAACTCTTTCTGGTGAATTGTTCGAAAAAGTAACCGTAAGGGGACGTTTGCTTAATTCAGGGGTTGTTTCCAACGTTATTTTGTCGAATTCCTTATTGATCACTTGAAGAATATTCCCAATCGATTCGTCCTTAAACTGTATTTTTCGGGTAAAAGAATCAAAGACGTCTTTGTTTTTTGTCGGATTTAAATGCAAACTTCCGGAAATTAATCGAACGGTCTCGCCGGCTTGAACTAAAGTTTCTAAACCGTTTTTTTTCTGTTTTACTCTTACAACACCTCGTCTGACGGCAAGTTCAAATTTATTATTTCCGCCATCTTGTATATAGAAAGAGGTGCCGAGCACTTCAACCTGTATATCTTGTGTATTAATTAAAAACGGACGTTCCTTATTACCGCTTACATCAAATAAAGCGTCTCCTTCCAAATATACTTCACGTCTATTGTTGTCGAAACGGGAAGGATAATTCAATTTCGCATTATCCGATAAATAGACTATCGATCCGTCTTCCAGAGTGGTGACCAAAGTTATTGCTCCTTTCTTGTTTTGTATCGTCAACAGATCTTTCTGTTCAGAATCTCTTCTTAATGTTGTGAAAAACAAGGTCGCGAACGAGATAGCAACAACGGCAATCGCAGCAGTCCATTTGTAATAAACAGGTTTTATCCGGATGAGAGTCGTCCGTTCGCTTTTCTTCGGGACAAGTCCGTCCGCATCTAAACGATTATACAAACGTTTCCATGCAAGATCTGTTTTAATTGTATTTTTTATCTGTTTCATGTTATATATAAATACTCTTCTATTTCTTTTCGCAATGTTTGTAACGCTTTAGTCATTTCTGCTTCTACCGTTTTTACGGATACGGAAAGGGCAGAAGCAATTTCCAAATATTTCATTCCTTGAAAACGATGCATACAGAATATTTTCAGCCTACGTTCGGGTAGTTTTCGAAGTGTTTCTTTGATCAGTTCTTCCAATTCTTCATATTCCATATTTTCCTGAGGGTCTGAAGAAGAAAAAACGGATGCATTTTTCATAATCTCATCTTTGTGTTTTTCTCTCACATTCAGATGTTCACGAAATTGAATCGCTTCATTTCGTACGGCCCGGTATAAATAGCTTTTAACCGACCGAAGCAAAGGTAGTTTTTGTCTTTCCTTCCAAAAATAATAAAACAAATCCTGGACAATTTCCTCTGCAACTTCCTTGTCACCTGTTATCCCTGTGGCATAAAGGCAAAGAGGGGCATAATAAGACTTAAAAAACTTTTCAAAAGCTTTTATATCCCCCTCTTTAATCTTCGCCAATAAAAACAGGTCGTTCAACATAACAATATGAAATAAAAAGTGTTACTCCAAAATTACTATAAAGAACGTAATTTTATCTATTTTGTTTCCGTAATTTGTTCACTGCCGATTCCAAAGATTCTGTCGGTTCGATTATGTTATAATTGCCCCAAAAATCTTCATCGGCGAAATCGGAAACTTTGTCAGAAAGTGACTGATTAGTTTTGAACGACATTTTGTATGGAATGTTGGTAACATTTTCTTCTTTCATATCCGTTACAACCATTTCGGAAATAATCGTATAATTGGTGGAAAATAAACGTCGTTTCCAATCGCATTTGAAGCGGACTTCGTTTCGAATATAACTCAAATATGTTTTATTTTTTTGTTCCTTATAATTAACTAGGAAATACACTTCCGTTGGTTTAAATCGGAGACCGAAAGGTTTCTTTTTCAAAATTGCTTGTGTTGCCTTGTTTTTATCATCCATACTTAATCTGAATTCAGCGCGAGTAAAAGCCAACTTTTCTTTGTCGATGTATAATTTCCCGTAATACAAAGCATATGGAAGTATAACCTGAGGCACAAAACTAATTACATATTGCGGACGATTATCGATCATCACCGGCTCTTCCATCCGAAAGGAGTAATACGAAAGAGTTTCTTTATCTAAAAGTAAGCCAGGATTTTTAGCTATATCGAGGTACACTGAAAGATTGGGCCCGCCAAGTAATTTAACAACCAAGGTATCGCCTTTTTTCGGACTCAACAATTTACGTCCTTTGAAGATTTGTACCCTGTCATAATCGACCTGTCTGGTGTAAGGCGTTTTATAAACGTCAATAATAGCTTCAGATATAGTAATATAGCGACGTCCCTTCTGGGCCGTTTCGCGATAAAACCCCGTTAACATATTATGTTTGTTACTATAATTATCCGGAACTTTATTTACCGCTTCTTCCACAATAAAACGTGCATCATGAGCTCGGATTACGACTTCATCCAACACATTTGCATTCGGTGTTAAATAAACCATTAAATCCGTAAGATTGTTTTCCTTTACTGGGATCTGTGTACTTAAATAACCGATATGAGAGATTTCAATCAGCGAATGTTGATGAAGAACCGGAAGCTTGATTGAAAATTCTCCTTCCGAATTCGTTATCGTACCGATATTTGTTCCCGGAACGGAAATGTTTACGTATTCCAACTTCTTTTTAGACTGTCTATCCTTAACCGTACCATTAACTGTAACGACTTTAACCGAATCTGCTTCCTGAGCATATAGGGAAAAAGTCCCGACAATTAAAAAACTAATCAAGAAAAAAATTCCCAATGTTTGTTTATAAAATGTTTTCATAATAATAATTTATTAAAAGATGAATAATATGCTTTTATATATATGATTGTACAAAAAGAAAATACCCTATATAAAAAAGAGAAAAAATTAAGATTAGTGAAAATGTTTTTGGTTTACGTATTTAAATAATCTATTTTTGCGTTGATTTGAAAGACTAAGAACATCCAAAACATATGGAGCGCTACCTGATTATCAAAACGAGAGATGAATTATTGCGGATAAAAATAGGGCAGATCCTTTATTTTGAAGCAGACCGGAATTACACGAAGCTTTTTCTGTCGAACGGAATTCAATTTACCTTTGCCATCAACATTGGTAAAATCGAAGAGATGTTAGAAAAACAGGTTTCAGGTAGTACTCATATTTTAATGCGTGTGGGTAAAAGTCACATCATCAACAAAAATCATATTTTGCAAATCCACCTTCCAAAGCAAAAATTATTATTACTTTCATCGGATGGAAAACCCCGGGAATTAATTGTTTCTAAAGATCCGCTTAAGGTTCTCAAAGATTCGCTCGAAAAAGAAATGAACAAAGAAGAAAATGAAGAATGATTATAAAGATTGGTAAAGCGACAGATAATGATTTTATTATAAATAATCTTTCTGTTAGTAGGTATCATGCGAACTTGTTTTTCGATAACGAAGGAGGATGGATCTTGGAAGACTTAAACTCTACCAATGGAACGTTTATCAATGGCGTTCAAGTATTGAAGAAAAAAATAACGACATCTGATCCTATTCGTTTTGGAAATAGTGAAATTTTTTTTCTCCAAGATCTTTTACATGCCAATAATGATTATAGTGAAGATTTTGCTCAATTAAAAGATGTGTACAGATCGTATGTTCAAGAAAAGATTAAGATACAATCTTCTAACCAATTAAAAACAAGACTATTACAATCTCTTCCTTTTGCTATTCCAGGAATAATCGGAGTCATAATCGGTTTTTTAGGTAAAGGTAACCAGACTATTTTTGCCATAAGTCTATGTGTAACTATTCTTGCTCCTGCCGTAGGTATTTATTTAGGTGCCCGCCAAGCATCAAAAATTCCCATGTTATTACAATCGATTACAGACAACTTCAAAATCAAATATGTTTGTCCCAAATGTGGTCATTTTTTGGGCGAAATCCCCTGGGAATCTCTCTTGAATAAAAAACAATGTCCGGCCTGCAAAGCAAAATGGACAAAAGAATAAACGTTTTGTATCTCAAAACAATACTTTTGTACATAAACCCCAACTATTTGATTATAAGTAAATATCTGTGATCTATTTAACAAATAACTTTTTGTAATTTTGTTGATAGAAGAAAAAAAATCATGAAAAAGGATACTGAATACACTTTTGTCGCAATCGACAATGATCCTGAAGATATTATGAACGATGCCGTTGTTATTGACGTTGATCATGATGGAGATTTATTGTCGGCAGTTTCGATTGATGATGATCTGGAAACGGGCGACTTTATCACTTTGTCTGATGATACGGTTCTGTTTTCCGATGCGGATATGACGGATATTATTTCATCGGATATGGATGAAACCGATATATCGATGATCATATGATTTCGTTAAAATGTCCGTATTGCCAGGTTAAATTAAAAGTAGACGAAACCAAGTTACCCAAAGGTCTCGAATCATTTAAATGTCCGAAATGCAAAAAAGAAATTTCAGTCTCTTTGCTTTCCCAAAAAGAAGTGAATTCCGACTTGTCTGATACAGTCATAATCAATCCAACAAATATCAAAACCGGACATATTACTGTTATCGCTGATGCACAAACCCCAGATCAATATTTTCTCTTGCATGAAGGGATTATGACATTCGGAAGAAAATCCTCAACTTCAGAGATTACTTGTCCTATTGTTACGACTGACAAAATGATGAGTCGTAATCATATGACTATTGAGGTAAAAAAAGATTCAAAAGGGACATATAAACATTATCTTTCTGACAATAACAGTAAAAACCGTACGTTATATAATAACAATTATCTTGAGGCCGGAGAAATAGTGATACTGCATGACAATGATGAGATTGTTTTAGGTAGAACTACTCTTCGATTTAATGTATAAATGTTTTTTATATGCATATAACGATAGGAAAACCTTATGCTGCGTCTGAAAAAGGCGGAAGAGCCAATAATGAGGATTTCATATTCCCGGCTCCTGAAGCAGTAGGAACAAACCAAAAACTTTTTATAGTCTGCGATGGCGTAGGGGGGGCTAACAAAGGAGAAGTTGCAAGCGCTATGGCGTGTGAATGTTTTTATTCTTTTTTGAGCTCTTTCTTTGACGGTTACATGGATGCAGCAATTATTAATAAAGCTTTGCAATACACCGAAGTTAATTTTGACGAATATATCCGGAATAATCCGGAAGCAATCGGTATGGGTACAACTTTAGCCTTGCTATTTTTTAGCCCTAAAGGAATAACTGTGGCACATATAGGTGATACCCGAATTTATCATTTCCGAAATGGTCGTATATTACATCAGACAGAAGATCATTCTTTAGTCTATTCTTTGTATAAACTTAATACAATAAAAAAAGAGGAAATGCGCACGCATCCCCAAAGAAACATCATTCTCCGTGCCATCCAGGGAAACGACAATCCGACGGAAGCTGAAGTAAATCTGCTTACAGACATTAAAGACGGTGATTTCCTGTTCATGTGTACGGATGGTGTATTTGAGGTATTTACAGATGATGAATTATCCGAACTTTTTAATGGCCAGCATTCAGCTGAAGAGTGCAAAGACATTCTCATAGAGACTTGTAATGGAGAAACAAAAGACAATTTTTCATTTTATATTATTCCTGTTCAACATGTTCGCGAAAGCGAGAGCCTAACACAAAATATTCTTTCATTCTTTTATTCTTTGGTATAAAAAACGTACTTTTGACATGTAAATGTCAGAAAGAGTATGAATCTCCCGAATGGATATATACTTCAACAAGGGAAATATAAATTAATGCAAGTGGTAGGCCAGGGTGGTTTTGGCATAACCTACAGTGGCGTTTGGTTCACCGAAGTAAAAGGCCCTTTAGGTACGCTGAAAACGGAAGTCCCAGTCTGCATTAAAGAATATTTCTTTAAGGATTATTGTTTCCGTGATCAGGAGTCGAATGCAATAAAAGTACATTCGGAAACGGGTAAACTGTTATTCGAAAAATTTAAGGAAAAATTAATTAAAGAGGCTAAAATTCTTTCGGATGTCTCACATCCGTATGTCGTTAAAGTTTTGGAAGTCTTTGAAGAGAACAACACAGCCTATATTGTTATGGAGTATATTTCCGGATGTTCCTTAAAATATATGTTGGAAAAAAATGGAAGACTTCCTGAAAACAAAATACTGAAATACACCAGACAGATTGGAGAAGCACTTCGCTTTGTTCACGAAAAAAATATTCTTCATCTAGACATCAAACCCAGCAACATTCTGATAAATCAAAATGATGATGCAAAACTAATTGATTTTGGAGTCAGCAAACGGTATGATATCGAATCTCAGGAAACAAGTACAACTATATTGACTTTATCCAAAGGTTTTGCCTCCATTGAACAATATGACGACGAAGGAATGCGAAATTTCTCACCTTGTCCAGATATCTATTCCTTGGGGGCTACGATGTATTATTTGGCAACAGGTAAAATCCCGACAGAATCCATACTGCGGGCTGCGCGTCCTTTAATCAAACCTTCTGAAATTAATCCTGAAATTAGCTCGAAAACGGAAATTGCGATACTTAAGGCAATGGAAATCATCCCGGATAATCGCTTTCAATCTGCTCAAGAAATGTTGGATTCATTGGATATTCCTAAGGAAGAATATTCAATGAATTCGCTAAGAGAAATTTTGATTAATAAAGATGAGGAAACAATTTTATTTAATAAAATACCTTTAGAAAAACCAATTCTAAAAGTTGATGCGAAAAAGAAAAAAAGAACTATTTTGGCAGGATTACTCATTG
>JAQVZS010000004.1:32508-92414 GCA_028708075.1 Massilibacteroides sp.
GGGAAAGAAAAAATCCCCTGTAAATATATTGGAGTCGGAATTGCAGAAAACGGTCGTGTATTTGTTCGTGAAGATGACTTGTTTGATATTTATAATTCAAATGGTGAATTAATAGGAGAGGGACTAACAACTTATTATTAATAGGATGAAAAGACTATGGGTATTGTTTGTTTTTGCTTTAATTTCGTATGAATTGGCGGGACAACAATTAGCAACATATAATAAAAAAGGTGACGATGCATTAGCAAGAACGGATTATAGCGACGCCAAAATGTGGTTTGAGGAGGGGGTCGTAAACTGTGATCTCTACAGCATTGATAAAATTACTCAAATCTGGAGGACTCAGACAGAAATGCGGGGAACCATGCGTTCTTTAATGAATAAGTGCTTTAATTGTCTGACGGCAAAAAGTGTGGCCAATGATACGACAGCTATTAAAATTCTGATTCTTTACCATAAAGAAGGTATAGGTGTTGTTCAAAACAAAAACCTGGCGACCTATTGGTCACAACGGCTTACTTTTTTGACAAAAGGTCCAAATCCGTCTAGTATAAATGAACAACAGACGTTTAGAGAAGAACAACAATCGAATTTCTTTATTGGATATAATTATTCAATAGAAACCCCTTTTGGCATCACTTTTGGAACGATAGGAAGAAAACTGGGCTGGTATGCCCGAATTAAATCAAATTTTTCATTTGCGGCTTCTGACGGAGAAAATAACAATCAAAGTTTGATTCCCCAGATTGAAAATCCTTATTTATTTGATAAAGAAAAAATAAATGCTCATGCCGGTAGCGCCGGTGTTATTTATAAATATACAGATCAATTCCAGGCATCTATTGGTGTGGGATATGGGGTCAGAAATTTGTTGTGGCATTATATTACTTATAAAGATGATGAAAAAAGCGGCGAAGGATGGAGTAAAAATGTGGAAGCATCGTACAACGGTGTACTTGCCGAAGTGGATTTGATCTGGAGATTCGGTAATATGTTTATTAGTGGGGGGTGTTATACCGTCAACTTCAAATATGTTGACTTGAATGCCGGGATAGGAGTTTATTTTTAATACATGAAATTATGAAACCGAAATATATCTTATTATTAATCACACTATTTAATTTAGTGATTTGGTATGGCTGTGTTTCAGATCCGGATCTGCCGTCGGATATGATCAATGCTAAAATCCCGGAAATTAAAACGCTACAAATAGAGGACAACATCACAGCTACTTCGGCTACGATTTCGGCAGAAGTTCTGAAAGAAAATGGAATGCCGGTTATAGAATATGGCGCGTATTGGAGTAAAACAACGCCGATTGATACAGTAAATGATAAAAGAGTGAGTGCAGGGGAGGGAAAGGGTGTTTTTTCTGTAACTATAGAAGGTTTGGAAAACAATACACTTTATTATATTGCTCCTTTTGCCCGAAATAAAAAAGGAATAGCCTTGGGGGAAGAGCGAGAAGTAAACACAACGACAGGACTCGGAACAGTGGTCACGCTTGAACCACGCGAGATAAAGGCAACAACAGTTACTGCTGGTGGCAAGATTGAGGTAAAAGGAGATGGGGAGATCCTTGAAAGAGGTATTTATTTAGCAGTTCAACCTGATTTCTCCAAACGGGATTCCATATTGAGCGAGATGCAAACAGATTCATTTGTTTGTCATATCACAGACTTGTCTCCGGATTCTTTATATTACGTGAAAGCATTTGTGAAAAATAATTTTGGAATTTTCTCAGGTCCGGCAAAATCATTCAAAACAACGACTGGGTTGTCCGAAATAAGCGCTTTAAAATGTTTGGATATTGATATTTTTCAAGCCGTTTTCTTGGCAGAAGTTACTGATGAAGGGGATGCTCCCGTAACGGAAAGGGGATTCTGCTGGAAAAAAAATGAATTACCGACAATAGAAGATGACAAGTTGGTTTGTTCATCCGGTTCAGGCGTTTTCGAAGGAATAATCGAAAATTTAGCTCCGCAAACGCAATACCGAATACGTGCGTATGCTATTAATAAATTCGGTGTGTCTTATAGTACCGACACAACGTTTTTTACAAAAAGTGACTACCCGTCCGTCATTATTAATCAAACAGTCCTGTTGGATAAAGGTACAGCCACCGTAAGCGCGGAAGTTTTAGATGAAGGACAAACTGAAGTTGTTGAATCCGGAATATGCTGGTCTTCGACCAATAATAATCCGACAATTTCAGACAATAAACTCGCGGTAACTTCGGGGAAAATTGCCTTTACTGCAAAAATGACAGACTTAAAAGGAGATACTAAATACTATGTAAGATCTTATGCTAAAAATCAACTTAAATTATCTTACAGCGAATCTTTCAGTTTTACAACTCCTCCCATCTACAGTGATAGTAATCTGCCTTCTTTGAATAAAATAAGAACGCAAGGATCCACTAGTTTCTTCTATTATAAAAATGGAGGGTATGTGTTGGGTGGAAAAGCCGGTTCAAGCTTTACCAATGAGTTGTGGTTATATGATCCGGTATTAAATCTATGGATAGATCAAAGTCCATATCCGGAAAGTAACGTAGAAGGTCAAACAGCTATATATTCAAATAAAAAAGCTTTTGTTTTCGGTGGGAAAAAAGCGGGGCAACCCATCAATAAATTTTACACATATGATACTTATAATAATGTATGGAACGACAAAACTGATTTTGTTAAAAATCTTCCAGACCCTATAGCCTATACTGCTGGATGTATTTTAGATCAAAAGATTTTTTACATTGGAGGACTTAGAACTGACTCAGTATGCCGTGATGTATGGATGTGTAATGTGTTAACCGGATGGTGGGAGCAAAAAACAAACTTACCGGAAGCTCAACAAGGAGGTATTGCTTTTGTATTCAATAATACGATTTATGCTGGTTTAGGCTTAACAAATGAAGGATACACAAATAAAAAATTATGGACTTCAGCAGATGAAGGTAATTCATGGAACCCTGTCGCTGCTATTTTCCCGAACGACTCTTCGAAAATTATTGGAGGAGTAGTTTATGCTGACATGGTATATGTTATTGATGAAAAAGCTCAAATATGGCAATATTCACCCCAGAATACAACATGGAAAAAGAAAAGTAGACTGACTGTACTAAATGATAACGTGCATTGCATTTTCGTTTTGAATGATCAAATAGAAAGCGAAAGCGATGAAAATGATAAAATATATATTGGTTTAGGGCTGGGGTCTTCTAAATTTATTACTTACGATCCGTATTGGGATAATTGATTAAGGAAAAGGTATGGCTAAAATATTACTCGTTGAAGACGAAAAAAATATTTCATCCTTTATTGAGCGGGGACTACAGGAAGCCGGACACGCTGTTATTACAGCATTTGATGGAATGTCGGGGTGGACTTTTGCGCAGAAAGAAAATTTTGATCTTTTGATCCTGGACATTATGATGCCAAAGAAAAACGGTCTGGAATTATGTCGGGAATACCGGGATTTTAAAGGATATGCTTCACCTGTAATTATGCTTACGGCTTTAGGTACAACTGAAGATATTGTTAACGGATTGGATGCCGGAGCTGACGATTATTTAGTTAAGCCTTTTAGTTTTCTTGAATTAAATGCCAGGATAAATGCTTTATTAAGAAGAAAAGGAGAATCTGCTGAAACAATAAAATCCTATACTTGTGGTGATTTAGTCCTGGATGTTGACGCGCATCGAGCTGTTCGTAAAGGGAAAACAATTGATTTGACCATTCGGGAATATAAACTTTTGGAATATTTCATGACGAACCAGGGAACCGCCCTAAGTCGCGTGGATATATTAAAATACGTTTGGGAGAAAGAAGCCGAACGCAATACTAACGTTGTAGACGTTTACGTCAATTATTTGAGAACGAAGATCGATAAGGGGCATAAACAGAAATTAATTCAGACGGTTGTTGGCATTGGTTATAGAATGGACGGATGAAATCAGAAAAAAAAACAATTTTTCTTTATACCGGGATTTCTTTAGGTATTCTATTGATTACCTTCACTTTATTTTCATGGATTATTTCCTTAAGAATCAATGCTTTGTATGAAAATCATATTCCTATTCCGGGCAAAGAAACAGCTATTCACGCTACTAGAAAAGATGTATTAACGCAAGTCCTTTGTATTTCCGTATTATTTTTGTGCATAGGGGGGATCCCGGTTTACCTAGTAGGAAAACGATATGCCAGAAAAATTTCTGGAAAAATTGATCAAGCTTATCAAAGTGAAAAAGCTTTTATTCGTAATGCTTCGCATGAAGTGAATAATCCGTTAACGGCAATTCAGGGCGAATGTGAGATCACATTGATGAAAGAAAGAACACCTGGCGAATATCAAGCGGCGCTTAAACGTATCGATTCTGAGACAAAAAGAATGATCCTGTTGATGAAACACTTATTATTCTTGGCTCATGGAGAAAAAGAAATGTTAAATAGTAGTACAGAACCGATCCAGTTAGCTAATTTATTAATGGAATATGCTCAGGGAAGGGTGCATTTTTCCATGGATAATTTTGCGCTTTTTATCGAGGCCAATCCTCAATTGCTTCGTTTAGCATTAGATAATATAATAGGAAATGCCTGTAAATATTCCACTCAAAGTGTAGGGATTGATTTGAGGGGAACCGTACTTCAAATTGCCGATCAGGGAATCGGTATTCCTGAGGATGAGCTGGAAAAAATTATGCAACCATTTTACAGAGGAAGTAATGCCAAAGAAATTGCCGGTAATGGCATTGGGTTAAGCTTATCCATCCGAATTTTTAATTTTTATGGCGCAAAAGTAAAAATCATTTCCAAAGAACAGGTTGGAACAAATATATTTATTGATTTTCAAAAACATATGTGACAAACATATTTATAGGATCGAAGTGCTTCCTTATTTGGTCTTATACTCAATTAAACATAATCATAATTATAAATAATAAATATTTGGAAATGAGATCGTTTGTTCAATTTGATTTTTTATCTTTATAGCACATTAAAAACACAAATACTTATAGGTATGTTTAATAAAGACACTTACATAGCCCGCCGGGCTAAATTAAAAGAAACAGTCGGTTCCGGATTACTACTTTTTTTAGGAAATGATGAATGTGGAATGAATTACGCAGATAATACGTATCATTTCAGACAAGATTCTACGTTTTTATATTTCTTCGGGCTTGCTCAAGCCGGATTAAATGCGATTATAGATATCGACAATAATCGGGAAATTATTTTTGGCGACGAGTTAACTATCGACGCAATTGTCTGGATGGGTATTCAACCAACTTTACAGGAAAATTGCGAACGTATTGGGATTTCAGAAATACGTACCTCCAAAGAAATTACAGATTATCTGAAAAACGCTCAGACAAAGAAACAACAAATTCATTATCTTCCGACGTACCGTGCGGAACATCAAATCAAACTACAAGCATGGCTTAGTATTTATCCGGGAACCGAAAACCCGTCTGTTCCTTTTATATTAGGGGTTGTAAATCAACGTAACTATAAAACAGGTGAAGAAATCGTAGAGATTGATAAAGCTTGTGTGGCTACGGCCGATATGCATCTGACGGCCATGCGGATGGTTCGTCCGGGAATTAAGGAAAGCGAAGTGGCTGCTGCTGTAGCTGAAGTAGCTTTATCCAATAATTATCAATTATCTTTCCCAATTATCGCAACGATTAACGGACAGACTTTGCACAATCATTATCACGGAAATACTATAAAAAGCGGTGATATGCTATTGTTAGATGCCGGTGCAGAAACGGAAATGGGATACGCAGGAGACATGTCGTCTACGATCCCTGCTGATTCTAAATTTACCCCTCGTCAAAAAGAAATTTACGATATTAGCGTAGCCGCTCATGAAGCGGCTGTCGCTGCTTTACGTCCGGGAGTTTTATTCGAAGATGTTTACGATCTGTCGGTTAAAACGATTGTCGAAGGAATGAAGGATCTCGGTTTTATGAAAGGTGATGCTATGGAAGCTGTTAAAGCCGGAGCTCATGCCTTGTTTATGCCTTGCGGACTTGGCCATATGATGGGTTTGGATGTTCACGACATGGAAAACTTGGGCGAAGTTTATGTTGGTTACGATGGACGCGCAAAAAGCACCCAGTTCGGACGCAAATCGCTGCGCCTCGGAAGAAAACTTGAGCCAGGCTTTGTATTGACTATCGAACCGGGCATTTATTTTATTCCGGAATTAATCGACTTGTGGAGAGGTGAAAATAAATTCATGGAATTTATAAATTATGAAAAGGTGGCTACTTATAAAGATTTCAGTGGAATACGAAATGAAGAAGATTATTTAATCACTGAAAACGGCGCCAGATTATTAGGAAAGAAAATTCCTATCCGCACAGAAGAAGTAGAATCTCTTCGTTAATATATTAATATATATTAAAATGGGGTTGTCTTTTATGAAGACAACCCCTTATCTTTATTCGTGTTCGGGCTTCGCTGCAGCTGATGGCGGCGGAGTTCCTACACCCCAATTACGATTTGCTTTTTCACCCATTTCCAGTTCCAATATCCCTCCGGCGGCAATATCGGCATGGTTAAACCAGGGTTGCTTCAATTCTTTGCCGTTCAACCGAGCCGATTGAATATATTTATTCTTCGAAGATGCATTTTTTGCTTTGATTTCAAAAAAATCACCATCACCTAAATCGATTTTCGCATAGGGGAAAACCGGACTGCCTATATTATAAGTTGGGGAACCCGGAGTGACCGGATAGAAGCCTAACTGACTGAAAACGACAAAAGCAGACATCCCTCCCCCATCTTCATCACCAGGTACACCCATCAAATCATTGCGAAACCACTGGTTGAGCAGGGTACGAATACGTTTTTGAGTCTTCCAAGGTTGTCCGGCGTAATTATACAAATAAGGAATATGCAAACTCGGCTCATTCGCCATTGAAAACTGTCCGACATTACCCGTATGATCCGGAAGATTTGCGTAAAACTGCCATTTGGACATCCCCAACGGTTCGTCATACATTGCGTCCAACGCTTCTACAAAAGCATCATTCCCTCCAATCAGGGAAACCAAATCCCCGATATTGTGTTGCACATCCCAGCGATAAGTGTAACCATTATTTTCATCGTAATAATCACGCGCGCCCAACCCGCCGGAATAACGATAATCGATTTCTTTGATAAATTTACCGTCTTTGTCTTTCGGATGAAAGAACCTGGTTTCAGAGTTAAATACGTTGCGGTAATTATAGGAACATGACAAATAATAATCCGCCTCTTTCGTACGGCCTAATTCGCGTGCGATCAGCGACAAACACCACTGGTCGTAAGCTGTTCCGAGCGTTACAGCTATCGGTTGTCTTTTTTCCCAGGAAGAAACGTTCGGAACTGTTTCTTTTTCACCTGGTTTTAATGCCGGGATATACCCGTGATCTTTATAAAAAGCATCTAACAAACCGGCGGGAGCGCCTGTCCAGGGAATCAACGTCTTCTCCTCCATCCCTTTCCGGCAGGCGTTATAGGCTTGTTCAAGATCGAAGCCACGCAATTTTTTTAAATACGCATCTATGACCGTCGCCACTCCATGATTCGAATTCATCCGACGGGAATCTCCCGTCACTTCCGGAAAAGTCGGCATCCATTGATTACCCATTTGATCTGCCATCAACAAAAACGAATGGATAATATCATTTTCTTTTTCCCGATCAATCAATATACGCAGCGGGTGCATTGCCCGATACGTATCCCAAATCCAATCATCCGTATAAAACGGACGACCTTCGTCTGAATGGATACGTCCATCAAAGGCACTGTAATACTGTCCGTTTTCGCTCAAACAAACCGGACGTTCATGACAACGATAAAGAGAGGTGTAAAAAATGGTCATTTCATCTTCTGTTCCTTCATGAACAGTAATTTTCCCCAAAGCCTTATTCCAGATTGTTCGTCCCACTGCCGCCAATTTTTCTACGTCATAGTCTTTAATCTCACGTTCCAGATTCTTTTTCGCCTGTTCTTCACTAATAAAAGATATACCGTAACGAACACCGAGGGTTCTTGTTCCCTTCGGAAACGATAAAACCAAAGCCGCATTTTGTCCTTCTATCGTATTTATTCCATAAGAAACAGCTTCGTTCTGAACAACACCAGTTCTTTCTGGGATGGACTCTGTTTCTGCGTAAACATAAACTTTCGTTTTTGAATCTACATATTGGAAACCGCTTATCGTATTGTTTTCTGATTTCAATCTCCCGTTACGTGTATTGAATATTAGGTTTGCCGGAGCATCCGACTCAAATTTTAACGCATAAAGGGCACTTTGTGTCGACGGCGCATAATCTACTTCAATACCGGCTTCATCTAAATAAACCTGATAATGATAAGGCTTGATCTTTTCCAAATCATAACTGTACTTGACAACTGAGGAAGTTTCTTTTAAGATCCCGCTCAACGGACTCAAATGGAAAGCTGAACGTCCTCTGTGACTTGTTACGACCAACGGCAATCCGTTCAGCCTGTCGCCTGTAAAATCGCTTCGTTCGGGATATACCCGCAGAAAGCTATTCGGCAAGTGCACCGTGGGATAAGTGGGAACAAGTAGGTGGCTAATATTTCCCATATACGGATTCACATAATCGACCGGCTCTTTCTCTGTTTTTTTGCCAGCATCTTGCACCACGCAGGATGTCAACAAAAAAAGGATGGATAAAAAGATATATTTTTTCATCTCTTATTTCTTCTTTTCTTTTACTGAAAAAGAATACGGGAAATCCTCGGCGTTGATACCTCTTCCGGTATTCGGGTTATCTGTCATTTTCACATCAAGACAACCTCCATTAAGTAAGGCTTCATGTGTCAGATAATTTTTCGTATAATTCTGTCCGTTCAATGTTACATATTCCATATAAATGTTTTTTGCATTGTTTTCCGGAGCATTGATGACAAATGTCTTGCCGTTTTCAAAATGCAACGTGGCTTTTTTAAATAAAGGTGCTCCCATCACATATTCGTTTGTTCCGGGACAAACGGGATAAAAACCCAAAGCAGAAAATACGTACCAGGCCGACGTCTGTCCATTATCTTCATCGCCACAATAACCGTCCGGTCCGGGTGTATACATCCGGTTCATCACTTCACGTAACCAGTATTGTGCTTTCCACGGCTCACCGGCATAATTATAAAGATAGATCATATGCTGAATCGGTTGGTTGCCATGCGCATAATTTCCCATATTCATTACCGTCATTTCACGGATTTCGTGGATCACCTGTCCGTAATAACTGTCATCGAACAAAGGCGGAACGATAAACACAGAATCCAGCATTTCAACAAAATTCTTTTTTCCACCCATCAAGTCGATTAACCCCTGAGGATCATGGAATACCGACCAGCTATAATGCCAACTGTTTCCTTCAGTAAAGGCGTCTCCCCATTTCAACGGTGAAAAGGGCGATTGAAAAGTCCCGTCTTCATTTTTCCCTCGCATCAAACGCGACTCCGGATCAAACAGATTTTTATAATTCATGGCTCGTTTGGCAAAACGGTCAATTTCTTCTTTCGGGCGTCCCAACTCCTTCGCCAACTTCCAGATACACCAGTCATCGTACGCATACTCCAACGTACGGGCTGCGCTTTCATTTATTTTAACGTCGTAAGGAACATAGCCCAGCTTATTGTAATATTCATGTCCACGACGTCCTGTGGATGAAACTTTCGGATGCACATTTTCCGTACCATGGATCAATCCGGCATATAAGGCTTCCAAATCATGGACTTTCACACCCTTGAAGTAAGCATCAACCAGTATGGAAGCCGAATTGTTTCCGATCATACAACCCCGATGTCCCGGACTTGCCCATTCGGGGAAGAATCCGCTTTCTTTATAGGTGTTGATCAATCCTTCTTGCATTTCTCTGTTCACCGACGGGAACATCATATTCAAAAAAGGGAACAAACAGCGGAAAGTATCCCAAAAACCAGTGTCGGTATACAAGTAGCCCGGCAATACCTCTCCGTTATACGGACTGTAATGAACAATCTCTCCAGCAGCATTCACTTCGTAAAACTTACGGGGAAACAATAGCGAACGATACAAACAGGAATAAAATGTACGATATTGATCTAAGTTTCCGCCTTCCACTTCAATCCGGCTCAACACTTCGTTCCAGGCTTGTTTTCCTTTGGCTGCGACCTGATCAAAACTATCTTTGCCCAACTCTTTCAGGTTAATCTCCGCCTGTTCCGGGCTGATAAAAGAAGACGCAACTTTCGCGTGCACTATCTCTCCTTTCCGTGTTTTAAACCCGATGATTGCGCCGGCATGATTCGCCGTTTGCAACAATACACTTTCTTTAAGTTCCTGATCGGCAACAGTTGCTTTATATGTGAATGGTTTGTCAAATACAATCACAAAATAATTCTTGAAATTTTCAGGTACACCTCCACTATTCCGCGTCGTATAACCGATAATCTTATTCTCTTCCGGAATAATCTGTATGGACGATCCTTTGTCAAAGGCATCAACAACAACATAAGCATGTTCCGTATCCGGGAAGGTAAAACGAAACATTGCCGCACGATCCGTCGGAGCAATTTCCGTGACGACATCATGTTCAGCTAAATATACTTTATAATAATACGGTTTGGCAATTTCGCCCTTATGAGAAAACCAGCTTGCGCGTTTATCCTGGTCGAACACAGGAGCACCCACAACCGGCATCAAAGAAAACTGCCCGTAATCATTAATCCACGGACTCGGTTGATGTGTTTGCTTAAATCCCCGTATTTTATTTGCCGTATAAATGTACGCCCAGCCATCACCCATCTTCCCGGTTTGTGGAGTCCAGAAATTCATCCCCCACGGCAAGGCAATGGCTGGATACGTATTCCCAGTAGAAAATTCAAACGTGGATTGTGTACCCATCAAAGGATTCACATATTCTACCGGATCAAAACCAGCCTTCTCCACGGCCGATACAGGTTTAACAGCTAAAGCAAGAACAAGCAAAGCAACACAATTAAAAATATTTCTTTTCTTCATGTTTATCATAGCTTTTTTAAATATAAGATTGTACAGTATGCAAAGAAACAAAAAACATCCCTTTAAGTAAAGCCTTTCTAAAAGGTATATTTGTGAATTAAAGATAAAAAAACCCGGAAAGGTTACTCCCGGGTTTTCCATTATATAAGAATTTGTTTATTCAGAATAACCTTCATTCTGAACCAATGACGGATTACGTTGCATTTCATTCAATGAAATCGGCCATAACAAATCAGATTCCTTGAATGTCGCGTTAGAAGCGTTTTTTGCTCCTACCAAGTCGACATAAGTAACTTTTCCTTTCTCTGTTGTTGAGATCACCGGGAATTTTTTCGTACGCAGACAGTCGTCCCAAATTTTGAATTCCAATGGAAACTCGCGTAGCCTTTCGGTCCAACATTCTTCGATAAAGGCTTGTTTGCTTAAAGATTGTAAGTCAGAAGAAATCTCAGCTGCCGTTTTGCCTTCCATGTTGGCACGTGCCTTAATTTGAGCCAGATAACCGGCAGCTTCAGCTGTTACACCTTGCGATTGAGCAATAGATTCCGCAGCATCCAGCAACGCTTCCGCATAACGGAACAAATCACGGTCTTTTGTGGAACGTCCGGAACTCAACAAGGCTTCTTCATCATACCAGAACCAGCAACCGGCAACTTCGGAAGACCAAGTCTTTCCTGTATTCGGATTAGTATAGTTCCAGTGGAAGAATTGATTGGGTTGAATACGTAAATCGTTTGCTTCATACACATTCAGGAACTGATTCGTCGGTCCATAAACACGTTCGAAAATAGAATACGTTCCGAATATAGCGGTTGCGGAAGAACTAAACGCGTAAGTCGGCCACCAGCCACCATTGCTAATGGCATCGTCGAACTCGTATGAGTAAATAGACTCATCCAAACCGTCGGTAGAACGGATTTTATTATAAGCGCTATTCAAGCCTAAATCGCCGTTTGTCGCCAACGCGTGCGAAGAATCAATAACCGTTTTAACAATAGAAACGGCATCCGAATACTTCCCTTCCTGCATGTAAACAGTCGTTAGAAGCATCGCGGCAGCATACTTTGTGATGCGATTACCATTATTATAAAACGTAGCAGCCGGCAACACCTCTACAGCCTCTTTCAAATCTGATTCAATTAATGAATAAACCTGGTCTGCCGCAGTACGTTCCAAGTACAAATTTTCCATGGATTCGTAGGGTTCTGTAGGCATCGGAACCGAACCGAAAATCTTTACCAGACTAAAATAATTAAACGCACGGAAAAATTTAGCTTCTGCGATTAATTGATTCGCCACAGATTCAGACATCGATATTTCCGGAATATGCATAATAGCGCCATTGGCTACGTTAATCGCTTTATAACAATCATCCCATATCCCATCCATTGTTGAAGATACCGTCATCGTATTTTCCTGACGGGTCAATTCACGGGAGTATTTGCAAACTAACTCCTGCCCTTCATAACTGTTTGTAAAGTAACCTGTCAGCATTCCTGTTACGGAAGAGAAAGGACCTATATAGGCGCTACCTGCACCTGTAAATTTATTTGGAGCGCCTGTACGATACAAATAGTTTACATTAGACTGCGCTTGCGCTTCTGTTTTATAGAATGCTCCGGCAGTTAACGAGGATTTCGGATTCTCATCCAAAAAATCAGAACATGCATTAAATCCAATTAAACAAACACATGTTATTGCTACTGTCAATATATTTTTCATCGTTAGAATTCTTTTAATTAATTAAAACGTTACATTAACACCAAAAGTAAATGTCCTTGCTCTCGGATAGGAGAAGAATGTCATGTTTTGACCAAATTTGTTGCTATCTCCCTGAGATGTTGACTCAGGATCGTATCCGTTAAAGTCGCTTGAAGTAATCAAGAACAAATTATTGGCACTCGTATACATACGTAAGCCTGCTAAACCTATAGATTTCAACATTTTCGGAGCAAACGTATAACCGAATTGCAACATGTTGCAACGCAGGTAAGATCCGTCGGAGATCCACTGCGAATCCACAGTCGTATCTTGTCCGGCGTGACCGGAGTTCGACAAATATACAGCCTGTTGCATTGTATTCGGGTTCGTCCCGTCATAGGCATCATACAAGATATTGCTCAATCCGTTTGTGATACCGAAACGATCGTACGTTGAATGGTAAAACTGTTGCATTGTCTCAACTCCCCAAACAAACTGCAAATCCATTGTCAAATCGAAGTTCTTGTAGTTGATGGTGTTAATCCAGCTTCCAGTCCAATCCGGCATACCTTTACCAATGATTTCTTTCTTTTCGGAACGTTTCGCACGGCCGATCTGGTTCATTTCGCAAAGTCCGCTGTTATAATCCTCTTCGGTATACACGCCGTAACGCCTGTATCCATAAAAAGAACTCATATTTTCGCCTACACGTAAAATACTTTCCGAACCTCCTACCCAACTATTCAATTCAATATCTTCGTTGTTATCGCCTAATTGAAGAATCTTGTTTTTGTTATAGTTCAAGTTAATCGTAGAAATCCAACTGAAGTCACGCGTTTCAACTGGACGTGCGTTAACCATAATATCCAAACCGGAATTACGAACAGATCCAATGTTTTTATACACAGTAGAGAATCCCGTAGAATGAGGTAACGGAGTGTCGAGTAGTAAATCCGTTGTTTTCTTATTATAATAAGCAACGTCGAAGTTCAAACGGTTCTGGAACAATCCCAGTTCAACCCCGATATCGAACTGTCCGGTTTTTTCCCATTTCAAATCCGGATTGGCCATTGAATTAACATAAGCATACGGAGCACGTACACCATTGATCAAGTATGTTCCTGATGACACTTGCGCCAACGATTTGTAAATGCTGATTTCAGAGTTACCGGTCAAACCGTAACTGGTATGCAACTTCAAATTGCTGATTATATTGTTGTCTGCCAAGAAATCTTCCTGAGATACATTCCATGCTAAACCGGCCGATGGAAAAACAGCATATTTATTGTTTTCACCAAACTTGGAAGAGCCGTCGACACGCCCTGTGATGGTTGCCGAATAACGATCTTTATAAGTATATGCAAGACGAAGGAAATAAGAGTTCATCGCCCAACGTTCATAAGAAGATTCTGAAGGATCTGGAGTTGTTCCTACCGACATGTTATTGTCTTCAAAAAAGTCATCGGAGAATCCGGTCGTACGTGCTTTATTCCATTTTTGAGTACGTTCCTGCCAGGATAAACCAACCATCGTATTAATTCGATGTTCATCAAAGATCTTATTATAAGTCAAATAAGTTTCTTCTTGCCAATATAAACTATTCCAGTTTTGATATTCCGCCCAACCATTCGGCATGGAAATGTTGTTCAAATCGATAGACGAATATCCTCTGTATGTTTTGCTATGGCTATCAAGCCCTAATTGTGTTTTCAGATCCAATCCTTCTGCCAAATGGAAAGTAAACGCGGCATTACCAAATATTTGTGTATTGTAACGCATACGTTTTTGCAAATCCAAAATCATGACCGGGTTAGACATCCCTTCGAAACCAAGTACATCACCGATCGAAGAAGATGCCGAAGTCGTATAATTTCCATATTTATCGTAAACCGGCATCCAGGGAACCATTTCGATCATCGTACGACGTGCTTCCTGGCCTCCACCGTCTTCCGGTGTATACCGTCCCCACGTATGATTTACCAATAAATTAACCGCAGTCGACAACCAAGGGGTCGGATTTGCGTCGTATGTTAATTTGGCATTGATACGTTTGTTATAGGTATTGTTAACAATACCCTGTTGATCTGTATAGTTTAGAAAAGCACCTACTGAAGAGGTTTTTCCCGCCTGCTGAATATTAATCTGATGGTTGTGAGAAATCGCCGTGCGGGTAGCTTCGTCTTGCCAGTTGGTGTCATACAATGGATTTCCATCTGCGTCAAAATAGTCCGGATCGTTGAACCAGTCTGAGCGATTTAACGACCAGTTTTTACCTTGCCATTTATTTTCATTTTCAAGCCCTGTCATAAACGCTTCCACCCATTCACCAGCTGTAAGTACATCCATCTTACGGGCGATATGGCTCGCACTGACAGATCCCTGATAGCTGATTTGAGTACCTTCTCCGTCTTTTTTCCCGCGTTTTGTTGTTACCAAAATCACCCCATTAGCACCACGAGCTCCATAAATTGCGGCTGCAGAAGCATCTTTCAATACTTCCATCGATTCGATATCATTGGGGTTGACCAGTTCGAAATTTTCCATCACAACTCCATCCACTACATATAAGGGACTAGAAGATGCGTTAATTGTAGCCATACCACGAATGATTACACGATTTGCGTATACTCCCGGTTGACTGGAATTCGAGAAAATATTCACACCGGAGACTTTACCACGCAGATTGTCCAACGCACTAAAGTTTTGGTTCTTAGTAAGTTCTTCACCTTTAGCAACACCGATAGAACCGGTAACATCCGATTTACGCATCGTTCCGTAACCCACCACAACCACTTCTTCCAAAGTTTGAGTGTCTTCTACCAACTGAACGGTATATGTTGTTTGGTTACTAACCGGTACTTCTTTATTTAAATAACCAATATAAGAAATATAAAGAACAGCCCCCTCCGGCACCTGTAAAGTGAAATTACCGTCAATGTCAGAGATCGTACCGTTCGTACTTCCCTTTACAATAATATTCGCGCCGATAATTGGTTCTCCATTGCTATCCGTTACCGTTCCGGAAATCTTTTTTCCCTGCTGGGCAATGGAAGGAATATTGTTTTTTGTAAGAACAATATAATCATTCTCAAACGCATACTTTACGTCGGAATCTTTAAATGCTTCAGTCAAACATTGGGCAACTGTTTTTTTACCGCTATTTAAAGCAAGAGAGGTTTCCGGATTTACTTCGTTTTTACTGTAAATAAACAAATAATCTGTTTGATTTTCAACCTGATCAATAAATTCGGCAATCGTCAGGTTATTTCCCCGCAAATTCACTTTCGCATTCTGAGAGATTGTTTTCGATGCAAAAGAAGAAAAAATACAAAGGAAAAGAAATAATGTTGAGATTCTCATAATATTCAAAAATTTCAATCGGTGATCATTTTGAAATAATAAAAGATTTGACAAAGGTTCTTTTTTCATAACTTTGTTACATTTTCTTGTTAATACTTAATTGAATAATTTTGTGTTAGCACAATTCGACCGGTGGATGCTGCAACATCTGCCGGTTTTTTGTTTTCTTTTTTTTATGTTTTCATAAGCAATAATGATTTAATAGGTTATAATATATCTGATACGAGATTTAATGTATCGTTATGCAATTCTGTTCATCGTCTTTATTGAATCTGAAATAATATACTTTCTGAAAGGTTCTTAGCGCACTGACGACTCCGTCTCTCTGTCTAAATTTTCCACTGAATTTGTATTCGGCTAACTTTTCATTTTCAAGTGCGATCGTTATATCATAATATAATTCTAATTTTCTTACGATTTCTTTAAAAGGGATGTCATCAAAAGCGTAAATTCCATCCTTCCATAACAAGAAATCTTTATTTAAAACACTTTTTTTGCTCAATTTGTTATCTTTGAGCTCTGCGGTTTCGTTTGGGCTTAAAAATAAAGCGTTCGTTTCATCCAATGCCGGATAGATTTTAATTGATCCGGTTTCTAAAAAAGTAATAAAACTATTGTCTTTTTTATAGGCGTAAACGTTAAATGAAGTTCCTAACACTTTTATGTCCAGTTTATCTGTGGAAACAATAAACGGAACCTTTTCATCGTGTGTTACCTCAAAATAAGCTTCGCCATCCAATTCAACTTTTCGGATGTTTCCCACAAAAATGTTTGGATAACGCAAGGTAGAAGATGCATTTAACCAAACAGTCGTTCCGTCATGCAACTTCAGCATTGCTCTCTGCCCGGAGGGTGTAGTAAATTCTTCGTAAGCGACAGGGCGGTTTTCCGGCTTTTTTTGCAGTTTCACCAGATATAATGTAGTCATCAGCACAGCAATACCTATCACAACTGCATAACGTAATGTATACTTAACAAAAGAAATGTATGGAGTGCGCTTTTGTTTTTTCTTAAATTTTTGTAGCTGAATCAATCCCTCTTTTTCATCTTCTTCCGAAAAAATAAATCCGGATAACGCATATGCGTTTTGCGCATGTGTAAACTCTTTTTTTACATTTTCGTCTGTCCGGACAAGTTCAAGAAGTTCAGCTTCCTCTTGAGTAGTTATCGCTTTATCAATGTATTTAATTATAAGTGGGTGCATCTCTTATTTCCGTTGTATAATTTAAAGAGCGTTCAAAATAGAAGCTACCACTAATCAGCGCAACAGAATAAACATTATTTAACTATTCAGCAAGAACAATAACAAGGGTAAAAAGTCTTTTAATTCCACCCTTAATTTTTTTAATGCGATCGACATCTGGTTCTCGACAGTATTTATAGATAAGTCCAATTCCTCTGCGATTTCTTTATACTTTTTCCCTTCAATTCGACTCTTGATAAAAATAAGTCTGCACCGTTCCGGTAATTTATTTATGGCGTTTTCCACAATCTGTTCCACATCGTCTTCGGAAGAAAGCGTATAGTTCAAATCCTCCAACGCCGAAAGTTTTAAGAGTAATTCCTTTTTATACTCCTCGGCAACGACTTTACGACGTAGATAATCCAAACATTTGTTTTTTACAAGAGAAAACAGATAAGAGACCAAACTAATCCGGATATCCAATACTTTTCGTCGCTCCCATAAAAGCAGGAAGACATCCTGCACTATGTTTTCTGCATCTTCATTTGACAAAACATATTCTTTTGCAAAACGATGCATCCTCGAATAGTACAACACATAGATCTTATCAAAGTTGTCATTGAGGCAGTCAGTATACAAAAAAAGATCTTGATTCGTCATTTGACTACATGATGCGTAAATCGGGTTTGAAAACTAAGTTCAACATTTATTATGACAAACTTACATAAAAAAAGCGATTTATAATCGCGTTCAATAAAAATATAGACCGCTCGCTCTTGTAGTCCCACAAACTTTAGTCCTTTTATGGTTGTAACAAAAAAAATACCTGCACGATAAGTTGAAACGAATAAACGATTTCTTCCTTCGTAACATAGATTTTTACGAATATTATCGCTCGGGAAGTACCCATCTCAACAATTATTACTTTCTTTGCGGCAAGCTTGACATCAGGTTGAATGTAGACAGTTTTTGCTTTGGGTTAGACCCTCGTTTTTCAAAAACATAACTGATATATGAGTGAATTTAAGATAAATAATCAAAGATTGTTGCATCTGATCGACGAGTGGGAGCCGAAATTATCAGGCCTGTCGGATGAAATGGATGTACAAATGAAGAATCAGATAATCGCAGATATCCGTCAGACATTGATTGACAGCGCCGATGAGAAGATAAAAACTTCTTCCGGGCATTTTTTTAAAGAGGAGATAAAGGTGTACGGCGTAAAAACCGCCGAGGTGACTAAAATCGGGAAGTTTGGTTTTCAACAAATAAAGCACCTTCCGAAGCAGGAAATCTTCGAACTGTGCGAAGAACTGTGGAAATCAGGATACAGCGAAGAAGCCTTTATTGCCTGCAACTGGTCGGATTACCTGCACAAGCAGTATAAGTCCGACGATTTCAAGGTCTTTGAGCATTGGGTAAATGAGTACGTAACCAACTGGGCGACTTGTGATACTTTGTGTAACCACACTATCGGTACAAACCCAATTCCGAAACCCAAAAGATGCATTTGGAGGCGGTATTCAACTTTGTGATGAAGCACAAAGCCATGATGCCCCGCACGGCCTTACGTTACGCCATCGAAAAGATGTCACCGGAAATGAGGGCGGAAGCGATGAAGAAACATTAAAAAACGAAGAATATCAGGATGAGCTGATATTAATAATATGCAACAATGAGATTATTAGTCCTTTGCTTTTTGTTGCCGTTATTGCTTTCATGCTCGCATGGGAATGAAATAAAAGACGGAGATTTGTTATTTGTCACGGAAGATAGTAGCAACCTATCCGAAGCCATCAATAGAGTTACGCAAACTTCGTTAAAAACGAATTATTGCCATGTGGCTATCATTCGCATTGAGCAGGATAGTATTTGGGTACTGGAATCGACAACCAAGTACGGCTCCCGAAAAATACTATTGGAAGATTTTATCAAGGAGCAAAACTCAGATATTTATCGCTACCGGCTTAAAAAGGAATATGCGGAAAGCATTGAGAAAGCATGGGATAACGCAGGAGACATGTTGGGTAAGCTATACAATTTTTCCTATCAATTAAACGATACCAGCTATTATTGTTCGGATTTTATCTACCGGTTATTTGCCAACGACTCCGTTTTCGAACTGAACCCAATGACCTTTATCGACCCTCAAACCGGGGTCATCGATTCCGGTTGGCAAGAATACTACGATAATTTAGGGATGGAGGTTCCACAGGGCGAACCGGGGTGTAATCCGAACGGATTGGCGAAGAGCGAAAAATTGGACTTTTTAGGAAAATTACCCCTAAAACAGTAATCCGTATGTACGCCGTCGATGTCCGGCACTTTCCTGATTTCGGCATCGAATTCAAATCTTTGAGCCATGTTCGCCGCCTATTTTCCATCTTGCCAGCCGTTTCATACCACGGGTAAAAAGCCAGGCCATGAATTTACCATGTCCTCCTTCAATCATTTTCAGGCGGCAGAATTCCTGAAACTCATTTACTGTCCCGTGAAACGTAAATTCACCGTTTTGGTAGCAATAGCTGCAATAGGTAAGGTTCCTGCTGCCGTCCGTATTTGTCCCGCCGCCTTGCAGGTCTTTCTTCATCGGCATTCCGCAACTTTGGCAGAATTTATTCGTTGTACTCATAACGTTATAATTTTAGATTTCATATTACATCGGTTTCAGATTCTTATTCAGGCGTTCCACTATCCTGTCGAACCGGGTTATTTTTGTTTGTTCCGATTTGGCGTCCAAGTACCACAAGGTATAGGTTCTCCTTACTGAGAATGACATTGCCGTAAAATTGGAATAAGCGGGTTCAATCCCTTCGAGCTTCCGGGCAAAAACGGCGATTTGATCTTCGGAGACGGACGGTGGCGTCTGAGCATTCCACCTGCCGTTTTTCTTCGCTTCCTCTACTTTTGTCCTGCCATGATCGGTCATCCGTCCTTGCGTTTCGAGTAAGACAATGGTGGTTTTGTTGCGTTCCGACCATTTGCTGTTCTTTCGTCGCGGACAAAAATATTCGATATACGTTTTGTCGTCGATACTTTTCATTTGGCTGTCAATCCAACCAAAGCACAACGCTTCTTCGACCGCTTCGTCGGCAGTAAGGGTTTTAGGCCCGTTCTTTTTACCGAAAATCAACCATATCCCTTCATTGGTGGAATGATTTTCTGAAAGCCAAGCCCTGAACGCTTCCTTATCGGCAAAGAGAATACGATTATTTTCTTGCTGTTTCATAGGCTTACTATCTGCTATTTAAGTCTGAAAATCATACTTATTACTTCATTTTTTTGAATACATCTACAAAAATACTGTTTAATAGTCATCTTTTATATTTTTCCAACCCTAAATATCAGATATGAAAGTACAAGCAAATGGAAAAACAATAATTATCAGCTGACAATTTAGAGAGACAGGAATAAACAGGGCGTTAACAAATATAAAAAGAATACGCTCAATACAAAAGGAAGGTTTGCTTATTTACGACGTTTTACAAAACTTCCGCACATGAATAAATCGAAACTACCTCCTGTTTTTTGTTTTTCTTTATCGGGCTAATTTTTTTTAATGCTCCCGATCATCTTTTTTAGAGATCGGGAACATTCTCTTTTTAAACAATTATCGTAATTAATTTTGACAACTGTGGTAATTAATTTTGACAACTGTAATAAATATTTACCACAGTTGTCAAAATAATAAACTTTCGGGAAGAAAAAAAAGATACTTTCCGTACGAAATTTTCTTTTGTCAGGATGTTTCAATTGATTTGTCCGAACCCATTTAATGATTCCAACAATTTTGCATTCACCGATTTCCTCAAATGCCACCTTTCCTTCGGTAGCCGCCCGGATACACGTTGTTGCAGGGCACATGTCTTCAGTTTGACAGCAACGGATTATTCTAATTTTTTTCTTCATTGCGTTTTTCTGTTTTTTTGAAAGATTTATTCTCTCATCTATACATCAATACAAAATATAGTATGATTGCATTTACAAAAATAGATATCATTTAGAACTATTCAGCACGATCATTCGCGTGTACGACCTGAGTTTTTTTATTAGTTTTGCAAGAGGTTTTATAAATGACATTGTGATGAGGTATTTGTATATCGTTCTGTATTTGTTGCTGTTTTTTTCTTTCCCTTCTTTTTCTCAAACGAACATTTTTCGTAATCCTTTTGACTTTCCGATATTACTCAGTGCTAATTTCGGCGAACTTCGTTCTAATCATTTTCATACGGGAATTGATTTTAAGACACAAGGTGTCGAAGGTAAGCCTGTGCGGGCGGTTCAAGGCGGCTATATCTCTCGCATCAGTGTGAGTCCTTGGGGATATGGAAATGTACTTTACATGAATCATCCGGATGGTACAACCACAGTTTATGGGCATCTACAACGGTTTGATAAACAGATAACGGCTTACGTGAAGGAACAACAATACAAAGAAGAAAAATTCGCAGTCAATTTAGATCCGGACTCAGGTCTTTTTGTTTTTAAACAAGGTGATGTCATCGGACTGAGTGGAAATTCGGGAAGTTCGGGCGGTCCGCATTTGCATTTTGAAATCAGGGATACGAAAACGGAAGAAATTATGGATCCTTTGACGGAATATAAGAACCGGATTAAAGATACCCGTGCGCCGGTCATCCAAAAAATAAGGGTTTATCCGGTAGAAGGTAGCGGCGTAGTAAACGGCAGCAGTAAACCGAAATCGTTCGACGTTGTTGTCTCTAAACAATTGAAACAGCCGATTGTCAGGGGCAAGATCGAAGCTTGGGGAGCTATTGGTTTGGCGGTGAAAGCTTCCGATTATATGGATGCGACTTCGAATGTGTATGGGGTTAAAGAGATTGTACTGATGAAAGACAGTGATGTTGTGTTCCGCAGTTCAATCGACCGTTTTTCGTTTGATGACATGCGTTTTTTAAATAGTTTTGTCGATTACGCGGAATGGCGTAACAATCATTCTTTTTATATGAAGAGTTTTATCGAACCGGGAAACAAACTGCGTTTTATGAAAGCGTTGAATAGAGGTATTCTGATGATCGATGAAGAAAAAACGTATGTGCTTTCTTATTTGTTGTCGGACAGCTACGGAAACACGACTTTATTGTCGTTTAAAATAGAAGGGAAAAAGCAGGCGATTCCAGAACCCAACAAGCAAGATTCTGTTCTATTTCATTGGACTGGCGATAACCACTTCGGTGCGAAAGGGATTCGTCTTTTTATTCCACGTGGTAATCTGTATTCGGACACGTATTTTTGTTATCGTGTACAGGAAGATTCCACGGCTTTAGCAGCAACACACATCTTGAATGTCGAACCGGTTCCGCTTCATCGATCGGCAACTCTTTCCATTCGCTTGCAAAACGACAGTTTGGAAAATAAACAGCAATATGGAATGGTTCGTATCCATAAAAATCAGGCGTCATGGATTGGAGGTGAGTATAAAAACGGATGGATAAACGCTGAAATTAACGAATTGGCGGCATACACAATAAAAACAGATACCCTTCCGCCGATAATTACGCCGATTGATCCGAGGCATTGGGGGCAGCGGAAACGAATTATAATTCGCCTTTCCGACCACCTAAGCGGGGTAAGTTCGTACCGTGGAGAAATCGACGGACAATTTGTATTGTTTGAATTTGATGGGAAAAAAGGACTTCTTACATACGATTTTGATGCGGAACGTCTTAAACAGGGAACACATAAATTAGTGTTCGCTGCTGAAGATGCCTGTGGAAATCGTTCTGAATACATACGAAAATTTGTTTGGTGAATTTCATTTTTGTAATCACGAACGGATGTCTTACTTTTGTCGGACTAAAGAATCTATAAATAAAATGAAAGTATGTATTGCCGAAAAGCCCAGTGTAGCGCGGGAAATAGCGGATATTCTCGGTGCCAAAACCAGACGGAATGGTTATCTGGAAGGTAACGGCTATCAGGTTACCTGGACGTTCGGACATTTATGTACATTAAAGGAACCGCATGAATATACGCCGGGATGGAAACAGTGGAGTTTATCTTCGCTGCCCATGATTCCACCTCGTTTCGGAATCAAATTAATAGACAACCCTTCCTATTTAGAACAGTTTAAAGTAATTGAAAGTCTGATGCAAAAGGCAGAAATAGTAATTAACTGCGGTGACGCCGGACAGGAAGGGGAATTAATTCAGCGTTGGGTTATGCAGAAAGCGGGTTGTAAATGCCCGGTTTACCGACTCTGGATTTCGTCGTTGACCGAAGATGCCATACGCGAAGGTTTTACCAAACTGAAAGAGCAATCGGAGTTTGCTTCGTTATACGAAGCCGGACTTTCCCGAGCAATCGGCGACTGGTTGTTGGGTATGAATGCCACTCGTTTGTATACTTTAAAATATGGACAGAACAGACAAGTGTTGTCTATCGGACGTGTGCAAACACCAACATTGGCACTGATTGTCAACCGCCAGAATGAAATAGACCATTTCGTTCCGGAACCATATTGGGAATTAAAAACGATTTATCGCAACACCAAATTTTCGGCCACCAAAGGAAAGTTTTCAAAACAGGAAGAGGGACAAACCTTTCTGAAAATAGTCCGTCAGGCAAATTTCCGGGTGACTGACGTGACTCAGAAAAAAGGGAAAGAATTCGCACCCCGTTTGTTCGACCTGACTTCTCTTCAGGTAGAATGCAATAAAAAGTTTTCTTTTTCGGCGGAAGATACGCTGAAGTTTATTCAGTCGCTTTACGAAAAGAAAGTAACCTCTTATCCCCGTGTCGATACTACCTATTTGAGCGACGATATTTATCCAAAGGTACCCGGAATTTTAAAAGGACTTGAAGGATATAATGAACTGACGGAGGTGTTGAGTGGAAAAAAGTTGCCAAAAAGCAAAAAAGTATTCGACAATACAAAAATAACCGATCATCATGCGATTATTCCGACTGGTGTGCCCGCAAGAAATCTGACGGACGCAGAACGGAAAGTTTACGACTTAGTCGTGCGCCGTTTTATTGCCGCATTTTATCCGGACTGCGACATTTCGACCACAACGATTATGGGCAAAGTGGAACAAGTCGGGTTTAAAGTCAGCGGGAAACAGATTATTGCTCCAGGCTGGCGGATTGTGTTTGGCGCGGAACAAAAAGATCCGGAGACTCAGGACACCGAAGAAGACGCCGGCGTGCTGCCTGTCTTTGAAATTGGAGAAAGTGGGCCACACGAACCCGTATTGAATGAATTGTGGACGCAACCGCCTAAACCATATACTGAAGCGACACTGCTCCGAGCTATGGAAACAGCAGGGAAATTAGTGGATAACGATGAACTTCGAGACGCGTTGAAAGAAAACGGGATTGGCAGACCTTCTACCCGTGCCGCCATTATTGAAACCCTTTTTAAACGAAACTATATCCGAAAAGAACGCAAAAACCTCTACCCGACGACGACAGGGAAAGAATTGATTGATACAATCAACGAAGATCTGTTGAAAAGTGCCGAATTGACCGGTTTATGGGAAAAGAAACTCCGACTGATTGAAAAAGGGGAATACGAAGTACGACTTTTTCTGGAAGAACTGAAACAAATGGTTGGTGAAATCGTCCAGCACGTGATCGCTGACCCGATAAATCGTTCGATAACGATCGATGAAGTGGTGTCGCCTACTTCGACAAAAGAAAAAAAGAAAAAAACATCTTCTTCCCGCTCCATTAAAACGGCTAAAGAACAAAAAGAAAAAGACTTGATCTGTCCTCATTGTCAAAAAGGGACTATCCTACGGGGAAAAACAGCCTACGGCTGTTCGGCATATAAAGAGGGCTGTACTTTCCGATTAGACTATGATACTTATGGTGAAGGACTTACGGACGAACAGTTAATGGAGATAATTCAAAAAATGAAATAAAGGTATGCAAAAAACAGAATGGTTTCCACTCGTCAACGAAGAAGGCGAAACAATCGGCAAAGCTAGTCGTTGGGAATGTCATAGCGGAAGTAAACAGCTTCATCCTGTCGTGCATCTGCACGTTTTTAATGAAGCCGGAGAACTCTTTCTGCAAAAACGTTCCATGACAAAAGACATACAACCGGGGAAATGGGATACATCAGTCGGTGGTCATATCGACTATGGAGAAACGGTAGAAAAAGCACTAAGAAGGGAAGTCCGCGAAGAATTAGGAATCATCGACTTTACCCCCGTCTTTATAACCCGCTACATCTTTGAGTCGGCCGTAGAAAAAGAATTAGTTAACACATTCCGAACCGTATATAACGGTACGATATCCCCAAACGAAGATGAATTAGACGGCGGACGCTTCTGGACACTGGAAGAAATAGCATCCGGATTGGGAAAGAACCTGTTTACGCCCAATTTCGAAAACGAGTTTATCCGTTTATTCCTTGCAAATTCTTAATTTATTCCATAGTTTCGTCTCTTATTCATTCATCTAACAAAAGGAACTATGAGTCAATTTAATTATGGAGCCGTCGGAAATTGCAGAACAGCCGCGTTAATTTCAGAAAAAGGAAGTGTTGATTGGTTCTGTTTTCCGGATTTTGATTCTCCTTCTGTTTTTGGGAAATTATTAGATGAAGAAAAAGGGGGAAGTTTCAGCTTTTTAGTCGATGATCAGTATACCATTAGTCAGCACTATATCGAGCATACCAATATTTTGTCCACTTTCTTCGAATCCGAAGAAGGAAATTTCGAAGTTATCGATTTCATGCCCCGCTACAAAATGCTGGACTACAATCATTATCTTCCGCCGGAATTGTACCGCATAATCCGATTAAAAAAGGGAAAACCCCGCTTTAAGGTGCTTTATGAACCGGCAATGGATTATGCCCGCAACACCATGCGGCACGAAATAGGTACGGATTATATCAAATCCTTCCCTGTTTCGGAAAAATATGATACGATCTTTTTGTATTCCAGCTTGGATTATAATCGGATTCTTGCTTGTGAAGAATTTGAACTAACACAGGATGAGTTTTTATTGGTTTCGTACAATCAAAAATTAATTCCCATCCATATGGACCGGGTCGATCTGGAATTTCAGCGCACCCGAGTGTACTGGAGAAACTGGGCCAACCGGTCTAAAAAATATACACAATATAATTCGATGATCGAAAGAAGTATGTTGGTGCTTAAATTGATGTCGTACCAGCGTACAGGTGCCGTTTTGGCCGCCTTGACAACCAGCCTTCCGGAATCAATCGGAGGAGTGCGTAATTGGGATTACCGTTTTTGCTGGATCCGCGATGCGTCGATGTCGATCGAAACCCTGGTTCATGTCGGGCACAAAGGCGCAGCCGAACGTTTCATTTCATTTCTGAACTCTATTTTAATATCCAAAGCGGATAAGTTCCAAATCATGTACGGAATACGCGGTGAGCGTGTTTTGACTGAATATGAATTACCTCATTTGAAAGGATTCAAGAACTCGCGTCCAGTGCGCATCGGAAATGACGCGTACAAACAAAAACAAAATGATTCGTTCGGTTATCTGATGAATGTGATCTACCAATACTATCATTTTTTCCAGGGAACCCTAGACGAAATTGAAGATATGTTTCAAGTAGTCAATAACATCATTCGTACTGTACAGCAGGATTGGCGCAAACCAGATAAAGGGATTTGGGAAATTCGGGGCGAGGAAAAACATTTTGTACTCTCGAAAATTATGTGCTGGGTGGCTTTCGACAGGGCAGTCAGTATCGCCCGGTTGCTGAATCAACAAAATCTAGCAGAGAAATGGGAACTAGAAGCTAACGCGATTAAAAAAGATGTCTTCACCCATGGATGGAAAGAGAAAGAAGGTTTTTTTTCTCAGACCTATTGTAATGCCGAATTAGATTCGTCATTGTTGCTGATGGAAGTATATGGTTTTATCGACGCGGACGATCCAAGATATGTAAAAACTGTAAATGCCATTTATGCGAAACTGTTGCATAACGGACTCATGTTCAGATACAATAACCAAGACGACTTTGGTATACCCACTTCGGCGTTTACTATTTGTACATTTTGGATGGTACGAGCTCTTTATGTAACGGGCAGGAAAAATGAAGCAGAAGACTTGTTCGAACAGTTACTCTCGTATTCCAACCATTTAGGTTTATTTAGTGAAGATCTTGATTTTGAGACAAAAGAACAGTTGGGTAATTTTCCACAAGCATATTCCCATCTCGCCTTGATAAATACTGCTATTTTATTTGGGGAAGAGGAAAATTATTCTCAGTTTATTCGTCCCTAAGGGGTTATCTGTTGCAGGAAAGGAATCACTTCGGTTTGAGAATTGAGGAAAAAGCGAGCAATTTCGGATATAGAACCAACCTTGATCGTAATTGCTCCTTCCGGTAAGGCGCGAAATGTATCTTCATCGGTCGTATCGTCTCCCATGGCTAGAATAAAATCGTACGTGTCTTGCGACAATAGCCGTTGAACTTCCGTTCCTTTAGTACAAAGCGGTGACTTTACCTCCACGATTTTATTTCCACGCATGATTTGCAAATTCAGCCGGGCACAAGGTTCAATCAATTCGTTGACCAATTGTCTTTCCCGTAAAGAAGCAAACCAACTATCCACGTTTCGGTAATGCCAGACAAGCGACATATTTTTTATTTCCAATTTAGAATGAGGCGTTTTATCCACAAACAATTGAAAGATCCGGAGAATCTCGTCGTCAACAGAAAAATCGACTTCATTTTTTAACCATTTTCCGTCCATTTTATAAAACGCACCATGCTCAGCAGCCAACGAAATCGGTAAGTTTCCGAACCATTTTTCTAAAAATGCTTGGCTCCGGCCACTGCTGATCGTGACCTTGTTTGCCGAGTCTTGACTAATCCGATTAAGCGTATCTAAAAGAAGATCCGTTGGGACAGCTTCTTCAGCTTTACGTTTAAACCCAACGAGCGTACCATCATAATCTAAGATAAAAAGCCTTTTCTTCGCCTGTTCGTACCGCGCCCGGATCAGTTTAGTTTTTGTTTCACCAATTCTTTTTTTATGCAAACGAGTATTTCCTTCCTTGATTTCACAAAGTTTGTTAACAAAATCCGAAGCCCATTTATTGACGTTCTGCCGACTTATTTTTTGCTGCATGGTTTTTAATGCTGCTAATTGTTCACTTTCAGGCATAGTTAACGCCGTTAAAATTGCATTGGAAATATCTTGTGCATCATTGGGATTTACGATGATCGCCTCGTTCAGTTCAATAGCCGATCCGGCCATTTCACTCAGAATTAAAACACTTGGATGATCTCTTTTTACGGCAAGAAACTCTTTCGCTACCAAATTCATCCCGTCTCTTAAAGGGGTTACTAAAGCAATATCCGCAATACTGTACATCGCAATAAGATCATCGAACGGAAAAGCATGGTAAAAATAATAAACAGGCGTCCAATTAATCGTCGAATAATGCCCGTTGATCCGCCCAATCATTTCGTCAATACTCGTTTTAAGTTTGGAATAATGCTTCACATTCGAACGCGAAGGTACGATAATCATAGCAAGAGATACTTGTTCATGGTATTCGGGATTGTGTTCCAAAAAATGAAGAAACCCTTTTAAACGATGTAAAATACCTTTACTATAATCCAGCCTGTCAACCGAAAGAATCAACTTTGAATCACCGAATGTTTTTTTCAATTCCAACGCTTTTTTTTGAATTTCCGGTTTCAATATTGCATTGGCATACAATTCATAATTAATTCCCATCGGAAAAGTGTCAACATGAACATAACGGTTTGCATGTTCAACACGGTCAAGTTGGAAATGTAAATCCAGCACACGTTCGGCCGCACTTACGAAATGACGCATGTAATCATGCGTATGAAAAGCAATCAAATCTGCTCCTAATAACCCATTTAACAATTCTGCACGTTCAGGTAGTACACGGAACAATTCATAAGATGGAAAAGGAATATGATGAAAATAGCCGATATTCATTAATTTGTTCTGTTCTCGGATCAATTGAGGAAGAAGCATCAGATGATAGTCCTGTATCCAAACGATATCATCTTTTTCTAATAAAGGCAAAGTTTTTTTTGCGAAAAGATTGTTTACTTCCTGATAGGATTGCCAGTACGTATTTTCATACTGGATAAAAGAAAAAAAATAATGGCATAACGGCCAAAGAATACTGTTGCTGTATCCTTCGTAATAGTTTTCTACTTGTTCTTCCGAGAGAAAGACCGGATGATAATTATACGTTAAAAGTTTCTGTTGTACCAAATTTTCTTCTTCCCGGTTTTCGAAAAACGTCCCGGGCCATCCCACCCAATGCTTTTCAATATGCATATCCAACGAGGCTAATCCCGTGACTAATCCTCCTTCGCTTGGGCTGAATGTGAACTCATCTTCACTTTTGGTCACTTTTAATGGAAGTCTGTTCGATATAATAAATAGTCTCATAAGTTGTTTACATTAACAATCAAAGATGCCGTATAATTAGGTAGATTTACAAATATACAAAAAAACGCTTGTATATTTGTTTTCTGTAGATGCTTTTGTCTGATTTATCTTTCATTTGGGACGTATAAGCATTCATTTTTCTTTTACTTTTGTGTGAATAAAAAACGATAAATATGGATTTAGGATTCGTGAAAGTCGGTGCTGCCATTCCCCGGTTAAAAGTGGCCGATTGCTTTTTTAATATAGAACAAATCGAAGGATTGATTCGAAAAGCAGTTTCGGAAAACGTCCAGTTCGTTTGTTTCCCCGAATTGTCTATTACTGGTTATACGTGTATGGATCTCTTCTCGCATCAGACTTTATTAGATAATGCGGAAAAGGCTTTACTCACATTGATCGAACAAACCAGCGAGTTGCCTATTTTATCAATTGTGGGGATGCCGTTACGCATGGAAAACCTTTTGTTCAATACCGCTGTTGTTTTTCAAAAAGGTAAGATTCTTGGAGTGGTTCCTAAGACATATATTCCCAATTACAAAGAATTTCAGGAAGAACGGTGGTTCGCCTCTGGTGTTGAAAAGACTGGAGAAGAAATTAAAATAGGCAGCCATCTTTATCCGTTCGGGCGACGACTGTTATTTTGTGACGGAAATATTCGCGCAGGCATCGAAATTTGCGAAGATTTGTGGGTGCCGATTCCACCCAGTTCCGAATTGTGCATGGCGGGTGCTAACTTAATTTTCAATTTGACAGCCAGCAACGAATTGATTGGTAAACATCAGTACCGCCAGGCCTTGGTTCGTCAGCAATCCGCCCGCTGCATTACCGGCTATATCTATTCGTCGGCGGGCTTTGGCGAGTCTAGTACGGACTTAGTCTTTTCTGGAAATGCAATCATCGCGGAAAATGGAACTATCTTAAAATCTTCAGAACGTTTCAGTATAAACGAACAACTGATCATCAGTGAAATAGATATGGCAAATTTGGAAAACGACCGGATTGTGAACAGAAGTTTTATGAAGGGTTACGATCAGGAAAAGATGGCTGTCCGCCCAATTCCTTTTGAACGCGCTCCACTACCCGAACCGCTCTGTTTAACTCGCTTTGTCGATCCTTCTCCATTTGTTCCTTTTGGGGATGAATTAAGAGAACGTTGCGAAGAAATACTGAATATCCAAGTACATGGATTGGCGAAACGATATGAGCATACACAATTAAAAACTGCGATTATCGGCATTTCAGGTGGGTTGGATTCTACTTTAGCGCTTTTGATAACGGTTATGACGTTCGACTTGCTGCATATTCCGCGAAAACATATTATCGGAATTACCATGCCGGGATTCGGAACTACCGATAGAACATATACCAATGCCGTGGGATTGATCCGGTCTTTGGGAGTAACTTTGCAGGAAATATCGATCAAAGCTGCCTGTACACAACATTTTTCCGATATTGGTCATAATCCGGAAGTACACGATGTAACGTATGAAAACGCGCAAGCCCGAGAGCGAACGCAAATACTAATGAACATCGCAAACAAAGAAAACGGTTTGGTGATCGGAACGGGTGATTTGTCTGAATTGGCGTTGGGCTGGGCAACCTATAACGGAGACCATATGTCTATGTACGGTATAAACAGCAGTATCCCCAAAACTTTAGTTAAATATTTGGTGGAATGGGTTGCCAAAAATAAAATAGGCGAAACTTCCTGCCGTATATTATTGGATATAATTAATACGCCAATCAGCCCGGAACTTATTCCGGCGGATGACAATGGGGATATAAAACAAAAAACGGAAGATCTGGTGGGTCCGTACGAATTACACGACTTTTTTATCTATCATACGCTTCGTTTTGGGGCTACTCCTACCCGGATTTATTTTCTGGCACGACACGCATTTAAAGATAAATATGATGATGATACGTTAAAAAAATGGCTGCGTGTTTTTTACCAGCGCTTTTTCGCTCAACAATTCAAACGCAATTGTTTACCGGATGGGCCCAAAGTCGGTTCGGTCAGCTTTTCGCCTCGCGGCGACTGGCGTATGTCCAGCGATACCAGTGCCGCGATCTGGTTACAGGAAATCGAAAAACTCTAATAATTTAAATATCAAATGAAAAAATCAATCGGTCTATTCCTTATATTATGGAGTGTTTTTTCGCTCAGTGCGAAAGAAAAACACTATTTGCTCTTATCGCCAAACGGCCGCCTTGAAGTTACGGTAACGTTAGATGACCATCTTTCTTACTCAGTTAAACACGATGGAGAAAAGCTATTAGATAAAAGTCAAATAGCACTGGCGTTGGATAATCAGCAAGCCATCGTTTTAGGAAACGACCCGCAGTTACAAAAACAAAAAAGAAAACAAATAACGGAAAATATCGTTTCTCCTTTTTATCGTTTTTCTTCGTTTACAGCAAATTACAATGAATTAACACTTTCGTTTAGGGGGAATTATACGGTTGTTTTCCGGGCATACGATCAGGGAATCGCTTATCGGTTCCAAACATCGTTTAAACAACCAATCGTCATCAAAAACGAAGTGTCTTCGTTCGTGTTCGATCAAAATTATAAAACATACGCCCCTTATTCCACAGTTCCCAAAGATAAGGATCAGTTTGCCATGGCTTTCCAAAATTTGTACACAGAAGCCGGAATCGGAGATTTAGATGCTGAAAAGCTTGCTTTTTTACCGTTGACCATAGATTATGCAAACGGGAAAAAACTGACGATTACGGAATCGGATCTGGAAGACTATCCGGGGATGTTTCTTCGTGGAGGTCAGCAAAAGAACAAGCTGGAAGCTGTCTTTGCTTCTTATCCTAAAAAAATGGATTACCGCCCATGGCGACATATGACTTATGTGAAAAAACGAGAGAATTTTATAGCAAAAGTCGAAGGAACGCGTACTTTTCCGTGGCGTATCCTCGCTATTTCTGCTGACGACAGAGAAATGCCGGTAAATAATCTGGTTTACGCACTTGCCTCACCAAACAGAATTGGTAATTATTCCTGGGTAAAAGGAGGAAAAGTTGCCTGGGACTGGTGGAATAACTGGGGAATTTACGGTGTAGATTTCAACGCGGGAATCAACACGGAAACCTACAAACATTATATTGATTTCGCAGCAGAAAATAAAATTCCCTATGTTGTTTTGGATGAAGGATGGTATGACCCTAAGGTTGGAGATATGTTAACTGTAATACCCGATATTAATCTGGATGAATTAGTTATGTACGCAAAAGGGAAAAACGTGGGACTTATTTTGTGGACGGTCTTTAATGTGCTTGACGAACAGTTGGACGCTGCCTGCAAAAAGTATGGAGAGATGGGAATTCGCGGGTTTAAGGTTGACTTTCTGGATCGTGACGATCAGACTGCCGTCGAAATGGTTTACCGTATTGCAGAGGCCGCAGCAAAACATCAATTGGTTCTCGACCTTCATGGAATTTATAAGCCGACAGGAATAAATCGCACCTTTCCACATATCATTAATTTTGAAGCGGTATTCGGTATGGAAGAAATGAAATGGAGTAAAGTTGACAAAGATATGATGAAATATGATGTCATTATGCCCTACATCAGGCAAATAGCCGGATTTTTAGATTACACGCCGGGGGCGATGCGAAATGGGACAAAAAGGGATTTTAAAGATATTTATAACAATCCGATGAGCCAGGGAACGCGTTGTCATCAATTAGCCGCTTATATCGTACACGACTCTCCACTTACCATGTTGGCAGATAATCCGACAATCTACCGGAAAGAGCAAGAATGCACTGATTTCATCGTAAGCATCCCCAATACCAGTATCGAAGAAACCCGTATTTTACAGGGAACACTCGGCGACTATATTGTAACGGCGCGAAGAGTGGGAAGCGAATGGTATGTTGGAGGAATGACGGATTGGACACCCCGCGAAATTACGTTAGACTTTTCTTTCCTAGCTGCTGGTTCTTATCAGGTCGTCTTATTTAAAGATGGGATAAACGCGGACAAAACAGCGGTGGATTATAAAAAAGAAAAATTGATAGTTAAACCGGAAACAAAAATTAAAATAAATATGGCTCCCGGTGGCGGGTTCGCTTTAAGCATAAAACCGGAATAAGTATTGCAACAACTAGATTGACAAAAAGAGACCTCTTTCTTGAAATTATTTCATAAATTGTTATTTGGTATAATTCCAGTGAAGGGGTCTTTTTTGCATTCTACCTATTGAACAACTACATCTCCTTAACTAACATTACTTAAAAATCGAATGCTTACCCTCCAATAACAAAATGTGATACTTACAATATAAAAGGAAACAAAAGATTTATCATTTCAAATTATCACACACAGATTATATCCTATAACAAATTATCACAATATTAAATTTTATTTGAACATTTGACTTTAAATATTGTTCTAATTACATCAAAACGTCATACATTTGCATTAGTAGTAAACAAAAAGGTTATAACAAGCTGTAAATATCAATAAAATGACAAAATTGATTGAATTCACCAAGATGCATGGAGCAGGAAACGATTATATCTATGTGAATACATCGCTTTACCCACTCGATCATCCGGAAGATTTAGCAATCAAATGGAGCGCCCCACACATTGGAATTGGTGCGGATGGTTTGGTTTTGATTGACAAATCGAAAGTAGCAGATTTCAGTATGCGTATTTTCAACGCAGACGGTTCGGAAGCAATGATGTGTGGAAATGCCTCCCGTTGTATAGGTAAATATGTCTATGAAAATGGATTGACACAAGAAAAAAATATTACCCTTGAAACCTTATCGGGTATTAAAGAATTAGAATTGAAAGTACAGGGAAATCACGTAACAGAGGTTACGGTTGATATGGGTGAACCTGTCATTGAAAAAGAAAACCTGACGCTCACGATCAATGATAAAGAGTATACGGGAATTGTCATCTCAATGGGAAATCCTCATTTCGTGATTTTCGTAGACGATATAGATAAAGTTGATGTAAAAAGAACAGGTCCTTTATTGGAAAAACATCCCTTCTTTCCCAACAGGACAAACGTAGAGTTTGTACAAGTCTACAGTCCCGATCAAGTAAGAATGCGTGTGTGGGAAAGAGGATCGGGAATAACATTAGCCTGTGGAACCGGAGCTTGTGCTACAGCGGTAGCCGGATGTATAACCGGAAAAACAGGCGACAGATTAAATGTATTAATGGACGGAGGAGGACTGAATATCCGATGGGATAAAGCTTACACGAATAAAATCTATATGACGGGCGGAGCCGTCAGGGTCTTCGAAGGAAGCATTGAAATTTAAGAACACAGCAACACAACAACAACAAAACAATGAAAGAATATGGCACTGATCAATGAACACTTTCTGAAGTTACCGAATAATTACTTGTTTTCCGACATCGCAAAAAAAGTAAACAGTTTTAAGGTTACTCATCCTAAAGAAAGGATTATCCGTTTAGGGATCGGAGATGTCACACAACCATTACCGCCAGCCGTTATCACAGCGATGCATAAAGCGGTAGATGAAATGACAAGTAAAGAAACATTCCATGGATATGGACCGGAACAGGGATATTCTTTTCTGATAGATGCCATTATAAAAAATGATTATGCCAGCAGAGGTATAATGTTAGAACAAAGTGAAGTATTTGTAAGCGATGGTGCCAAGAGTGACACCGGAAATATAGGAGACATATTGAGACATGATAACAGTATTGGCGTTACCGATCCTGTTTATCCGGTTTACATCGATTCAAACGTTATGAGCGGACGAGCTGGTGTATTGGAAAGTGGAAAATGGAGCAACGTGGTTTATATCCCTTGTGTGGCTGAAAACGGATTTATTCCGGATCTTCCCAGCAGAAGAGTAGATATTCTGTATCTCTGTTACCCAAACAATCCGACCGGTACGACATTAAGCAAGGAAGAACTGAAAAAATGGGTTAATTACGCGTTGGCAAACGATGTGTTGATCATGTATGACGCGGCTTATGAGGCGTACATACAAAATCCGGAGACGCCCCATTCTATTTACGAAATAAAAGGGGCGAAAAAAGTAGCGATCGAATTTCGCAGTTTTTCGAAGACTGCAGGTTTTACGGGTGTTCGTTGCGGATATACGGTAGTACCTAAAGAGCTTAACGGATTTACACTTGAAGGGAAAAGAGTTCCGCTAAACAAATTATGGAACCGTCGCCAATGCACAAAATTCAACGGCGCTAGTTACATTACCCAACGAGGTGCTGAAGCCATTTATTCTCCAGAAGGTAAAGAGCAGGTGAAAGAAACGATAAACTATTACATGAGCAATGCTCAGATCATGAAAGAGGGAATACAAAAATGTGGATTAGAAGTTTACGGTGGTGATGATGCTCCATATTTATGGATAAAAGCTCCCAAAGGTCTGACATCCTGGAAGTTTTTTGAAAAGTTACTATACGAAGTATATATAGTAGGAACCCCTGGAGTGGGGTTTGGTCCCAGTGGTGAAGGTTATTTACGACTGACAGCGTTTGGTGACAGAGATGATACTTTGGAGGCCATGGCCAGGTTGAAGAAGTGGATGTTATAGCTTGTCTTTATTGATCCATCGGCCGGTGGAGAGATTAGAGGCAAGTAAGGTTTAACAAATTTAGAGAAAACAAAATGAAAACATTTACTCAATTACGAACAACCTTTTTTGCAGTAATGCTTTTTGCATTTTCTGCCCCTCTTTTCTCTCAAGAAGAAAGTGAATTCCAAATTGCACCGGCCGCGGATATCGTCAGCAGTTATGTATGGCGTGGGATCTATCAAACTGGTCCGTCTTTCCAACCAAGTATTAATGCTTCCTGGAAAGGGCTTTCGCTTACGGCATGGGGATCGACTGATTTTTCAACGGTAGATAATGCCGGTATTGCAAAAGAATTCGATTTCACTTTGAGTTATTCGACCGGAGGGTTTAGTCTTGCAGTTACTGATTATTGGTGGGCTGGTGAAGGCAGCCGTTACGGAGATTATTCCGGTAATCACTTTTTTGAAGGAACTATCGGCTATCATTTTGGCGAAAGTTTTCCGTTAGGAATTACTTGGAATACCATGTTGGGAATGGATGGTGATAAAGACGCGGATGGAGATCAGCAGTATTCCACATATGTAGAGGCTGGATACGATTTCAATGTTTCAGGCGTGGATCTTACAGCCAGTGTCGGTGTATCTCCCTGGGCCGGAATTTATCACAAAGAAGGAAAAGACGGATTTGCTTTATCGACTATTTCACTGAAAGCTTCAAAGTCGATCAAAATTACAGATTCGTTCAGCCTGCCAATCTTCGCTCAAACGATTATTGCTCCAAATCATGATAATGTATTTCTGGTATTTGGGGTAACAATAGAATAAAAAATAAAATGGCAAAGAGATTGAATTAGGTTATAAAAAATAAAAGGAAAGTATAGAAGGGTCGGCGTGTTTATTGATTTTATAGAATGTTATACCGCAACCATCCCTTACTACGTGCCGATCCTCTATACCTCCTTTTTTTTAATTGAATTTTGAAACAGTAAATAAAGCGAAATTATGAAAAAGATTGAAGCAATTATCCGCAAAACCAAATTCGAAGACGTAAAAGACGCTCTTTTGGAAGCCGATATAGAATGGTTTTCTTATTACGATGTAAGAGGTGTTGGTAAAACACGTCAGGGACGAATTTATCGTGGTGTAGTATACGATACGAGTAGTATCGAACGCATTCTGATTTCGATTGTGGTACGTGATAAAAATGTTGAAAAAACAATAGAAGCAATTATAGGCGCTGCACAGACAGGAGAAATTGGTGACGGACGAATATTCGTTATTCCGGTTGAAGACTCTGTTCGTATACGTACAGGCGAACGTGGTGATATCGCATTATACATTGCAGAACAAGAAAAATAACCCTTATAAAACAGAGTAAATTATGGATACAACATATACAATTACAGATATTGTTCTTTCATTAGATACCGTATGGATGCTGTTGGCAGCCATGTTGGTATTCTTTATGCAACCTGGATTTGCACTGGTTGAAGCTGGTTTTACGCGGACAAAAAATACAGCAAACATTTTGATGAAAAATCTGCTCGATTTTTCTTTGGGGTCACTTCTTTTTTGGGCCATTGGTTTTGGGTTAATGTTCGGTGCAGGCAATTTTATCGGAACACCGCATTTCTTCGATCTTAGTTTCTTTGAATCGGATCTGCCGGTAGAAGGCTTTCTGATTTTTCAAACAGTGTTCTGCGCGACAGCTGCTACAATCGTTTCCGGGGCAATGGCAGAAAGAACAAAATTTTCCATGTACGTCGCTTACACTATTTTAGTAAGTACGATTGTTTATCCTATCTCCGGTCACTGGACCTGGGGTGGCGGATGGCTGATGAACGGTGAAGAAGGCAGCTTTATGATGAATACTTTCGGAACTACGTTTCATGATTTCGCCGGGTCGACTATTGTACATGCTGTCGGTGGATGGTTAGCTTTAATTGGAGCTGCAGTTATCGGCCCTCGTATCGGTAAATATGGAAAAGATAAAAAATCACGTGCTATTCCGGGACACAGCTTGACATTAGCTACATTAGGGGTGTTCATTCTTTGGTTCGGATGGTTCGGATTTAACCCTGGCTCACAGTTGGCCGCTTCGGGCGAAGAAAACCGTATCGCTATTTCTCATGTATTTCTAACAACAAACTTATCTGCATGTGCAGGAGGTGTTTCTTCGCTTTTAGTTGCATGGATTAAATACAAAAAACCATTCCTCTCTTTAGCTTTAAATGGCGTTTTGGCGGGACTTGTAGCAATTACGGCCGGATGTGACTTGGTTTCTCCTGTAGGAGCTGTAATTATCGGATTAATTGCAGGTGCGGTAATGATTTATGCCGTTGAATTTATAGATAAAGTATTAAAGATCGATGATCCCGTAGGTGCTTCTTCTGTACACGGTGTATGTGGTGTGTTGGGAACTATCTTAACCGGTCTTTTTGCAACAGATAATGGTCTTTTCTATGGCGGAGGCGTATCCATGTTGTTAGCACAAACATTCGGTACACTGGTGATTAGTGCTTGGGCCTTATTCATGGGATATGTAATCTTCAAAGGACTAGACTTAGTGCACGGACTTCGTGTCCCAGCTCGCATTGAAGAAGAAGGTTTGGATATTTACGAACATGGTGAAACAGCATATAATTAAGTAATCTATTCTCACAGTAAGCGGCTTAAAAAACCGCTTACTGTGATTAATTACAAACATAAAAACAACAACAATTATGGCATTTATTATTCCAAAAGACTACAAACAAACACTCATGCCTGAAACAACTGAACAGGCTATTCAATTTCTAAAAGCAAGTTTCCAAGAAAAACTAGCCAAAACATTAAACCTTCGTCGCGCAACAGCACCATTGTTCGTACTAAAAGGAACCGGAATAAATGACGACTTAAACGGAATAGAACGCCCGGTTACTTTCCCGATCAAATGTATGGGCGACCAATCGGCTGAAGTAGTACATTCCTTAGCAAAATGGAAACGGATGAAATTAGCTGCTTATCGGATTCCTCCCGGCTACGGCTTATATACCGATATGAACGCGATCAGAAGCGATGAAGACCTGGATAATCTCCATTCTTTATATGTGGATCAATGGGATTGGGAACGAACTATAAAACAAGAGAATCAAAATATAGATTATCTGAAAAAAACGGTACGTCAAATCTATAAACTTTTAAAAGAAATTGAAGAATCGGTATACGAACATTATCCACACATTACTCCTTCTTTACCTGATGATATTACATTCATTCATTCTGAAGAATTATTGTTGACTTATCCGGATCTAACACCGAAAGAAAGAGAAAACAAAGCCGCTGAAAAATTTGGCGCTATTTTTATTATTGGTATCGGAGGTGAACTCAGCAATGGTGAGATCCATGATGGACGTGCTCCGGACTATGACGATTGGAGTACGGTGAATTCGGACGGTTTTAAAGGCTTGAATGGCGATATTATCTTATGGAACGAAGTCCTGCAATGCGCTTTTGAAATATCGTCTATGGGTATACGGGTAGACGCAGAAGCATTGAAGCGTCAATTGGAAATAAGAGATTGTACCGAACGTGCGAAATTGGAATTCCACAAAGCGTTGCTCGAAGGTAAATTACCCCCTTCTATTGGAGGAGGTATCGGACAGAGCCGTCTCTGCATGTTTTTTTTGAAAAAAGCACATATAGGTGAAGTACAAGCTTCGGTATGGCCGGAAGAACAAATTGAGAAATGCAAACAGCATAATATATTTATCTTATAACATCAACAAATAAAAGTTATGTCAAAGTTAAGATTCAGAGTAGTAGAAACTGCCTTTAAGAAAAAAGCAGTAGAAGTAGCGGCTCCGGCCGAACGCCCTTCGGAATATTTTGCATCAAACGTGTTCAATCGTGCAAAGATGTTTAAGTATCTCCCGGAGAAAACATATACCAAAATAGTCGACGTTATTGATAATGGAGCTCCATTAGACCGGGCAACAGCAGAAGCCGTTGCGGAAGGAATGAGAAAATGGGCTTCTGAATTAGGTGCGACTCATTACACGCATTGGTTCCATCCATTGACGGAAGCGACTGCTGAAAAACATGATGCATTTGTAGAACATGATGGAAAGGGTGGAATGATTGAAGAATTCTCTGGAAAACTTTTAATCCAGCAAGAACCGGATGCTTCCAGTTTCCCGAATGGAGGTATACGTAATACATTTGAAGCTCGCGGATATACAGCATGGGATCCTTCATCTCCTGCTTTTGTCGTTAGCGATACGTTGTGTATCCCAACTATTTTCATTTCTTATACTGGTGAACCTCTTGATTACAAGGCACCTCTATTAAAAGCGTTGGAGGCCGTAAACAAAGCGGCTGTTGATGTTTGTCATTACTTCAATCCGGAAGTAAAGAAAGTATACGCATATCTGGGTTGGGAACAAGAATATTTCTTAGTAGACGAAGGACTATATGCCGCTCGTCCTGACTTGCTGTTGACTGGTCGTACGTTGATGGGACACGAAAGTAGCAAAAACCAGCAATTGGAAGATCATTATTTCGGCGCAATACCTACACGTGTACAGGAATTTATGAAAGATCTCGAAATTGAAGCGCTAAAATTAGGTGTGCCTTTGAAAACGCGTCACAATGAAGTTGCCCCCAACCAGTTCGAATTAGCTCCTATTTTCGAAGAGTGTAACTTGGCTAATGACCATAACTTGCTGACAATGGCATTGATGCGTAAGATCTCACGTAAACATGGTTTTCGTGTTCTTCTGCATGAAAAACCGTTCAAAGGTGTTAACGGATCCGGGAAACACAATAACTGGTCTTTAGGTACGGATACTGGGGTACTGTTGATGGGCCCGGGCAAAACCCCGGAAGAAAATCTCCGCTTCATTACTTTTATTGTCAATGTATTAAAGGCTGTGCATAAGCACAACGCATTGCTAAAGGCGAGCATTTCAAGCGCAACAAACGCACATCGTTTAGGTGCGAATGAAGCACCTCCTGCGATAATTTCAAGCTTCCTTGGTTCCCAAATATCTGCCGTTTTGGATAAGCTGGAAAACACATCGCTGGAAGATCTTACTTTGACAGCTAAACATGGTGTAAAACTAAATATAGGTCGTATCCCGGAAATTTTGGTGGACAACACAGATCGTAACCGTACTTCGCCATTTGCCTTTACAGGAAACCGTTTCGAATTTCGTGCAGTCGGTTCTCAGGCAAACTGTGCTAGCGCAATGCTTGCGTTAAATGCGGCCGTAGCAGAACAACTTATCGATTTTAAGAAAGAAGTAGACGCAAAAATTGCTGCAGGAAAAGATAAATATACTGCAATTTTGGAGGTAGTTCGCAAAGATATCAAAGAATGTAAGGCGATCCACTTCGATGGAAATGGTTATTGCGATGAATGGAAAGCTGAAGCTGCCCGTCGAGGATTGGATTGTGAAACAAGCGTTCCGTTGATTTTCGACGCCTATCTGAAAAAAAGCTCGATTGAAATGTTTGAAAGAACAGGTGTCATGACAGAGAAAGAAATAGAAGCGCGTAACGAAGTAAAATGGGAAACGTATACGAAGAAAATCCAGATCGAAGCACGCGTTTTAGGCGATTTGGCTATGAATCATATTGTTCCGGTTGCCACAAAATACCAAACATCTTTGATAGACAATGTATATAAAATGAAAGAACTCTTTCCGGCGGATAAAGCCAAAGAATTATCGGCTAAAAATTTGGAGCTGATCGAAGAGATCGCTCAACGTACAATTTTCATCAAAGAAAAAGTTGATGAAATGGTAAATACGCGTAAAGTCCTGAATAAAATCGAATCGGAACGCGAAAAAGCAATTGCTTATCACGATAAAATTACGCCGATGCTCGAAGAAATCCGTTATCATATTGACAAACTGGAATTAATTGTTGATAACGAATTATGGACCTTACCAAAATACAGAGAACTATTATTTATCAGATAGTCTTATTCAGACAATAGTTTTTTGTTGATTGTTTTGTGTTTGCGAGGAGAGGCTGCTGTGATAGCACCTCTCTTACTTTTTTGTTTTACTTGCTTCCGGATGTACCTTAACGGCACATCCGTTTTTCTTTCTTCCGAGGTTATAGAAACTCTTTTCTGCCTGAATTTTCACCTTTTATGAATGTTTAATAACGGATTGGTGTTAACCTTTTTTCCTGAGAGATGGTATTATACATTTAAATATTAAAACCTCCATGTTAACAAATGTAATGAAAAATAAATAAGCAACCCCCATCTATGAAATATCCATTTGTGAACAGTTAGAGACTTTACGCTAACGGACAAACCGCAACTTATGTAAACAATATAAAAAGAAGAAGTTCTATTATGTATACATTTATAAAATAATAAATCGACAACCAACCAAGGATGTTCATGTTTACAAATATCAATGTTGACAGATGTATTTGATTTGTTAATTTTAATAATCTAATTTAACAAACAAGAAAAATATTGTAATTGTATATAAAAATCTAATAACCAGTATATTTATAACTATAAAAAAAAGCATTACTTCATATAGAAAGGGGGAAATTTATTCTTAATTATAAAATACAGTTGATTGTCTTTGTTATATTTCATTTATATCATTCTATAATAGTTTATTAGCAAATTTGTTTAATGAATTTCTTTGTCTTAAAAAAGGACTTTCAAATGATGTTTACAATTATATCAAATAACAGTTCGTCTCATTTGTAAACAAATGGGCCCGACCGTTTACTAAAGTAACAATACACAGTTGTAAAATAAATTATACAAATCTATCATTTAGACAAAACCTTTGTTTATATTTGTAATCTAAAGAAATTAGGCATTACATTTCTAAAATTTGCACATCATGAAGGCGCGAATACTACAAATTATGGAAAACGAAGGAATGTCTCCTTCAAAATTTGCAGAAACCATCGGCATTCAACGTTCAGCTATGTCACACATACTATCCGAAAGGAACAATCCGAGTCTGGATGTCTTAGTGAAGATATTAGAGACATTTCCGTATGTTGATTCCGACTGGTTACTTTTCGGTAAAGGAGAAATGAGACGTATCTCTACCTCGGTATCGAAACAACAAGAGCCTAATTTATTTTCAGACACACCATTTATTCGAACCATTCCACAGCCTGCTGCCGAATATCGCAAGGAAAATGGGGTTAAAGAAGATGTAAACACGATAAAATCGGCAGAAAAAGAGGTAGTTATACGTACAGAATTAGTGTCTAAAAAAATCAACAAATTAGTGATTTTCTACGCTGATGATACGTATGAAACTTTTGTTCCCGAAAAAAACAAGAAAGAATAATACCAGATTTTTTCCGTACGCCATATTCATGTATCTTTGCAAAAAAATGGAGTTATCATCAAAATGAAGAAGTACATCATGGATATGAAGGTAACGGAAAACCTTCGCCTTAATCAAAATTACTGTCTCCTCAAATTATCTCCAGAAACACTCCTGCCGGATATGTTGCCCGGACAGTTTGTGGAAGTAAAGGTAGATAATGCCACAACGTTCCTCCGCCGTCCAATTTCCATCAACTACATCGACCGGTCTAAAAACGAGCTTTGGCTGCTGGTTCAAATTGTTGGCGACGGCACACGGACTATGGCTGAATTGAAAACAGGCGATTGGGTAAACATCATTCTTCCTTTGGGAAACAGCTTTACCATTCCTGAAAAAAATGCTGAAGCTAAATTATTATTGATCGGCGGCGGTGTTGGTACGGCACCGATGTTATACCTTGGAGATTATCTGAAAAAGAAAGGCTTTACCCCTTCTTTTCTTTTAGGTGCCCGATCGGCGATGGATATGCTTCAACTGGATGACTTTAAAAACCTGGGAACGGTTTATATAACGACAGAAGACGGCTCGCTGGGTGAAAAAGGATATGTAACACAACATTCCATACTTAAAAACAAGCGATTTGACCGCATTTATACCTGCGGCCCTAAGCCTATGATGGTTGCCGTGGCGAAAGTTGCTCACGAAGCCTCTATCGACTGTGAGGCGTCTCTAGAAAATACGATGGCTTGTGGCATCGGTGCTTGTTTGTGTTGTGTGGAAAAAACAACAGAAGGACACCAATGTGTCTGCACAGAAGGCCCTATATTTAATATCAAAAAATTGACATGGCTGAATTAAACGTTAACATAGGAAAACTTCAATTGAAAAATCCGGTAATGACCGCTTCCGGGACCTTCGGATATGGGTTGGAATACACGGATTTTATGGATATAAATCGATTGGGCGGAATCTTTGTAAAAGGTACTACCATCGAACACCGGGAAGGCAACGCCTATCCCCGCATGGCGGAAACGCCGTCGGGCATGTTGAACGCCGTCGGATTGCAAAACAAAGGAGCTCATTATTTCGAAAAAAAAATTTATCCGCAAATCAAAGATTACGATACACACCTAATTGTCAATGTAAGCGGTTCTTCTGTCGAATCGTATATCGAATGTGCCGAAATCATCGCTGAATTAGACAAAATTCCTGCCATAGAACTCAATATCTCCTGCCCCAACGTTAAGGAAGGTGGTATGGCTTTTGGAGTGACCTGTCAGGGGGCCGCCGAAGTGGTGCGTGCTGTCCGTAAGGTTTACCCTAAAACATTGATTGTTAAGCTTTCGCCCAACGTTACGGACATTACGGAAATAGCACGAACAGTTGAAGCCGAAGGGGCCGACGCGGTATCGTTAATCAACACAATACTGGGAATGGTCGTCGACGTGGAAAAACGGCGCCCAGTATTATCCACCATTACAGGAGGACTTTCCGGACCTTGCGTCAAGCCGGTTGCCGTAAGAATGGTTTGGCAGACATATCACTCGGTGAAAATTCCCGTAATTGGAATGGGTGGTATCGCAAACTGGAAAGACGCAGTAGAGTTTATGCTGGCGGGTGCATCAGCCATTCAAATCGGAACTTATAACTTTATAGATCCGGCTGTTTCCCTAAAAGTAATCGATGGAATCAACGAATATTGTGATCGTCACGGATTTAAATCCGCATCCGAATTAACAGGTGCTATGATGGCGTGAATTTGGGATTGCATCGATTGCGCGTCGGAACAACGCTGAATTATTTGCCTTAAATATTGAGCTCGGATCAAATATACCTATCGGAACTGAAAAATACTGTCTGAACTAGATAGCGAACCGAATAGGAAATAAAAAGATGAATGGGTGCTATTTGAATGCAAAGGGTTACGTTACCTCGGATTTATACCCCGTTTTTCTCTCCGTCGGCTGGGAAAGTCCTTCTTCAAGATGAAATTTCGTTAAAAAAGTGCCCATCGTGGAGCTTACTGGGAAAGACAACTTTTTCAATTTTAATACAGATAAAAGAAAAGCCTGATACTGAAACAATCACCAGGCTATCTTATGGTGATCAGGCTGGGATTCGAACCCAGGACCCACAGCTTAGAAGGCTGTTGCTCTATCCAGCTGAGCTACCCGACCGTCCTTTATTTGTGGTGCAAAGGTAAGTTTTTTATTTAATTCAACAAACCTTGATCTTATTTTTTTAGAACGGATATCCAACGGCAAAATGTACGGCAAAATTATCATGCAAATTCGGACGAGTTATTGCCCATTTCTTCGAACCTCTTTGCTGCGGATCATACGCTTTTAATCCAGTATCGAAACGAAGAAGAAAATAGTCAAAATCGAGACGTAATCCCAATCCATACGAAAAAGCAATTTCTTTGTAAAAACGAGAAAAATCGAAATTGCCGTTTTTCTGATCGGCGTAAGGACGGATGGTCCATATATTACCGGCATCCACGTAAGCTGCCATTTCAAATTTCCAAAACAATTTCGTACGGTATTCCAAGTTAGCCTCCAGACGAACGTCGCCAACCTGCGTAACGAAAGAACTAATAGAATCTAAAGCCATACTTCCCGGCCCCAATGTACGAACCGACCACCCACGCAAACTGTTTGCCCCTCCGGCAAAATAACGACGCTCGAATGGCAGCACTTTACTGTTCGCGTAAGGAACTCCCAATCCAGCGCCAAAATGAAAAGCAATTTTATTCCGGTTATCCAGCACAAAACCTTTACTTATATCCAAATCTGTTTTGACAAATTGCTGGTAACCAATACCAAACAATTCATACTGTCCGTTAACATTCGGCGTCGCTCCCGTCAATTTAGACAATCCATAAAGCATATTACCAGCAAATTCTAATGAAAATCGGAGGGAATGGGTGTTACGCTGACGATTTTGAGGCGAATAATTATTGAACGAATAAGAATACCCCATCCCCAAAATAAACTGGTCGGAATAATAATAACGAGCAGTAGTCGGCGGAAGTGAAGCAAAAAAACTGGAATCTATCTTCGGCAGATAAACATAATCGGCATCCAGTAATTTAAACGTATGACGCGCCTGCATATTACCCTGATCCTGCCAGATATAACTCCAACCTCCTGAAAAAATATCCCGTTTATACTCTGGGCGGCGCTGGCTGTTATAACTAACGTTTAATTGTGTTACGGCCTTTATTTTACGGCTAAAATCACTTCCTACAAAGGGGAAAAGGAAACGTGGAAATGTCAGGGAGTTTTCCCCTCCTATTTCTAAATAGTTATCCAACGCGTTACTGCCTTTTTGACCGGCCAGCGATTCAAAAGCACCGCGCAGTTTAACCGAAAAAACCTCCGCCCCTTTGAACAAGTTACGATGCTGATAACTTAAACTGGTAGCAAATCCAAAGTCGCCATTCGAATTAGTTCCTTCAAGATCGGCACCGAACCCCTGCGTTTTAGCCGTAGAAGTGATAATATAGCTGTTTAATTTTAGTGTATCATTTTCTTCAACCTCGTCAAACCGTATATTTACGTTACGCAAAGCTCGAAGGGATGAAAAAGAAGAATATGTCTGTTCCACATCCCGCTCATTATAGAGTTTACCGGGAGTAATATGTGTACAGTTGTATAGAACAGAACGTCTTACATTTTGTCCGTTTGGCCCATACAAAAAATTCAAACCTTTATATTTCACCGTGTCCTTATATAACGCCAGAACATCGTCACTGCGTTGCCGTAAAGCCTCGAAATCGGAGATAATAAACACATTTTTAATATAATATTGCCGATGGTCATCTTCTTCTACATTTCCGGTCTCATCTATTTTCCGATGAGGGCGTAACAGCATTTCCAACTCCACCTGATTCGATTTCATTGTCGTATCGGCCTCATAATAAAGATATTCCCTGTTGAACACATAATAACCGCGCCGCCTTAATAAAGCTGTAATCCGCTGACGTTCTTTATCCAATTGATCTCTGTCAAACAAACCACCTTCTTTCACCAGCGCGGTGTATTGATCGAGAGATGTCTGAAAAGAGGAAGTTAACCAATTCCGCTTAAGGGGAGTCAGATGAGCTATGCTATCGATCTTCACATCTTGCAACCCCATCGTATAGCCACTAATCACATAAGGTTCATGCGCCATGATATGATAAGTCACCACAGCCTTTTTGTGCTTTGTAGTGTCAATGCTACTCGTTATTTCGGCATTCAGATAGCCTTTATTAACAAGAAATCGTTTTAATTCGTCAACAGATTGTTGAACCAAAAGCGTATCCAAGATCACAGGTGCTTCACCTACGCGACGTAACTGTTTGTTAATCCATTTTCTTTCATTCCTGCCCGACCAGTTATAGACATATAATTGCCATTTCATCAACCCAAAAGCCTTAAAGTTAGGTTGTTGCCTCAGATAAGAATAATAATCCAAATTTTTATCCGTATTTTCATCCGTTTCAAAAGCTACTTTATCCAGCAAGTATTCCCCCTCCTTCACAAATTTGGTGGTACTGCAAGATGTCAGTATAAGTAAAAACAATACGAATTGAAATGTTTTTTTGGAAAGCGTCCTCATCTTTTCACCTATTGTACAGCAAATGTACTGGATTTAAAACAAATTCACGTATTTTTGTTTTGTAAAAAGCGTAAAGAACGATGTTGAGTAAAGCAAAAATAAAATATATCCGTTCGTTGGAACTAAAAAAGTTCAGGAATACATACAAGACCTTTGTGGCAGAAGGAAATAAATTAGTGGAAGAACTGCTTTTTTCGTTTGATTGCGAACTTCTGGTCGCTAAGTCGTCTTGGATGGCTACACAAGGACATATTCCGACCAAAGAATTACTTGTTGCTGATGATGGTGATATAGAAAAAGTTAGCTTTCTAAAATCTCCTCAAGATGTAATCGCAGTCTTTAATCAACCGCACTATCTAATCGACAGCATTAATCCCGAAAAGAATCTGATTCTTATGTTGGATGGCGTACAAGATCCAGGTAATCTGGGGACAATTATTCGTGTAGCAGACTGGTTTGGTATTGAAGATATTGTCTGCAGCCCAGACACCGCTGATGTTTTCAGTCCAAAAACAGTACAAGCCACGATGGGAGCTTTAGCTCATGTAAAAGTACATTATACAGAGCTAACAAATTTTTTAGAAAAACAAAACTCACTGGTATATGGAACCTTCTTAGACGGGGAAAATTTCTATAAAAAAGAGCTAAATAATACAGGATTTATTGTCATGGGAAATGAGGGAAACGGTGTACGGCCGGAGGTGGCTTCTTTCATCAATCAACGATTATATATTCCTCATTACCCCGCCTATCGAGAAACAACAGAATCCCTCAATGTTGCGGTTGCGACAGCTATCGTTTGCGGAGAGTTCAGAAGAAGATTGACGGTCAAAGAATACGACAAAGTTTAATACGGCAACCAATTTCGACTTGCCGACTTATACCGGATTGAATAAGAGCGTTTAATGAATCGATAGAAAGTTCGTCTAAAAAACTTTCAGGCACTGGATAAACAATTCCATCCCAAAAAAGAGTGAAATCTTTTTCTTCTGTCAGTGGGGAAATGCCAATAAAGAAACCATCTTCATCCACTTCAATATAATGTAAGGGCAAAAGGTCTTTCCAATAAATATAATGAGCAGCTATCCGGCGCATTTTTTCAAATTAATTAATTGTATCTTTTTTCAACACCTTAGTCGGCCCGCTACCGTAATTGTATTTAATCAAATTCAGACTATCTATATACACCTTGAAGTAAGTGCTATCCGAGTTATCTAAACGTATAAATCCGTAAACCCGTCTCACGCGTTTAATAGGCATAGATTTTACAAATACTTCATGATAACCATCCTGTTGAATCTTCCGGTTCGTCGTAAGAATCGTGTCACCCTGATCCACACTCATTCTGATTTCGGGAAAACAGGTTTGTTTCTCAGTCAATCCCCAGACTTTCATCCCAAGGACAAAAGAACTTCCCGAAGAATAGGCCACATCCGGAACAATATCGAACACAACTCCATTAAACAACGCCTTAGGAAAAAGCTCAAAAGACGACCTTCGAGGCCAAATATTAACAGAATCCTGATTGGAAGATGGTGCTGCTTTTGCCTGCACATCACCCAGATCTTTTATCCTTTGTTCAACATCAATTTTAGCACGGTCGTATACCTGCAAATAAATATCTAAGTTCTGTCCATACCAGATTAAAGAACTGTCATACTCCGCCTGCGTAATCTGATGTTTGGTAAAGACAGAATTATAGAGAACTTTCTTGACAGAGTCATTATTAAAGCGATTATAATCAGACGCTATCAACGATTCAGCCAAATGCATATCCGTAATAACCGCCTGCATTTTCTTCTCAGAAAGAATATGATCAGGCACTTTGCTGCAGGTTGTCAACAGAAAGAGTAAAAAGAAGAAAGCAGTATACCCAAATTTATTTCGCATTGGATTTTACTTCATTTTTAGATAGGCTTGCTGATAACGTATTTCTGTAGAAGACCAATAGTAAAAAGACACCGACACAAATAGACGAATCAGCCAAATTAAAAATGGGACGAAAAAAAACAAATTCTTCACCACCCCAAAACGGTACCCAATCCGGCAAAACAGTCTGAATAATCGGGAAATAAAACATATCGACCACTTTACCATGCAACCAACTGGCATATCCCCCGCCCTCCGGCAAAAATGTAGCTACTTGATTGTAACTATGATCGAATATAACGCCGTAAAAGACAGAATCAACAATATTTCCAATCGCCCCGGCAAAGATCATCGCAATACAAACAATAAAACCAAAGCTATAATTCTTCTTTATAATCTGATATAAGTAATACCCGATAAAGCAAACGGCAACAATACGGAAAATAGATAAAAACAATTTTCCGATAACTTCAATACCAAAAGCCATTCCCGGATTTTCCGTAAAATAAATATAAAACCAAGAAGTTACTTCATAACTCTCGTGCAACTGCATATGGGTTTTAATCCATATTTTCAGAGCTTGGTCAAGAAGAAGGAGCAGCATTACGATTAACACTGCTCCCCAGCCTTTCGAAAATTTCATTTATTTGGCGCCTCCCTGCTTTGCTTCTATACTTAACGTCGCATGTGGGACTGCGCGTAAACGTTCTTTTGGAATAAGTTTCCCAGTCTCACGACAAACTCCATATGTTTTATTTTCAATACGAACCAGCGCCGCCTGAAGATTTTGAATAAACTTCATCTGTCTTTGAGCCAAGCGTCCTGCTTCTTCCTTAGATAGAGTGGCCGCACCTTCTTCCAACACCTTAAATGTCGGAGACGTGTCCGAGACATCATTTCCGTCAGAATTTGTCACTCCGGATCTTAAAAGCTCATAGTCATTTTTCGCTTTTTCAAGTTTTTCCATTATAATGGCACGGAATTCTTCCAACTCCGCATCCGAGTATCTTGTTTTTTCAGCCATAACCAATCTCCTTTTTACGTTTTAACAATAACTATACTTCAATTTCTTTTAACTCCGGATTGTTAAATGCCAAAGATACGCATATTCTATGGAATCTAACAACCGGGATTTCTTTTTTATAACATAATCAGATTTTATCAATCTTAACAGACAACTGGAAATCTTCAAAATCCAACAAAGTCGCATCACTGATTACATTAACAATTTCTACAGAAACGGCCAATACCTGATTTGCTATATATTCCTGATAATCCCGTATCGCTTCATCTATCTGGTCTAAAGATAAAATCTGTACAGTTATCTTGTCAGTTATGTCATAACCATTACTTTTTCTCAAATTTTGAATACGGTTCACCAATTCACGAGCAAGCCCTTCTTTACGTAACTCTTCGGTTACCTTGATATCTAAAGCTACAGTCAATCGTCCTTCATTGGCAACCAGCCAGCCGGGAATATCCTCCGAAATTATTTCCACGTCTTCCTGCATAATAAGGGCTTCCTGACGTTCAATGGTAAAGGTAAATTCACCATTTTTCTCAAAGAATTGTATCTCTTCTTGCGTCATAGTCTGAATAGCATCTGCCAATTGTTTCATGATCTTTCCGTAACGCGGACCCAATCTCTTGAAATCCGGTTTTATTTTTTTGATCAAAATTCCGGCAGTATTGTCAACAAACTTCAACTCTTTCACATTAACTTCACTCAGAATTAAAGATTTTACGGCTTCGATGTTTTTCTGTAGTTGTTGATCTGTTACCGGAATCATGATTGTCTGAAGTGGTTGACGTACTTTAATATTTACTTTCCGTCTTAAAGCTAGAATCATTGAAGAAATATCCTGTGCAATCTTCATTTGCTCTTCAAGTTGTTTATTGATCCGGTTTTCATCGTATTTGGGGAAGTCGACCAAATGGACCGATTCCGCGTTATCTCGCTTCGTAACAGATACCAAATCGCAGAATAACTGATCCGAATAGAAAGGCGCGATCGGAGCCATCATTTTAGCAACCGTTTCCAAACAGGTATAAAGAGTTTGATAAGCAGACAGTTTATCTGTAGTCATTCCTCCACCCCAAAAACGGCGGCGGTTTAGACGCACATACCAGTTACTCAGGTTGTCGTTGACAAACTCAGAGATAGCCCGTCCGGCACGGGTAGGTTCGTATGTCTCATAATAACCATCCACATCTTTGACCAATGTATTCAACAATGATAGAATCCAACGATCTATTTCCGGGCGTTTATCGAATTCAACATCGGCTTCAACGTACGAAAAATTATCCACGTTTGCATACAAAGCAAAAAAAGAGTACGTATTGTACAACGTCCCAAAGAACTTACGGCGTACTTCTTCCATCCCGTCTACATCAAACTTGATGTTATCCCACGGCGAAGCATTTGTAATCATATACCAGCGTAAAGGGTCTGAGCCATACTGCTCAATCGTTTCAAAAGGATCCACAGCATTTCCCAGACGCTTAGACATTTTATTTCCATTTTTATCCAGCACCAATCCGTTCGATACCACAGTTTTATAGGATACACTATCGAACACCATTGTTGCGATCGCGTGAAGTGTAAAAAACCATCCGCGGGTTTGATCAACGCCTTCGGCTATAAAATCGGCCGGGAAAACTGTCCCATTATCCAACAATTCTTTATTCTCAAAAGGATAATGTATTTGCGCATAAGGCATTGCCCCAGAATCGAACCAGACATCAATCAAGTCCATCTCACGCTTCATGACCTTCCCTTTTTCAGACATCAGATAAATATCGTCCACATATGGACGATGAAGATCAATCTTATCATAGTTTTCCGGTGAATACACTCCCGGTTTAAATCCTTCCTGTTTATACGGATTTTTTTCCATCACTCCGGCTTTAACAGCATTCTCTATTTCATCGTATAACTCTTCTACAGAGCCGATACATTTTTCTTCCGAACCATCTTCGGTCCGCCAAATCGGAAGTGGCGTACCCCAGTAACGGCTACGGCTGAGGTTCCAATCCTGTAAATTTTCCAGCCATTTACCAAACCGTCCGGTTCCGGTACTCTGAGGTTTCCAGTTGATGGTATTATTCAATTCTATCATACGTTCACGGCAAGCTGTCGTACGAATAAACCAACTATCCAACGGATAATACAAAATCGGTTTGTCTGTCCGCCAACAATGTGGATAATTATGAACTTGTTTTTCTATGCGAAATACTAAATTTTGCTGTTTCAGCATCATACAAATACTGACATCAAGCGTTTCGTCCGTATCCGTCAAATTCGGATCATAGGCATTCTTTACAAAACGACCGGCAAAATCGCCATATAACGGCACATCTACAGACGTTTTACAAAAAACGGGATCCAAGTCTTTCAATTGATAGTATTTTCCCGTCATGTCGACCATCGGACGCTTGTTTCCATCTACGTCGACCATCATCAAAGGCGGAACACCGTTTGCTTTCGCCACGCGATCATCGTCCGCACCAAACGTCGGTGCAATATGCACGATGCCTGTACCATCTTCAGTGGTTACAAAATCACCGAGAATCACACGAAAAGCACCATCACCCGGATTAACCCACGGAATCAACTGTTCATATTTCATTCCCGCCAGGTCGGTTCCTTTCCATTCGCCAACTATTTTGAACGGAATAAGTTTGTCTCCATGTTTATATACGTCAAGTTCTAATCCAGCTGCTTTGGAATTAAAATAGGCATCCAGCAAATTGCGGGCAAGGACGACTGTCATCGGCAATCCGGTATACGGATTGTAAGATTGCACGGCAATGTAAGTGATAGAAGCACCTACACAAAGAGCCGTATTAGAAGGTAACGTCCACGGTGTTGTCGTCCACGCCAAAAAGTAAGCATCACCAAATCCCCTCATTTCCACTTTTGGATCAAGAATACGGAACTGAGCTGTACACGTCGTATCTTTCACATCACGGTAACAGCCCGGTTGGTTTAATTCGTGTGTGCTCAAACCGGTCCCTGCCGCCGGAGAATATGGTTGGATTGTATACCCTTTATACAGTAACCCTTTCTTATATAATTCTTTCAACAAATACCAAAGCGTTTCAATATACCGGTTATCATACGTGATATATGGATTGTCCATATCCACCCAATATCCCATTTTATTCGTCAAGTCTTCCCACTCACGAGTATATTTCATCACATCCTTACGGCAGGCGGCATTGTAATCCGCCACGCTGATTGTTTTGCCGATACTTTCTTTCGTAATACCTAATGCCTTTTCTACTCCAAGCTCTACGGGCAACCCATGTGTATCCCAACCCGCCTTACGCTTGACCTGAAAACCTTTCATAGTCTTATAGCGACAAAAGATATCTTTTATCGAACGGGCAATCACATGGTGAATACCAGGCATCCCGTTTGCCGAAGGAGGGCCTTCATAAAAAACAAACGAAGGATGTCCTTCACGGGTATCCAAACTTTTACGGAAGATATCACCCTTCTGCCATTTCTTTAATATTACCTTATTGACGTTCGACAAATCAAATTTCGAATATTCGGCAAATTTCTTATTCATCTTTATCGTAGTTTATCTTGCTCTTAAAAAATTGGTGCAAATTTACGGGATTTATTCTTAACAGACAACTGAATGTACTATCGTTTAAAAATCCGATTTATGTTTTATTTCGAAGCTCTTTCGAAAACACGAAAAAACGGAGTTCATACCTGTTTGTATGAATACTCCGTTTTTAATCCGCATACGTCTATTATCCTTTATTTCCAATCAAAAAATAAAAACATACAATACTGTTTTTTACATTAAGCTCCGGCGTAAATCAAAAAGCCAAGCCCTACAATAAACAAGATAAACATGCCGGCATTCAAATAGTTAGAAACTTTCGGTGCTCCTTTGAACTCTTTCCATATAAAAATTCCCCACAATACTGACACAAGAGTCGCACCTTGTCCCAATCCATACGATATGGCTGCTCCTGCTTTTTCCGAAGCAATCATACTGAAAGATTGACCGATACACCAGATGACACCGCCTAAAACCCCGACTAAATGTGTACTTATCCTACCCTCAAAATAACCTGAAATAGAAATCGGTTTGCCCTGTACCGGTTTTTTCATAGCCAAGGTATTAAAAATAAAATTGCTGGTAAAAACACCGAGAGAAAAAATAAAAACAGCTGTATACGGGGTCAACTTTCCAGCAGCCGGAGAAGCGAAGTTTTCCAAATCCATAGAAGCCGCGACAAAACGGTAGAAAAAGGCCATAATAATCCCCGCGGCTATCGAGATAGCAATTCCTTTTCCAGAAACCGTATCTTTCTGACCCGAATTTGCTTTCTTATAAGCCAATCCGTTTAAAATAATGGCAATTGTAATTAAAACTACCCCAGAGAAAATAAGCAAAGGTTCACCTTTTGCCGCTCCAAAATAATTGACCAATACCCCCAAAACAAGCGCTAAACCGATTCCGACCGGGAAAGCGACAGACAATCCGCAAATGGCAATAGCTGCGGCCAGCAGAATATTGGCTGCGTTAAAAACAATTCCGCCTATAAAGGCACTTCCTATGGAAGACAGATTGGCTTGTAGTAAATCGACGATAAAACTGCGCCCTTCCACACCGAAGCTTCCCAATGTAAAAGCGGAAATAAGCGAGAACAAAACGATTCCCAGCACATAATCCCAATAAAAATATTCGTACCGCCATGTCTTCGACGCCATTTTTTGTGTATTCCCCCACGAACCCCAGCACAACATGGTTACGACACAAAACAGTACAGCTAATGAGTAATTCTGAACAATAAACATATGTTTTTATTTTAGAGAAGGTTGATACATCATATATGTTTCGATCAACGAAGCCATTTCGGAGGCCGGCGTCTTTTCTATTAATCTCAAATGTTTCCCTCGAGAATCGGGGATCCAGCCGTTCTTCCCTTCATGGTTCAGCACCATGAAAGTTCCCCGTTCAACCGTATAATACGGCTTGTATCCTTTGATGGCTACAAGTACCGCCGTTTGATCCCAGCTCATACGTCCTTCAGGATCTCCTTCCATCAGACATAAAGCAAATGTTTCTTTCACAGGACTATTGTCTACATTCATTTTAATTAGTTTTTGCCCCGTATGGATGCGTTCTCCTATTTCAAAACCACTAAACCAAATTTCTGTTGGCCAATTGGCGGCAACAACCTGTGAAGCTGGGGTATCGCAAAATACATTAAATTCTCTTCCTTCCGGAAATAAACCAGCCATCGAAACCAAACGTTTCACCTTTAGGACGACTAAATCGCGTCCGGATAAGTTGCTGTATTCATCTCCCTCTGAGTTTAATAAATCCTTAAGATTAGTAAAAAAACCAATTGTACAAATCACTACGCTTGTATCCGGTTGCTGACTTAATATTTTTCGATAGACTTTCACCGCATCCGGCGCATCCGACGTTTTCTTAGTACGATGAGGATATTTAGCTGGCAATATGTCTGTCCATTTTGCCTTATGGCTACTCGTTAATGTCGCTCCGCCTTCACTTTTTGGGGCACCTACCGGAATCTTCGGACGATTAAAATACGTATTCAACACTTCAATACACGGGACTACCCGTTCATCGTGATTAGACGAAACAGTTGCCAATATTTTTACTTGACCGCTATCTGCCAAAGCATGCATAAGTGCCATCGCACCAACATCATCATAATCCGGCCCCAAATCCGTATCCAGAATCAGATTAACCACCCCTATTTTTTCCCCCACTTTATTCGTTTTCGTATCAACACAAGAGAAGAGAAAAGCTAACATCCCCAATAAAAAAAATGTTTTTTTCATAACTTTTTATACTATTATGGATTACCTGTTTAATTTGCTATATCAGAATATATTAATAATTCGGTAAGATAAACAGAAGCATTTTTTTGCGGATTCAACCAGTTAAATGTGGCCGTATGTTTTCCCTTTGGAAGTTGATAATTCCAAAACAAATCATTTCTGCGTTTAAGATAAGAAGCAGGCAAATTTGCCGTTTCCTTTAATTCACCGTCTATATACATCTCAACACGAGCAACATATGCATCATCTTTGCACTGAATATATCCTTTAAAAACTACTCCTGTTCCTTCGAAAGAAAGAAAGTCCAAATCGGTAATTAGCTTGTTAACAGATTTTTTTTCAATGGGATATAATCCTTCAAAAGCTTTTTCAAAATGTACAGGTTCGGGTTGTTGACTGTTTATCAAGATCTCTTCATCCGAAACCTTACCTCCCTGACGTTCGATAACCTCCAAAGCCTGATTAAAACTCATCTCATATACTTTGTTTAAAGAAATGTCCGTATAAGAAAATGGAATGTCCTCGACTTCTTTTAGATTGTTCATCCAATAATCGGGAATCCGGTCATATCCCAGAATTGTCCCTAAGATACCACCAGCCGAAGCCGGATTACAATCCGAATCCTGTCCGCAGCGAGTCGCAATGTCCAGCGTCTTATGAAAATCGCCATCTCCATACAACAATCCAATCAAAATATAGGCGCTATTTATCACGGCGTCGATATTAAGCGGAACAAACACACCGTCCGGACAACCAATATCCGAACTCCATTTTCGTTCGCATTCGAACCAAGTACGCTTCCAATCGTTCGGAAACATCTTATGCCATTGAATAACATCATGCATGCAACGATAATAATGACTTTCTTCCGGAATCGTTTTTAAAGCTTCCGTAACAATAAACTCAATATCATCCGAAACAAAAGCAAGCGTATACATCGCTCCAACATAAACACCCCCATACCAGCCATCACCGTAATTCATAATATGCCCTATTTTATTAGAAATAGCTGAAGCTGTATTCGGCATTCCCGGCGACATCAGTCCGGCATAATCTGCCTCAATCTGATAATCAATGTCATCGGCATGCGGATTATTCAGCCAATGTCCTGAAGCCGGTGGCATAATTCCCTGCAAGATATTATAACGAGCCGATTGATTGGCGTGCCACAACGTATAACCCGCAGTGGCGAACGCTATGGCGAACGAATCCACCGGCGCGTCCAACCCCAATCGATCAAACACTTCTACAAAAGTCAGATCCATATAAATATCATCATACAAGCCGGGAAAAGAATCAAACCACCATTTGATGTAACCATCCGTCCATGGAATCGGCACATAATCCTGGATCATTGTTCCATTATAGCGAAACTCAGTTGGTCCTCCGTACGTACAACCAATCGTTTGTCCTGCCCAGCCTCCTTTAATCTTATCCAGCAATTGTGCTTTACTTATTTTATGTAAGGAAGGAACTTTCTTTACAATTTCTTTTGCGGCTTTCTTTTGCGGCTGACAACCGACAAAAATACTCCACAAAAACACTACTGCGACTGTAAATAATGTTGTTTTTTTCATATTCTACGATATTATGATTTTAAGAAAAAGCATCGACTTCATTTCGGTAAGGCGCAGACGATTGTGCGCCAGAGCGTGTCACGGATATAGCAGAAGCCTTACACGCAAAACGAACAGACTCTTCCAACGTCCTGCCTTCTGCTAAGGCTACCGTTAAAGCGCCATTAAAAACATCTCCCGCGGCTGTTGTATCCACGGGCTTTACATTCAACGCTGGAATCATGTGTGCAATAGAACCGGAATAAAGGAAAGCTCCTTTTGAGCCTAATGTAATAATTACATGCTTCACTCCCATTTCAGCAATAACCCGAGCAGCCTCTCGAACCGAATTTTCGTTTGTTATTTTTACTCCCGCAATCATTTCGGCTTCTGTTTCATTCGGTGTAATCAGATATAAATGACGCAATAAAGACAACGGCAGTTTTTGAGCTGGCGCTGGATTTAAAAGGACTTTTTTCCCTTTCTCCCAAGCCTTTTCAGCGACATAAGTTACTGTTTTCAAAGGTATTTCTAATTGCATCAAAACATAGTCCGCCTGGTCAATCGCCTCTTCTGCCCTTTCTAAATCTCCAGGCGTTAGATTGGCATTCGCACCCGAAGCCACCACAATACAATTTTCCGCCTTTTTATCTACCGTAATCAAAGCAACGCCGGATGGATGTTTTGAGTCGGGCAAAATATAAGACGTGTTTATTCCTTCTTCTTCAAACAACTGCTGCGATTGATGTCCAAAAACATCGCTCCCCGTCTTACAGATAAACGTTACCCGTCCACCAAGACGGGCAATAGCGACCGCTTGATTGGCTCCTTTTCCTCCCGGATTCATAAAAAAAGTACCACCCAGAACTGTTTCACCTGGACGAGGAAGATGCTCTGTTTGAATCACCATATCCGTATTACTACTCCCGACAACCAAAATTGCATTGTCTTTTCTTTTTTCCATATTCATCATAGTATTATATTCAGATATCCATTTTCAAATAAAAGTTGAATTCTATGCAAATGTAAACATCCCAATTTTATTTTTTCTCGTATTTTTTCTCGTATTAGATAAACTCAAATGCTTATTTTTAGAGCATCGTTACACACAACAATAAAGATATCAAATTCATACGATATGCTACTGACAAACACAACAAATTCACTCATCATCCTTGTTAATTCGCTAAGTAAAGCCGAAAAAAGATATTTTCGTCTCTTTTCAGACCTGCAAAACGGTGAAAAAAACTATCTCAAATTATTTAATTTGATAGACGAAAACTGTTCATCTGAAATTCTTTACACAAAATTCTGCCGGAGTAAAAGCGCAAACAGTTATGAAATGGCAGTAAAACATCTGTACCGTACGCTATTGGACTGCTTGGTAAAACTACGGGAAAAACAGGACGTGCAAACGGAAATTTGTAATCAGATCAGTAAAGCAAATATTCTTTTTGAACGTGAAATGTTTGACGAAGCTTTTCACGAATTGGAAAAAGCAAAAAAACTGGCTATTA
>JAQVZS010000004.1:92514-98464 GCA_028708075.1 Massilibacteroides sp.
ATTAAGAACAGAACAAGAGAATTTTTTCCAAAAAAACATACTGTCATTAACTCTGGAAGTGCAATTAAAACTCCTTCTTTATTCGGTAATTCATGCTATGTACACAGGCGATTTAAATCTTGCTCGCAAGCACATGAAAAAAATCACCCGTTCAGGGAAAATATTCCACACACTTCCATCGTATAAAACAGTCAGACTCGTCAACCTGCTGTTACAAGCCGAACTGGGAAATTTCGATTTTCTGGAAAATGAGGTCACTTCCATCAAAAGGCGTCTGGGAACTGACCGGCAAATGTACACCATAGAAAAACTGATATTCTGCTTTACCAGCAGCTATCCACTACCCTTATATGAAAAATCCAAAAGAAAACTATGGGAACAACTACAAACAACGATACGAAGCATTAAAAAAAACAAATACGAATTCCGCTTAATACGGGTATTCGATGTGATTTCCTGGATCGAATACAAACTCACAAGCAAACCGCTCTCAGAAATTTTAATAAAGAAAAGGGAATAAATCGGCAAAAATTTTAGTCGACAGCTAAACGATTATTTACGTCGGGCAAGATACGCTTTCAAAGCATCGTTACGCAATTTGCAGGCGGGACAATGTCCACATCCTTCGGCCTTAACCCCATTATAACAAGTTAATGTATCACATTGGATTACATCCATAACTCCCAATTCACCAGCAAGTTGTAGATCCCTGACCTCTGGGAAAGAAGACAAGAGCCGAATTTTCTTTCGTCCTTATTATTCTTTGTTTTTATGTGGTTAATTAAGCTACACGAAAAGGAAGGTTATTGCAAAAAACGAGAAATTTCCTTTTGAAAAAAGCGGTCTGCATCTCTGCAAACCGCTTAATACTATAATGGATAGTAAACACCATTTACTTGTTAGGTGATGTATAATTCTTATTTAAATATCCGATGAATTCTGAGGTAATATCATACGCATCGCCTGCCAACAGGATATTATCTCCCATAGTGTTGCTAAAAATAACCTGATATCCCTTCGTTTGGTTGAAAACCTTCAAATGAGACACAATTGTATCTCTCAACTGTTGATTAAGTTTTTGTTGTTCCAACATTAACTCCTGCGTCAAGCGTTCGTCCAACGCCTGTAACTCCTGTTGCTTGTTTAAAAGACGTTGTTGCTCTTCCTGCGCTCGTTGGGGAGTAAGAAACGCGTTATTTTTATATTTCCTCTCGAATTCCTGCATGTCGCTTCTCAAAGTATTTGCTTTTTGATTAATGTTGGCACGGGAATCTTCCTGTTTTCTAAGAATTACTTCATTCAAATCTTTCGAATAACTGTAATTCGACAACAAGGAATCTACATTGACGTAAGCAATCGGCAATAAACCATCAGTCTCATCTACACCAGTGGTAAAAGTTTGTGCTTTACCAGACTCTTTCTTTCCCGAGAAATGCATGACAAATAAGATAATGACAGCCAAGATAAGGACTCCATTAATAATGTAGTTAATGTTCTTCATAAAGTCTAAATTAATTCTTTATTCTTAAATTTTAAATTTCTTTCAGCCGATCATAAAGATTCTTCCTTTTTACCTGTTCAATATGTTGGGATTGAGCACAGGTAATTCCCCGATCCCTTAATGCCTTGTTCGCACTGATATGCGAATTCGGGAATTGTCCGTTTTTCTTGAAGATTATTTTTATACTCATGAATACGAACGAAATAACAAGAATTATGACAGTAAGTAATAACGTTGCAAGCATTTTCTATATATTTGTAGATGCAAATATAAGAGTTTAACTGATTATAACGTGCTAATTCTATAATTTTTCTATTTGTCCGCCATCGGCGCCCGAATAACTGTATGTTGGAATAACAACAATAAACAATATAATGATATGAAAATTACGGATCTAAACCCGAAAATTGTCTGGAGTTTCTTTCACGAAATCACACAGATTCCCCGTCCTTCCAAAAAAGAGGAAAAAATTATTCAGTATCTGGAATCTTTCGCTAAAAAGTATAACATTGCCATAAAAAAAGACAAAGTCGGGAATATCCTGATGTCTAAACCGGCCACTCGGGGATATGAAAATCGGACAACCGTTATTTTGCAATCCCACGTCGACATGGTTTGCGAAAAAAACAGCGGTACGGAACATGATTTTGAAAACGACCCAATCGAAACTATTGTAGAAGGAGACTGGCTGCATGCCCAAAACACTACATTGGGTGCAGATAATGGTGTGGGCGTTGCAGCAGAACTGGCAATTTTGGCTTCAAATAATATAGAACACGGGCCGATAGAATGTTTATTCACGATAGACGAAGAGACAGGGCTGACGGGAGCGAAAGCGTTGAAAGTCGGTTTTATGACAGGCGAGATATTGCTTAACTTAGACAGCGAAGATGAAGGGGAAATCTTTATCGGTTGTGCCGGGGGGAAAGACTCCCAAGGCATATTCCAATTTACACCAATGACGCCCGACACATCTTTACAGTATTTTAGGATCGAGGTGAAAGGACTGAACGGTGGTCATTCTGGCGGAGAGATTCACAAAGGGCTGGGAAATGCCAACAAAATTCTGGTGCGTTTTCTGTATCTTTTAAAACAAAAATATGAATTTACGGTTTGTGAAATAAACGGAGGCAATCTGCGCAACGCTATCGCGCGTGAAGCACATGCCATAATCGGAATACCAGCAAACGCGAAAGAAGACGTACGTGTCATGTTGAATCATTTTACAACTGATATTGAAAATGAGTTGAAGCATGTCGACAAAAATGTGAAATTGCTGATGGAATCGGTTGTTTGTCCAGCCAAAGCGATTGACCCTGTTACGGCAGAAAAACTTATCTACTCTTTGCAGGCTTGCCCTCATGGCGTTATCGGCATGAGTCACGAGATCGAAGGTTTAGTAGAAACATCCACGAATCTGGCCTCTATTAAAACGATGGAGGATAATAGTATTGTTGTGGGTACAAGTCAACGTAGTTCTATCGAATCTTGCAAAATTGCGGTAGCCAACCAAGTAGCCGCAACCTTTCTGCTTGCCGGTGCGGCCGTCACACATGGTGACGGTTATCCGGGATGGGCGCCGAACGCAGATTCTCCCATCATGCAGGTAGCCCAAGAATCGTATAAACGTCTATTTGGAAAAGAAGCAGCGATTAAAGCAATTCATGCAGGGTTGGAATGCGGACTTTTCCTTGAGAAATACCCGCATTTAGACATGATTTCTTTTGGGCCAACTTTGCGCGATGTACATTCCCCCAACGAACGAATCCAGATTAGCACTGTCGGCCTATGGTGGAAACATCTACTGGATATACTAAAGCATATTCCTGTAAAATAAACGCAGTAAAGATACGTTAATAAAAGAGGATGTTTCCCAATAAGGGTTCATCCTCTTTTGTCCATAATGCAAGTTGAAACATGAAGACAATATATTTTATAGCTGCTTTAAGTCTGTTCTTAGTCTCTGGGTGCAGTGATGTAGAGGATAATTATTCCACTACCCCCAATCACCAGCTGTCGTTTTCGACCGATACGCTGACGTTTGATACCGTTTTCACAACCGTCGGATCCGCAACAAAACAATTCATGGTATATAACCGAAATAAAAAAGCGCTGAATATCGAATCAATCGTACTTGCCAACAAGGGGAACAGTGCTTTCAAAATAAATGTGGATGGAAGAATTGGAACGGATTTCAGTGATATCGAGATCCTCCCCAAAGACAGTATATACATTTTCGTTGAGGTAACCATCGACCCACATGACAGTAACACACCCTTTGAAGTTAAGGACGAAGTTGAATTTATTTACAATGGTAACAAACAGTCGGTTTTACTTCAAGCATTCGGACAAGACACATATATCATTCAAGGTGGACTACGGATAGAAAAAGATACAATATTGAATGGAAAACGTCCCTTTCTTGTTTATGACAGTATATGTATAGAACCGGGTGTAACCGTGAATATTGAAGCCGGCGCTCGATTTTACCTGCATAACAAAGCGCATATTGAAGTGTATGGAACAGTAATCGCCCAAGGGACATTAGAAAAGCCGATTGTATTCAGGGGAGACCGCATGGATGATTTGTTACCGGGTAGATTGGCTTACGATGATACACCCGGACTATGGGACGGTATCACGTTTCACACAGAAAGTTATAATAACCGATTTGAGCAAGTGATCGTGCGAAACGGAAGAACAGGCCTCCGTTTTTTACCGTCGACACCAGAACAACTTAAAATAGTTTTTTTGTCTTCTCAAATTACGAATATGTCGGGAAACCTATTGTATGCTGAAAACTGCCACATCGAAGCGGCCAACACCGAATTTACTAACGCGCAAGACAGCCTGATCGCGCTTTCGGGCGGAAAATACCATTTTGTCCACTGTACGATAGCAAATTTTATGCAAATAAAATCGCGTTCAGGCGCTCCATCGGTCGTCCTCCAACATAATTCTCCGGTTTCGGGAAGAGAGCCCTACCCAATCGAATCAATTTCTTTTGAAAATTGTATTATAGACGGAAGTTGGTCACAAAGTTCCGGTGAAATAGTCGTGGAAGGTGAAAAAACGTTTGACTTCCGGTTCACCCATTGTCTGCTCCGTCAAAAAGAAGATCTGGAGAATACGGAAAATTGTTTGTTCATATCCGGCTTGAATAACAACCGCTACCGGATGAATGGAAAGGCTGAAGAAAATTATAAATTCGACTTCCGGCTCAAATCGGATGAGAGTGGCTATCCTGAGGCTATCGGAGGGGCAGACATAACGATCGCCCGACTTTATCCGATTGATCGCTACGGTACCACCCGCGTTTCAAACGATATATTACCCGATATTGGCGCTTATCAATATGTTCCGGAGCTAGAAAAGAAAGAAGAATAACCCGATAGAATGATGTACAAAACCTTATCTTTTATTTCCTTGTTTTTGATTTCATTTATTCCGGTACAGGCGCAAAGTAGGTTTCGCGTCATGAGTTATAATGTCGAAAACCTCTTCGATACCCAACCTTCTCTTGAAAGAGACGATAGTGAATTCCAGCCCAAAGGGAAACGACATTGGACGGAAAGTCGGTATTACCATAAATTGCAACAAATCGCCAAGGTTATTTCCGCCGTTGGAGAGTGGGATACACCTGCTCTGGTCGGGTTATGCGAAGTAGAAAACGATTCCGTGATGTGTCATCTGCTAAGGAGAACTTCATTGCGGAAACAAGAATACCGGTATTGTATCACAACAGGTCAGGACCAACGTGGAATCAATACGGCCTTACTTTATCAACGGGATAAGTTCCGTTATCTTATTCACAAAGAATATCCAATACCGTTTACTAACCCCAGGAAAAAATCACGAAATATTCTGTATGTGTCGGGCAGAATTATCACACAAGATACATTAGATGTTTTTGTCTGCCATTTTCCTTCGCGTTACGGCGGTGAAAAAGAGACGGAACAAAGTCGGATGGAGGCGGCCGTTTATTTGCGCGGACTTTGCGATTCGTTGTATAAAACCCGTGCGCATTGTCTTTTATTAATTATGGGTGACTTTAACGAAGTACCGCAAAATGAACTTTTTACGCATTGGTTTACCCCCCCACCTTCATCCGACTCTACAAAAACAGGATTAACATTCCTTAATCTTTTTGCCAAAGCAAAAGGAAGTCATAAATATCACGACACTTGGAGCCAATTAGATCAAATCATTATCAACACAGAACTTTATCCGTTTTTACAAACAGAAACGCCTGTTGTCTTCTCTCCCTCATTTCTGCTGACGAACGATAAAACTTGGCGCGGCAAACGTCCTTTACGAACATATCATGGCTATAAATATGAAAAAGGATTTAGCGATCACCTACCGATCATCGCGGATTTTAATTTGTAAATTATGCAGCTTTTATCTCTCAATCTACATCTAAACTTATGTAACTTTAAAAAGATTAAT
>JAQVZS010000004.1:98564-102284 GCA_028708075.1 Massilibacteroides sp.
TGGGTCTCTCAATTTGAGAAGAAGCTAACAAAAGACCTTCCCTTCTATGCGGAAAACGGAGAAAAAGAGTTAGTTCCCATAATGCGACAGACAGGAACATTTAACCTGGCAACTGATGACAATGCTGCTTATATAGAATTGCCTTATGGGAATAAAGCTTTTAATATGGTAATCATGCTCCCTCACGAAAGTAAAACCACGCAAGATATACTGAATAATATCAACTGGAACAAATTAACCTTTTCCCCAAGGTCTATAAATCTGGAATTACCACGTTTCAAGACTGAATGTCAATATGAATTACAAAAACAAATATTACCTGAAATGGGTATGATTCAATCATTTACCCCTAATGCTGATTTCAGAAATATTTCTAGCTCATCAGGTGTTTATCTTTCCAGAGTTATCCATAAGACTTATATAGAAGTAAATGAAGAAGGCACAGAGGCAGCTGCAGTAACTGCAGTAGAAGTGGATTTGACAGCTTTACCTAACTCCAATCCTACTGATTTTATTGTCAACAAACCTTTTGTTTTTGTTATTCGGGAAAACAGCACTGGGGTCATTTTATTTGCCGGAAAAATAGGAGACGTGAAAGAATAAAAAGAATAATTTTAATCATTATAAAATGAACGTAAAAGTCCGTTATTGGGGATTAAATCCTAGTAACGGGCTTTTTTGTATATTTATCATAGCCAGAGTTTAAACAAAATTCCATCAAAACGCTATATTTATCCTGACTATCCAGTATTCTGTACTTATAGATTCCTCATTTTTATACTTATTTGATTTACAAATTGAGAACCCCATGCTTTCTTTATTATCTGAAAAACGACCAAAATTTCAAATCAACCTCTGCTTCCATTTCTTTTTCAATATTGTTCGGAAACTGAGAGAAAAAATCTATGTTCGTAACTTCTTCTACCTTATCTATTGTTACGGACATATCTCGTGGGGAAATTTGCTTATAATCACGATTTTCAAACAGAAAGCCGATACATTGTGCCTTTTCTGGATCACATACCACCTTAAAAAACATACGGGGAATCCCCACTCTGTTTTTACCGAGACGTTTCAAACTGTTTTCAACAACCGGACCCGTAACCACATAGATCCGTTTATGTTCCTTCGCCCAAATACGTATAGTCATTTCCAGATCATTCCAAATACCAGCATTCAACCCTCTGTTCTGCGGACAGATATTGCTGAAATAAAATGTCTCTCGCATTACCTTCTCCGACCATTTCATATCTCCGGCCGGAACCATATGTCCACGGTCATAACCCGTACGCGAATAATCTTCATTCAAAGCGGTACCTCCTTTAACCTGCGGATCAGGAAGAAACTTATTATGCCTTTTCACCCTTGCGTTTTTCACATTTTCTTCCGTCAGCTCGTACGCCACCCAATTCGGAATTTTAAAATTAGCATTGTACGAAACGGTATAAGCCTCATGTTGAATAATCTGTTCTTTCTGTCCGTTTTTTAAGACAGGAATTTCCGCTCCTTCGGGCAATTCTTTGTTTCCCAAACGAACAGGATAATGTGATTCTGTTAGTTCCGGAACTGCATGAGCAAACATTTCTACAGTTTGCTGTGCTTTTTCTTCCGGAACCCAATAAAGATACGCAAAAAGCACTCCCGTAAGTACAACTATCGAGATACAAACAACCGCAATAAAACGCTTAACCTCTGACCATAATGTCAAACTAAATTGTTTCTTTTTTCGTTTTCCCGTTTTCCTTTTTGCCATCTTTCCTAAAATTGTAAAGCAAAGATAAGTATTTTATCATTTTTGAACTTGCGTCAACACACGAAGGAAGTTTCCTCCCCATATTTTTTCTATATCGGTATCGGAATAACCACGTTCAATGAGTCCCGTCGTAATATTGATCATATCGTTTGCTCCCTTCAATCCGGTAATTCCTCCACCACCATCGAAGTCCGACCCAATTCCGACATGATTAATTCCTGCAACTTTCACAATATGATCAATATGATCCAGAAAAAGCGTCAGATTGGCTTTCTCCCGATCCGAATGAATATAAAAGCCCAATGGACAAACCTGCACTACCCCTCCATTCTTCGCCAACACACGCAATTGCTCATCCGTCAAATTCCGGTCGTGCGCCCGTAAAGCATAAGCCGACGAATGGGTCGCCACAACAGGCTGTTTACTTAACCTAATCACATCCCAAAAGGTCTTTTCATGTGCGTGTGAAAGATCAATCAAAATACCCAAACGGTTCATTTCAGAAACGACTTCTCTTCCGAAGGGACTTAACCCGTTCCACTCTTTTCCTCCTTTGTCGCTCGATGAATCACAAATATCATTATTCTTATTGTGACAAAGCGTGATATACGTTACTCCTTTCTTTTTAAACAGAGCAAGATTTTTTAGGTCTTTCCCAATTGCGTATCCATTCTCAATCCCGATAAACAAAGCTTTTTTACCCTCCTGTTTCAAACGAACGAAATCCGCTTTCGTTTGTACGATTCCACAAAGATCCGGATTTACTTCCGCTTGTTTATATATCTGATCAATTATAGCTTCTGTATGCGCTACTGCAGCCTTTGAAGACGCCTTGTCTCGCTCACCCTGCGCAATAAAAGCTACCATATAAATACCATCCAACCTTCCTTCTTTCATCTTAGGTAAATTCACCAAATTCGAATCTCGTTTCGCGATTGAAAAACCGGGTTTACGGAATTGCAACGGGGTATCACAATGCGTATCTAAAGATAAAATTCGTTGATGCAATTCTTTGGCTCTTTTATAAACATTGGCTTTTCCCACTAAAAAAACAAATGGAGACAACATCTGTTCATTACCGCCTGCATATAAGGCCTCCGGATGCCATTGTACACCGAAAAACATCCGGTCAGGCAATGCTTCAATACCTTCGATTAATGAATCCGAAGCAAAAGCAATCGGTTTAAAGTCGGGTGCTAACACTTTTACTCCTTGATGGTGAAAAGAGTTTACCTGCAGCGTATCCGTACCTCGCATCATCCTTTTAAAAATCGTACCATCCGGAAGGAAGACCGAATGCGTATGGATACTCCCTTTTTGTTCCTGTTTATGGATAATTGTCGACATTATTTGCGCAGGTAAATCCTGATAGAGTTTTCCGCCGAAAGCAACATTCAACAACTGCTCTCCCCTACAAATACCCAACACCGGCACATTCCGGTTGGTCGCCAGACGAACAAGTGTAAACTCGTAAACATCTCGGATCGAATCGGTATATACCGTTTCATTATACACCGTTTCATCATAATAAGACGACACAACGTCCGTTCCGCCCGACAAAATCAGTCCATCAATCCGTTCAACAAACGCTTTCAAAGCCATAGGATCGGTCGTAACCGGAATAATGAACGGCAAACCACCGGCCTTGATAACCGCATCGGAATAGGCCATAGATAATAAGGAAGACTCACTGTCAGTTCGTGCAGCAGAAATCCCAATTAACGGAAGTTGATCACTCTTCATTGGAATGGCAGACACAGAATCAATAGCCCAATAAAACTGTTTTAATGTTGAGGATAACTGGGCGTTTACATATGAAACCGAAAATAAACCTATCAAAAAGGTAACCTGAAACATTTTTTTCATGCCTGTTCTATAAAGAGTTCATTTAATACTCGCAAATATAATCAGAACAACACGTTTAAGCCCAACTTAACCTTCTTTTTTCAACTAACAAAAAGAAAAGA
>JAQVZS010000004.1:102384-106110 GCA_028708075.1 Massilibacteroides sp.
AACAAAATACGTCACAGTGCTCATAGTCAAACTTCAATTAAAAAATATTACTATCTTATAAAAGAGATCATTTCAGTCCTCTATTTTCAAGCAATGCCTCCGTATTCGGTTCTTTTCCTCGGAAATTCACATACATAACAGAAGCGTCGTCGATACCACCCGGAGTCAATACATATTGACGAAACTTTGCCGCAACATCTTGATTAAAGATATCTCCCGTTTCCTTAAAAGCTTGGAATGCATCGCAATCCAACACTTCCGACCAGATATAACTATAATACCCGGCTGTATAACCACCTCCCATTGTATGGTTGAAATAAGTCGTTCGATAGCGGGAAGGAATTTGTTTTAACAATCCCCGTTTACCTAAAGTTTGTGCTTCAAAATCCATCACATTCAAATCAGCCGAAATATCTTTCATCACATGATAATCCATATCCAAATAAGAAGCCGCCAAATATTCCGCAGTAGCAAACCCTTGTCCATATTTACCACTCTTATCCAATTTTTCAATTAATTCTACCGGTATTACTTCACCTGTTTGATAATGTTTTGCATAAACTTTCAATACTTCCGGTTCGAAAACCCAGTGTTCCATAATCTGAGAAGGCAACTCCACGAAGTCACGAGGAACTCCTGATACACCATAATAATGAACATCTTTAAACAGGTTATGCAGCGCGTGTCCGAATTCATGGAACATTGTATTAGCTTCGTCTGCACTTAACAAAGCAGGTTGCCCTTCAGCCGGAGGCGTAAAATTGCATACAATCGTTACAACTGGAGAAACCCGTTTCCCATCTTTATAAGTCTGTGAACGATATGTTCCACACCAAGCTCCACCTCGTTTACTCTCACGTGGGAAAAAGTCCATATATAATACCCCTAAATGAATTCCATCTTTATCTTTGCATTCAAAAGCCACTGCATCCGGATGAGGCAATGGTATTTCTTTAATCGGCGTAAATGTAATCCCATAAAGCCTGTTTGCAACATAAAACATCCCTTCATACACGTTTTCAAGCTTCAAATAAGGACGAACTTCGTTTTCATCCAAATCAAATTTGGCTTTCTTTGCTTTTTCGAAATAATAACGCCAATCCCAACCTTCCGGTTCAAAATTACCACCGTCTTTTTTAATCTCAGTTTTTATGTCTTCCAGCTCTTCCTTCGCTTTCTCTAAAGTCGGCACCCAAAGTTCGTCTAATAGTTTATATACAGTCTCTTCATTTTTAGCCATACGTTCCTCCAACACGAAAGACGCGTAATCAGAATATCCCATTAATTTCGCTTTTTCAAGACGTAACGTAATCAATTTGCGGACGACCTCTTTATTATCTGCTTCATTTCCGTTATCTCCACGATTAATATAACCGTTAAATATTTTCTCGCGTAAAGCACGGTTTTCGGCATATTGCAGGAACGGCATTACACTTGGATTATGAAGTGTGAAAACCCATTTCCCTTCCATATTATTCGCTTTAGCAATTAGCGCACCACTGGCAATCAGACTTTCAGACAAACCAGCCAAGTCTTCTTCCTTATCAACAACTAATTTGAAATTGTTCGTTTCTTTTAGCATATTTTGACCGAAAGTAAGCTGCAACATGGATATTTCAGAGTTCAACTCACGCAGTTTAGCCTGACCTTCTTTATTTAAATTCGCGCCACCACGAACAAAACTTTTATATGTTTCGTCCAAAAGTTTCGTCTGTTCCTTATTCAGTCCCAGCTTCTCCCGCATATTATATATCGCCTTTACACGAGCGAATAATTGCGGGTTCAGAGTAATATCATCACTATGCTTCGACTGCAAAGGAGATAATTCACGACTCAAAGCCTGCATCTCATCATTTGTATTCACAGAGTTTTGACCTCCAAAGACTATGGCTACTTTTTTATAAAGCGCCCCACTTTGATCTATAGCAACAATTGTGTTTTCAAAAGTCGGTTCTTCTTTTTGATTGATAATTTGTTCTATTTCTCTTACCTGTTCTTCCATTCCTTTAAGAAAAGCCGGCTTATAATGCTCCTGTTTTATTTGCTCAAAGGGGGGAACTTCATACGGAGTCGTATACTCCGTAAAAAAAGGGTTTACGGAATCTACATCGCCCGTCTTTTTAGCAGACGAGCCACACGCACTAAGTGCAACGGCAATACCTACGGTCATAACAAATCTTTTCATTCTTTAGCTATTATTGCATTAATATGGGTTACAATACAAATATATAGAAGTTTTTATATTACTTTGAACGATAAACCGTGTAAAATACATATTTATATTATGAATAGAGTCTGTGAGTTATTTAAAATAACTTATCCCGTCGTTCAAGGAGGGATGGTTTGGTGCAGTGGATGGAGACTTGCCTCTACAGTTAGCAACGCTGGAGGTTTAGGTTTAATTGGAGCAGGATCCATGCACCCGGAAATATTACAAGAACATATCCGCAAATGCCGAGAGGCAACAAACAAACCATTTGGTGTAAACGTTCCGTTGATGTATCCGCAAATAGAAACCATCATGAAAATATTAGTTGAGGAAAAGGTACAAATTGTCTTCACTTCGGCTGGAAACCCCAAAACATGGACCAAACAGTTGAAAGACCAAGGCATAAAAGTCGCGCATGTTATCAGCAGCTCTAAATTTGCAGTCAAATGCGAAGAAGCCGGAGTAGACGCTATTGTCGCCGAGGGGTTTGAAGCTGGAGGACACAACGGGCGGGAAGAAACAACAACTTTATGTTTGATCCCTGCCGTACGGCGAGCAACATCTTTACCCCTTTTAGCGGCAGGAGGCATTGGTACAGGTGAAGCCATGTCGGCCGCCTTCGCATTAGGAGCAGAAGGCGTACAAATAGGAACCCGATTCGCACTGACAAAAGAAAGTTCTGCGCACAATAATTTCAAAAACTACTGCCTTAATCTGAACGAAGGAGACACCAAGTTGCTTTTAAAAAAACTATCCCCTACCCGTTTAGTAAAAAGTACGTTTGCTTCCACAGTAGAAGAAGCGGAAGCCAGAGGGGCATCGGTCGAAGAACTTCGCGAATTATTAGGAAAAGGAAGAGCTAAAAAAGGGGTTTTCGAAGGCGACTTAGAAGAAGGTGAATTGGAAATCGGACAAGTAGCCGCATTATTCCGAAAACAGGAATCAGCAGCAGAAGCCTTGAACGAAATTATTATCGGTTTTCGTAAAACAAACGCATTGCTATACTCGTTCGATATTTGATAACTTAAAAGAAACCCATTGAAATAATACAAAAAAATTTGCAACAATGAAATAATTTAATGAAGATCACCCGGCTTTTTGAATAATCTGAATTAAATGTTTACCTTTGTCAAAGTTTTGGTAATCGAGATAACACTTATTCTCGATGAAAGGGAATCCGGTGAGAAACCGGGGCTGTACCTGCAGCTGTAATCCTCACTAAGTTGATTAAAAAATCAATGTCACTGTTCTTTGAACGGGAAGACTTTTAATCAGAGGAAAGCCAGAAGACCTGTCAAAAACGGACAAATAAACACCTAGCTTCCAGGAATAGAAGATTGTGTCATACGCTTTATTCAGTATTTCATAATTGCTTTATAGCGCATAGATTCAGGGAACTTGATGTGTTATTTTATTTGAAAATTAAATAAAATGATGCGATATTGTATTCTCTTTTTTATGGGGTTTTTTATCTGTCTGGTTTCTTTCGCCCAAACTCTTTCGATTAAAGGGCGGGT
>JAQVZS010000005.1:0-7851 GCA_028708075.1 Massilibacteroides sp.
TTTGCTTGTGGGGAAGGAGGTACGGCTGTTCATTTTATTATGAAATATGAACAGATTAGTTATTATGAAGCGTTGCGTCTGTTGGCAAAAAAATATAATATCGAGATAAAAGAACGTGAGCTTACTGATAAGGAAAAAGAGACGCAAAGTACGCGTGAAAGTATGTTTATCATTAATTCATGGGCTCAGGCTTATTTTACGTCGATGTTGCATGAACATCTGGAAGGACAGCGCGTCGGATTGCGCTATTTTCGAGAACGAGGTTTTCGAGACGATACGATTCGTAAGTTTCAATTAGGGTATAGTTTGGATCAATGGGATGCGTTGCTCAAAGAGGCACTGAACAAGGGATATAAACAGGACTATCTGGAAAAAACCGGGTTGGTGGTTGCGCATGAAAATGGCAAGGTGAGCGATCGGTTCCGCGGGCGTGTGATGTTTCCGGTTCATACCATAAGTGGAAAAGTAGTTGCTTTTGGGGGACGTATTCTGAAAAAGGAGGAGAAAACTGCCAAATATGTGAATTCACCTGAAAGCGAAATTTATCATAAGAGTAATGAATTGTATGGTATTTATTTTGCTAAGCAGACGATTGTAAAAGCGGATAAATGTTTTTTGGTGGAAGGTTATACGGATGTTATTTCCATGCATCAGGCCGGAGTGGAGAATGTGGTGGCTTCTTCAGGTACGGCGTTGACAGGCGGACAGATCCGTATGATTCACCGGTTTACAAATAATATCACAGTTTTATATGATGGCGATGCGGCAGGGATAAAAGCAGCTTTGCGTGGGATTGATCTTTTGCTGGAACAAGGGATGAACGTGAAGGTGGTTCTGTTGCCTGACGGGGAAGATCCGGATTCTTTCGCACGTAAAAATAATGCAACGGGTTTTACGGAGTATATTGAAAAGCACGAAACGGATTTTATTCGTTTTAAAACGCAATTATTGTTGGATGAAGCCGGGAACGATCCGATCAAACGTTCGACTTTAATTACGGACATCATTGCTTCCATTGCCATTATTCCGGATGATATTGCACGTACAGTGTATATCCGGGAGTGTAGTTCCATGCTGGAGATTGATGAACGCGTTATTTTAACCCAGGTGAATAAACTGCATTTACAGAAACAGCAAGCAGAGCCTGTTCGGCAGACACCTACACCACCGGTTTATACGAATGGAATCGATTCAATGGGTATTCCTACTCCCCCTCAGGATATCCCTCCGTTGACTGAAGACGAATTGGTTCAATTGGAGAGAGGAGAACTTTCAGACGTGCAGCTGAAAGTCGATGCTGCGACACGTTCGCCTTACGAAGTTTTTGAATTGGCTTTGTTACGTTATGTTGTTCGTTATGGCGAAACGATTTTGTTTGATTATCCCGATGAAAAAACGAACGAACGGGTTGTAATTCGGGTTGCAGAATATATTCATTTTGATCTACAGCGTGACGATCTGACGTTTTTGACGCCGCTGTTCAAACAAATGTTGGAAGAGGCTGTCGAACATTGCAAAACGGAGAATTTCATTGCTCATAAATATTTTTTGGCTCATCCGGATGCTCGTATCAGTCAGCTAGCAGCCAATCTGTTAGGTGATAAATACCAATTGAGCAAGTGCCATTTTAAATTTAGAGAGCCCGAATTGGAGGAAAACCATCTGGATCAATATATTGTTCGCGATCTGTACGCACTCAAAGATGCGTATATCAGACATCAGATTAAAACGATTCAAAAAGAAATAAAGAACGCACAAGCAGAAGGAGATATGGAGAAGATAATCCTCAAGATGCAGGAATTGCAAAAACTGAACGAAATAAAAAATATCCTTAGCAAGCAATTGGGTGAACGTATTATATTAACCATGTAAACAAATGCAGATTATTGTATGTACTTTTTAGAAACTGAAGATGTAGTTAAGCAGTATTCCGGTCATTTGGCATTGAATAAAGTGAGTATTCAAGTGCCGAAAGGGAAGATCTTTGGATTGTTGGGACCAAATGGAGCCGGCAAAACCACGTTGATTCGGATTATTAACCGGATTACGGCTCCGGATAGTGGTGTTGTTCTTTTGGATGGCCGTTTGTCTCAGCCGGATGATATTTACCGGATTGGTTATATGCCGGAAGAGCGGGGATTGTATAAGAAAATGAAAGTGGGCGAACAGGCTGTTTACCTCGCTCAGTTGAAAGGGTTGCCTTATGGTACGGCACGAAAAAGACTGATCCATTGGTTTGAGAAATTCGATATCATGTCGTGGTGGAACCGTAAGTTGGAAGAATTGTCCAAAGGAATGCAGCAGAAGGTGCAGTTTATTATCACGATTATCCATGAACCGCCTTTGCTCATATTTGACGAACCGTTTAGTGGGTTCGATCCCGTCAATGCCGACCTTTTGAAACAGGAAATTCTGGAGTTGAAACAGGACGGTCGGACAATTATTTTCTCTACACACAATATGGCTTCGGTGGAAGAAATTTGCGATGAAATAGCGCTTATTAATCGTTCTCAGGTTGTGCTGTCGGGCGATGTGACGGAGGTGCGTAACCGTTTCAAAGGAAATACATTTTTGTTGTGCCTGAAGCCTTCTGCGCATGCGTTCGAAACGAATTCCTGTCAGTATTCCATCTTGTCTGACGAAACAGATAAAGATATCCGTAATATCCGTCTGCGAAAAGATACGAATATTTCTAATTCAGATTTGTTGAATTTGTTGACTTCTCAGGGGGAAATCCTTTCTTTTTCGGAAGAATTGCCATCCATGAACGATATCTTTATTAATACAGTTTCTTCATCTAAATCGACAACCATATGAATAAAATAGGTCTTATAATCAAACGGGAATACCTGCGCAGAGTAAGTAAGAAATCGTTTCTTTTATTGACTTTTTTATTGCCCTTTCTTTTTGTTGCCATGGTATTCGTTCCTTTATGGCTTTCCACGATTAAAGGAGACGAAGTTCGGACGATTGCTGTGATCGATGCGACTGGTAAGTATGCTTCTTTGTTTCAGGATACGGAGAGTTACCGTTTTATACAAAGTGATAAATCGTTGGATGAGTATCGGCAAAACGACAATAAGGAAATTTATGCGTTTATGCATATTACAGGCGATTTGTTGAAAAATCCCGGCGCTGCGGCGCTTTATTCTGAAAAGCAGGTACCCGGTGAATTAAGCCGCTTGGTCAATCAGGTGATCGGAAAGGAGCTAGAGGAAGAAAAAATGGCTTCGTTCAATATTCCAAACCTAAAAGAGATTATTCAGGAGTCTAAAATAAAATTTGATATTCAGACTATAAAATGGGGGGCAGATGGTAAAGAGAGTAAATCCTCGTCCATGGTCGCTTCCATAACTGGTCTGATTTTTACCCTTCTGATTTACATGTTTATTATGATGTATGGCGCGATGGTCATGCAGGGAGTGATGGAAGAAAAGAGTAACCGCATTGTGGAAGTGATTGTTTCGTCTGTACGCCCGTTTGATTTGATGATGGGAAAGATTATCGGCATTTGTTTTGTTGGACTGACGCAATTGTTTTTGTGGGGTATTCTGACTGCAGTTTTATTTTTAGGTTCGCAGTTGTTTTTCGGTATTGGAATAGATCCACAAATGGCGGGGGTGAATGCTGTTGCCCAGCCAGGGATGGATATGTCGGGCGTTATAGCAGATCACGCGGAGCTGTTTGAAGTGATTAAAACAATTAATTTTACGCAGTTGGCGCTTTTCTTTATTCTGTATTTTATCGGAGGATATATGCTTTACGCGTCGTTGTTTGCGGCTATCGGTTCTTCCGTCGATAATCAGGAAGATACGCAGCAGTTTATGATGCCAATTACGATTTTGATGGTTTTTGCTTTATATGCAGGGATTTACAGTATGGAAAATCCAGATGGTCCACTTGCTTTTTGGTGTTCGTTGATTCCGTTGACATCTCCTATCGTGATGATGATTCGTTTGCCGTTTGATGTTCCTTATTGGCAATTGCTACTTTCTATTTTACTGTTATATGGTACATCTATTTTGATTGTATGGGTTTCAGCTAAGATTTACAGGATAGGAATTTTGATGTACGGAAAAAAACCGGATATAAAAGAAATGATCAAATGGATCAAATACAAATAAAAAGGTTGGCCGAGAAGGCCAACCTTTTTATTTCCCTTAAAAATGGATTTATAAGAGAGCGATTTATTTCTCCTTGCAGTCGCAAGTCGAATAGGAAACCAACATCCAAACCAACTTTTCCTGTTCTTTTAGGTAGTCACTCATTAACGCTACGGTTGCTTCGTCATCAACCTCTCCGGCTAATGCCAACAGTTTTCTTTCTTCACCAATTAAATAGCCGTACGTGTCGAGAATATTTTTTAAGGCGTCGTCACCACAGGATACAACCGGAACTTCTTTTACTATTGCCTTTTTAAGGTATTCACTGAATTTGCTTTCCGGTACTCCACCCAGCATTAGAATACGTTCAGCCACTTCGTCCACTTTTTCAGCGGTATCGTCATACATTTCTTCAAATTTACTGTGCAGCACAAAGAAACTGTGTCCTTTTATATTCCAATGAAAGTTACGCAGATTTGTATAGAATACCTGATAGTCTGCCAATAATTGTTGTAAAGCTGAAACGACTTTGCTTACACCTGAAGCATCCAACTGGAGATAATCTAAAGTTTTCATAATTTATTATTTTAAATGTTATTAAATTATTTCTTTTTTCTGTTACAAAGATACTCCGTTTATAGTGGTTTGTCAAACAGATAATGTCTATGTGCAGATAAAAGAAAACTATCTCGAAAACGAAGGTAAGGTAGCATATTCTGAGGGTTTTTTTACCTTTGTCGGAGATTATTTCCCTGTTTTTTTATTTTTACAGGTATGAAGTGTTTGTTAAAATGTCTTTTTTTAATCTTTCAAATATGATATACGCAGAAAACAATCCTTTTTTTGAAATATATACCACACCTTTTCAAACTTTTCCGTTAGATATAATAAAATCGCAGCATTATGAACCGGCTTTCGATAAGGCTATTGCCGAATTACAGGAAGATATAAACCGGATAGCTGATAGTTCGGAAAAACCGACGTTTGAAAATACGGTTGTCGCATTAGAAAGAAGCGGACGGTTGTTAAACCTAGTAAGTTCCGTTTTTTTTAATGCTTTGAATACTGTTTCGACCGATGACTTAATGGCGATTTCGGAACGTGTTTCACCTAAACTTTCGGAAAGCTCTAACAATATTTATTTGAATGAGGTTTTGTTTGGGCGGATAAAAAAAGTGTATGCGCAAAAAGAAAAACTTACGTTGTGTGTAGAAGACGAACGTTTGTTGGATAAGACATATGAAGCGTTCTGTCTGCGAGGGGCTGCGTTGGACAGTGAAGGAAAAGAAAAATACCGTTGCCTGAGTACGGAATTAAATCTTTTGACACTAAGGTTTAGCCAAAAGGCGTTAAAAGACAAGAATAGATTCGAGTATCTGATTTCTGACGAAACCGAATTGTCCGGACTGCCTGCAAGTATATGTGAGGCCGCTGCTCAATTGGCACACGAGAAGGGAAAAGACGGTTGGTTATTCAATCTTTCATCGCCGAGTTATGTCCCTTTTATGCGTTATGTCGATAATCGGGCGTCACGTGAAATGATGTACAGGGCTTATCTAAGTATCGGGAATAAAGGTGACGATTTCGATAATAAAGAAGTAATCTGCCAGATCGTCAATATTCGTTTGGAAATTGCTCGCTTGATGGGAAATCGCAATTTCGTGGAATATAAATTAAAACAAACGATGGCGAAGAATACCGAAAACGTGTATGCGCTGTTGAACGATTTGCTGAAGGTGTATAAGCCTTTTGCGGAGAAGGAATATCAGGCTGTTTCCGAATTTGCCGGTTTTTCACCCATCATGCCTTGGGATTGGAACTATTATGCCGAAAAATTGAAAGATAGCCAGTTTGGAGTCAACGACGAAATGACCCGTCCTTATTTTCAGTTGGAGAATGTGACAGATGCGGTTTTCGGCTTGGCCACTCGTTTGTATGGAATTACGTTTAAGGAAAACCAGATGATTCCGACTTATCATTCGGAAGTTAAGGCCTATGAAGTATCTGATGAAGACGGTTCGTTTTTATCAATTTTGTATACTGATTTTTTCCCGCGTGATGGGAAACAATCTGGTGCCTGGATGAGCAATCTTAAGTCGCAATACAAAGAAGCGAATGGTACGGATAATCGCCCGCAAGTGATTATTGTAATGAATTTCAATCGCCCTACGGATTCAAAGCCTTCTTTACTAACCTACGATGAAGTCAATACGTTTTTACATGAATTCGGACATGCTCTGCATGGTATGTTGTCCGAAAGTACATATGAAAGTCTTTCGGGGACAAACGTTCTTCGCGATTTCGTGGAATTACCTTCTCAAATTATGGAAAACTGGCTGAAGGAAAAAGAATTCCTCGATCTTGTTGCTGTTCATTATGAAAACGGAGAACGTATTCCTTTCGAATTACTTGAAAAAATTCAGAATTCCTCGAATTTTAATATCGGTTATTTGTGTTGCCGCCAATTATGTTTTGGTTATTTGGATATGGCCTGGCATACGATCTCTGAACCTTTTACAGGAGACGTTATTGCCTTTGAAAAAAACGCCTGGGCTCCGGCGATGCTGTTGCCCGAAGTGGAAGGGACTCTAATGAGCAGTAATTTCTCGCATCTTTTTTCCGGTGGATATGCTGCAGGATATTATGGATACAAATGGGCGGAAGTATTAGATGCCGATGCATTTTCACTGTTTAAGAAAACAGATATCTTTAATCGGGATGTTGCGCGTTCTTTTCGTGAGAATATTCTTTCGAAAGGAGATACAGAAGATCCGGCCGTATTATATAAACGTTTCCGGGGTCGGAAACCGACAATCGATGCCTTATTGGAAAGAAATGGTGTAAAAAAGTAACAGGATAGCGTTTCGTCTGATAGGAATCACTACATTTGTAGCTTGTGTAAATGATATTTTGTGGGCTTTATGGATAAAAAAATAGAAAGCAGACAACTTGAAATAGATAAGAGGTATCTTCGGATGGCAGTGATCTGGGCGGAAAACTCGTATTGTAAGCGTAGGCAGGTAGGTGCTTTGATTGTTAAAGACAAGATGATAATATCCGACGGTTATAACGGCACTCCAGCCGGATTCGAGAATATTTGTGAGGATGAGAATAATCTCACGAAACCGTATGTTCTGCATGCAGAGGCGAATGCGATAACGAAAGTTGCCGCATCTGCAAATAGCAGTAAAGGGGCTACGATCTATGTTACCGCAGCTCCTTGTATCGAATGTGCCAAATTGATTATTCAATCGGGAATCCAACGGGTAGTTTATTCCGAAAAATACAGGGTGGAAGATGGGCTCAATCTATTGATCAGAGCTGGTATACAGGTGGACTTAATAGAAGTGGAAAAATAGCGACAGATGGATAAAAATAAGAAATTGGCCGTATGGCTGCCGGTAATTATTGCGGCAAGTATTGCTTTGGGGATTTTTATTGGTAACTATTATTTTTTGATAGGTCAGGGTGGAAAAAGACATACCTATTCTCGCGGAAATAAGATTAATGCCATATTGGATATTATTGACGAACAATATGTCGATACGGTTAATATGGCTGATTTGGTTGAAGGTACGATTCCTAAAATATTTAGTGAGCTAGATCCGCATTCGATGTATATCTCGGCGACAGATGCAAAAATGGCTAATGAGGAATTGGAAGGTTCGTTTAGCGGGATTGGCGTATCCTTTAATATGCAGACAGATACGATTCTGGTTATTAGCGTTATTCCTGGAGGACCAGCGGA
>JAQVZS010000005.1:7951-35743 GCA_028708075.1 Massilibacteroides sp.
TTGAGTGACGGATCTGAATTAAGGTTGACGATTGCCCGTTATTATACACCTTCTGGACGAAGTATTCAGAAAACGTACGAATTGGGTAAAACGGAAGAATATGATTTGGATATTTATAATCGTTTCATGCATGGAGAATTTGATTCAGCCGACAGCATTAAAATGGAAGATTCTCTTCGATATGAGACAACTGCCGGACGCCTTGTGTACGGTGGTGGAGGAATTATGCCGGACATATTTATTCCGCGAGATACGAGTGGGGTTACTTCTTATTTTTCGACTGTGGTAAATACGGGTTTGATTTATCAATATGCGTTGGAATATTCGGATAAAAACAGAAAACGTTTTGCCACATTTGCTTCTTATCTGGATTTGTATAAGCATTTGCAACAGCAGCCTCTTTTGCAGGATTTTACGAATTTTGCTGCTTTGAAAGGAGTAAAGAAAAGACCTACTCTGATTAAAATTTCGGGGAAATTGATCGAGACACATCTGCAGGCCTATATTATACGTAACTTTTTTGATGAAGCCGGGTTTTATCCTATTTTTTTGAAAGATGATCCTAGTTTATTGCGGGCGATAAAGGTCTTGAACGAAGGCAAGAATCTTTCTTTTATCGATTTTATTAAACAAGCTACTCATGGAGGAAATCTTCGAAGCCAAGCGTTCCCTGCGAAAAGCTATGGCCTTGCAAAAGAAAGAATATTCGACGACTTTGTTGTCTGATTTATCTGTTCGGGCGCTGGATTTTTTAGAAACCCTGCCGGAATTTATTCATGCAAATATCGTAGCTGTTTATTATGCTATGGCTGATGAAGTTCGTACGGCTGATTTTATTGAAAAATGGGCGGAAAAGAAGAAAATTTTGCTCCCGCTTATTGCTGATGATATGATCCGATTTTATACGTATAAAGGCGCCGATAGTTTAAAGTCCGGCGTGTTTGGTATCTTAGAACCTGTTCCGGATGAAGATGAATATATCTGTGTCCCGGATTTGGTTGTTGTTCCCGGGGTCGCTTTCGACAGACAGATGAACCGTTTGGGCAGAGGTAAAGGCTATTACGATCGATTATTTATGCAATTCGGTTGGCGTGAGGTGACGAAAATAGGACTTTGTTTCCATTTTCAACTTATTTCAGAGGTTCCGGTTGGAGAAAATGATGTCCGTATGCATCATATTGTGACGGATGAAACTATTTTATCCGGGTCGTTCAGTTAACGGATAATGATGTCTTGTATTGCTTGAATTTTTGCATAGTCATTTAAACTTTTGACTAATTTTTCCCGGCAAAGCACAAGTTCGTTACGCAAAACCGAAGAGGTTAATGAAACATGCAGAATCTTGTCTTTGACATACAAGTTGCGTGTATACTGCAGTACCATATCTCCTAACACGATACCCCATGCTCTTTTGATTCGTATCTCAATGATTTTCTCGTACAATTCCGTGTTTTCTTCGAAAATATCCCGGAGTACTTCACCAATCATTTGTGTGTTTTTCCGCTTCATGATGTCAAATAGTCAATGGTTGTACTTCTCCTTGATCCACTTTGAATAACGAATATTCATTTCCCGTCAGACTTAATATTTCGTCTAAGTATTTGCGGTTGGTGTCGGTAATGAAAATTTGCCCGAATTCATGACTGTTTACCAATGAAATAATCTGTTGTACCCGGTTAGCGTCCAGCTTGTCGAATAAATCGTCCAACAATAAAACAGGTGTTGTATTTCCTTTAGACTTCAAAAAGGCGAATTGTGCCAGTTTAAGCGCGATTAAGTAAGTTTTGGTTTGTCCTTGCGAGCCGGCTTTCCGAATGAGGGAAGTGTTTAATAACATTTCCAGATCGTCTTTATGGGCACCTGTTGAAGTATACGATAACATCCGATCTCGTTCTCTGCTCTCTTCTAATAAATCTTTTAAACGTTCACCTTCAATTTGGGAGACATATCGTAAATCCACTTCTTCCGGAAAAGTACAAATTTTGTGGTAGTAAGCATTAAAAATTGGGACGAAATCTTCCACCATTCTTTTGCGTGTTTCGTAGACTAATTGTCCGTATATATCCATTTGCATTTCGAGTACTTCGAAAAGTGATTGGTCGTGGGATTGGTTTTTTAGAAGGACATTTCGTTGGTATAAAGCCTTGTTATACTGGATCAGAGCATGCAAATAAGGTTTGTCCTGTTGCGAGATGATAAGATCCAAAAAACGACGACGTTCGTCACTTCCTCCACGTATTAATTCGACATCAGCTGGAGAGATCATCACAAGGGGTAGTAATCCGATATGCTCGGATAACTTTTCGTATTCTTTTTTATTTCGCTTGAATTGTTTTCTTTGTCCGACGCGTAAAGCGCAAAAAATCTCTTCTTCCCGTCCCGAATAATTGTATATTCCCTGTATGACACAAAGGTTGTTCCCGTTTTTAATGATTTGATTGTCGGGAGTGCTTACATGGCTTTTCGTAAACGACAGATAATATATAGCATCCAGCAAATTTGTTTTCCCCATTCCGTTATTACCGAAAAAACAATTGATCTTTGGCGAAAATTCGACTTCCGCCTGTTCAATATTTTTGTAATTCAGAATAGCGAGTTTTTTTAGCTTCATTTCTGTTCGTTTTTCTGTAAAAAGTATACCTTAGATAAGACAAATGTACGAATGTCTTTTAAAAGAGACTTCAATCTTTTTTGTTTTTCTTCTTTTTCTCCCAGTATGAAAACAAAAAATATAAAGAATAATAGCGTTATATTGGTAAAAAAAACTACTTTTGCGCTTTAAATCATCCCCTGTGATGTTTAAAATGAAATAAACAAATAACTATAGTATTATTATGGCTACGAAAGGTAAACATACGGACAAAGAACTGGAAGTTGGAGAAATCGTTTCAAAGACGGAGCATTTTATTGAAAATAACCAGAAACGGATTATTTATGGAGTTGTTGCTGTGATTGTGGTGATCGGGCTATTTCTTGCGTTTCATTACGGTTATTCTGTTCCGCGTCAGAAGAAAGCTGCTGTTGCTTTATTTAAAGCAGAGCAATATTTTGCTAAAGATTCTTTCTCTCTGGCTTTGACCGGAAATGGAGTGGATTTTGAAGGTTTCGAAGCGGTTGCTAAAGATTTTGGAAGTACGGCAGCCGGAAATCTGGCCAAAGCGTATGCCGGAATTTGTTATTTCAAATTGGGTGATACTGAAAACGCGATCGATCGATTAAAATCGTTTAATGAAAAAGACAATATGCTTTCTCCTGCGATTATCGGTCTGATAGGAGATTGCTATGTAAACACCGGGAACGTAAAAGAAGGGATTAGTTATTTTGAAAAAGCTGCATTAAAAGCAGACAATAACATCATCAGCCCGATTTATTTGAAAAAAGCAGGTTTGGCGTATGAGAATCTGAAACAGTATAGAGATGCTGTAAAAGCATATACTTCCATTAAAGAAAAATATTTTAATTCCAGAGAAGCTTCTGATATTGATAAATATATCACGCGTGCTTCTGAATTAGGTAAATAGTATGGCAACAGCGTATCAAAATCTATCTGAATACGATTTTAACAGTGTTCCGGATGCTTCTGAGATGAGTTTCGGTATTGTGGTGTCGGAGTGGAACAAGCATATTACTGAAAAATTATTGGAAGGCGCCTGCAATACGTTGGAAAGACATGGCGTTAAAGCCGAAAATATCATCGTAAAACGGGTTCCGGGCAGTTTTGAATTGACCTTCGGAGCTAAGCGATTGGCTGAATCTCAGGAAGTGAATGCTGTATTAGCCTTAGGCTGTGTCGTAAGAGGAGACACACCGCATTTTGATTATGTTTGCTCTGGGGTGACACAGGGTATTACAGAATTGAATCTTATGTATGATATCCCTTTTATATTCGGATTGTTAACTACAGACAATATGCAGCAGGCGGAAGAGCGTGCAGGTGGAAGGTTGGGCAATAAGGGAGATGAAGCTGCAGTTACCGCGATAAAAATGGTCGATTTTGCTTGCTAATTTGAAAATAAAAACTACCTTTGCATCGCAAAAGAAAATAATGGGGGCAGTTACCAGAGTGGCCAAATGGGGCTGACTGTAACTCAGCTGGCTTACGCCTTCGGTGGTTCGAATCCATCACTGCCCACGGATCTATTGCGGAAGTAGCTCAGTTGATAGAGCATTAGCCTTCCAAGCTGAGGGTCGCGGGTTTGAGTCCCGTCTTCCGCTCTTATTAAAAGAGGATAATCGAAAGAGTGTCCTCTTTTTTGTGTTAAGAGAGATGTATATTAGTTGTGTCGAAACCGTATAACTCCCTATTTTGTGAAAGAATCTTTCTGATATTACTAAGAAATGGTTACTTTTGTTTTTTTTAATGAAGGTCGGTAATATGGAAAAAACGAAGGATATATTATTTAGAAGTTCGATGTCTTATGGACTTCTCATGGGACTTTTTTGGGCTTTTAAATATATCTTTTTTATTTTCAGCATTTCCTCTCCTTTTCTTTCGTTTATTTATTGGGGATTAACTGCGTTTGTCCCCATAGTACTCGGTTTCTTTCTTCTTCATTTTCATCTTATATCGCCGTATAATATCACTTTCAGACGAGATTGGGCGCTGGGTGTGTTGATTTATTTCTTTGCGGCTTTGTTTGTTTCGCTGGAACATTTTGTGTTCTATCGTTATTTTGCTCCTCCTGGTTTTATATCGGAATCCCTGCAGTCGACTATTGATGTTATCCGGGATTCCGATCTGAGTGAAAATGTGAAAGAAGCGGTTGCCGCCATGCCGGCGCCAACACCAATACAAATGACACTGCAAGGTATTGTAAACAATTTGATATATGGAATTTTAATTTCTTTTCCGGTAGCTTTGTTTACGTATCGCTTTAAAGTGAAGATTAAAAACAATGAAAAAAAACAATAATGGATATCTCTGTCGTTATTCCGTTATATAATGAGGAAGAATCGCTTTCCGAGCTGTTCGGATGGATCGAACGGGTTATGCAAGCCCATCAGTTTTCGTTTGAAGTGATCTTTATTGATGATGGGAGTACGGACAATTCTTGGAGTGTCATCGAACAATTGAAACAGAAGTCTGACCGGGTAAAGGGGATTAAATTTCGCCGTAATTACGGGAAATCGCCCGGTTTACATTGCGGATTTCAACGGGCCGAAGGTGATGTAGTCATTACGATGGATGCCGATCTGCAGGATAGTCCGGACGAAATTCCCGAATTATACCGGATGATAAAAGAAGACGGATACGACCTGGTGTCAGGATGGAAAAAGAAACGTTATGATCCGCTTTTTTCCAAAAACCTGCCTTCTAAGATTTTTAACGCGACAGCCCGGAAATTTTCTGGTATCCGGAATCTACATGATTTTAATTGCGGATTAAAAGCTTATCGGAATATTGTGGTAAAGAATATCGAAGTGTATAACGATATGCATCGTTACATTCCATATCTGGCCAAGATCGCTGGCTTTAATAAGATAGGCGAAAAAATAGTTCAGCATCAGGCACGAAAATACGGGACGACCAAATTTGGAATGAGCCGCTTTGTGAACGGTTATCTGGATTTGATTACCTTGTGGTTTACGTCCAAGTTCGGCAAAAAACCGATGCATTTCTTTGGCTTATGGGGAAGTGTGATGTTTTTCGTTGGTTTTATCGCTTTGGTTATAGTACTGAGTATGAAATTAGCTTCGATCTATGCTGGAGATTTACGTCCACTGGTAACCAGTTCACCGTATTTCTATATTTCCTTAACCGCCATGATCTTGGGAACGCAACTGTTCCTCGCCGGATTTATTGGTGAATTGATTTCGCGTAACGCTGCGAATAGAAACAATTACAAAATAGAAACAGAGTTATGATTTTTCTCGAATTAGTACAGAAAAGAGTGTCTGTTCGCGATTATATAACACATCCCATAGAAGACGAAAAAATAAACCAAATAATGGAGATGGGGAGGTTGGCTCCTTCTGCCCATAACTACCAACCCTGGCGTTTTGTCGTGATTACATCGGAAAAAGGCCGGGATTCGATTTTTCGTTGTTATCCACGTGATTGGATAAAACCTGTACCTCTATTCATTCTGGTTTGTGGCAATCGCGATGAGTCGTGGAAGCGGAAGTCGGATGATAAAGATCATTTGGATATCGATTTGGGGATAGTGATAGAACAACTTTGTCTTGCGGCAACAGATCTGGATTTGGGCAGTTGTATCATCTGCAATTTTGATACAGATTTGTGCCGGACTTTGTTCAATATGCCGGAAAACATTGAGCCGGAGGCTATTCTTTCGATCGGTTACCCGGCTGATCCGGATGTTTTTATAAAAACACAGAAAAAAAGAAAAGGCATCTCAGAGATTGTCTTGAGAGAATCCTTTTAAAAAAATAGTATGTTACTTTTGGATACGGTGATCTTGGCTGCCGGATTATCGATGGATAGTTTAGCGGTATCAGTGACGGGAGGAATAGTTGTTACGCGGTGTACAACAAAAAACATTGTAAAGATTGCGTCGATTATGGGTGCTTTTCAAGCAGCCATGACCGTTTTGGGCTATCTACTCGGGATGGGATTTGAAAAGAAGATTTGCACTTATGATCATTGGATCGCGTTTTTTCTTTTAGTGTTGATTGGGATGAGAGCAATTTATGAGAGCTTTCATCCATCAAAAGACGAAAAACGCAATCCTTTATGCAATAAAACACTATGTGGATTGGCGATTGCCACCAGCATAGATGCTTTTGCTGTAGGAATTACGTTTGCTATTTTAAATTATGAGATTTTGATGCGGGCAACTGCCATAGGAATGATTACTTTTGCATTCTCTGCGTTCGGGGTTTATTTTGGCAATCATTTCGGACGAAAAATACATCTGAATGTGGATTTATTAGGGGGTATAATCTTGATCCTTATTGGAGTAAAGATCCTTCTGGAGCATATCTTGATGGTACCGTAAATCTTCATAAAATGAAACATATGTTCAAACAAACGTTGTTTATTTCTCTCGTTTTTTTTATTTTGTTGGTGTCTTCCTGCGGGAAACATGCTGTTTATTATCAAGAAACAGGGACTGTTTTTCATACTTATTATCAAATCAAATATGAGTCGACGGATATTTTGACAGATAAAATAGATAAGGAATTCCAGAAATTTAGCCTTTCGTTGAATCCGTTCAATCCCAACTCGACAATTGCTAAAGTCAACAACAACGAACCCGTGGAGCTGGACGACTGGTTCGTGCATGTTTTTAGTAAGGCGCAGGAAGTTTCTGAGAAAAGTGGAGGAGCTTTTGACATCACATGTGCTCCTTTTATTAATCTTTGGGGATTTGGATTTTCGAACAAAGATAGTGTTTCGCCACAAGCGATCGATAGTTTGAAAGCATTTACGGGCTATCAAAAAATTCACATCGAAGATGGACGAATTGTTAAAGACGATCCACGGGTGATATTGAACTGCTCTGCTATCGCCAAGGGCTATGCTTGCGATGTCATTGCGCAGTTAATGGAACGTGAAGGTATAGAAAACTATATGATCGATATTGGAGGTGAGGTGGTTGTTAAAGGGGTAAATGAAAAAAAAGACTGTTGGAAAATAGGAATCAATAAACCCGAAGACGATCCTACCGGAATAAAAAACGAGATAGAAGAGGTTCTTCAATTGTGCAAAAAAGGTGGAATAGCGACATCAGGTAATTATAGAAATTTTTATATCAAAGATGGGAAAAAATATGCGCATACAATTAATCCGACAACAGGCTATCCTTCGGAGCAATCTATTTTGAGTGCGACAGTGATTGCCGATGATTGTATGACGGCCGACGCGTATGCCACAACGTTTATGGTATTGGGTGTAGACCGTGCGGTTGAGTTGGCCAAAACATTGGCGGATATCGATTATTTCTTTATTTACGTAGACGAAGAGGGAGTGCATCGCTTTGCATATTCTGAAAGAATACTGAATTATATGCCTAACCGAAAAGAATTGGCGGTACTCGAAAATCCTTGAAGTATAGTTGGTTGTTATTCTGTTGTATTTGACAAAAAGGAATTAAAAACAAAATAGTTTAAAATACTTAGTATGTTTTTTTTTGACAACTATACTTCCGTTTTATTTGGTCTTGAAAAAAGACCAGTTCGGCAAGTTTAGTTTGATTTCCCGGGCTGTTTTTTTACGAAAAAGCAACGACCCGATAGTGATCCCGATAGACAATGTAAATAAGAGTGAAACGGTAATAACGAAATATTGGGCGGTTTGCGAGGCAAGTGACGGATCTTGTACTTGGATATCCGAACCTGCCATTTTTATGAATCCAAGCATAGTATGATATGCGTACATGCCAGGAATCATGGTTATGCAGGCTGGCATCGTGAAAATAACGGGAGGTGTATCTACCTTACGAGCAAATAAAATTCCCAGAACCCCGATCGTTACTGTGCCTGCCAGTGTCGCTAGAACCAAAGGGGCGCCAGCGGCTTCGAGTAAAAGATAGCGGATGCTATGTCCGAGTCCCCCTAAAAGTGCTGCGACATACAACACCTGCCGGGGCGTATTGAACAAAATACCCCAGCCTACCGCAATCAATCCACCCATAAGAATGTCGAATAATGTAGCGAATATGAGATTTTCTGGTATCATAGAGCTAAAATTTATTGATTCCGAAAAGGAGAATACTGATCGACATTCCCGCGGCTATACATAGTAAAATGAACGAGCCGAAAACACCACGTGTAATTGCCGAAGGAATATATCCTTCGATCAGGTCGATGATGCAATTGGTCAACGGAACGCCCGGAACAAGATACAATACGGCTGTAGCCAAGGCCCTGTCTGGAGCCGCACTTACGCCCCAAATCGGTTCGAATACGCCGATGAAACTAAGACTGGTAATAAACGATGTGACAAAAGCCGCCATAGTAAACGAAATCATCGGATTAAATTTCCGACGAATCACTTCTAATCTGGCGAACATCCCCGCGATTGAAGCGATAAAGGCGACGATGGCATCCCGCCAATCCCCTCCTGCCACAATGCACAGGCAGGCACACGACATCCCGATTCCCGCCAGCAGAATACTTTTGGAATAGGAGCTTTTGTTTTTAAGTTGCGTAAATAAATCGAAGGTTTCGTCTACGCTTATTTTTTCAGAGGCGACAAGCCAGGAAAGTTGGCTGATTTCGTTGATTGCTGCAAAGTTAACGCCATGCGAAGGTGAACGCTTGTAAATTGTCACCGGCATTTCCGGATGTGTATCGTAATGAGCTGTCACTAAAATTCCCGTATACGAGAAATGCATATGAATCGCGACATCCCAGGTGTTAACGATGCGATTGACATTGCGGCTGATACGTCCGCAATGCGCTCCGCAGGCCAGTAAAAAAGTGCCGATCTCAACGGCAAGTGTAGCGATATGATCTAATTCTTTATATTCAGGAGAGGTATAATCCATATTTATTCCAAATCTTACACGAAGATATTAATTTTTGTGTAAAAGTTTATTTTCATTTCATAAAGCATTCATTTATTTAAAGAAAGGCCTAATTTTGTCACATAATTCAATTGGAAGATGGTATATAAGGAAGATATAGAAACTTTTCTGGTGCATATTCGTGAATTGGAGAATCTTGCCATTCAGGCTAACGAAGGAACGATCACCGCTTCTTCTTTTTTTAAACATGCTTTCGAACGTTCGAACAAACTTTCTCTCGTTTTAAGTGAAATGGAATTGAAGCGGGCGGAACGATTGGAAGCGCAGGTTAAGGAACAATGTGTTTGTATTGAGGGGATTAGTGCTCGTGTAAAGGTGGAAGAACAAAAGTTGAAAGCATTGATGTTGGAAAAACCGATTCCGAAAGAATCAGTTCCTGTACAATCAACTTCGGTGGTTGTCGAAGAAAAAGTGGCGCCGGAACCCGCTCTCTACCCCGAAGTTATACCGGAAACTTTATCGCAAACGAAAGAAAAACAATGGATATCGTTGAATGAAAGGATAGAGAAAAAAAGGTTGGCGGATTTGTGGAAATCGTTTAGCCTGAATGATCGTTTTTTGTTCAGAAGGGAATTGTTTGGAGGAAATGATGCGAAAATGTCGAAAACGATCGGCGATTTGAATGCTTTATCTTCTTTCGAAGAAGCGATTTCGTATATACGGGAATTAAACTGGGATCCGGAAAATGAGGTAGTGGCTGATTTTACTTCCCGGTTGGAAAAACGATTTTGTTAAATAAAAAGCGATGGCAAAGTTAACGGTAGTTCCGACCCCGGTCGGGAATTTGGAGGATATGACGCTTCGTGCGATTCGCGTACTGAAGGAGGTTGATCTGATTTTGGCGGAAGACACGCGTACTACTGGAATTTTGTTGAAACATTTTGATATTCAGAACAGGATGCAGTCGCATCACAAGTTCAACGAACATAAGTCGGTAGAACAGATAGCTCTACGTATTAAGGGAGGAGAGAATATTGCGCTTGTCTCAGATGCCGGCACGCCGGCGATTTCCGATCCAGGATTTATGCTTGTTCGGGAATGTGTACGTCAGGGAATAGCAGTGGAATGCCTTCCGGGCGCTACCGCATTTGTCCCGGCTTTGGTTACGTCGGGTTTGCCGAATGATAAATTTTGTTTTGAAGGCTTTCTGCCGCAAAAAAAGGGTCGCCAAACACGTTTACAGGAATTGGTAGTGGAACCGAGAACGATGATTTTTTATGAGTCGCCCTATCGGTTGGTAAAGACCTTGGGGCAATTCATGGAATATATGGGAGCAGATCGGCAAGTTTCTGTTTCACGGGAGATTTCCAAACTGTATGAAGAAACAGTACGGGGGACCTTGGAAGAGGTCATTGCGCATTTTCAGTTAAACGAACCGAAAGGTGAAATTGTTATTATATTAGCAGGCTTAAAAGAAAAAAAGGACAAACCGGTTGAAAATTATTAATTTAAAAAACGGACAAAATGAAAAAGGTTTTATTTGCTTTTATGGCTACGGTAATGTTAGCTTCATGTGGACAGCAATCAGCTGAATATAAGAAGTTAAAAGCGGAAAACGATTCTTTGAGATTGGAGACTACTAAGAAAACAGCCGAAATGAATGAGGTTTTAGAAATCCTTAATGGTGTGGAGTCTGACTTTCAATCTATCCGGGAAGCAGAGAATTATTTGAATATACAGCAACAGCCGGGTGCTGAAATGAATAAAACGAATCAGGAACGTATCAAAGAAAATATGCAACTGATTGCTGAAACTCTGAAAAAGAATAAAGAGCAGATTGTTTTGCTAGAAGAAAAAGTGAAAAAAAGTGGAATAGAATCCGCTTCTTTACGGAAAACTATTGCCCGGCTTTCATCTGAAATAGATCAGAAAACGAATATGATCATTGTTTTGCAGGAAGACTTGGCGAAAAAGAACATCCGCATTCAGGAACTTGACGAACAGGTACAGGCGCTGAATGAAGATGTTGAAAATCTGGCAACAACGACGGCTGCTCAAAAGGAGAAACTGCATTCGCAGGATAAGTCGCTTCACACAGCTTATTATTGTTTCGGTACTTCGAAGGAGTTGAAGGATCAACAGATTCTTTCAGGCGGTGGACTTTTTTCTAAATCGAAAGTGTTGCAATCGGGCTTTAACAAAGATTATTTTGTTGCAATCGATATTCGTGAAGTGAAAGAAATTCCATTGTTTGTTGCTAAGGCGAAACTGCGTTCCAACCATCCGGAAGGATCGTATGAATTTGTTAAAGATGATGATGGAAATCTGACGTTTAAGATTCTGGATGAAACTCAATTCTGGAGTTTAGGCAAATATTTGGTGATTGAAGTGGAATAATGAATTATAAGAATCTTTTTATTGATTTCGACGATACGCTTTGGGATACGTATCACAATAACAAGGAATGCCTCGAAGAGCTATATACTGATCATCATTGGGATCGGTATTATGCCTCCTTCGAGGCTTTCTTTTCAGTTTACCAGCCGAACAACGAACAACTTTGGACGCAGTACCGGAATCATGAGATTGAACGGCAGACGCTGATTCTGGAACGTTTTGCTTTTGTATTGCGCCCAATGGGGATAGAGGATAAAATGGAGATTCTTTCTGTTAATCGCAATTTTTTGCAACGAACGACGAAAAAGACACGACTTGTTCCAGGAGCCGTGGAGTTATTGGATTATCTTCAATCCCGCTATCGGTTGTATATTCTTTCGAACGGTTTCCGGGAGGTACAGGAGAAGAAATTAGAAAATTCGGGGTTGGCTGGTTATTTTCGCAGGATGATCTTGTCTGAAGACGCCGGAATACAGAAACCTCATAAGGGAATATTTGATTATGCGTTGATTAACACAAATTCCCGGCGGAAGGAGACTTTGATGATTGGTGATAGTTGGGAAGCGGATATTTGCGGAGCTTACCAATCGGGGTTGGATCAGTTATGGTTTAACCCGGAGAATAAAAAAGCGAACGGATTCGAACCTACGTTCGCAGTCTGTTCACTTTCTCAGATAAAAGAAATTCTTTGACTTCTGATTAGAATTCAGAAGTAAAATGGAACTTTATTTCTGGGAAATCCTGTTGGGCCATAGTTAGAACATACGCCGAATCGGCGAGATAAACATCGCGTCCTTCTTTATCGACGGCCATATATTGCGATTTTCTTTTCTTGAAATTCTCTAATACATCCTGATTATCACTTTCTATCCAGCATGCTTTGTACAGGCTGATCGGATCCCATTTACATTGCGCGCCGTATTCATGTAGTAAACGATACTGAATGACCTCGAACTGGAGTTGCCCGACTGTTCCGATAATTTTTCGTCCGTTATACTGGTTGGTGAATAACTGGGCTACACCTTCGTCCATCAATTGTTCTATACCTTTATTCAATTGTTTGGATTTCATCGGATCGGAGTTTTCGATGTATTTGAACATTTCCGGAGAGAAACTGGGCAATCCTTTGAAGTGAAGTTCTTCGCCGGCAGTAAGTGTATCGCCGATTTTAAAATTACCTGTATCCGGAAGTCCGATGATATCGCCCGCATACGCTTCGTCTACTACCTCTTTCTTTTGAGCCATAAAAGCTGTCGGACTGCTGAAGCGCATCATTTTCCCGAAACGTACATGTTTATAGTTGGAATTTCGCTCAAACCGACCAGAGCAGATTTTCACAAATGCGATGCAACTTCTATGATTTGGATCCATATTTGCGTGGATCTTGAAGATAAAGCCCGAAAAATTATCTTCTTCCGGATTGACGATTCGTTCGACAGCCTGGACAGGACGAGGCGAAGGGGCAATTTGAATAAAACAATCCAACAATTCTTTGACGCCGAAATTGTTTAATGCCGAACCGAAAAAGACGGGGGCTATATCACCTTTCAGATAGGTTTCTATTTCAAATTCGGGATAAACGCCTTCGATTAGCTCGATGTCCGCGCGAAGCTTTTCTGCTTGCGTATTGCCGATGTGCTGTTCCAGATCCGGATGGTTGATGTTTTTGAATTCTATGTTCTCCGTCACGTATTGTTTGCTTGGGGTATACAGATTCAATTTTTTCTCGTAGATATTGTATACGCCTTTGAACCGTTGTCCCATGTCGATCGGCCAGCTTAACGGACGGACTTTTATTTTCAATTCTTCTTCTATTTCGTCCAGTAGATCGAACGGATCTTTTCCGTCTCTGTCCATTTTATTGACAAAAACGATTACCGGCGTTTTCCGCATGCGACAGACTTCCATCAGTTTGCGAGTCTGTGCTTCAACGCCCTTGGCGATGTCGATGACAATAATGACACTGTCGACGGCTGTTAGTGTGCGGAACGTATCTTCCGCGAAGTCCTGATGCCCGGGCGTATCTAAAATGTTTATTTTGTGCTCGGCATAGTCGAAAGCCATTACGGAAGTCGCTACAGAAATTCCGCGTTGCTTCTCAATTTCCATCCAGTCTGATGTTGCCGTTTTTTTTATTTTATTAGATTTTACAGCGCCGGCGACATGAATGGCGCCTCCGAACAATAGTAATTTTTCAGTCAGCGTTGTTTTTCCGGCGTCCGGATGACTGATTATCGCAAAAGTTCTTCTTCTTCTGATCTCTTGTGCGTATGGATTCATTTTACTTGTTTAAATGAGAAATCATTTCTTTCAGACTTGCTTCCCAATGCGGAATTATAAGTTGATAGGTGTTTTTTATTTTGGTTTTGTTCAGCACACTGTAATGCGGCCGGACTGCCTTGGTTGGAAAATCTTTTGTTTCGACAGGGAAAACCCGGCATGATATTCCAGCTAGCTGATGTATTTTGAGGGAAAAATCGTACCAACTGCAAACACCTTCGTTGGAAAAATGATAAATTCCGGGAATAAACGTGTCACTGTTTACTATGCTCAACATCGCAGAGGCTAAATCCCCGGCATATGTAGGGGTGCCTACCTGGTCGAAAATTACGTTCAGGCTGTCTTTCTCTTTTCCGAGACGAATCATTGTTTTCACAAAGTTATTCCCGAACTCTGAATATAACCAGGAAGTGCGGATGATTACAGCGTCCGGGCAAATTTCAAGCAACGCTTTTTCGCCGGCTAACTTTGTCTTTCCGTAAACCGAAACAGGACATGTCGGGTCGGTTTCGATGTATGGGCGATAGTTTGTTCCGTCAAAGACATAATCGGTTGAGATATGAATGACCTTTACTTGAAAGGTTATCGCCGCTTCACCGATATTCTTTATGGCTTGTCGGTTGACCAGTTCACAGCGCGTTTCGTCTTCTTCCGCTTGGTCTACCGCGGTATAAGCGGCGCAGTTTAGAACATAATCCACTTTGTTTTTTTCAAAGAATGCATAAACCGCTCTTTTATCGGTCAGATCAAACGTGTCGATATCGGCATACAGCATTTCAAAATGAAAGACGGTAGAAGCGGCTTCGCGTAACGCGTTCCCTAGTTGACCGTTACTTCCTGTTACTAAAATCTTTTTCATGATTAATCCTCCAGTTTAAGTTTCCCATTTATATCCTGACGGTATTTGTCAGCAAGAATAGCCAAGAAGGAACTAATTTGCTTGACCGCTTCCTGCGTCTCTTTTGAGATTTCTTTTCCTTGCATACGGAGCAATAGATAACCGTATACGGCGGTCAGACAGGTTTCTAATTCCGGTACTTCTTCAGTTGATCCGGATTTGGCTCTTAATTCGATAATATGGGGAAGTGTTTTGTAATAGGCGGCTGCGTAAATTATTTCTTTCGACGATTTGAGAAGTCGCAAATGTAGGTCGGTTAATGCGATAATAATGTTTTTATTCAACTGGATATGTCCTTTTTCCATGACATTCTCCTGTCGCATCATTTCGATTAGTTCCTCATACCAGATCAGGATTTCTTTTTTTATTTTTTCCGGCTGATCATATTTAGAAATGATATTTTTTTTGATTTGATCTGGCTCAAAATGATTAGCACGTATCAGGTCTTCAACCTGCCACATGTACAATAAATACTCAACAATGTTTTCTTTTCTTTTTTCTCTTGCAACAATCATGGTTGCAAAGATAAGCTATATTCAGAAATTGCTTGATAAAAACTGGCGTCTTTTACACCCAGTTGGCGACAGACTAACCGTGCCGCGTTTATATTGATCAGGAAATAACGGTCGGGTATGTAAACCGGAAATTCCCCATATCGTGTGACTAATACGGATTTGCCGTCTTTTTCTGCGATTTCATGTTGTTCGTAAGGAATGGCGGTAATGTCTTCGCGAACGTTAGCAGCCAATGCCAAGACGGTTTCGTCTCCACTGTAATAAATTAATTTTCCTTCACGTTCGATTGATGTAATGAACGATTTATAACAATTCAGGTATGAATCGAACGAGTCATGCTCTTTGGAAGGTGCCCAGGAAATATTGGCTAGAACCGCAATATGTGGGCGATAAAATTCCATCCGTACACGTTGTTCGAGAACGGAGGTGGGCAATTCTTCTCCTTCGATTAAGGCTATGCGGGACTCGTAACTCATTTTTACCTGATTGGGTAAACCCGAAACTTTGCTGGTTAACGCATAGTCAAAATATAATTTTTGCTTTTTAAGAACAAAACTAACCATAGAAAGTATGGTTTTTTTCCCGCGTGCACCAGCAACGACAACTCGTGTTTTTTCTTTTACCCGCTGATAAATAAATTCAGGTATGGATTGGATGAGAAGTCCTAATTCTTTTGCTTTAATTAATTCCGGATTATCTTTGTTGACGGAAGTTCCTAAAACTACAAAATTAATGTCTTTAGTTAACTTTTCAGGGAACCAGCCTTCTCCATAGTGGCTACAACCGGATTCAGATAAACGGTTAAGCATTTCAGGAGTAAAGTTGTTTCCTGAGACAGAAACCTCATATCCTTTTTCACGGATAGCTAAAGCGATATCAAGTAATAGAGGTTCTGTTCCAGATACCAAGTGAACTTTTTGCATCTTTTCAATTTTGACACAAAAATAAGATAAAATTGCGTATGAAAGTTACGTTTGAGTTTTTTTATTATCTCTCGAAAATCCGTATATTTGAACAATTATGTTGAAGAATAAATGAAGTTGGATATTATAGATACCGGACGTTTTTATGCGGATGGTGGTGCGATGTTTGGAGCCATACCTAAAACTTCTTGGAGTAAGCGTTATCCTTCGAATGAGTCAAATGGGTGTGTGCTTTCGATGCGCAGTGTTTTGCTTCGAACAACCTGCGGAAGGAATGTGCTTATCGACACTGGCGCTGGAGATAAACAATTAAAATTGTTGGGCTATTATCATTTTTTCGGGATGAAGGATTTGAAGGATGAGTTGTGTGCTAAAGGGGTTGCTCCAGAGGAAATAACCGATGTGGTTTTAACGCATCTTCATTTTGATCATTGTGGTTATGTGACCGTAGTTGATCAAACGACGCAAACGCTTCGTCTATCTTTCCCGAATGCACGTCATTGGGTTAGTGAGGCGCAGTGGAATGCTTTTTTGCATCCGCATCCGCTGGAAAAGGATTCTTTTAGGCGGGAGAATATGGATCTGGCTTTTGAACAGGGATTGATAAGACGAATTAAAAAAGAGACGGAGCTGTGTCCGGAAGTGATGCTTCGTCTATATGATGGGCATACGAAAGGGCAGATAGTCCCTTATATTCAGAAGAATAATATGATGTATGTGTTTGCAGGCGATGTTATTCCATTAGCTGCGAGTGTTTCTCCAACCTGGATTTCCGCTTATGATACTTGTCCGTTGCAGTCGTACAACGAAAAAATGCGAATGCTTGAACAGGCGGCGAAAGAAAAAGAAGTCTTGTTCTTTTGTCACGATGCCTATACGGTTTGCGCTACCGTCCGTAAAATCGGTTCTTTTTTTAAAGTCGACGAAGTGATTGATTTGGAAAAATTGGGGATAAGTTATGTTGGCTAAAACAAAAGGCGTCGTTTTGCATACTATCCCGTATAGCGATACGTATTCTATCGTACATGTTTATACGGAGACTTTCGGAAGGGCAGCCTATCTTGTGCCGCGAAATAAAGGGAAGAAAGCGACTTTTGCCAAAGCGCTGTTCATTCCTTTGTCGGTTGTGGAGATGGAAGTGGACCATCAAAACAAGCGGGATTTACATCGTATCAAAGAGATCCGGATAAGTTTCCCCCAAACGGAAATTTATTGTAATCCAGTAAAAAATATTATCGCCATGTTTTTGGCGGAAGTTTTGTTTCGCGTATTGAAAGAGACGGAACCGGATGTGTCTCTTTTTCAATACCTGTATGATTCGATTCAACTGATGGAAGTTGTTGAAGACGGAATTGCCAATTTTCACATTGTCTTTTTGCTTAAATTATTGATTCATTTAGGTATTTATCCCAATACTGAAAGTGGAGCTAATAGAGAGTACGGTTATTTCGATTTATTGAACGGGGTTTTTGTTCAAACAATTCCGTTGCATCGTCATTTTTTAGGCAAAGAAGAAAGCGCCGTTTTCGGACGTTTGTTGCGGATCAGTTTCGAAAACATGTCGCTTTATTCTTTTTCGCGCCGTGAACGAGTCGCGATAATCGGACATATCCTTGAATATTATCGGCTGCATCTACCCGAGTTTCCTGAAATCAAATCGATTTCGGTGATGCAGAGCTTGTTTGATTAAATTACTTTACCGAAAGAATACTTGCTCATATAAGGAAAAGGGTTTACTTTTGCAGTCCGAAAAGGATGGCCTTGTAGTTCAATGGATAGAATAGAAGTTTCCTAAACTTTAGATTCGGGTTCGATTCCCGGCGAGGCTACTTTACTTATTTTTATAAATAAGAATATCCCCCCAAATGTCTAGAGAATTTACTAAGACTAGTTTGAGAGGATATTTTATTTTTCTGGGAATCAGAATAGTTTATTCATCATACAAACATTCAGGTCGGCTTTTCCCTCGATTGCTTTGACAAAAGCTTTGAAGTGAGGTGTTTCGTTGTGTGTGTTAATAGCATCCTGCGATTTCCATACCTCAATGAATGCGTAGGTTAATGGTGTGGTTGATTTACCTAATTCGTAATAAACACACCCTTCTTCCGCGCGTGAACCGGCTACAACTTCGGCTGCCACTTTCTCAAAATCGGCAGCAAAGGCAGCATCTTTCAACGTGACTATGGCTGCGATTCGTATGGCGTCAGCAGGAAGTTCGACTGTTTTTTCTGCAACTACCGGGGCAGGTTCGGTTGTTTCTGCTGTTTTTGCCTGTTGTTGATTACAGGAAGTAAATAAAAGCCCCCCTGTTAACATGACTGTAAATAAAAGGATTCGTTTCATGTGAATATGTTTTAGTTATTAACTGATAAAAACCATTTGTCTGCCAAATTTACTCTTTTTATTTATTGGATGTATTCGGTTTTGAAAATCTTTAATAATAAGAAAAACATCGATAAGAGTAACGGACCGAAAATAACACCCCAAAAACCAAACAACGACAATCCCATGATTACCCCAAATACGGTAATTAATGGATGCGTATCTGCTAATTTTTTTTGTAGAATAAAACGGATTACATTATCGACATTCGTTAAAATAACTAATGAATAGGTAGCTAGACCGATTGCGCTGACCCAATTCCCGGTTAATACGAAATAAATACAAAGCGGGAACCAAACCAAGCCGGTGCCGAGTAATGGGATGATGGTTGAAAAGCAGGTGATAAATCCGAAAAGCAACGGACTTGGAACTCCGAATATCAGGTAGCCGATAAAGGCTATTATCCCCTGAATTATAGCGAGCAACGGTATACCGATGGCGTTAGAAAGAACCATGCGCTTAATTTCTCCCAGAATATGGGTTTTATTCTTGTCGTTAAATGGAAGCAAGTCGTAGGTATAAGCCTCTATTTCTCGTCCGCTGATCAACATGAAATAAAGAATGAAAATGAGAACGACTGAATTAACAATGACATTGCTGACCTGTCCGATTAGTAATTGGATAAATTTGGTTACGTAAGACGTAGCTGTCGTCAGATTATTGACACTGAGTATGTCGTATCCTGTTTTCTCCTGGATTAGTTGAATATACTGTTGCACAAACGCAATTAGAGGAGCAATGTCTAAATCCACATACTGTATTCTCCCTAATAACATCCAAATCATAAGAAACGTCGGTATAAGAATGCAAAGTATTACTTCCGAAACAATCAGGATCGCAGACACCGTTTTATTAATTTTCTTTTTTTCGACTAAGAAAAACATTTGTTTTCGAAGTAATACATACATGGTAAAAGCACCCAGCAAACCTGTAAAAAACGGGCGAAACTGATTAAACAAAATAATACCGAGGGTAATAAGTAGAATAATCAGTGAATATTTCCAGTAATTTTCTTTTGATGTCGCCATGTTGAATCTTGAATTTAGATAAATAAGAAGTAAAAATAATGATTTATAGCGATCTGCCGATAAAGGGTTTTTATTTGTTTCGTAAGATTTTGGCGCGTTGGAAACAATTAACAATGTGGCTTTGTTTTGATTCGTTTGGTCTTTTAGCGTGAATAATACTAAATAATAGGTATAGTTCCTGTTTGAATACCTGATTTGTGTTATTGCCCGTCGTTTTAAAGCAGTCTACTTTTGCTGAAAATACTTTAAAAGGATGAAGAAAATAGTACAAATGTTTACATTTTCGTTTATTCTAACGACGGTTTTAACCGCGCAGACAAACGAAACTCTACGATCGGAAGAACAAGAAGTACAGAAAAATAACTTAGGATTAATACTTGGTGGCTATGGAGAGGCCACATATAGTCGCAATTTTTACAGTGATAATGTCTTTCGTTATATGACACCGGATAAATACAAAAATGATCCGGCTCATGGACGTTTTGACTTACCGCATGTTGTCTTCTTTGTGGGCTATGAATTCGGCAATGGTTGGAGAATGAATTCTGAAATAGAATTTGAACATGGCGGAACTGAATCTGCTATGGAAATCGAGCCGGAAGAGGGCGGTGAATACGAAGCGGAAGTAGAACGTGGCGGAGAGGTTGTGCTGGAGCAATTTTGGATTGAAAAAACGTTTAGCCGGGCGCTAAATTTGCGTATGGGACACCTTATCGTTCCGGTAGGGTTGACGAATGGGAATCACTTGCCGACTCAGTTCTTTACTGTATTTCGTCCTCAGGGTGAACGTACTATTTTGCCTTGTACTTGGCACGAAACGGGCGCGAGCTTGTGGGGACGTATCGGAAAATGGAGATATGAAGCGCAGATTTTGGCTGGTCTGGATTCTGAGCTTTTCGGCAGTGACCGTTGGATTTCCGGAGCTTCTGCTTCGCCTTATGAATTTAAAGTAGGGAATAAATTAGCAACGGCTTTGCGATTCGACAATTATTCGATTTCCGGATTACGCTTAGGCGTCAGTGGTTACTACGGGCAAAGTTTCAATAACGGTATCAAAACGACTTCGAGCGATAAATATAAAGGGGTGAAAGGGGAAGTGATGATTGGCAGTTTTGACTTCGAATATAATAATCATAATTGGGTAGCCCGGGGATATTTTGATTATGGACATTTGGGTGACGCTCAGACCATCTCTTTGTATAACCGAAACTTGCCGAATCAATCGGCATCGCCACGTTCCAATGTTGCATCCAACGCGCTTGCTGCAGGAGTGGAAGTGGGATATGATCTCTTTTCGCAGATTCCGAAATTAAAACAAAAAAAACAAAAGTTCTATCTGTTTGGACGATACGAATTTTTTGATTCAATGTATAAAGTTTCTACTAATATAACAGATCAGGATTGGTGTGGGCGGAAAGTGATGGTCGGAGGTGTTAATTATTATCCGATCAAGGACGTAGTTATCAAAGCCGAGTATTCCGTTGGACTGATGACGAGTGCATTTAAAAATGAAAATGCGATAAATTTAGGCATTGCGTATGCCGGCTTTTTTACAAAATAAATAAGAAAATAAATTTTACTACTAAAAAATAAAATATGAAAAAGTTCTTGGAATTACCTGTTTATCTGGTTTGTGTAGCTTTCTCCGCTTTCAGTTTTAGCTGTAGCGATGATGACGATCCAATTGAGGATACGGATCCAAAATCAGAAGCGTTGAAGCCAGTTGTGGAAAATTATGTAAATAATATTGTTATTGCTACTTATACCAAATTAGTTGATGAAACTATTGAATTACAGGAAAAGATAGAAGCGTTGCAGATAGAAAAAAACAACGCGAATGTTGCTGCAGCAGCTGAGGCTTGGAAAGAAGCACGTCAGTATTGGGAACTTAGTGAAGCGTTTTTGTTTGGCGCAGTTGATGAGTTCGGTATTGATCCGCATATCGATACGTGGCCTTTGGACGAAGTACAGTTTAAAAAGTTGTTGGTAACGAAAGATTTTATGGAACAGCTTGCCGGAGAAGATGGTGATGTGTGGGCAAGCCAGTATCTGGGCGTTTCCTTATTGGGATTTCATGGTATAGAAAATATTCTTTTTGAAAATGGCACTGTAAAAGACGCTTCTAAAATTTCGGATGACGAAATGATTTATGCGGTAGCGGTCGGTGGAGATTTACGGAATCAATGCATCCGTTTGGAAGCTTCCTGGATAGGAGTGGATAAGGTGTCTTCTGCCAAACAAACGTTGATTGAAGAAAAAGAATTAGGTATTACGCGTTCATCGAACGAAATGAGTTATGGCGAAGAAATGCTGAAAGCCGGCGAAGCGGGAAGTGGATATCGTACGGTTACGGCGGCGGCCTCTTATATTCTTGAATATGCTTTTGTGATTGCGGATGAAGTTGGTAATGTGAAAATAGGAACAGCTGCGAATGAAAGTGCCAGCGACGAAGATAAAAACTACATTGAATCGCCTTATAGTTATAATTCATTGGAAGACTTCACCGACAATATTCAAAGCATTGAAAACGCTTATCTGGGGAAGGCCTATGGTGTGTCCGGTGCCTCAATTAGCGAGTATATTGCCAGCATAGACGCGGAAACGGACCAAGCGGTGAAAGACGCTTTGACGGCTTCTTATGCTGCCATTAAAGCGATACCCTATCCTTTTGCTCAGAACTATACGTCTGCAGAAGCGGACAAGGCCGTAACGGTAATCGGCGAAACATTAGCTAACACTTTGACGAGAGCAAAAGCCGTACTTCTTGAAAATTAAATCTGAGGCTTAAGGTTTGTTCATCATTGAGATAATCGGAGGATGTTCCCGAAAGAGAATATCCTCTCTCAACATTTAAAGCAAGAGTTTATGAAGAAAAATAGTGTACATTTTATATTCCTTTTTTTTGCGTTTTTTATAGCTTGCGATGACGATAAAGATGATGATGGCGGCAACGAACCAGCGCTGGTATTGTCTGAGGAATATTATACTGGCGGATTGTTGGGAACCTTCTTTCCTGTTGATCCGGAAAAGAAAAAACCGGAATGGGAACATTTTACGTCAAGTGCTTACGAACAGCCGACTCCTGCGGTAGAAGAAGCAGGTATGGATCTTGACTTTGCGTATGGTGAGGCTTTTTTTGAAAAGCAATTTAATTCGAACATTTCCGGAGTTCGTCATGGATTAGGGCCGGCTTATGTGAGAAGCGCTTGTATTACCTGTCATCCGGGCTACGGACATGGCAAACGAATGGATCGATATCGCGCAGACGATCATGGAAATGGGTATTTATTGGTCGTTATCGATGAAAGTGATAATTACATTACGACGCTGACGGGGATGCCACAAACTAAAGCGGTTTCTCCTTTTCTTCCGCCGATCGATGAATCGGGGATTAAAATTGAATGGAAAGATTATGTGGATGAATTTGGAAATACATTTCCTGATGGAGAAACATACCGTTTGATTTATCCGGAAATAACTATTGACAGATCTGCCATTAATGTTCCGATGCCGGATGTTTATAAAGTTCGTTTGGAGGCGACGATTGGAGTTTATGGAACCGGGTTGATTGATGCTATTCCGGATGATTCCATTATTGCTGAATATGAACGCCAAAAATCCTTAGGATATAATTTGAACCATACAAAGTATTTACCTGGAAACTTTATTAAAGAAGCAGACGGAACTTCTCATCCGGGACGTTATACCTATGGTTTGACTCGTGGGACTTTACAGAATGGGCCGGGAGCAAACGCGATTTGGAATATTACTAACGTGACGCGCCCTTCCCGGACGTATAATTATATGACGACAGCTTATGCAACTGCCATGTCGCAGAATAAAGCTATTCAGGAAGCATTGGGCAAAACAGAAAGCGAAATCTATAATGAATTGATGTCCAAGGAACTGCCTGTCGAGTTATCCGAGAAAGAATATGTCCAGTTTATGATCTGGCATCGTGGACTTGCTGTTCCCGCTGCACGCAATTTGGACGATCCAGTGGTACAAAAAGGAAAAGAATTGTTTTCACAGGTCGGTTGTATGAATTGTCATAAACCTTCGTGGACGACGGGTACGGATGAATATACCGGAGATCCTTTGTTAGCAGGAAAACTGCCCCGTTATCCGTACCAGAAGATTTGGCCATATTCTGATTTTTTACAACATCGTTTGGAAATGATTAACGATATCCGTACCGGATGGTGTCGTACAACGCCGTTGTGGGGTAGGGGACTTTCCGAATTATGTACCGGAGCCGGTGATCATTTGCATGATATGCGTGCCCGTAATTATACAGAAGCAATTATGTGGCATGGGGGGGATGGAAAATATGCCCGGGAAAAATACCGTAATTTATCAAAAGAAGAACGGGAAGCCATCGTGGAATTCTTGAAATCTATTTGATTTGTTTCGTGTGCTTGAGAAAATGAATGGTATTACGTGCTTTAGTACATAGATGTGGGTAATATCATTCTTTTTATACCTATTCTTTGTTATTGATATAAACTTGTTTTTCAGTTATTTTTGTAATAGTTGATTTCTGTGATGACGAAAGTTGTCAACAAATAAGGAAGATAGATGGTTCTTTGTACAGAATAGTTTGACAAAAGAATAAAGTAACAATAATAATACGAATGGGTTTACGGAAATGCTGTATCTTTGGATGGCCGTAAGCGCAAAAATAGAGCAAGTTATATTATGTACAAAAAAGGGAATTACAGGGAAACGGATAAAATGAGCGATTTGATATGTGAAAACTATCCTATGCTGCTTGTTATGAGTCGCTTTGGCATAGCTCTTGGGTTTGGGGAAAAAAATATCGGGGAAGTGTGTCGGCTTAATAATGTAGACACATGTACTTTTTTAACAATAGTCAATTTTCTATCGGAAGATATTTCTTTGCCTCTTCCCGCTGTTAATCGGTGTATCTCACTGGAATCATTGATCATATACCTGCATAACTCTCATGATTATTTTCTGAAATTTAGATTGCCGCATATCCGGGCTAAATTGTTGGAAGCAATTAGCAATTCTACAGATGACGTGACGTTTGTGATTCGTCGTTTTTTTGATGAATATGCCGAAGAAGTAAATAAACATATGCTCTACGAAGAAAAAACTGTTTTTCCCTATGTGAGATCCTTGTTAGCAAAAAAAAGAAATCAGAAGTATAATATTTCGATTTTTATGAAACGGCATGATCAGATAGAATTGAAGATAATTGAATTAAAAAATATTTTGATCAAGTATTATCCGGGAGCTACGAATAATATGTTGAACAGTGTTTTGTTTGATATATTTTCGACTGAAGAAGATTTGGCTTCCCACAACCGGATTGAAGATTTTCTCTTTATTCCGGCTATTTTGGAACTTGAAAAAACGTTCTAACAGATAATGGCAAATATAAACCTTAAGATAGTTATTGCAGATCCATCTATTATAATACGGAATGGCTTGGAGCTGCAACTTAAGCGAATGGCTGGTTTTCGATTCCATATTATAGAAATAGCAAATGTGGAAATGTTGACTGACGCTTTGCGGATAAATAAGCCGGATATCTTGATTGTAAATCCAGCGATGATCGGAGGACTTCTATTATCCTCTCTTAAGGAAGAATGTGGTTGTCATTCTATGAAATGTGTAGCTCTTATTTATTCGGCTATCGATACGATGCGTTTGCGAGCCTTCGAAGAACAAATAGGTATTTATGATAGTCCGGATGAAATCAAGCTTAAATTGGAACGATTGAATGCTGAAGAGCTTGCGGTTGAGGAAGAAACAGACGAACAACATGTGCTTAGTACAAGAGAAAAAGAAATCGTTGTCTGCGTGGTAAAGGGAATGACAAATCGCGAAATCGCTTCGAGTTTGTTTTTGTCTACACATACCGTTATTACTCACCGTCGGAATATCGCCAGAAAACTGCAGATTCACAGTGCTAGCGGTTTGACAATTTATGCGATTGTCAATAAACTGGTTGAACTAAGTGATCTCAAGTTGGAAAAAGGGATGTAAAAAAGACTGGCTATTGCCAGTCTTTTTTAGTTATTTTGCTTCCCAACCTAATGCGCTGGCACCTAATACAGCGGCATCGCTTTCTTTTAGTTGTGAGAAAAGCAATTTTGTTTTTCCCTGGAATACTTTCAGCATATTTTTATTCATGGATGCTTTGATCGGATTCATGATCAAGTCGCCTGCTTTAGTCAATCCGCCGAACAGAATGATCGCTTCCGGACTTGAAAACGCAACAAAGTCTGCCAAGGCTTCTCCTAAAATGGTTCCTGTTGCTTCAAAAATTTCGAGCGCGATCTTGTCTCCTTTTATTGCTGCATCGTAAACATCTTTTGACGTGATTTCGTCTTCTTTAATTTCTCTCAACAGACTGTCTTCTTTACGGATTTCAAGATATTCGCGTGCTGTACGCGCAACGCCTGTTGCAGAAGCATACGCTTCCAGACAGCCGTAACGGCCGCAACCGCAAAGACGTCCGTTGTGGCGGCGCATGATGACGTGTCCTAATTCTCCGGCAAATCCGTCGTGTCCATAAACTAAATTTCCTCCGATGACAATACCGCTACCAACTCCCGTACCTAACGTAATGACAATAAAATCTTTCATTCCGCGGGCAGCGCCATAGGTCATTTCTCCGATTGCAGCTGCATTAGCGTCGTTGGTTAATGAAACGGGAATTCCGCCAACAGCTTCGCTGATTAATTGTGCTAAAGGAATTTTCCCTTTCCAGGGAAGGTTAGGTGCGAATTCGATACAACCGTTAAAATAGTTTCCATTGGGGGCACCGACACCGATCCCTTTGATCTTTTCTTTTCCGCCAGCTTGATCGATCACCAAACTCAATCCTTTACCGAGTTCTGCCACATAGTCGTTGACATCCCCGTACTTACCTGTCTTAATTGAGCCGCTAAATAAAATAGTTCCTCTCGCATCAACAACACCAAACACCGTATTGGTACCACCTATATCAATACCAACTACATAAGGTTTATCCATGATTTAATATTTTAGATTAATAATGAGATTTTTCAGTCGAGCAAATATACGTGTTTATGAATAAGTAGCAATGTGAGGAGTAATAAAAAAGTAGAAAACGTATGCTTCCCTTATTTTATTATCGGAAGGATTTCTATCCAATAGTCGTCGGGGTCGTTAATGAAATATAATCCCATGGCTTCATTTTCAAAACAGACACATCCCATTTCTTTGTGGAAACGGTGTATTTCGTTATAATCACCTTCTACGCGAAAACAAAGATGGCTTTCGTTTTCACCTAATTCATACGCATCTACATGGTCGCGTAGCCAGGTAAGTTCTAATAAGAAACCTGTCGTGTTGTCCGTCAGATAAACTAAAATAAATGAACCGTCCTCCGCTTCTTTTCGGCGGGCTTCTTTCAGTCCCAGTGCTTTTTCATAAAAAGGAATGCTTTTATTTAAATCGGTGACGTTAATATTGAAATGGTCAAAATGTCCTTTTATTTTCATAATTTACTGTTGTTTAAATGGTTATTGATTGTCCTTTTTGTCGAATAAGCATATAATCGCAATTCGCTTGCCGGGCATAGTCGTCGAATCGTGCGATTTTGTCGTACGCTTCGCCAAAGTGCATGGGAGCTATATGTCCGACGTGAATGCAGGAGACAAATTGAATGGCACCCTTCATAAAATCCGTTCCCAGACGCGGGTCGATCGGAAACATTGCCAAGTCAAGTTCTTTGATTTCCTTCGCCACATCATTCAACTCCCTTTCGTAAAATGCTTCCGCTTCCGCTATTTCTTCTAAGGTCGATTCATCCTTCCAATGCCAATTATTTAAATCGCCTGCATGGAAAATTCGTTTTTCTTCCAACTCAAGAAGGAATGAAACACCAACATCCGTCGATCCGAAAGCCTTTACTTGGAGACGATCGTCGTTATACGTTTG
>JAQVZS010000005.1:35843-51430 GCA_028708075.1 Massilibacteroides sp.
TCCAATGCCAATTATTTAAATCGCCTGCATGGAAAATTCGTTTTTCTTCCAACTCAAGAAGGAATGAAACACCAACATCCGTCGATCCGAAAGCCTTTACTTGGAGACGATCGTCGTTATACGTTTGTCCTTTTTCTAAATAAATAGCATCGCCCGAAGTCGCCTTCTGATGTTCTAATATGTCTTTCGAGAAAATATAAAGGCTATTGTCTCTTTGTTGTTTCCATTTTAGAATTTCCGGGTTGAAATGATCCGGGTGGAAGTGGGAGGCAAAGATATAAAGCGGTTTAGGATTATCAAGAATACGTTGATGAATGATTCCTTCTCCAGGTTTATTCCCGCTATCTTTGTAAAAATCGAAAATGACATTACATGTTTCCGCTTCCAACAAGTAGCCACTATGATAGATATACGTTATTTGCATATTTTTTTATTTGACTAAACAAATATACGTTTTTTTTGATCATTTCGACCGATTATGGTAAAACCTGTTTTTCCTGATGTATAGCAAAAAACTTTATTGAAATGAATGGATATGTTTAAGTTTAAGTTGAAGAAAGGAGCATTCTTTATGTTAAACGTTACGAATAAATTTGTAGTATTGAGAACTTTGTGTTTATTTGTATATCTGTTCAATTTCAAATCAATGACTGGGAAAAATAAATAAAATGAAAAAGCTTTTAGGATTCATATTTATCGCATGTTTGTTTAGTACATTATCTGCTTCGGCACAGTTCGCGTTTGGAGTGAAAGGGGGCCTTAATATTTCTAAAGTGGATTTTAGTCAGGATATAATTGACGCGGATAATCTTACTGGGTTTCAAATCGGGCCAATGGTCGAATTTACTGTTCCTTTGTTTGGAATCGGTATGGATGCGGCTCTTTTATACTCTCAAAAAGGACTGGAATATAATTCAGAAAGTCATAAAACCGATTATTTAGATGTGCCGGTAAATTTAAAATGGAAATTTGGCCTTCCGATCGTAAAAGGATATTTTACCGCAGGTCCATATGTTTCTTTTCGTATTGGTGGCGATAAAATATGGAAAGTTATTGATAGTCAGATTGAAGCAAAAAGTTTTGGTGCCGGGCTTAATTTTGGCGCCGGAATTGAGGTGGTCAGACATCTTCAAGTTGGTTTTAATTATGATCTGGGATTAGTAAAGAATTATTCTGGTGATGCCCTCACGGGTGACGGCAAGAACCGGGGATGGGCGATCACGGCTGCTATTTTATTTTGACTTTCGTTGAAAGATGACTTACGCAGATGTTATACTTCCTCTTGCGTTAGAGAATAGTTACACCTATCGGGTACCGGAGGAGATGGAGGCTTTTATCAAACCGGGTTGTCGGGTGGTGGTTCAATTCGGTAAAAGAAGGTATTACACCGCAATCGTGATTCATCTCAATACAAAGCCTCCGTTATCCGGATACGAACTTAAAACGATTCACAGTTTGTTGGATACAACTCCCATCGTTCGTCGTCCGCAGTTGCGTTTCTGGCAATGGATTTCTTCTTATTATTTATGTAAGCTCGGAGATGTGTACAAAGCAGCTTTACCTACCGGTTTAAAACTCGAAAGTGAGACATTGGTTTCGCTCAATGAACATTTTGAGGCAAAAACGCCACTCCGTCCCAGCGGAAGCAGTATCTTGAATGTGTTGAAATCCGGCGAACGGCATACGATTTCCGAGTTGGAGAAGAAGTCCGGATTACGTAATGTCCTTCCCGTTTTAGCCTCGTTATTGGAAGAGGGCGCGATCGAAGTGAACGAAGAATTGAAACGCGGATTTGTCCCCAAAACGGAAACCTTTATTCGTTTGAGTGACGTTTATCGGACGGAGGAGCAGTTGCAGGAGGCTTTTGACAATTTGAAACGGGCAAAGAAGCAAGAGGCACTGTTGATCGCCTTTCTGGAATTGAGTCAAGTGTTGAATCCTGTTCGAGCTAAAGAATTGTCGAAAAAAGAATTGTTAGAGTATACCGGTATTGCGCAAACGGTATTGAAAGACTTGTTGAAAAAAGGGATTTTAGAAAGCTACGAAAAGGAAGTCGGACGGTTGCAAGCGTCTGTTTGTCGTTTAATTGCTCCGAAACCGCTTACGCCTGCGCAAGTATCTGCCTGTGATGCAATTCGCGGTAGTTTTGAAACTAAAGACGTTTGTTTGCTTTACGGAGCGACTAGTAGCGGGAAAACAGAAATACATATTCATCTGATCGACGAGGTACTGAAAATGGGCAGGCAAGTTCTGTATCTTTTACCCGAGATAGCCATAACAACACAAATTACGGAACGATTAGCGAGTCATTTCGGTGATCGGTTATTGGTCTATCATTCTCGTTTTTCGGATAACGAACGGGTAGAGGTGTGGAACAAATTATTGCGTGGAAACGAACCGATGTTGATTTTGGGAGTTCGTTCTTCTTTGTTTTTGCCATTTAAGGATTTGGGGTTGGTTATTGTCGACGAAGAGCATGAAAACACCTATAAACAGCAGGATCCGGCACCACGTTACAATGCCCGTAATGCTTCAATTGTATTGGCGAATATGCACGGTGCCAAAACTTTATTATCGTCGGCGACTCCTTCTATTGATTCATATTATAATGCTTTAGCCGGCAAATATGGACTGGTCGAATTGACTGTCCGTTACGGGGATGTGCGTTTTCCGGAAATTATCCCTGTCGATATCAAGGAACTGAAACGGAAAAAACGGATGAAAAAAGAGGCGCTATTTTCCCCAATTCTGATTGAAAAAATTAATCAGGCGTTGACGGGGAATAAGCAGATCCTGCTATTTCAGAATCGCCGCGGTTTTGCCCCCATGGTCGAATGCAAAGATTGCGGATATATACCCCATTGCGTAAATTGCGATGTTAGTCTGACGTATCATAAACATCAGGGACGTTTAGTCTGTCATTATTGTGGATATTCGATTAAGTTGCCCGAAATCTGTCCGGCTTGTGAGGGGCGTGACCTCCGGACGATTGGTTTCGGTACCGAAAAAGTGGAAGACGAGATTGCTTCGCTGTTTCCGGAAGTTAAAACCGATCGGTTGGATTTCGACACGGCGCGGACAAGGACGGCTTACGAACGTATCCTGGCAGATTTCGAACAAGGAAAGACGAAAATCTTGATTGGAACACAGATGTTGTCTAAGGGACTTGATTTTGCAAATGTTGGGGTTGTGGGGATTATCAATGCGGACAATTTGATGAACTTCCCGGATTTTCGTTCGCACGAACGGGCGTATCAACTAATGGCGCAGGTGAGTGGACGTGCAGGCCGGCGCGATGAGCCCGGAACGGTTGTTCTGCAAACTTCCCAGCCGGAACATCCGTTGATCCAAATGGTCATACGTTCAGCCTATAAAGAGATGGTGAACCAACAGTTACAAGAACGAAGCCTCTTCAAATATCCCCCTTATTTTCGGTTGATTACGCTTGTGTTGCGAAGCCGAAATGAACAGGTTCTGCAGGATATGTCCCGTTTATACGCTGAAAAGTTGAAGTTACATTTTGCCGACCGTGTTTTGGGACCTGTAACCCCGGTTGTCAATCGCGTTCAGACTTTATATTTAAAACACATTGTCTTAAAAATAGAAACAATTGCTTCAATTGCAGCAACCCGAGAATTGCTGGATAAGGTTCATCTGGAAATGCAACAGGTTCCGGACTTTAGGCAAATTCTTTTTTATTATGATGTCGATCCCGTCTGACCTTAGTAGTGTAAAAGCCAAATCAATAACGGAAGATAATCCTTAAGTTCTATTCGGAGTATTTTTAATGCCTGTGCGATGCGGTAAGCAATCGTCTTGGAAGAAACACCTTCAATCTCTGCGATTTCATTATATGTCAGGCTGTCAAATCGGTTCATTTTAAAAGCTTTCCGGTACTCTTCCGGTAATTTTTCTATTGCATCTGCTAAAACTTTCGTTAATTCACTTTCAACATAAAAATCCGGATCTTCGAATTGAAGGCGGAATTTTTCGTATAACTGCTCATGTACCCGGTGTTTTACCTGCGTATGTTCCAGACTATTCAGGCTCTTATTCTTGACCATCGTAAACAAAAGTGATTTAAGCGACATCTCCGGAATCAACATCGATCGGTTTTCCCATAGCCACAACATCACCTCTTGTGCTATCTCCTCGCAATCTTTCATCTCAACATACTGAGAAGCAAAAGCACACAATCGCCCGTAGTAAAACGTATACACGGTATCAAACACAGATTCGTCTCCGCTTTTGAGCTGAAGAATCGTTTCCCGATTGTTTTGTATGTCCGTTTCTTTCACAAGTATTAAGTTTCGGCAACAAACTTAAAAAGAATCGCCCAGATTCCCTAAAGTCTCGATTTATTTATAAAAAAAAAGAGGATCGTTTAGTATATCGAACCTTTGAACTGTAATATATATGTTTATGATTAAATATAAACTTTTTAAACGATTATCTTAATTCTGGTATGGATGATGGAATTCTCTGATAAAGAATTGATTATACGCTTTTTCTCTGGCGATGCAACAGATGCCGAAATTGAAACCTTGGATTCCTGGATTGGCGAATCTGAAGAAAACAGACGGTTTGTGGAAGACTGTTATTTTATTTGGCAGTCATCAGAAAAATTACATATAATTAAAACAATAAATACTTCGAAAGCGTTAGCTTCTTTTAAAGAGAAACGCAATAAAAAAGAAAAAATAACGCGTTTAAAACGCTACCTGTTTTGGACGCAAAGAGTTGCAGCTATATTATTATTACCTGCACTTGCCCTTTCTTATACTTTGTATAGAACGACTTACGAAGAAGATATACGTTTTTTAGAGGTGAAGACAAGCCCGGGTGTCATAACATCCGTAATCCTTCCAGATAGCACAAAAGTGTGGATAAACTCTTGTGGATATCTTAAATACCCTACTCAATTTAAGCGAAATAAACGGGAAGTTGTATTGGAAGGGGAAGGTTACTTTGAAGTATCTCAAAATAAGAATGCTCCTTTTTTTGTTAAAATACATGATAATTATTCGGTAAAGGTTTTAGGTACGCATTTTAATGTAAGAGCTTATGCGGACGATCGAAAAATAGAAACGACGCTGGTTGAAGGATCTGTTGGTCTGAATATTAATACAACAGAGAAAAAAATAATTCAATATGTGTTAAAACCGAATCAAAAAGCTGTTTTTGAGAACAATCAATTGTATGTACAGTGGGTAGATCCGATTTACGAAATGGGATGGAAAGACGGGAAAATGTATTTTAAAAATCATCCTATGGAAGAAGTCTTGAAGCGATTAAGCAGACATTATAATGTAACGTTTGAAGTTAAAAGTCCGAAGGTTTGGGAATCGTTGATTACGGCCAAATTTGAATCGGAACAACTTTCTCAGGTTTTAGAATATATAAAAATAGCTTCTGGAATAAGATACTTTGTACAAAAGTCAAACATTGAAGGAGATAGAATTAGTAAAACAATCATAGAGTTAACTAAATAATTAATACGAACAAAAAGCGAATGCCTATGTAAGAATCCGATTGAAAAAATACGGAAGAATGCGCTACATTCTTCCGTACAAAAGCTATTAGCTGCAATGCAGCAAAAATAAAAAATAACTTTTTAAAAACAAGTAATCAAAAGTATGCAGAAATTTGTAACCTTAAAGTTGAAAAGGGAAGAAAAATGGACCCCCTTTCATGGAATTTTATTAGTGGTGAGACTCAGCTGTCTATTTTTATTCCTGAATATAGGAATGGTTTTCGCTACAAGTACGTATGCGCAGAACACCACGATCTCTTTGAATGTCAAGAATAATAAAATATCTTCTATTCTGGAAATGATAGAAAATAAAACGGACTTTAGTTTTGTTTATGACGGGAATGTTGTAAATACAAACTGGAGAACATCTTTGGAGGTGGAAAATCAAAATGTTTTTGAAGTGCTGAATCAATTGTTTGAGGGTACCGATATTACATTTACCGTGGTGAATAAAAAAATTGTGCTCGGTTCAAAAAAAGAGAACTCGGCAACTCAACAGCATGGTAAAAAGGTGACTGGAATCGTAACGGATGAGAATGGAGAGCCGATTATTGGAGCTAACATTGTTGTAAAAGGAACAACAAATGGCTCTATTACGGATCTGGAGGGGAAAGTAATGTTGAATGATGTGCCGGAAAGTGCTGTTTTAGTTGTAACTTATATTGGATATACTCCGCAGGAAGTGAGAGTCGGAAATCAAAGCGTTATTAACGTAAAGTTAGCTGAAGATACGCAGGCTTTGGCGGAAGTGGTAGTTATTGGTTATGGTTCGTTAGACAAGAAACAGGTAACTAGTGCGATTACATCTTTGAAAGCGGAGGATATGATGGTTGGTGTTAGTGGTGCCGACGTAACTTCTGCTTTACAAGGGAAAATAGGTGGTCTTGTTATGAATAACTTGGGAAGTGCTAACGCCGGAACGACTATTCAATTGCGTGGTATGACATCAATCAATGCCGGTAAATCGCCCTTGATTGTGATCGATGGTTTCCCCGGTGGCGATATTCGTTCATTAACGCAGGAAGATATTAAGTCGATTGACGTGTTGAAAGATGCTTCGGCTGGTGCTATTTATGGTACGCGTGCGGCATCCGGAGTGATTTTGATCACAACAAAGAGTGGTTCGGATACTAATGGCAAAGTTAAGTTGACGTATTCGAACGAATTTTCTAAAAAACAAAGCTATAATGCCCCGGAAATGCTTTCAGGCCGGGAGTATGTTGAATATGGAATTGGTACTGATTATGGTTCTGACGTAGATTGGTGGGATGAATTACTGAATCATGATAATTTCTCTCAGAAACATCATGTGGCTTTGGAAATGGGTACGGAAAAAGCACAGGTTTACACCTCTTTCTTCTATGAAGAAAATGAAGGCATTGCCTTGTCGGATAGTCGTAAAGACTATGGTGGTCGGGTAAACGCCAACTTTAAATTGTTTGATAATTGGCTGGAAATTCGTCCGAGTGTAGACTACCGTCAGGCTGCCCGCGATAATAATTTCCCTAACTTCCAACAGGCTTTAAGAAATAACCCGACCCGTTCGCCTTACGATCCGGAAAGTGAAACGGGCTATAACGTATGGACAAATGAATCGTTGGATTATAACGTGGTGGCAGACGCTATGTTGCGTGACTATTACGGATTAGACAAATGGTTTAAACCGGAAGTGAACTTTAAATTGAATATTAAACCGATTGCTGGATTATCTTATCAACAGGTGATTGGTTATGAAAACCGTCAATGGGAACTCCATACGTTTAATTCAAGATACCATAGAGATGAGTTGGAAAACTCGCGGAACGGAAGCGCTTATCTTGGTTTCAATAAAACGGAAAACCTGACTTCGGAAGGATATTTCTCTTATATCAAAGAATTCGACGGTGGGCATAATTTGAATGCAACTGCTGGTTATTCTTATTTTGAAACCAACGGAGAGAGTTTTAATATGGCCAATTATGATTTTGCTGTGGATGGAATCAAATATTGGGATATAGGTAAAGGTAGTTATTTGAGTGATGGTACAGCAAGTATGAGCTCAAGTAAAAATATTACCGAACGTTTATTCTCTGTATTTGCCCGTGCAAATTATTCTTATCAGGATAAATATCTGTTGGCAGCTTCTATTCGCCATGAAGGTTCTTCCAAATTTGCCTCTGACAACCGTTGGGCAAATTTTTGGTCTTTGAATGCCGGTTGGAGAATTTCAAATGAAGAGTTTATGAAAGAAGTCAAATGGATAAATGATTTAAAAATCCGTTTCGGATATGGCGTGACAGGGAATAATGATTTTAGTTCATCTTATTCGGCTAACATGTTAGGCTCTGATACGTATTGGTTGTTGCCTGACGGAACATGGGCTTATTCGTATGGTAAGACTCAGAATATAAACAAAAACTTGGGATGGGAAGAGAAAAAAGAATGGGATTTGGGTCTTGATTATTCTCTTTTCGATAATCGTCTTTACGGAAAGTTCGACTACTATCGTCGTAAAATCGATAACTTGATTTATAGTGTGAAAGTTCCTCAGCCTCCTTATACGCAAGGTTCTCAATGGCAGAATATTGGTAGTATGGAAAGCAAGGGATGGGAGTTTGAAATTGGAGGAGACATTATTCGTTCGAAAGACTTTAAATGGACTTCCAACATAAATTTGTCTCACAATACCGGTAAAATCTTGACTTTGTGGGGAAATAATACTTATTATAATGGTAATGGATTCCCAGCTCCGGGTTCACCGGGCGATGCCGCTCGTATGGAAGAAGGTTCGACTATCGGTTCTTTCTATATCTGGAAATTTGCCGGATTTGACGACGATGGAAACTTCTTGCTTTACAACAAGGATGGAGAAGTTATTCCGGCTGCAGAAAAAACGGAGAATGATAAACAGTACATGGGCAATTATATTCCCAAATTGATCGTCGGTTGGAGCCATACGCTTACGTATAAGGATTTCGATTTAGGGGTGAATATGCGTAGCTGGATTGATTTTGATATATATAATTCTATTAATATGTATTTCGGAATTCAGGGACAGGGTAATACGAATGTGCTTAAAGATGCTTATGACAAGTTTAACCACATCAAAGGTGAAAAACAGATTTGTGATTATTATCTGGAAGATGGTACATTTCTGAAAATTGATGCGATTACGTTGGGTTATACATTAAATATGAAGAAATATACGAATAATTTAGTTGATCGTATTCGTATTTATGGAACTGTGGGTAATGTGTATACATTTACCGGATACAGTGGTATGAATCCGGAAGTTAATATTGCCGGTTGGGACCGTGGAACTGAGAAATTCTGGGATACGGATTATTTCTATCCGCAGGTTCGTACATATACATTAGGTCTTCAGTTAAACTTCTAATCTGATTTGAATTATGAAAATAAAAAATATAATCAAGACATTATTTGCAGGGATAGGGTTGGTTTTCATCACTACATCTTGTGAAGTCGAACCGACATTTTATTCTCAGGTTGTTCCCGAAACTTTTTATACATCGCAAGATGCTGTTTGGGAACGTTTCAATCGTCCGTTTACGCATTGGCGCTGGTACGTTGGACACAATGCGCCGCGCTGGATGATGCAGGAATTGGGAACAGACGAATTCTGTTTGCCTACGCGCGGAAGCGACTGGTATAATGCTGCAGTTTATCAAAAAATGCATCATCACGAATATACCGAAGATATGGTTTGGGTTGAAACTGGATGGACGAATTTTGCGATGGGGGTTGCTCTTGCATGGGACGCTCTTGAAGATTTGGACGGTGTCGATTTTGATGGGCTTGGCTTTCCCGAAGGGACGCGCGAATCGATGCTGAACCAACAAAGAACGCTTATTGCTTCGTTTTATTTGGATGGTTTGGATTTTTTTGGTGGAGTACCTTTGTATACTACTACGCAAAGTGACGTAAAAGGTCGTTCAACAGATTTGGAAACGTTTCAATTTATCGACTCGTTGTTAGATATAGCTATTCCGAATCTTCCCTTAAAGGAAACATTAGGTGAAATGGAAAATGGAAGTATCCATCGAGCGGTAGGTGCTGCGTTAAAAGCACGATTGTATTTTAATGCAAAGTCGTATATCGGAAAAGAGATGTATACTGAAGCTGCCACTATCTGCCAGGATATTCTTGATGGTAAATATGGAAAATATGCATTGGACACGGATTGGACGAATATTTTCGGGTTTGATAATGAAACCAGCCCGGAGATAGTCTGGTCTGTCCCAAGTCAGAATGCGAAACTCGAAACCGATGGAACGTATTGGAGTTATATGGTTCCTTACAACTACAAAAATTATTTGGGTGGTTTGGAAGGTTCCAGTTCAAACAACGGAATCGGTCTTGTGCCGAGTCTCGACCCGACGGGGAAAAGATATTCGTACAAATTAGGTGGAGCTTATGCTAAGTTCAATGATAAAGATGTGCGTAAACAACCATACGTTTATACCGGTGGAGGAAAATATCGTGGAATGTTTATTGTTGGTGAACTGATTAATCCGGTTAATTCGGATTGGACGTGTACCGGTAGTCGTGAGTACAAAGGACAAATTCTTACCGTGGTTGATCAGGTGGCTTATTTTGCCAAAGTTGGGAAAGACTATGCGACTGTTGCTGATCTTCCGTCAACAATAGCAACTGCCGAAGAAAATTCTTGTGTACGTGTAACAAAGCGCAGTCCTCGTCCGACTCAGGACGAGAAAAATCGTAAATTCGATCCGGATGTGCCTATTATTCGTCTGGCAGAAATCTATTATATGCTGGCCGAATGTAAAATGCGCGCAGGAGATAAAGCTACTGCAGCGCAGTTAATCAATACCGTACGTAAACGTTATTTTGCGGATGGTGTCGATCCGGATCCGGTAACTGTTGAAAACTTGGACAAGTATCGTCTGTTGGATGAATGGCAAATAGAATTTCTCGCAGAGGGCCGCCGTCGTACAGACTTGGTTCGTTGGGACGCTTACGTAACGGAAGATTGGTGGGATCATAAAGCGACCAATAACACGAATTTGAATCGTTTTCCTGTTCATTACAGTCTGATCGGTGCAAACAATTTGCTTGAGCAGAATCCTGGTTATTAAGGTAACGGATGATTTAATATAGGTTCTTTTTAGGTATGAAAAAGAGGGGGGAAAAAGCATCGTTTAAATGCTTCCCCTCTTCTTTTATTTTTCTTAAATCTTCAACCCATGAAATGGAAAATTGCCACATTTTGGATGCTGGTTTTTGCCGGAATACTGAGTTTTTTCTGTCTGTTTAATCCCTTCATATTCAGTCAGCAGGAAGAAGTCCAATTGTTTATTCCCGAATGGTATCTTATAAAAGAACGATTATTGATTCCCGGTGGTTTTTATGGTCTAGTCGGGCAATCTTTGGCTCAGTTTTATAAAAATATAGATGTGGCTTGTTTTATCAATGCCCTGATTTATTGTTTGATTGGGATATTATTTTATTTGTTACTGCAAAAAATAACATCGTGCGTTTATCATTTGTTTATTGCATTGATTCCTGTTTTTGCTTTGTTAAAAATCCAATTAAATCCGAGTTTTGTTCTTGATGGGGCAATCGGTTTTTTGTTTATGATCTTTTTTTTGTATTTATCGCTCCTTTTTGTTAAATCAAAATGGAGTTATTTAATCCTTGCAATAACGTCTTTTTTTATTTATTATTTACTTGGACAATTGGTTGTCTTGTACGCTGTGTTGTTTGTTTTTCTTTGCTTTCTAACCAGGGAAAATAATTGGTATTATTCTTTTGGGATACTTGCACTCGGTTGTATTTTTAGTTATACAGGTGTTCGGATGGCATTGTATATTCCTTTGACAGACGGTGTTTATTCGCTACGTTATCAAGAAAGCCAGCTGTCTCCCGAATCATTTTTAAATTACGTATGGATTCGCTTAACCGTTCTTTCTTTTATCCTTTTCCTTATCGGTTTTTTATTTAAAAAAATAGTTGAAAAAAAAGAATTGCCGACCTGGATTACGTTTTTAATTGTAGGAGCAGGCGTTATTGGTTATGGTTATTATGCTTTGCCGGATTTGTTTGATAAGCAGAACCGTGTACTTGGGCAATTGGCCTATATGGAAAAACAACAGGATTGGAATGGAATTTTGCAAGTCGTACAAAAGGAAAAAGATCCCGGAAACATTAACCTGAACTACTTGAATATGGCGTTGGCAAAGAAAGGCGAATTGGCCGATAAAATGTTTACTTATGATCAGAAAGGAGTACAAAGCCTGATTATGTCATGGAATGGAACTTATTATTTGAGTGCATTATTTAGCGATATTTATTTAATGACAGGAAATTTAAGTGTTTCGGAGAGTTATGCCATGGAAGCACAGACCTTGGCAAAAAGAGGAGGCAGTCCGCGTGCCTTGAAAAATCTGATTGAAATCAATTGCCGCAAAGGAGACTACGAAATCGTAAACAAATATCTTAACCTTTTGAGAAAGATGCCTGGCTATGCTTCCTGGGCAGAGAAAAAAAAGGAAAACTGTCTAACTCAACTCCAAATGCAGTGCGTTCATAATTCATTCGGGAATAAGGATAAGTTGTTGAGTCTGTTAGATATGGAAACCTTATGGAGAGTTCAGTTGGATGAAAGTTCGTTTAATCAAACCGCGTTTGAATATTTGGCCTGCTCGTATTTATTGGCAAAAGATATTGATAAATTTAAAACCTTGATCGAAGGGAAATACGATATCTATATTGGAAAGGCTTTGCCGGTACATTTTCAGGAAGCTTTGGCGTTGTGGAAATTAGAAAATAAAACTGAGGTCCTCGAAGATCCTCATATTGGAGAGGAATATATGTCGAAATTTGACCAATTCCGAAAATATTTTATTCATGAAGCATCTCATTCTGACGGGTATTTTAAGTTACAAAGCCAATATGGAGATACCTATTGGTTCTATTACTATTGTAAACAGTTATGAAATGAAACAGTTTTACTTAATTCTTTCACTTTTTGTCCTGACGGCCTGTTCGCGTGCTTTGCCGGAGGCAGAAGTGGTACAACAACAGCCTGAAATTATTCCAGATTATCGTGGGGTAATCATACCCTGTAATATCGCTCCGTTAAACTTTAAATTAACGAAACCAGAAAAATCAATAGCGGTGTTTGCAAGTCCGGTTTCAGAATTTAGGATTGAATCTTATAAAGGAGACTTCGAAATACCGCAAAAAAAATGGGAAAAAATAAGTTTGGAGGCAAAAGGAAAGGAAATAGAATGTACGATATACCAATATAAGAATAACGCTTGGTTAAAATATTCTCCTTTTTCTATTTCTGTGTCGAAAGATTCAATAGATTCTCATTTGGTATACCGTAAGATAGCCCCTGGATACAGGATGTGGAGTGAAATGGGAATTTACCAGCGAAATCTGCGAACTTTTGAGGAAAAAGAATTTCTTTCCAATCGGCTGACGAATAACAATTGCATGAATTGTCATTCGTTTTGTATGCAGAATCCGGATAAAATGTTGTTTCATCAGCGGTCGACGCATGCTGGTACTTATATCATACAAAATGGTGAAATAGAAAAATTGAATACAAAGACCGATCGGCTTATTTCCGCTTTAGTATATCCTTCATGGCATCCATCCGGAGATTTTGTAGCTTTTTCGGTCAATGACACAAAACAAGATTTTCATTCTTCCGATCCGAATCGAATAGAAGTCTTTGATAATACATCCGATGTGGTTATTTATGATGTCAAAAAAAGGGAAATAATAACGGATTCGTTGCTGTTGTCTCCAAACAACATGGAGACTTTCCCCACGTTTTCTCCAGATGGCAAACGTCTTTTTTTCTGTTCGGCACCTGTTTTGCCTATGCCGGAATCTTTTCGTGAAGTAAAATATAACCTGTTAAGTTTGACTTTCGATTCGCAAAGGCGTTCGTTTGGATCTCAAATAGATACGTTATATCAGGCGAGGCAGACGGGACGAAGTGCGAAGTTTCCTCGCGTGTCGCCCGATGGTCGGTATTTATTGTACACGGTGTCAGATTACGGCAACTTCTCCATTTGGCATAAAGACGCTGATTTGCAAATGTTGGATTTAGCCTCCGGGAATGTGGATCTTTTAAGCGGAGTAAACAGCGACAATGTGGAAAGTTATCATTCCTGGAGCAGTAACAGTCGCTGGTTTGTTTTTAGCAGCCGTCGTGATGATGGGCTTTATACCCGTCTTTATATTTGTCATGTCGACGAACAAGGTAGAACGGGGAAACCTTTTTTGCTCCCTCAGGAATCGGTCGATTATTATGATAATCTGTTGTTTTCATTTAATGTTCCCGAATTGATAAAAGGGAGAATAAAAGTGGATACTCACAAATTGATCGAAATTAGTAAATACGGAAAACCAGGATCATTGATTTTTTCAGAGTAAAATTGCAGGAACGGTATAGTTCGAAACAAAATGATTTTTATTAACAAATGGTTAGGCAATCTATTACGGAATCGTTATTTTTGTTCCGAAATAAATTGATTTTGTTAATCGGTAAAAGAATTACGATGAAAAAAGTATGTTCACTGATCACTATGCTTTGTTTATTTCTTTTGGCGACGGCGCAGACTACGGTGCCCGATGTTTTTTTACCTAAATACATTCGTTCTGTGATGAATAAAGCGGGAATTTGGCAGATTAACCATCCGAAACACGCACAAAACGACTGGACAAACGGTGCTTTTTATGCCGGCCTGTTTGCGGCCTGGGAAACAACAAAGTCGCCCGAACTGTACCGGGCGATGATCGCAATGGGGGAAGATTCCACGCAATGGCGTCCTGGAAGAAGATGGTATCATGCCGATGATATCGCGATTTCGCAGACGTATATCGACTTATACCGCACCGGGAAAAAACGGAAGATGATACAACCGACGATCGACACGCTGAAAATTCTTTTTGAACGTGAATATCCGTATCAGGGAATTGAAGTAGTGAAATGGTGGTGGTGCGATGCCTTGTTTATGGCGCCACCGACATTGGTGAAACTAGGAAAGACGTTAAAAGATCCGGCGTATTTCAAATACAACGATCAGTATTTTAAAGAATGCTACGACCTGTTGTACAATAAAGACGAAAAGTTGTTTGCTCGAGATCTCGGCTATGTGATCAAAAATGATGGCAAAGACCGCTGGGAAGCAAACGGCAAACGCATATTTTGGTCGCGCGGCAACGGATGGGTGATGGGTGGCTTGGTTCGTGTTCTGAAAGAACTGCCGAAGAAGTACCCTGAACGTCCTTTTTACGAACAACTGTTTAAAGAAATGGCCGAACGCGTCGTGTCGCTTCAACAGGCGGACGGACTCTGGCGGGCAAGCCTTCTCGATCCGAAATCTTATCCTGGTGGGGAAGTCAGTGGTTCCGGTTTCTTTTGTTATGCGTTGGCGTGGGGAGTAAATAACGGGTTGCTGAAAGGCGAGACATATAAGGAAGCTGTCCGCAAAGCCTGGGTAGGTTTAAACAATTGCGTCAACGAAGAAGGACGTGTCGGCTGGGTACAACCTATTGGTGCCGATCCGCGCAAGAATTTTACCGAAGAGAGTTGGGAAGTTTACGGTACGGGAGCTTTCCTGCTGGCGGGAAGCGAAATTATCAAAATGAAAGGAGATTAAAACGACTTGATGGGGGGAGTTTGCTGATTTTTCCCTATCTGCCGAAAATTGGGAGAAATTCATCCCGATGCGAAAATTTGGCTTTTGGCTATTGATTTTCAATGCTACTTAAGGCTTGAAAAAATCGTCTCGAACGTTTTAAAAAAAGATATCGATGATTTTCAAAAAAGATCCCTATGATTTTTAAAAATCATAGGGATGAATTTATCGTTTGATAATCAATATAAAAACTTTCACTGTGGAGCTTTTTTTTAACAAAAAATCATCCCGATGGCACTTTCGGCGTTTTTTACTTGTCCGTTAGGATGTTTATTCTATGAAAGCTGCCGGATGATAACGATTATTTGCTACTTTTGTAATTCAATTAAAAGAGCAAAAAGACAATGAAGGTCGCCATTATTAAATATAATGCA
>JAQVZS010000005.1:51530-68452 GCA_028708075.1 Massilibacteroides sp.
TTTTTACTTGTCCGTTAGGATGTTTATTCTATGAAAGCTGCCGGATGATAACGATTATTTGCTACTTTTGTAATTCAATTAAAAGAGCAAAAAGACAATGAAGGTCGCCATTATTAAATATAATGCAGGTAATATTTATTCGGTGGATTACGCATTGAAACGTTTGGGGGTTGAGCCTGTTATTACAGATGACTTGGGTGTGATCCGCAACGCGGAAAAGGTGATTTTTCCGGGAGTCGGGGAGGCCCTTTCGACAATGACTTATTTACGGGAGCATGGTCTGGACGATTTTATTCGGGGATTAATGCAGCCGGTATTGGGTATTTGTTTGGGTATGCAGTTGATGTGTATGCATTCGGAAGAAGGCGATACGCCCTGTCTAGGAATATTCGATTCGGAGGTGAAGCGGTTTATACCTAAAAGGCATGAAGATAAGGTTCCTCATATGGGCTGGAATACGTTGACGGACGTGAAAAGCCGTTTGTTTGGGCCCGAGTTGGAAGGAAAATTCACGTATTTCGTCCATAGTTATTATGTGCCGGTTAATGAATTTACGGTGGCGACGACCGATTATATTCTTCCGTTTAGCGCGGCTTTGCATAAGGATAATTTTTATGCGACACAGTTTCATCCCGAAAAAAGTGGGGATGTAGGAGAACTGATTTTGAGAAACTTTCTGAATTTATAATTATGTATAATGTTATTGAACTTATTCCGGCAATAGACCTGATCGATGGGAAATGTGTCCGTTTGACGCAGGGAAATTATGATTCAATGAAGGTATATAACGAAGATCCGTTGGAAGTAGCCAAACTGTTTGAAGACCATGGAATTACTCGTTTGCATGTAGTTGATTTGGATGGTGCGCGCGCCGGAAGGATCATTAATTACCGTGTGCTCGAACGCATCGCATCGCGTACGGCTTTGATTATCGATTTCGGCGGAGGATTGAAAGCGGAAGATGATTTGGAGATCGCTTTTGAAAGCGGCGCGCAGATGGTGACGGGGGGAAGTATCGCCGTGACCAATCCGCAGGAGTTTGAGACATGGATCACGAAATACGGCAGCGAGAAGATCATTCTCGGGGCGGATGTGAGAGATAAAAAAATTGCGATAAATGGTTGGGAGGAAACGACGGATATCGCGTTGATTCCCTTCTTGCAGGATTATTATAAGAAAGGAATCACTAAGGTGATTTGTACGGATATCGGTAGAGACGGCATGTTGGAAGGTCCGGCGATCGATTTGTACAAGGAAATTCGGGATGAGGTGGAGTTTGTGCACGTCATTGCGAGTGGAGGTGTTTCTTCGATTGAAGATATTGAAAAATTAATGGAAGCGGGCATCCCTTCTGTTATTTTTGGAAAGGCACTCTATGAGGGGCGTATCCAATTAAAGGATTTGTTGCGATTTACTTGACTAAACGAATAGGATGCTGGCAAAAAGAATAATACCCTGTCTGGATGTGAAAGACGGGAAGACGGTAAAGGGCGTGAATTTTGTGAATTTCCGGGAGGCCGGAGATCCGGTGGAACTGGGTGCGCAATATAGTCGGCAGGGAGCCGACGAATTGGTGTATCTGGATATTACGGCTTCGCACGAAGGCCGGAAAACGTTTACGGAATTAGTAAAGAAAGTGGCGGCGAATATCAGCATCCCTTTTACGGTAGGCGGTGGCATTAACGCGCTGGCTGACGTCGAACGATTGTTGGCTGCCGGAGCGGATAAGGTGTCAATCAATTCGTCGGCTCTGAGAAATCCGGATCTCATTGAAGAGATTGCGAAGAATTTCGGGAGTCAGGTTTGCGTGGTTGCAATCGATGCGAATTTTGAAAACGAGCGTTGGCTTTGTTACTTGAATGGCGGACGGATTCCGACGGATCGTTTCCTATTCGACTGGGCAACGGAAGCGGAAAGTCGTGGGGCAGGAGAGATCTTGTTTACCAGCATGACGCACGATGGCGTTAAGGATGGGTATTCGAACGAGGCTTTGGCGTGCTTAGCGGATTTATTGCATATTCCGGTGATCGCTTCGGGAGGAGCTGGGAAAATGGAGCATTTTCGTGATGCCTTTACACTTGGTAGAGCCGATGCTGCCTTGGCAGCGAGTGTGTTTCATTTCGGCGAGATCGGCATCGCGGAGTTGAAGGATTATCTTTCGGCGGAAGGAGTAAATGTGCGATTATAAATTTTTACTATACGATATAAAATGAAATTAGATTTCGAAAAAATGGGTGGGTTGATTCCTGCCATTGTCCAGGATGAAAACACCTCCAAGGTGTTAATGTTGGGTTATATGAACGAAGAAGCTTTTAATCTGACAAAAACGACCGAACGGGTTACTTTTTATAGCCGGAGTCGCCAAACGTTGTGGACGAAAGGAGAAACGAGCGGAAACTTTCTGAAATTGGTGAGCATGCGGGTGGATTGTGATAACGATACACTATTAGTTAAGGCGATCCCTGCCGGACCGGTTTGCCATACCGGAGCAGATACTTGCTTTGGAGAACGGAATGTGGAGGAGATTCTTTTTCTTAAATATTTGCAGGACTTTATCGAACAACGTCGTCAGGAAATGCCCGAAGGTTCGTATACGACTTCTTTGTTTTTGAAAGGGGTGAACCGCATGGCACAAAAAGTTGGCGAAGAAGCGGTGGAAACAGTGATTGAAGCAACAAATGGGACGGAAGAAGGTTTTATATATGAAGCGTCTGATCTGATCTACCATCTGATTGTTTTGCTGACAAGCAAAGGTTTGCGTATGGAAGATTTGGTTCGCGAGTTGAAAAGAAGACATAAATAATCAAGTGATAAAAAGAGATGAAAGAGACTGTCCTGCTGAAAACAGAAGCCATTACCATCTGTCGTGAAGAGAATGTGATATTACGAAATGCGTCCTTCGAGTTAAAGAATGGAGAGTTTGTGTATATTATCGGTAAAGTTGGGTCCGGCAAAAGCAGTCTGCTGAAATCTTTTTATTGCGAACTTCCTATCGAGGAAGGAGAAGCCCGCATTTTGGATTACGATTTGCGTAGGATGAAACGCCGGGATATCCCTTATTTGCGCAGAAAACTGGGCATCGTTTTTCAGGATTTCCAATTGTTGACGGACAGACCGGTAATTAAAAACTTGGAGTTTGTCCTGAAAGCGACGGGTTGGAAGAAGAACGAGATGGAGGAACGGATCTCGCACGTACTGCACCAAGTGGGTATGCAGAACAAAGGATATAAGATGCCTCACGAACTTTCGGGCGGAGAGCAGCAACGCATTGTTATTGCCCGTGCCTTGTTAAACAATCCGGCGATTATTCTTGCGGACGAACCGACGGGGAATCTGGATCCGGAAACAGGTGCGCAGATTGTGCAGCTTCTTCATGATATTTGTCGGGAAGGTACGGCCGTTATCATGACGACGCATAATTACACGCTGGTTCAAAATTATCCTGCGCGTGTTGTAAAATGCGAGAATGCATATCTTACTGATGTCGGCGAATAATTTTTTACGTAACTTTGTAACGTGTTTGTTTAAAAAAGGAACCATTTAATAACAGATATAAAAATGAAAGTTTTAAAATTTGGCGGTACTTCGGTCGGATCGGCGCCGAGGATGAAAGATGTAGCGAAATTAATTACGGTGGAACAAGGAAATATAATTGTTTTGTCTGCTATGTCGGGAACCACCAATTCATTGGTCGAAATATCCGATTATCTGTATAAAAAAAATCCGGACGGTGCGAATGAGGTAATCAATCGGCTTGCCCAAAAGTATTACACGCATATCGATGAATTATATGATACCGTCGAATATAAAAAGAAAGCGATCGATCTGATTATGTCCATTTTCGATTATATTCGTTCTTTTACAAAAGATTTGTTTACCTTGTTTGAAGAACGGGTGGTTTTGGCACAGGGTGAGTTGATCTCTACTGCAATGATGAATCTTTATCTGAACGAACAGGGTGTGAACTCGATCCTTTTGCCTGCGCTGGATTTTATGCGTACAGACAAGAATGCGGAGCCTGATCCTGTTTATATCCGGGAGAAATTAACCAAACTACTTGCCGACAAGAAAGGTGCTGATATTTATATTACACAAGGATATATCTGCCGGAATGCTTACGGCGAAATCGATAATTTACAACGTGGAGGAAGTGATTTTACGGCTTCGTTGATTGGCGCTGCGTTGAATGTGGAGGAAATACAGATTTGGACGGATATAGACGGTATGCATAATAACGATCCGCGAATCGTGGAGCATACGTCGCCTGTACGCAATCTGCATTTCGAGGAAGCAGCGGAATTGGCTTATTTCGGTGCTAAGATTTTGCATCCGACCTGTATTTTGCCGGCTAAAATTCATAATATACCCGTTCGTTTATTGAATACCATGCAGCCGGATGCCCTGGGGACGTTGATTTCGAACAAATTGGAAAAAGGAAAGATCAAGGCTGTCGCCGCGAAAGACAATATTGTATCGATCAAAATAAAAAGCGGACGCATGTTGTTGGCTACCGGTTTCCTGCGTAAGGTATTTGAGATTTTTGAAGATCATAAAACGCCGATTGATATGGTGACGACTTCCGAAGTCGGGGTTTCCGTGACAATCGATAATTGTAAACATATAGAAGAAATCGTGGATGACCTGAAGAAATATGGAACGGTTATGGTCGATGAAGGTCTTGTTATCATTTGTGTGGTAGGTGATTTGGAGTGGGATAATGTTGGATTCGAAGCACAGATTATTTATGCTTTGAAAGATATTCCGGTGCGGATGATCTCTTACGGAGGAAGTAATTACAATGTGTCGTTGCTGGTGAAGGCTTCCGACAAACAGCGGGCGCTTCAGGCATTAAGTACGCATTTATTTAATAATTAATGAATAAATAAATGGAGGACAGCTTATTTAACTGTCCTCTTTTTTAAATAATACAAGAAACGATGATTAAAGGTATATTTCCGGTTGATAAATTCAGGAACATCCGAACTCCGTTTTATTATTATGACATTGAGTTGTTGAAGAAAACGTTGGATACGGTCAAAATGGAGTCGGGAAAGTATGGTTACCATGTACATTATGCGGTAAAGGCGAATGCGAATCCGTATTTGCTATCGTTGATTGCTTCTTATGGATTCGGGGCGGATTGCGTGAGTGGTGGTGAAGTACAGGCCGCGTTGGAGGCTGGATTCTCGGCTGATAAGATCGTCTTTGCGGGAGTCGGAAAGGCCGATTGGGAAATTGATTTGGGTTTAGATAACCATATTTTCTGTTTTAACGTGGAGTCAGCAGTCGAATTGGATGTGATCAATGAACTGGCGGCTGAAAAAGGAAAGGTCGCTTCGGTTGCGTTGCGTGTCAATCCGGAAGTAGATGCGCATACGCATGCTAAGATTACGACGGGAATGAAGGAAAACAAATTCGGGATTAATTTGAGTTTGTTGAACGGTGTGCTGGATAAGTTTGAGGTGCTGAAAAATGTAAAATTGATCGGAATTCATTTTCATATCGGGTCTCAGATTACCGATATGACGCCTTTTCAGGATTTGGCGATTCGGCTGAATGAGATATTGGATCAATTAGAAAAACGTGGAATAGCGGTTGCCAACGTGAACTTCGGCGGCGGATTGGGAATCGATTATTATCATCCGAATCATTTATCGATTCCTGCGTTCGACACCTATTTTGCGGCGTTCGACCGTTTATTGAAATTGCGTCCAGGTCAACAGGTGCATTTTGAGCCGGGACGATCAATTGTCGGGCAGTGCGGGTCACTGATTTCGAAAGTATTGTATGTCAAAGAAGGCGAAACGAAAAAATTTGCGGTCATGGACGCAGGATTTACGGAATTGATCCGCCCGGCGATGTATGATGCCTATCATCGGATGGAAAACATTACGAGTGAGGAAGAGCCTGAACGGTATGATGTCGTAGGTCCGATTTGTGAATCATCGGATGTGTTTGGAAAAGAAATTGAACTTAACCGGGCGAGAAGGGGAGACTTAGTTGCTTTCCGTTCCGCGGGTGCATATGGTGAGGTCATGGCGTCTCAATATAATTGTCGACAGCTACCAAAAGCTTATTTCTCTGATTCTCTGTAATAGTTTTTGTACCTTTGTGTATTAAAGCATTTGTTACAAATGGGAAACATATTGATTTTTTTCGGGCGTGAGCTTTGGATGGGTGGTATATTGACCGGATTGTTTTTGTTTCAATTATTGTTCTTGCGGATTGTTTATTCGCGTCCTTATCGTTATACGAAGAGGAATAAGAATAAAAAATCGATTGATGTGCTTCCTCCGGTTTCTATCGTTGTTTATGCGAAAAACGAATCGGAGAATTTGCGGAATAACTTGCCGTTTTTACTTACACAGGACTATCCGGAATATCAGGTTGTCGTCGTTAACGACGGATCTACCGATGAGAGTGAGGAGGTACTTAAACTTCTGGAAGCTGAACACACGTATTTGTATCATACCTATATTCCGGAAGAGGCCAAATATTTGAGTCGTCGAAAATTGGCATTGACCGTCGGTATTAAAGCAGCAAAGTACGATACTCTGCTTTTTACGGAAGCGAATTGCAGGCCGCTTTCCCCTTTTTGGATTAAATCGATGGCGTCTAATTTTGTTGAGGAAAAGTCGATTACGCTGGGCTTTTGTTCTTATATCGGAAATAGTGGTTTTTTCCATCGATTCGTTGCTTACGATAATTTGCTGACAGGTATCCAATATCTTTCTGCCGCTTTGGTGGGATCGCCTTTTACGGGTAACGGTCGGAATCTGGCTTACCGGAAAGAGGAGTTTTTTAAGCATAAAGGATATTATCATTCGTTGAGTCTACACGCCGGTGACGATGATTTATTTGTCAATGAGGTAGCAACAGGTAAAAACACACAGGTAGAATATGCAGCGGAGAGTATCACCTGCATGATGCCGATTGAACGCTTTTCGATTTGGAAAGAAATGAAAGTTTCCCGAGCGGCTACCCGACGTTATTATAAAGGATGGGCGTTGACCCGGTATCGTTTTGATGAGGTCGTATTATTCCTTTTCCTGGCAATGGTTATCCTGTCTGTTTGTTTAGCCGGAAATATTTTGCTGATTGTTTATGCTGTCTTGCTTTATCTGGTCTTGTTAGTAAACAAGGTTATTGTATTTTACAAAACGGCAAAATTATTGCAGCAAAAACCAATTGTTTTTTTATTTCCACTTTTGGAAATTTGTTTTCCGCTGTTTAATTTATATGTACGAATCTATCGTTTTTTCCGTGGAAAGAACGATTATACGTTTAATCTTCGTTAGGTTGTTATTCAAAGCGGATGCTTTTGGCCGGCTCTATCTTCGTAATGAGAAAGGAAGGTCCGAAGATCATGAGCATGGCGGCGGTTAAGGTTCCTATATTCAGTAAAAGAAAAGCTATCGGACTTAAGTGGATTGGTACGGCGTCCATATAATAAACGGTAGGATCTAACTTGATAAACCTAAACTGGTATTGAAGAAAACAAAAAGCAAGTCCTATCATATTTCCCCAAAGCATCCCTTTCCCGATGAGAAAGAACGAGATATAAAGGAATATTCTCCGGATGCGGGTATTGCTTAGGCCTAAGGCTTTCAGTATGCCAATCATATTAGTGCGTTCGAGTATAAGGATAATCAATCCTGAAATCATAGCAAAACCAGCTACGGCCATCATCAGGATCAAAATAACGATCACATTCGTGTCTAATACGCTTAGCCAACTGAATATCATGGGATTGAGCTCCTTTATTGAACGGCTGTAGAAGGTGTTCCCATTGCGATCCTTTTTCTCAGATATAGAAAAATATAGGCTTTCGGCGACTTTGTCTAGTTGGCTGAAATCGTTTATTAAAAGTTCCACGCCACTCGCCTCGTCTTTTTCCCATCCGTTCAGGCGTCTTACTTGTTTGATATCCGCGATGACAAATAGTTTGTCGTATTCCTGGAATCCGGTATCGTAAATCCCTGTTATTTTGAATTTTCTGACACGAATATCTTCCTGAATAAAATAGGTGAGGAATGAATCGCCTAAATGTAACCCTAAAAGATCGCAAAGATAACGGGAAAGAACGACTTCTGTACCCGTTTTTTGTGGATCTACCGCGAATATCGTTCCTTCTATAAGATTATTTTTGAAAAAAGTCCAGTCAAAATCCGTATCGACTCCTTTCAAAACGATGCCTTGAAAATCTGTATCCGTTTTGAGTATCCCGGGTTTAGTAGCAAATTTTTCGACCTGTTTGATCCCGGGATAATTTCGTAGGAACGCTAGCAATGAGTCGCTAATCGCCACCGGATGCGATTCGTATGAATTGTTGGAATCGAAATTTGTGATTTGGATATGCGACCCAAAGCCGGCGACTTTATTGCGTACTTCCTGTTTAAAGCCGACGATGATGGCGATCGATAGCATCATGACGGCTAATCCTAGCGCTATTCCGATCATAGCAATACGAACAGCAGGCGGTGTTGCTTGTTTACCTTCTTCCTTACTGAAGTATATTTTTCTGGCTATGAACAGTTCAAAATTCATAAAGAAACTCAGAGGGTTCGTCCAGGATATTTTTCTAAAGCCTTTTCCAAAACCGTTAGTGCTTTTCCCAGTTCTTCTTTTTTCAACACGTAGGCAATGCGGACTTCATTTTTTCCTAAACCGGGAGTTGTGTAAAATCCCGAAGCAGGTGCCATCATAATGGTTTGTCCTTCATATTCAAATTCGCTTAGGCACCATGCGCAGAACTTATCTGCATTGTCTATCGGTAATTTGGCCACCGTATAAAAAGCACCCATAGGAATTGGAGAATAGCAACCGGGAATACGGTTCAGTCCGTCGATCAGGAATTTTCGCCGTTCTACGTATTCGTTGTAGACTTCCAGCATATAATCTTCCGGCGTATCCAACGAAGCCTCCGCGATGATTTGTCCAATTAGTGGCGGGCTCAAGCGTGCCTGGCACCATTTCATGACGTTTTCTTTTACTTGCAGGTTTTTTGTGATCAGGGCACCTATGCGGATACCGCATTCACTGTATCTTTTGGATACCGAGTCCACTAAAACAACATTGTTTTCAATTCCTTTTAAGTGAAAAGCCGAAATATAAGGTGCACCTGTATAGCAAAATTCACGATAGACTTCGTCAGAAAATAGGAATAGGTCGTATTTTTTGACAATATCTCGAAGTTGATTCATCTCTTTTTGCGTATACAGATAACCGGTTGGATTGTTCGGATTACAAATCAATACTGCCTTAGTTTTGGGAGTGATCAGTTCTTCAAACCGCTCGACTGAAGGTAGCGCGAATCCTTCGTCGATTGTCGAAGGAATCGTCTTAATCACGGCACCGGCCGAAATCGCGAAAGCCATATAGTTGGCATAAGCTGGTTCGGGAACGATAATTTCGTCGCCAGGATCCAGACAAGCCATAAAGGAAAAAAATACGGCTTCCGATCCTCCTGTTGTAATAATGATATCTTCAACACCGACATGGATATTGAATTTAGCATAGTATTTTACCAATTTCTCACGGAACCCCAAGTTTCCTTCACTGGGGGAATACTCCAAAACCTTGCGGTCGACCGCTCGCATCGCCTCCATCGCGACTTCCGGAGTAGGCAAATCCGGCTGACCGATATTGAGGTGATACACTTTAAGCCCTTTTGCTTTGGCTTTGTTTGCCAGAGGAACAAGTTTTCGGATTGGGGAGGCTGGCATATTGAGCCCCCGTTGTGAGATGTTAGGCATTATTTGTTATTTAGTAAATACAATTATTTATTTTGTTTACAAATGATGCAAAAATAGCGGAAGTTATGAAACAGTGCAAATATAATGACTTTTATCTGCCGGTAGCAGGCGAATCTTTGCTGGCATGCATTGTTGATAAAAACGCGTTTTTGTCGATCTCTTTTATTTCGTTTTTCAATTTAGGAATGTCTTTACGTTCGGCGATCATAAAGATAATTTCTTTTTCTTTTCCTTCATACATGCCTCTTCCGTGCAGGAAAGTTCCTCTCATTTGCATCTTGTTTACGATAAGCTCTTTGATTTCTTGTGTTTTTTTGGAGACGATAAAAACTGCACGGCTGGGATTTTCTACCTGGAACATTTCCACAATTTTTCCGAAAACAAAAATGGTGAACCAGGAATACAAGGGAACAGCCCAATCCTGGAATACGATCAATCCGAGTACGACGATGGTAGAATCGATAATGATAATCATATTGCTGACTTTCATATTCGTATTGTTAGCAATAACGCGAGCAAGGACATCTGTTCCCGCGCTAGTGCTTTCGGCGCGGAATACACAAGTGACTCCCAGGCCTAATATGGCACCACCATAAAAACAGGCAATGAAATGGTCGTTTTCAACCAACGGTTGGTTACCTAACACGTAAGATATTGTATCCGTAAAAATAGAAATGAGCAAAAAAGTAACAATGGTCTTAGGCCCTGAAGAAAGGCCTAATTTCTTCATGGCTAGAAATAACAGGGGAATATTAAAGCAAAGTGCCGTAGCTCCCATCGGTAGCCCGTCCGGGAAAAACGAAAAAAATCCTTTGGTAACGTAATGTAGGACAATAGAAATGCCGTATACTCCTCCGGGGACAATTTTGAATGGAGCTAAAAAAATCACATAACTTAGTGCTTGTAAAAAGGCGCCAATAACAATTAAACTGTAGGCGCCTGCGTTTTTTTTTAGAATAGTGTTGCGTGTCATGTTTTGTTTTGCGTATTATGCTAAATAATAGCGCAAAGATAGAGAAAAAAAAAGGAGACTACATTCGCTTGAGCTATGTAATCTCTTCTTCGTCATGTTACTTTTAAAAGTTTTGTCTTACTTGTTGTCTGCCAAATAGGTATCTGGCATAGCCTGAATTCCCATCATACGATTGTTGTTGTTCGTAATGTTTAACAATACAACGTATTTACGGTATTGTTCCGGAGTAAGCACCCTTTTCATTAACTTCAGGTTTCCATATACTGCTTGGTACATTTTCTTCGACTGAAGTTTACTGCTTGATTTAATACTCTCGTTCTGTTTTTCGATAAAATAAGCATTTATATCTGCAACTTCATTGTACTGAGTTGATGTTAATTGCAGGTACGAGCTTAATTTTTCCGTATTCACCATGAACGGTTCTTTGCTCATTTTTACTTCGTTGCTTTGTGCAAAACTAACGCTTGCACTCATTACTACGGCTGCAACAGCCAAACCTAAACGTTTCATAATACCTAATTTTAAATAAACCTAAACTAAAAACCTAATTTGGGGGTGATAACCTGTTTTCCCCTTTCATCCTTTTCCGTTACAAATATAACAATATGTTTTATAACATTGTTCTTTGACAAGTATAAAAAATGCTAAAGAGTGTTGTTTTGACTCTTTTTTAGCACTACTGCAAGAATTATGTAATAGTTTTGTAATACTATCGGTCTATTTGTTAGTTGCTAATCGGGATTTTGTCCCTTTCGTAGGCAGGTTTAGCAAAAATAATATACACAAATAAAGAAAAGAAACAGGCAAGCGATCCTGCTATATAGGCTATTGCTAAATTAAAATGTGAAGAAATAAATCCTGCACTTAACATTCCGATACCGACACCCAAATCAAATGACGTGAGGTAGGTTGAAGTAGCCGTTCCGCGCATATTATGTGGGGCTACGTTGACAAAAAGCATTTGAAAAGCAGGAACACTAATGCCAAATCCGATTCCGATTGCCAAAGCACAGATGAAGTAGATTATTTCTGTATGTATAAGTCCAAATACCACAAAAGATAAAATCAATAAGAGGAGTGCCGAAATAGAAACGATGTGTATTTTCCCACGATCTACTAATTTTCCGGATATTAATCGTGCGGAACCGACTCCAATAGCCATGTAAATGAAAAAATACCCTGGATTTTCGATGTTGATTTCTTTTCCATATAAAACGACAAAAGAAATAATCATACCATACGGAATAGCTGATAGCATATAGGATAATCCTGCCCATAATGCTTTTATTAGAATAAAGCGGTCGAACGAAATTGGGGGTCGACTGATTTTTTTGCGTCTAGGATAGCGGATCAAGATAACTGAAATGACTCCGGTGAAAGCAATACATAAGCCGGTTAAAACAACCGGATGGAAGCCGGAATGATTATAGAGCGAGACGGCTACCAATGGAGATAATGACATGGCGAGATTAATGGTGAGTCCATAAAAACCCATTCCTTCTCCCCGTCGTTCAGAGGGGATCACGTCAATGGTTATTGTATTTCCAGCGACAGAAGTGAGCCCCATAAAACCTCCCTGAATAAAACGGACAACCATGACCGAAAGCATTGAGATGGCGAACAAGTAGCCGGCAAACATGGTCGCAAAAGCAGAAAAAGCGAGGAGATAAAGCGGTTTACGGGAAAAACAATCCACCAAATAGCCCGAGAAGGGACGAATCAACATGAGTCCTAAGGTATAACTGGATAATGCAATACCTACTTTTGACGGTTCGATATGTAATTCTTCGACGAGATAAACCGGTATGGTCGGCATGAGCATATAAAATGCAAAGTTCATAAGGAAATACGAAATACAGCATTGGGCAAAATTCCGATTCCACAATACAGGCTTAGTTGTTTTCATTCTTTTTTCAGTTGGTTGTTTGCCCTTTTATCTTTATTCGTTATTTTAAGCGAATTCGCTGAGTTCAAGCCAACGCATGGTTTTCTCGTCTAATTCATCAATCACTTTGGTGATTTTTTCCGACTTAGACAGCAAATTTTCGTTGCTTAAAGTTCCACTGCTCATCTCCTGTTCCAGCGTTGTTTTCTCTTTTTCCAGATTGGCAATTTCAACTTCCAGTTGGTCAAATTCGCGACGTTCGTTAAACGTCAGTTTCTTCTTCTTGTTCTCATTGTTTCTTTGCAGAGCATTTGTTTGGGTAGGTTCTTTCGATTGTCGTTCCTTGTCTTTTTGATTTTCTTTCTGAACAAACTGTTCTGCTTCTTCCCATTCCCGGTATTGCGTATAATTGCCGGGGAAATCTTTTATCTCAGCGTTTCCTTTGAATACTAACAAATGATCCACAACTTTATCCATGAAATAACGGTCGTGAGAAACAATGATGCTGCATCCTCTAAAGTTTTTTAGATATTCTTCCAGCACATTTAGCGTAACAATGTCCAAGTCATTGGTGGGTTCGTCCAGTACAAGGAAATTTGGATTTCGCATGAGAACTGTACAGAGATATAAACGGCGTTTTTCTCCACCGCTTAATTTATAGACATAGCTGTACTGTTTTTCCGGTTCGAACATGAAATGCGTAAGAAACTGACTGACGCTCAGTTTGGTTCCATCCCCCAGATCAACGGACTCAGCGATATCCTGCACAACGTCGATTACTTTCATTCGGTCGTCGAATTGTAAACCATCCTGACTGTAATAACCGAAACGAACGGTTTCGCCGATATCGAAATGACCGTTGTCCGGTTCCATTTCACCCAACAACAGTTTAATAAATGTAGATTTCCCTGTGCCATTGTTGCCTATGATCCCCATTTTTTCGTAACGGGCAAATGTGTAATTAAAATCTTCCAGTATTTTCAAGTCGCCGAATTGTTTACATACATGCGAAGCTTCAAAAATCTTAGATCCGATGTAAGTCGCTTTTACGCTCAGGTTTACCTGTCCGTCCGTCCACTGTTGTTTTGCTTTTTTCTCTAATTCGTAGAACGCATCGATTCGATATTTTGCTTTTGTGCCGCGTGCCTGAGGTTGGCGGCGCATCCAGTCCAGTTCTTTTCGCAGCAAGTTGGCGGCACGATCGGTTTCTGCCGTTAAAGCAGCCATTCGTTCCTCCCGTTTTTCGAGATAATAGTTATAATTCCCTTTGTATTGATGGATTTGTTTTCGGTCGATTTCGATGATGTTGTTGCAGACACGATCCAGAAAATACCGGTCGTGCGTTACCATTAGAAGGCTGATTGATTGCCGGCTGAGATAATCCTCCAGCCATTCCGTCATCTCCAGGTCAAGATGATTGGTTGGTTCGTCCAAAATAATCAATTCCGGTTCTGTAATTAAAACATTCGCCAGCGCAATTCGTTTCAATTGCCCCCCGGAAAGTTGGTCGATGGGTTGGTCGAAATCGGAAATTTTCAGTTGAGAAAGAATCTGTTTCGCTTTGCGCTCATAATCCCAGGCTTTTAAGGTGTCCATTCGTTGCAGAATGTTTTCGAGATCAGTATGTTGATGATTATTTATCGCCTTTTCATATTCCGCGATCAGCCGGACAATTTCGTTGTCGGAATGGAAACAGGCCTGCAACACATTTATCTGCTGGGGGAAAGACGGCGTTTGTTCAAGATAACCCACACGCAAATCACTTCTAAAAACCACCATACCTTCGTCATAGCTTTCCTTACCGGCGATAATATTCAGAAGCGTTGTTTTTCCTGCTCCGTTTTTAGCAATTAATCCGGTTTTTTGTCCCTGCGCAATCCCGAACGAAATATTTTCAAAAAGCACCAGATCGCCGAAACTTTTAGTAAGACTATCAACTTGCAAATAACTAACCATACCTGTTTATTTTCCGCAAAGGTACATAATTATACCAAGGAGATAGAAAAAATGAGGATTGAAAACCCGGGTAAGCAATGCGTAGCGGACTAAACGAGAAGAGGGGATCCTTAAGGATCCCCTCTTCTATTCAAAATCCTTAATAGGATGTTATTTTGCCCAGAATAATTTAATGTAATAGCTATCGTCTCCACCCATATTCTGTACCTGAGTCTCCCAGTTAGCGGTGTTATTGCTGCGTTCAGAAGCAGGATATTTCACACGGTAAGGCGCCGTTTTCAATAATTGTGCTCCTCCGTCTTCCGGGAAAAACAGTTGAGGATATCCCGTGCGGCGAATTTCGTTCCATGCTTGAGATGACTGGATGAAGCCAAAGTTCAACCATTTCTGTGTGATAATGGTTTCCTCTTTATTCGAAGCACCTTCCCAGGCTTTAGTTGCATAGGCTTCTATCACATCGTCGCCAGGATAAGCTAACTTTGTTCCATCCGTACTCGGGCTGATTTCATTTTCGTGGAAATAAAATTGAGCAGAAAACAAAACGCCGTTAATGAATGCTTGTTTGGCATCTCCGTTTGCCCATCCTTTCTGGTATGCTTCGGCTTTCAAGAAAGCAACTTCTGAAGCGGTAATGATCGGACTGATAAACTCGGTATTGTAGCTTATTGTGGTAGAGTCGATGCGAGAGTAAGCACGTTCTGAAGATGGCTTGTCAACATTTACTTTTTGTTCACCATAAGTTTCATTTTCAGGGTCTAAGCCTTTATATTCGCCGGCTGCATTTTTTGAATACAAGATTGAAAGACGAGGATCATTTTCGCTGGCTACCGTCTTAGTTAACACATTGATCATAGCACTGGGGGCATTAATATAATTGCCATCAGCATATCCTGAACGAAGGTCGTCCGGATTAAAGAAATTGGCTGTATCTTCATTGTTTGATTCCAACTGGATTCCATTACTGTTGCTATCGACCAATGGGAGATTTCCATTCAAAATTTCAGCGATTACCTGTTTTCCTTTTTCGGCTAATGAACCTTGAGTAGCTACACGAACAGCAAGACGCAGACGAAGCGAGTTACAGTAAGCCTCCCACTTGTTCAGGTCACCACCATTAATGAAATCCTGATTGGGTAAATAAGCCGCTGCTTGTGCATTCAGATTTCCATTCAGGCTATGGATGCTAGTATAAAGTTCGCCAAGACGATCAAGCATCATTGAATATAAATCTTCCGCCTTATCATAGGAAGGAAAACTTCCGGCAACGTCACCCGTAATATACAGATAACCGGCTTTTTCAAAAGGACAATCACCGAAAATATCTATTATCTGTGATAGATGGTCATAGATAAATACTTCTGCAAGATCCTTAAAAATAGTGTAGGTAACTTTCTTTTCACTATCAAGTTTATCGTATACGTCTTCTAAAACACGGAACTGTGTAAGTGTGTTGTAGAAGTTTACCCAGCGATCGTTGGCATAACCATCGCTGACCGCATAAATGCTACCTTCATCATTCATGAAGCCTATAGTTTGAGCATAGACTCCGAGGGAGTAGTTATCCCATGTCCAAGCACGCCAGTAAGAATTGAATGTATAGGTACGACCCGTATAAAACACACCGGTCATTAGTTTGTCGCACGAAGCTTTTGATGTCTCTGCGGGATTATCGTATTTGTCCGTATATTCACTGTCTGCGCATGATCCCCAAGAGAACGTAGCAGCTAATATAATAAGGTATGAATATATATTTTTCATTTTATTTTTCATTTTATTTGATAACTATTTAGAACGTTGCGCGCAGTGATACACCTAAAGAACGGGTTGTTGCAGTAGAACCACCCATCTTAGCTTGCGTAATCCAAGTCGTACCATCTGTTGCTTCCGCATCAAATCCCGGCAGGTTCTTGTAAATATAGAACAAGTTACGACCGTAAGCAGACACTTGTAGTCCCTTGCAGAAGAATTTGGATAGAAGCTTTTTCGGCAGGTTATAGCTGATGGCTAACTCGCGGCATTTCAGATAAGAGTTGTCGAATACTCCCAGATCATAATGAGTGATAGCATCGTTAGGCCCGCTTCCCCAGTTATAACTCCAGTTCGTCCATTGGTCGGCTGCAATCATTTTTGTGTTAGCTTCTCCGGTGTTCACGTTTACCCCCGGAAGAATAATCCCATTGTCATAAATTCTTTCGCCGTTCGGGCCCGTTGTTCCTTCATAAGGGACTAATGTGCTTCCATTCATGTAGAATGTGGAGCCGTAACCTTCGCCATCATGATATTTTAGCGTTTCTTTCAATGCTCCCTGTCCCATCATATACATCCAGCCTGTATTTAATACGGCACCACCAAT
>JAQVZS010000005.1:68552-106048 GCA_028708075.1 Massilibacteroides sp.
ACGGCACTATTTACACTATTGTATATCCATTGTCCGCCTGTTGTCTTTTGAACATAAGCTTTCGAACCTTTATAGATCTCCGGTGCATTACCTACAATACCATACGAAAGGCGCACTTTACCATAGTTGTACCATTCAGGCATTTGATCTTTCAGAAGTGAGGTATAAATAAAACTTCCGTTAACTGACGGATAGAAGAACGAATTGTTGCCCGGCGCCAAAGTTGAGATCTTTTCCTGACGAGCTGTTCCTTCAAGATATGCCCAGTCGCTATAAGAAAGACTCAACATTCCGAAAGCAGCTGTTTTAAGAAATTCGAGTGAGTTCATGCTGGAGTTTGGCGTTTTGTTACTCGCATTCAGGTGGAACCAGTTTTCTACAGAGAGGCCTCCGTTTGTACCTACTGATACATTCGTTTGCTTTTCCTGGCGCCCTTGCCAACCGATAGTCGCGTCCAATCCCAATGTTTCAGTAAGTTGAGTGTTGTAGTTCAACATCACATCACCATAAAAAATGTCGTAGCGGTTGTTCTGCAAGCCGTAATAGCCATAATTTCCATTATTGAAAACGATAGACTGTTGTACAGATTCCTTGTTTTCTATTTTAGAGATGGATACATCCGTAGCAATACGTCCTTTCAGTGTCAGACCTTTGATAATTTCCCAAGTCGGAGTAAGATTTGCCATCAAACGGTTGTTGCTCTCTAATTGTTCCTTGCCTAAGATGTTCCAGTAGTATTCATTTACTAATGCACCTGCCGGAACGTTGTATTCAAACCCTTCGTCAGGAGTTAATTGTGTGTCGTTATTATATTTTTGGTTTAGATAACCCAGACTGGTTACTGTATGGTTACGCAAATAATTGATATCATCAAACGGGCCGAAAAATCCGCCGAAGTTATCTGTTAAACGACTAATACGATAAGGACGGTTCTTAATATCCTGAATAATATATGTAATACCAAAACCCAGCTTAATTTTGTCGGTTACATTCTGGCTACCCGTCAGATTGAAGTTGTTCTTTTGGAATGTTGAGTTATACTGTGTTGGCAAATTATCAGCAAAGGTATATGAAAAACGTACATTCCCTTTTTCGTTTCCTTTGGTGATCGACACATTGTATTGTTGATTGAATCCCGTGCGGAATACATCACTCCATGGGTCATCCGTGATCGGTTGATACTTGCGCACGGTTCCGTCGTAAAAAAGGATATCGCGACCGTCATATTTCGGCCCCCAGTAGCTGTAAGTTTCTTTAAGCCCAGTGTATTCTTTCCCGTCTCTACCTATTACGGTACGGAAACCGTCAGCGTCTGTTCCACCTGAAATACGTGAACCTACTCTTTGTCCGGGGCCGTAAGTCGTTTGGTATTCCGGCATGTACGCTACCATATCAGCGGATAGACTTGCATTGAATTCAACCCCTAAACCCGTTCCGCCTTTGCCCGATTTTGTGGTAATCATCACAACACCATTGGCTGCTTCCGAACCGTAAAGAGCAGACGCCGACGCTCCTTTCAGAATGGATAAGCTTTCAATATCTTCCGGATTAATATCCGCTAATCCATTTTGTTGAATGCGTTGGTTTCCCCAATATCCATCCGTATTTGTGTCACCGTTGTGAATCGGCACACCGTCAACAACGACTAAAGGTTGGTTTGTTCCGGTTATGGAACTCAGACCACGAACATTGATTGAAATAGAACCCATAGCCCCCCCGGGAGCAGTTTGAATACGTACCCCCGGCGCTTTACCGTAAAGCGCAGAACCTAAGTTAGGCGCTGAGGCTTTAGTCAAATCATCGGCGGTTACCGTACTTACGGCATATCCCAACTTTTTAGCTTCTTTCCTAATGCCGAGAGCGGTTACGACCACTTCATCCAGTTTTTGTGTATCTTCTTCCAACTGAATATTCAGTGTTTGTTGTCCGGTATACGCGATTTCCTGAGGAATATATCCAATGAAGGAGACATAAATAATTGCTCCGTCAGGAATATTCTCCAACGAAAAGTTACCATCGAAATCACTAATGGTTCCGTTTGTTGTCCCTTTCACTACGACAGAAGCACCAGCAACGGGCCCCATATTGTCAACAATTGTACCGCTGATTTTTCCTTTTTGTTGTACATCGTGCAGCGCTGGTCTTTGCGGGATCAAATCTGCCTGTACGTTTCCTGAAAATAGCATGGCACTAGTGAGCAATAATAAGCCAACAGGTTTGTACAATTTAAACATAATAAATGATTTTAATTTGACATGAATAGATAATAATAATCCAGTTAGAATGACACACTCGTTTGATGTAAGCGTTTAACAAATCGTGACAATTCTGTTGCAAAACTATTTCTTATTGTTAATATCACTGTACCTCAATATTCTTTTTAGATAGCTATAGGATGTCGCGTACGATTTTACCTGTGAATTGAACGAATTGATATTGTTTTCTCTATCTTTGTAAAGCAATTTAACGTGAAATAAAAGAAAAAAATATGCGAAATTGTTTAATACTTGTTTTGCTTTTAAGTTCAATTTGGGTTTATGGAGAACGATTTCATTTTAGAACTGTAGGAAGTTTGCAAGGACTTTCCCAAGCCTCCGCAATAGCTATCTGGCAAGATTCTTTGGGGAGGATCTGGTTTGGAAATGATGCTTTGAATTGTTACAATGGCGAATCTACCCGGGTATATCGGGTTTCTGAGTATTTCCCTGGGATTGAAGATTCCGATATACATGGAATTTGCGGGAATGATTCCATTCTTTATTTTCTTGCTCAAGATTATATGATCGGATTAGATTTGAATTCCGATCAATTCTTTTCGCCTCGTGTACAGGCTACGCATATCGAAATGTTTCAAGATTATTTGTTTTATGCTTCGTTAGAAGGCGAACTATATAGGTATGATCATCATACTGATAAACGACAAAAGCTTTTTGATCTGAAAAATAAAGAACTTCAAATTTATTGTTTTCTTTTTGAAACTAAAGAGATATGCTGGCTGGGGACATCTTCCGGATTGTATAAAGTCGATCTTTCGTCGAACAAAGTCCTGACGAAAGATTTTGAAGGCGACTTAATTACTTCTTTATTTAAAGATTCAAGTGGAAATTTATGGGTCTCGTGCCGTTCCGGACGTATTCGTGTTCTTCGTTCGGATGGACGCGTCTCGGCATTGGTATATCAGGGAAACGGCAATAAACCTTTTGAAAAGGAAGCTTATTGTTTTGCCGAAGATTCCAAAGGTAGTATTTGGCTAGGGACTCTAAACGGTCTTTACCAAGTGAAGCCTCCCTTTCGTGAATCTCCTGCATATGTATCGAAAGAAGCCTTTATGTCTGAATTTTCTATTTATGCGTTATATACAGACAGACAAGGCACGATTTGGATAGGTCCCTATTACGGTGAGGTTCGTTATTTTAATCCCGAAACAGATAATTATACTTTGTATGCAAGTAAAGAAAATGATCCTGCCTATTTGCATGGTGTTGTTCTTGGCGATATTGTAGAAGATTCGGATGGCTATTTGTATGTTTCTTCCGAGGGAAGCGGAGTGAATGTCATTACACCGGACGGAATGCATATTCGCCACCTTACCATGGCTTCCCATCGATTACCGCATAATAAAATTCGGGCAATGTATTATGATCAGGTCTACGATCGACTATATATAGGAACTTATATGGAGGGGTTGGTCTTTTATGACCGGAAAAAAGACCGTATTTATCCCGTAGTTCAGGATTCGTTAACGAATAGATATCAGAAGATTATCGAGAAAATCATTCCTTTCGACGATTACCTGATTCTTCTTACGCAAGACGGGTTATTTAAAATAGATCGAGTTACTACTGTAATTACGCCTTTATTTATGGAGAAAAGGCTGCGTGAGTTATCTGCTGGGATTTCTCGTACGATTTATTTGGATGATCGGAATGTGTTGTGGATCGCTTCTTTAACTAGCGGACTTTTTACCGTGGATATGAAACATTCCCGCCTGCTTTCGTTTTATGGAAATGGCTTGAGTGCGGAGAGTGCGATTCCCAGTCCGGTTATTAGTCTCTGCGGGAATTCTAAACAGGGAATTTTTTTGGCTACATTAAAGTCGGGTGTTTTGGAATATGATACAGAGGCGGATAAATTCACCACGTATTCTTCCGACGGAGGGTTGCTACTCAGTGATATTTGCTACAACGTTGCTCTTTCTTCCTACGGGAATTTAATCGTTACTTCGAATAAGGGTGTTTCTATTCTTCATTTATCCGGAAGACGAATAATCGATTATTCCAGTCACATTCGTCTGGACGGAACTTCACCCATCATGTCATTGAGTCCGGACTGTGGACTTTATGTTTCACCCCGCACACGCAGTATATATGTGGGGGGATTGCAGAGATTAATTTCGTTCGATGAAAAAGATATCAGTACGGTAAAACGAAATTACCTATTGTATATCAGTTCGGTTCAAATTAACAATACACCGGACAATGCGATAACACCGATTGGAAATAATCCTTTGCAACCTGAGGAGCTTATTCTTGCATACAATAAGAATACGATCGGTATAACCTTTGCTTCTTCCAATTATTTGGCATCATACTATACTGGATACGAATATAAAATGGAAGGGCTAAAAGGATTGGAGGAGTGGACATATACAGATCATAAGAAAGTTTCTTTTACTTCGTTGCCGGCAGGAAACTATCTATTTACCGTTCGAGAAACTACTGATCCCGAGAAACAAGTTTCTTTAGCTATTCGAATTAAGCCTCCTTTTTGGAAATCCTACCCCGCTTATTTTCTCTATTTAATTGTTGCAGGTGGTTTGTTATGGTTGTTCATTCGCTCGAGTAAAGCAAAGGCTGTTTTACATGCTTCTTTAGATTTTCAAAAAAAAGAAGCCGTCCGTGTAGTGGAGGAAAACCGGAAAAGGTTGAATTTTTTTGCCGGTATATCTAATGAATTTAGAACACCTCTTACCTTAATTATTACGACGTTGGATCGTGTTTTGAATGATTTTGAGTCGGTAACTAAGGCCAAACTCGAAAAAATAAAGAAACAGGCGATCCGCATGCAAAGTCTTTTCATGGAGTTGCAAGAATTTAGAGAAGCGGAGAACGGTATGTTGTGTTTGAACGTCGGTTATTATAGTTTAACGGAGTTTTTGCAGGAAATATATGAAACAGTCTCCGATTACGACTCTATTCTTCAGATATCGTTTCATTATTATCATCCGGGGGACGACGTTAAAATCTGGTTTGACTGGTCTCAAATGCAAAAAGTAATGTACAATCTATTATTTGCCATTTCAAAATTGGTGCATGTGAAAGGGCGCGTCAATATTTCCTTACAGCAGAAAGCTTCCTGGATAGAAATACAAATTAGTTGTATTGGAGATGTTTATGACGAGGAAATGCTAACTCAGCTTTTTGGTGTGTTTGAATCTTCTTCCCAATTGATCGAAGAAACCGACGTGCTAAAATCTTTGCCAAGCAATACCATTGGTTTGGCTTTTAGCCGAAAGATCGTATCTATGCATAAAGGTGAATTGCTGGTTTGTACGGAAAAAGGGCGGACTTCTTTTTTTGTTCGTCTTCAAACAGGAGAAAAACATTTTAGCACAGAGGAAAAGACAGGAACTACAAAAATATCGCTTCGTCAATTACCTGCTTTTTTTGATGTGCCCGATCAATCAGTTTTGGTTCCGGTACAGCTCAAAGATGAGTATACCACGGGTAAACATTTTAAATTGGTTTTAGTGGATAGTGATGATGAGTTGCGTTCCGTTTTGAAAGAATCTTTGTCGCCAGTATATGACGTAATTGAGGTGGAACGGGCAGAAAATGTGGTAGACATAGCAATGAAAGAACAGCCGGATATCATCCTTTGTGAGATCTCATTGTCGGGACTATCCGGAATCGAAATATGTGCATTGCTGAAAACTAATCTGGAAACTTTGCATATCCCGGTTGTTTTAATGACGATCCATCCTTCTGTAAAACAGCAAAAGGAAAGTGTCCGCGTCGGAGCGGATGATTATTTGGTGAAACCTTTTGATATGGAATATCTTTTCCTTCGTTGTAACAGTATTGTTAAAAATCGTGCTGGTATACTTCAAAAATATACCGGCTTGGCAGAAGAAGAAGTTCAAGGATTAGCGACAAATGTACATGATAAGCGTTTTTTGGATAAAGCGCTTGTTGTTCTAGAGAAAAATCTGGAAGACGTCGAATTTGATACGTCTAAATGGAGCAAGGAGTTAAATATCGGTCGGACACGTCTGTTCGAACGTATTAAACAGATTACAGGGATGACGCCTAACGACTATTTGCTCTATGTGAAAATGAACAAAGCAATGAGCCTGCTTCAAGAGTACGAAGAATTAACCATTGCCGAAGTTGCTTACAGATTGGGGTTTTCCAATCCGGCTTATTTTAGTAAATGTTTTAAGAAGCAAGTTGGCGTGACGCCACAGCAGTACCGGAAAAAATAGGGAATGAAGATGCTTGAAAAAATGTATCTTTAAGCCCGTTATGGATATGCCTTGACGGATGTGGAGAGGAGGTGTATGTTGTTTTATAACTATATTACCGGAAAGATCATATGGAATTTAGGACACTTGTAAAATTTGAGAAAGCATTATTTTCTTTTTCCTACTCGACTTCTATTTTGTTGACAGGTTCTTGTTTTGCCGAAAATATCGGAGAAAAATTGGAATCGGCTTTTTTTTCGGTGGATGCCAACCCGTTCGGCACAGTATACAATCCGGCTTCGGTAGCTTTCGGACTTCGTTTGCTGCTGGGAAAAAAGCATTTTGAAGCGACTGATTTGTTTTATCATGCGGGAGCCTTTCACAGTTTTCACCATCATAGTCGTTTTTCTGCTTCGACCTCCGAAGCTTGTCTGCAAAAAATCAATGACCGGATGTTGGCTTCCGCAGAAACGCTTCGGAAAGCTGACCGATTGATTGTGACTTGGGGCACTTCTTGGGTGTATGTATGGAATAATAACGGGCAGATTGTAACGAACTGCCATAAGTTACCCGAAGCAGAATTCACCCGAAAGCGTTTGTCGGTAGCAGAGATTGTTACCGATTGGAATATGCTTCTTACTGATCTTCTGCGGGATAATCCTAGCTTGAAAATTCTTTTTACTGTGAGTCCAATACGCCATTGGAAAGACGGAGCTCATGGGAATCAATTAAGTAAGGCAACACTGTTGCTCGCGGTGGATGAATTGCGCCGTAACTATCCGGATACGGTCGATTATTTTCCGGCTTACGAGTTGATGATGGACGAATTGCGGGACTATCGTTTTTATGCTGACGATATGTTGCATCCGTCTTCTTTAGCGGTTGATTATATCTGGAAACGTTTTTCGGAACATTATTTGATTTCCGAAGCGAAAACTTTGATGGCGGAATTGCAGGAGTTGGAAAAGGCAGTTCGGCACAGGCCTTTCCAACCGGAGGGAGAAGCTTACCGTGCTTTTTTGAAGCGAACGTTGGAAAAGGCGGAAAGGCTGTATCCGCGAGTTGGAAGTCGTAAGCTGTTGATCATGATCGACGAATTGAGAAATAAAATATCTTAACGGGACAAAATGTGGAATTATTTATTTATTTCGTAAACACAAAAAGATTTAAAAGTGGTTTTTTGAATATCTTTTTGTGAGTTCTTGGTGTGCAGGGTGTACGACTCTCTACATCACTGTGCAGAGTTGTTCAATTACGTATTCGCGGTTTTTTTGTATTTATACGGTTTTTTAGCAGGTATTGCATGAATGTTGAAATTTTTTGAATGATTTTTTAAAGTCTTAGAAATGAAAAAGGATGTTCTTTGTTTGAGGGTCTGGATGGTTTTCAGAGTCATATAGAAAAGAATTAATTTTTTATCATTATAAAGCAGTACCATGAAGAATTTTTATTTATTCCCAATTTCTTATTTATTCTTATTTTTTTTTGTTGGCTGTGGTTCTGATTCAGTCCATTTCCAGCCTGTAAAAGAAATAAGTTTGCGTGCACCGGCCTTTCCGCTTGTTACGATCGATCCTTATACCAGTGCTTGGTCGTTTTCTGATCAATTGAATGAAGATCCCGTTCGACATTGGACCGGCAAGGAACATCCTTTGATCGGTGTTTTACGTGTGGATGGTCAGGTTTATCGCTTTATGGGTAAGGAAAGTTTGCCCTTAAAACCGGTATTGCCGACAGCAGCATTGGAGAAATGGGAGGCAACTTATTTGATGAAGAAGCCCGCCGGACAATGGACAGAGCGGGACTATAACGATAGATCCTGGACGAGTGGAAAAGCCGCTTTCGGCACGTCTGATATGCCGTATTTGACGACACCCTGGAATACAAAAGAAATCTGGGTGAGGCGTACGTTTGAATTGCCGGAAAATTTTGAGAATAAGGAGTTGTGGCTTGAATATTCGCACGACGATGCTTTCGAATTGTATATTAACGGTATTTGCGTGGTGAATACGGGTTACTCGTGGGAAAAACACGTGTTGCTTGCTTTGAACGATGAAGTCAAGGCGACGTTGAAACCGGGGGAAAATGTGATTGCTGTCTATTGCCAGAATAAAACCGGCGGGGGGTATGTGGATTTCGGACTGTTTGAAAAGATAAAAGTTTCCGGCGCTTTTGAAGAGAAGGCGGTTCAGAAATCGGTGAGTGTTTTGCCGACGCAGACATATTATACTTTTGCTTGTGGCCCGGTTGAACTGAATTTGATTTTTACGTCTCCTTTTTTAATGGAAGATTTGGCTTTGATGACGATTCCGGTCAACTATATTTCCTATCAGGTACGTTCTACGGACGGTGTAGCGCACGATGTGCAGTTTTATCTTGAAGCAACGCCTCAATGGGCGGTAAACGATGTGTTTCAACCGATAACAATAGCGAAAGAAGAAAAGAATGGAATTCGTTATTTGAAGGCCGGAACGGAAGAACAGGCGATTTTGTCCAAGAAGGGTGATAATGTGCGTATAGATTGGGGATATTTTTATCTGGCCGCGGGTCATTCGGATAATTCAACGTTAGCATATGGTTCGTATAATGCTCTGAAAGAAGAATTTGCTTCTAATGGTTTGTTGGCAAAAGCTGCTTCTAACACGACGTATCAAGCTAATATGTATGACGAAATGACGGGACTGGCTTATACGCACGCGTTGGGGAAAGTAACTGGTCAGGCTTCGGGCTTTTTGATGATTGGTTACGATGATTTGTATTCTATCCAATATTTTAATGAGAACCGTCAGGGTTATTGGAAACGTAACGGACAAGTAGATATTTATCAGGCTTTTGAACGGATGCAGTCCTCTTACAAAGAAATCATGACGAAATGTCGGGCTTTAGATAAGAGTCTAATGGAAGACGCACAAAAAACCGGCAACTTGGAATATGCGGAATTGTGTGCTTTGGCGTATCGTCAGGCAATCGCGGCGCATAAATTAGTGGAAGATAAAGAAGGTAATTTGTTGTTTCTTTCGAAGGAAAACTTTAGTAATGGTTCTATCGGTACGGTGGATGTAACTTATCCTTCGGCTCCTTTATTCCTGATTTATAATTCGGATTTGTTGAAAGGGATGTTGAATCCGATTTTTTATTTTAGTGAAAGCGGGAAATGGAATAAGCCTTTTGCAGCGCACGATGTGGGGACGTATCCGCTGGCTAACGGACAGACATATCCGGAAGATATGCCGGTAGAAGAAAGCGGTAATATGTTGATTTTGACGACAGCTATTGCTATGCGTGAAGGAAGTCCGGATTATGCTCGTAAGCATTGGGATGTATTAACCGTTTGGGCAAATTATTTGTTGAAAGAAGGTCTGGATCCTGGAAATCAATTGTGTACGGACGACTTTGCCGGACATTTTGCGCGTAATGCTAATCTTTCGATAAAGGCGATAATGGGAGTTGCCGGTTATGGAAAACTGGCGGAAATGATGGGAGATCAGGAGACAGCTGTGAAATATTTGAACGCGGCTAAGGATATGGCCGCTAAATGGATGGAAATGGCAGATGACGGAGATCATTATCGATTAACATTCGATCAGGCAGGAACCTGGAGCCAGAAATATAATTTGGTGTGGGATAAAGTTTTCGGGACGAATCTGTTTCCGGCAGAAGTTGCCAAGAAAGAAATCGCGTATTATTTGAATAAACAGCAACCTTATGGCTTGCCTTTGGATAGTCGGAAGACCTATACAAAATCGGACTGGATTTTATGGACGGCCTGTCTGACGGATAATGCGGATGATTTTGCCGCGCTTGTGGCACCAGTGTATCGCTATGCTAATGAAACGACAACACGTATGCCTTTGAGCGATTGGCACGAAACGGCGGATGGCAAGTCGGTTGGATTCCGTGCTCGTTCGGTTGTGGGGGGCTATTATATAAAGATGTTGTATGAGTTGTCATTGTTGAAGAAATAAGGATGAAGAGAAATGTTCTTTTGGGGGTGATAGTTGGGTTGCTCTTTTCGTCGTGCGGAATAAAAACGACAGGCGAGGAGAAGGCAATCGGCGGATTGCCTGTCTTATTGGCGGATCCAACCATTTTTTATCAGGATGGAATTTATTATTTGTATGGTACAGGTGGCGTTTCAAATTTTGGGTTCCCGGTTTATGTTTCAGACGATTTGAGCTCCTGGCGTATTCCTGAGTCATCAGCCGATGGTTATGCGTTGAAGAAGGGGGATGCTTTCGGAACGGAAGGTTTTTGGGCGCCTCAGGTTTTTGCATACAACGGTCGTTTTTATATGGCGTATACGGCAAACGAATACATCGCAATTGCGGAAAGTGAGCATCCGCAAGGCCCCTTTAAGCAGTATAAGCTTACGCCTTTAGCTACCGACTGTAGGCAAATAGATCCGTTCGTTTTCTTCGACGACAATGGTCGTATTTATTTGTACCATGTGCGTTTGCAGGAAGGGAATCGGATTTTTGTGGCTGAGATGAAATCGGATCTTTCGGGTATTAAAACTGAAACATTGAAAGAATGTATTTCGGCCGAAAGAGGCTGGGAAGATACGTGGAACGCAGATTGGAAGGTGAGCGAAGGTCCGACGGTTGTTAAACGGAATAACAAGTATTATTTGTTTTATTCAGCCAACGATTTCAGGAATCCGGATTACGCTGTGGGTTATGCAGTCGCTGACTCACCTTACGGCCCTTGGCAAAAAGCGGAAACGAATCCGTTGATCGATCGTGTGTTAATTGGCAAGAATGGAACGGGGCATGGCGATCTTTTCAAAGATAAAAAAGGAGATTGGAATTATGTATTCCATGTGCATGCTTCGGATAGTATGGTCACGCCGAGACGTACGGCTATCGTTCCTGTTTCTTTTTCGGCTGAAAAGGAAGAAACGACGGTTGTTGTAGATGCATCTGCCTGTCTTTTTCCAGAAATAGATTCTTCCAGCCGAATTAGTTTCGCGAATCCGTTGGAGGTAGAATTTGGTGATCCATATGTCCTTTTGGCTTCGGATGGTAAATATTATATGTATGGAACAGGTGCCGGTGCCGTGGATGGTTTTTGCGCGTATTCTTCAGATGATTTGGTACATTGGACGCTTGAAGGGCAAGTGTATCGGGGTAATGTTTCGGGGTCATGGGCGGTTGCCAATTTCTGGGCGCCGGAAGTGTACGAGCGAAACGGGAAGTTTTATATGTTTTTTAGTGCCGATTGGAAAGAAAACCCGACGAATGAATTGGAGAATTTCCGAATTGGTGTGGCCGTCTCAGATAAACCTACCGGGCCATTCAAGGAGATGAGTGATCGTCCGCTGTTTGACCCCGGGTATCCGGTTATTGACGGAAATATCTTTGTGGATGAGGGTGGGCATAATTACTTATATTTTTCGCGTTGTTGTTATAAACATCCGGTGGAAAGTGAAGTGGCTGCCTGGGCGAAAAAAAAAGGTTTGTACGACGAAATAGAAGAAAGCTGGGTTTATGGGGTAGAAATCAAGTCAGATTTCAGTGCTATTATTGGCGAACCCGTGTTAATCCTCCGTCCGCCTGTCGCGAACGACGATGCGCAAACCGAATGGGAGAGCCGTTCGGTGACATCGGGCGAAGTAAATCGGCGTTGGACGGAAGGTTCGTGTACGTTTAAAAAGGGGGATACTTATTATATTATGTATTCCGCAAACTTTTTCGGTGGAGAAAATTATGCTGTCGGTTACGCTACGTCGAAAAGTCCTTTAGGCCCTTATCAAAAAAGCTCGGATAATCCTATATTGCAAAAAAATACGTCACGAGGAGGAATCGTAACTGGCACCGGACATAACAGTATTGTTCGTTTACGCGACGGCAAACAGATGTATTGTGTATATCACGGACGAACGAAGGCTACAGGCGATGAGCGCGTCGTGTTTATAGACCGGATGGGAATTAACGCTGAGGGACATTTATATGTAAACGGTCCTACAACAGCCCCACAAACCATAAACCCCTGAGAAAGGAAATAGAATAAATAAATCGTAGTGATATTCTTTAAATTAAAAAATCATGAGAAAACAACTTTTAGTATGTGCTTTTTTTTCCTTGGCGTTAACGCTAAGTGCACAATGGAAGCCGGTAGGAGATAAGTTGAAAACTCCTTGGGCGGAGAGAGTCGATCCGAACAATGTCTTGCCGGAATATCCGCGTCCGCAAATGGAACGTCCCGCTTGGGCAAACCTGAACGGATTGTGGGAATATGCGATCAAACCTTGCGGTGGAATAGAACCCTCGGCTTTTGACGGTCAAATTTTGGTACCTTTTGCGATTGAATCTTCTCTTTCCGGCGTTCAAAAAGAAGTAGGAGGAAAGAATGAACTTTGGTACAAACGTACGTTTACGGTTCCTTCTTCGTGGAAGAATAAAGATGTACTTCTGAATTTCGGTGCGGTAGATTGGAAAGCGGATGTCTATGTTAACGATATTTTGATTGGTTCTCATCAGGGAGGTTTTACGCCGTTTTCTTTCAATATTACGCCATACTTGAAAGGGAATGGGGCGCAAAAATTAGTCGTTCGTGTATGGGATCCGAGTGACAAAGGTTTTCAACCGCGTGGAAAACAAACTTCAAAACCGGAAGGTATTTGGTATACGTCGGTGACGGGTATCTGGCAGACGGTATGGATCGAACCCGTAGCTTCTACATATATTACGTCTATTAAAGCCATTCCGAATATCGATACCGAATCATTAGCGGTTACTGTAGGCGCTTCATGCGCTTGCCCTTCGAATATCATAGAAGTAAAAATATTGGATAAAGGTCAAGTGGTCGCTACGGCGAAAGGACTTGTTGGAAAAGAACTTCGTTTAGGAGTAAAGAATCCCACCTTATGGGATACGAGTAATCCTTACCTATATGATATGGAGGTCTTGTTGAGTAAAGGAGGAAAAGTGCAGGACGAAGTAAAATCTTACACCGCCTTCCGTAAGATTTCAGTGAAGCGAGACGTGAACGGGATTGCCAGAATGCAGTTGAATAATAAAAATCTTTTTCATTATGGCCCGCTAGATCAAGGATGGTGGCCTGACGGATTGTATACTGCTCCTACGGATGAAGCGTTGCTGTTTGATATTGTGAAAACAAAAGAATGGGGGTTCAATATGATTCGAAAACACGTGAAAGTGGAACCGGCTCGTTGGTATTATCATTGTGATAAAGAAGGTATGCTGGTTTGGCAGGATATGCCGAGCGGTGATATGGGTAACAGTTGGGGCCCCCATGTCTATAATGGCGGAACAGATAAGAATCGTACGACAGAATCTATCGCCAATTATTATCAGGAATGGAAAGAGATTATGGATCTCTGTATTTCAAATCCTTCAGTAGTTATCTGGGTTCCGTTTAACGAAGCATGGGGACAATTCGACACGGAAAAGGTTGTTGAATGGACAGCCGTTTACGATCCTTCCCGTTTAGTTAATCCGGCGAGTGGAGGAAATCATCGTTCGTGCGGAGATATTCTGGATTTACATAATTATCCGGGTCCGCGTATGTTCCTATTTGATGCCGCTCGTGTAAATGTGCTGGGCGAATACGGAGGGATAGGTCTTCCGTTGGAAAATCATTTATGGTGGAACAAACGGAACTGGGGTTACATCCAATTTAAAAACAGCGACGAGGTAACGGCGGAATATGTGAAGTATGCGAATGAATTAAAGCCAATGGTGGATAAAGGTTTCTCTGCTGCCGTTTATACACAAACAACCGATGTGGAAGGCGAGGTGAATGGGATCATGACCTATGACCGTAAAGTGATCAAAATGAATGAAGCGACCATTCGAAAAATAAATCAGGAAGTGATTAGTCGGCTTTCTGAATAAGAAAGAGTTGAGTTTAATAAACAACCCGCCGGATATAAACCTGGCGGGTTGTCTATTTATAAGAATGAGTATTTTATTATTCTTTTACATCCCACCACATTCGCGAGGTAAAAGAGTCTCCATCCGTCATTTTTCCGACGGCTTCTTCATAATGCGTTGTGTTTACTTGAGATTCTGTCGAAGGATAAGCAAAACGACGAGGAATAGATCCTTTGGTTGCGCTTAACCCATAAGGATTTTCAGGATCATAAACAGATTGAAGTGAGGGATAACCCGTCCGGCGCCAGTTTGCAAAACTTTCATATTCGTCGCAGAAGCAGTTGATCCAATATTGAGTATTGATCTGTTTTAGTGTTCCGTCAAACGGATTTTCCGATAAGTAAGTATTAATAGCATCTGTACTTAAATATTGCTGATAGAGTTTAGTCCCATTTGGAAATTGAGAGAACTGCTCCATTGCAGCCCGGACCCCATTTTCATAATATGTCTTAGCATTTCCACTTATCCAACCACGTACAGCTGCTTCGGCCAGTAATAATTGTGTTTGCGCATAAGTTACAATAAAAGTAGGAGAGGTCGGATCTGAGTATGTATAACGATTTGGTACTGAATACATGCTCTGGTAGTTCGCAAGATAAGTGTCATCATTGAATTCGGAGTATTTTTTGCCAATAAACCACGCATTTGTTTTATTGATACTAAAACCGCCCGGGAGCCCTTTTTGTATTGTCGGGTCCGTATTTCCTAATTGATAATCCGAATTTTGAATAGAAATAGAAGGGTTTTCACATACGGTTCCAATTAGGGCTAAACGAGGATCGTTTGTGTTGGTTAACTGATCAACAAATGTTTTACTTAAGAAGAATTCTTTATCCTCGTGAGCGAAAATTTTAGCATACGGTTCAGCAGAATCGTCCGTAGTTACTCCGTTTGGGTGCGCCAATTTCACATTATCATTATTTGACGTTATTAATCCGTTTGATATAGCTTTATTAACCCAGGTTTGCGCAGTTGTCGGGTCTACTTTCGAGAGACGCATAGCCAACCGTAACATCAATGAGTTTGCAAATTTTTTCCATTGAGCGGCATCTCCTTGAAAGTAGACGTCATGACTCCCGATTTTTGCAGTTTCAGTACTTAAATTTGTTTGGGCTTCATCTAATTCTTTTAGCATATCTGCATAGATGTCTTTCTGATCATCGTATTTGGGATAAGAAAATAATTGAGGACGTCCTGCTTCAGTATATGGAATGTCTCCATAGAGATCCGTTAGACGATGCATGATATACACACGCATTATCCGCGCCATATTATAATCGATTTCGTATCCTTCTTTTTCTTTCCATAAATCCATTACTGTCGTGATATCACGTACTGCCCCACGATCTCCGGAGTAGATTCCGTCCCAAAGAGCAGCAGAATAGCTATCGCTATATGCGTATAAACAGTAGTTCCACCACCAGTCAACAGAGGTCAGATGTTGCATCCATTGTCCAGCATAGATACAACCATTGCGCCATACGTCCCAATCGGAGCCTAAGGCTTGGTGTTGCGCATTGGTAAACACCATTTCGTAAGGGACATTCCCTTCATTCATATGTTCAGGATCAATGTTTACATCTCCAAAGTCGCTGCAACTTGAAGAGAACGCCATTAATGAAAATGCAGCGAATGCGACTTTAATATATTTGTTCATAATATACAGTTTATAGAATTAAAATTTAACATTGACATTAAAACCTATACTACGTGTAGCCGGATAACCATTTAATTCTAGTCCTTGACCGTTTGAATTATTATAAGCTGACTCAGGATCAATGTTATTTGTATGTTTAATGATAGTCCATAGGTTACGTCCTACTAAAGAAACGTTTAATCCTTTCAACACTTTCATTTTGTTTAATACGCTTTTAGGGAACTCATACCCCAACGATAGTTCACGTAATTTCAGAAAACTTGCATTATAGATAAACTCTTCAGCTATATTATTGTTGGTGATGCTTTGATAATAAGTTTGTGCATCAACACCGACTGTATTGGTTACATAATTGCCGTTACCATCATCCATTACCCCGACTCCTACAATTGTTGCGTTGGGATTTGATGCTGTACGTCCGACTAAGGTGCTTTTGTGTAACCCTTCTTTGTAAAGAGAATAGTTCGTGCCAGAGAATAGTTTTGCGCCGACTTTGAAGTCAAGTAAAAATGCTAATGTAAAATTTTTATACTTAAGACTATTACTCCATCCGCCCGTTAGCTTGTAAACGCCATTCCCTAAACTTGATAGTTTGCTGTCGGCTTGTGCAATACCATCTTTAAATACGATATTGCCACTTTCATCACGTTTGTATTTATAACCGATTAATTCACCATAAGCAGATCCTACAACGTTTTGAATCGTAACATTACCAGAACGGGCAGAAGCCCCGTCAATTTGCAATCGTTCCACGCCTTCTCCTAAATATTTTACTTCACTATCATTATAAGCAAAGTTAACCGTCGAATTCCACATGAAGTCTGCCGTTTGAACAGGAACGATATTCATCATGAATTCAAAACCGTGGTTTTGGATTTCACCAACATTCATAACTTTCGATCCATAACCAGAAGCATTTGAGGTTGAAACAACAGCAATGTCATCTTTTGTGTTTTTACGATAGTATGCCATATCAAAAGACAAACGATTATGGATAAACGATAAATTTAAACCAATTTCCTGTTCGGAAATACGAACGGGTTTCAACTCTGGGTTGGGGTATTGATTGTTATTGTTTTGCGTTATCGTATTTTGCCCGTTAACGGTATAATCTCTTAATTTATATAAGAGTAGGTTCTGGTAAGCAGATGTTCCGTTAGAGGCTGAAGCATAGGAGGCACGAACTTTTCCAAAAGTAAACCAGTCCGGCATCTCTAGTGCCTCGGAGAAAACCCAAGATAAAGTTGCAGAAGGATAGAAGTAATGATTGTTACTGGGTGATAGAGTAGAAAACCAGTCGTTACGTCCTGTAAGATTCAAAAATATTTGATTCTTCCATCCGAAATCAGCTGTACCATAGATAGAATTTACTTGATATTCTTCATACGTTTTTGAAGCACGTTTATCTCCTAAGTTATTAACAGACCAAAGTCCGTCAACAATAAATGGACGGCCACCATCAGACGGCGTATACTGTTTAACAATATTACGTTGCCGGTTACCTCCAAATGTAGCTCCGATTGTCAGGTCGCCAAATTTCTTATCGAATCCCAATAAGTAGTTTAAATTAATTTCAGAATATGTTTTTGAATATTCAGTTAACCAACCAGAAGGATCGGCGGCAGCACCGATTGGTTGTACTTGCTTGAAATCCAGATTGTATCCGTCACGTTGAACAGCTCCTTGGATGTATAACCAGTCAGTAATGTCCCATTTCAAGGTCATGGCTCCCGTTAGACGGTTTTTATTCATGTTATTGGTCTTTCTGTATTGTAGCCAATAAGGGTTGTTAAAATACACATTCGTTCCTCCCAACAATTCAGATCCGTCTTCTGTCGTCCCCCAATCGCTCGTAGAACTTCCCCGCTCCAACCAACGAATATCAAATGAGTTACCACGATGAATCAGAGAGGCATTTGTGTTTCCATTCCCATCAGACAAATTTGAACGTCCTTTAAACTTTTCAAAAACATAGTTGGCGTTAACGATCAAATGTATGTTTGATAAGATATCATAAGTGGTATTCATATTAATCCCTTGTTGGCTATTGTTTGAATTGGGTAGAATACTTTGTTCGTAGATGTTTGATATCCCAAAACGATATACAATTTTATCTGCTGCTCCGCTGATCGCTAAGGAACTGGAATTATTGGTTCCTGTACGATAAAAGTTACTCCAGTTGTCCACATAGGAGTATTCATATTTATTCCCTAAAAAGTTTACGGCGCTTCCTCCGTCTAAAGCTTCACCCCAACTCGTCATTTCAGACGCTTTTGCTGAATTTATATCTGTTGGACGACTTCCATATGACCCTTGTCCGAATTCTTTTTGGTAATCTCGGTAGTCGTAAATTGTGTTAAATGTAAGGTTGTTGTTAAATTCTATTGTTGTTGTTTTTCCTTTCTTTCCTGATTTTGTTGTAATCAAAATAGCACCATTACCTCCGCGATATCCATAAAGTGCAGAGGCGGCAGCTCCTTTTAACACTTGGATGGATTCAATATCATCCGCATTGATATTGTTTAACCCATCTCCCATGTCTAAACCTCCCCAGGTTCCGGCACTTCCCAGATTAGAATTATCAAAAGGAACACCATCTACAACATATAATGGCATATTATTTCCGGTAAGGGATGCATTACCGCGGATGATAACACGGCTTGAACCTCCCGAACCTGTGGCGTTTCCCGTCACGCTTACACCGGCAACTTTACCGGATAGGGCGTTTCCTAGATTGGGGTCACGAGCCATTGTGAAATCTTCACCCCCAACTAAAGTTGTAGAATATCCTAGGGAGCGTGCTTGACGCTTGATTCCTAAAGCTGTAACAACAACTTCATCTAATTTTTGTGTATTTTCTGCTAGTGTTACACTGATTTGATTTTGCCCGTTTAATGTGATTTCCTGATGATTATATCCGATATAGCTGATGAGTAATACCGCATTTTCAGGAACGTTAATAGAGAATCCTCCATCAAGGTCAGTTATGACTCCAATTGTAGTCCCTTTAACAATAACATTAGCCCCGATAATAGGTTCTCCGGAGGAATCCTTCACGACCCCCGTTATTTTTTTATTTTGTTGTTTTGCATTCGATTCGGTATTCTTTGGGGTGTAAAGAACAACAATATGATCTTCAATCTTATAATTAACATTTGTTCCCTTAAGTACTTTTTCTAGTATTGTTTCAATACTTTCATCTTTAACTTTGATAGAGACATTATTTACTTTTAGTTTTTCTAGTGAATGTTCGTAAGTGAACGTGAGATCTGTCTGTTGTTCTAATAAATCAACTACATTTTTTAATGTAACTTGATTTAAACTCAGTTCTACTGAGTATTTTTTGTTAATAGACTTTTCGATAGGGATTGCATATAACCCTGCGTTTAGGCTAAAAACACAGAGTATACTTATACCCAGTTTTTTCATGGAAATAAACCTGTTGTTAGCTTTTTCCTTTTTCATCTTTTTTTAGTTTAAAATTTTTAGATAATTTTTGTTCCCGTGTTGCAGTTTTTGTGTCTTTATAACAAGACATAAATTTTACAGTTAGTCTACATAGGCATTCAATAATTAGTATTATATATAAAAAACATTAAAGACATTTTCATATATACTACACACTAATGTAATAAAGCACCTATAAGAAACTGTTTTTTTAATGGGAGGAATAAAAATCAATGTTTCGTCCAGTCAAGAAATGTAAATCTTTTAAAGCTTTTTCTATCCCTTTCTTCTTTGAAAAAGAAAAGTTATATCTATTTTTTTCAAGCCCTTGAATATTCATTTTAATTCTGACTTGATAATTTCCCTCTAGTTGTTTAATTATATCTTGAATAGATACATTTGTTAATGAAATTAACCCGAAACGCCATAAGGCGTATTTTCGAACATCGATTTTGTTTACTTCAAGTATCTCTGAATTTTTGGAATATAGAACTTGTTGTCCTGGATCAAGGGCCAATAAAGTTTCTCCGTTTTTTTTCTCTAATCTGACAGATCCTTTAAGTAGGATTGTCTCTCCTTTTTCGTTATCATAGTTTGTATTAACCCCAAACGAAGTTCCTAAAACACTAACTTGAAAATCAGGAGCTTTTACAATAAAAGGATGTAAACTGTCTTTTGCTACTTCAAAAAATGCATAACCTTTCAATGAGACAATTCTTTTCTTTTCTGAAAATGTAATCGGGCAGCTTAGTGTTGTGTTTTCTCCTATCCAGACGATTGTTTGGTCGTCCAGCACAATTTGCATAATAGAATCTTTAATTGTATTTGTGTAAATTATTTGATGAGATAAAGTTGAACTAATGAATGGATTTACAAGGTAAAAAATAACTCCGACAAAAATGGCGGCGATACCCGCTCCAATTGTTAAGTAGTGTTTGAAAGAAAAAGTACTTCTGTTTTTCTTTTTTAGTTCTAACTTATTACATAATGATTTAAAAGAAGAATCAAGAGACTGTTTTTCTTTTATGCTGTTTAATGGTAAAGACATAATTAGTTTTGTCTCATAAAAAAACGTCATGTTTTCCGGAGAACTTTTAATCCATTCTAATAGAACCTTTTCTTCTTCCGGAGAAGTTTTTTTAGCAAAATAGTTGAAAATGATACTTTGCATCTCTTTACCCATTGTTTTTTTATTCCTGTTCATATTTTATAATATACACATAATGAGAGTAAAACACCCAAAGAAAAATGAAAAAACTGTGTAAATAAGTAACATAGCAAATAAAATATATTGATTATTTTTATGATTAATAAGTTTTTTTCTGAGAATCTTTAGGGCAGAGTGAATATGATTTTCTACAGTACTGATAGATATATTTAGTTTTTTACTAATTTCCTTTCCAGATAAATTATGAATGTAACTAAGTGAGAAAACTTCGCGACAGCGCGGCGATAGACTTTCTATCGCGTGGTTTATTTCTTGCCTTGTTTCTTTTGCGAATATTTTAAGGATTGTTTCGTTTGTTTCAGGGTTATAAAACTGTGTCCCTAACTCTTCGATTTCTTGTCTGTACGCACTATCAAATGAATATAGTCGTTTGTTTTTCCTTATAAAATTGAGAGAGGCATTATAAATGGAACGAAACAAATAACCCCGAATAGATTGAAATTCATCTATTTGTTCGCGGTGTATCCATAAATTAAGGAAAGCGTCTTGAATGATATCTTCTGAATCTTTTTCTCCAAGGAGCAAACGGGCATATGATTTAAGTGAATAATATTGCTGCTTATAGAGTTCTTCAAAAGCAACATTGTCGCCCTGTTTAATCCTTTTTGCTATTTTTCTTTCATCTGACATTAAGTGTGCAGCATACTTTAAATTTCATGTTTCAAATATATGTCTTTTTTATATACTATTTTTATTTATTCTATTTTTGTACCATAATTGATATTTAAGAGATGAAAAAGAATTCTGTTGCGGCATGGATAGACGCTGCTAGACCAAGAACTTTACCGGCTTCTGTCAGTCCGGTTTTAATTGCTTGTGCGTTGGCATGGCGGGATGGTGTTTTTTCTGTCGTTCCGGCTTTGCTTTGTTTGATGGTAGCCTTGTTAGCACAAATCGCCAGTAATTTCGCTAACGATTATTTTGATTTTAAGAAAGGCGCGGATACCGAAGAACGTTTAGGGCCGGAACGGGCGGTCGCTTCCGGTTGGATTTCACCGAAGAAGATGTTAGTTGGAACTTTTATTATGCTCGGGTTGTCTTGTTTATTCGGTTGCCTGCTATTGTTTTACGCTGGTTGGGAATTGATTCCCGTGGGGATTGTTATTGCACTTTGTGTGCTGGCTTATTCTGCCGGTCCTTATCCGTTGGCTTACAATGGGTGGGGGGATGTATGTGTCTTGCTCTTTTATGGTTTTATTCCGGTTTGTTTTACCTATTATATACAGGCGCATACATTTACGTTACTTTCTTTTTCATTGTCAATTGCTATAGGTTTATTATCTGTGAACATTTTAATTGTAAACAATTACCGGGACTTCGAACAGGATAAAAAAGCAAAGAAGCGTACGACAATCGTTCTTTTTGGACGACGCTTCGGCCGAATCTTGTTTTTATTGAACGGCTTGATTGCTGTTTTGCTTGTTCTTCCGTTAGTAAACGGAATTTCAGCTTTATCCTGGCAGGGAATCTCTTTAGGCGTTTTTTTTGTTTTGTTATATATTGTTTGGCGAGAATTAAAATTGGTAAAGGGAAAGATGCTGAATAAAACATTGGGAAAAACCGGGATGTTGGTTTTCCTTTTTTCTTTGATCCTTTCTGCGATCTTACTCTTTTAGCAGAATTCGTTTTTCTTTTCTTTGGAAAGTCCTATCTTCGTGTCTCTTTGTTTATATTGTGTTTAACCTTGAATTTGTAATTTGAAATAAAATGTTGGAACAATTTTCATTGGAAGGAAAAATCGCTCTTGTGACGGGAGCGACATATGGAATCGGTATGGCTATGGCAAAAGCGCTTGGCAGGGCTGGAGCTACGATCTTGTTTAATGCCCGCTCGAAAGACAAAGTGGAAGAAGCCGAAAAAGAATATCGTGCGGAAGGATTAGATGCATATGGCTATCAATGTGATGTGACCAAGGAGATGGATGTACAAGCGATGGTTGCAGATATTTCCGTTCGACACGGAGATATTGATATTTTGGTAAATAATGCGGGAATTATCAAACGTATTTCGGTATTGGAAATGAGTGTAGCCGATTTTGAGCAGGTGATTGATATTGATTTGGTCGGTCCGTTTATCGTTTCAAAAGCAGTGGCGCCGGGGATGATTCGTAAAGGTGGAGGTAAAATTATTAATATCTGCTCGATGATGAGTGAATTGGGTCGCGAAACGGTTTCTGCTTATGCAGCGGCCAAAGGTGGATTAAAAATGCTGACCAAAAACTTGGCCTGTGAGTGGGCTGAACACAATATTCAGGTTAATGGAATCGGTCCGGGATATATTGCAACTCCGCAGACTGCCCCTTTACGTACGGAAGGACATCCGTTTAATAATTTCATTATTGCTAAAACTCCGGCTGCTCGTTGGGGAAAACCGGAAGACTTGGAAGGGCCGGTAGTGTTCCTTGCATCCAAGGCTTCCGATTTTGTGAATGGACATATCTTATATGTTGATGGCGGAATCTTGGCGTATATCGGTAAACAACCGAAATAAGCTTATTTGATTTGTTTGAAGGCCTTTCCCAGCATGTTTATAATATCGCTGGCGATGAGTCCTTCTTCTGTTTGCGCCACTGCAGCAAGATCGCCCGCAACCCCGTGTAAATATACACCTGCTGTGGCAGCTATTTCCGGTTCGTATCCTTGCGCCAACAAACCGAGAAGAACTCCGGTTAACACATCGCCGCTTCCCGCCGTTGCCATTCCCGGATTTCCTGAGCTGTTGAAGTAAACATGTCCGTTTGGTAAGCAGACTGCTGTATAAGCGCCCTTTAAAACAATTGTGATTTTATAATTTGCGGCAAGTTCTCTGGCTTTTAATAATCGTTCGTAAGACGACGATGAATTTCCTGCTAGTCGATCGAATTCTTTGGGGTGCGGTGTTAGAATGCTTCGAATCGGAAGGTATTTCATTATTTCTTTATTGGCCGCCAGTATATTGATAGCGTCTGCATCGAGAATAATGGGTTTTTTTATGGTTTGGATTGCGTGTTCCAACGCTAAAGCTGTTTCCATATGCTGTCCTAATCCCGGCCCAATAGCGACCGCTGAATATTTTGAACAATCCGGCGCCAGACTAAGATGTTCATTATGTGGATCAATGTTAACTATTGCTTCCGGAATCGCTGTTTGTAAAATCTGAGTCCCACATTCAGAGGTATATACGGTTAATAAACCTGCGCCACTGTGTAAACAAGAACGGGCACTAAGAACAGCTGCGCCCATTTTGCCTTTACTGCCGGCAATCAATAACGCATGACCAAAAATTCCTTTGTGTGCAAATTTAGGACGTGGACGGATAATTTCGCAAACATCTTCTTCTGTAATTAGACAATAAGGGGTTTCTTTTTTTTCTACAATATCCGGATGGAGTCCAATATCTAATGTTTTCCACTCTCCTACATACGGATAATTTTCTGCTTGCAAAAAAGAAAGTTTTGGGAAACCGAAAGTTAAAGTCAGGCTTGCTTTAATGATAGTTTCCAAATTATTTTGACGATTATCTTCTCCAAATAATCCGGAAGGAATATCAATTGCAACAACTTCTGCTCCAGATTGGTTGATGTAATTTACGACTGCAGCAAATCCGCCCGAAAGCGGACGGTTTAATCCCGAACCGAATAATCCGTCGATGACAATGTCCTTTTCCAAAAGCATCGGAGGTTCGAAATTCTGCGTAACTTCTGTGAATTCTACGTGCTCGATTTCCAGAAGCCGGAGTTTGTTTATTTCACATTCCGGAGACAAATGATCTGTGGGATTGAAAAGAAAGGTTTCGACTTTGTACAACTCTTCACATAAAAGACGGGCTATGGCTAAAGCGTCTGCTCCGTTGTTCCCTTGTCCTGCAAATACGATGATCCGACGATATTTAGAAAAACGCCGTGTAAATTCATGAACAAAAAGGGAGGAAGCCCTTTCTACTAAATCGATAGAAGCTATCGGTTCATGTAATATAGTGTATTGGTCAATTTCTTTAACTGAATTAATGGGAAAAATTTTTATCATGACATGTTGATTTTATCCTTTTGAGATCAACTTTATGTATACAAGAAGAGAGGTATCCGTTTATAGGAAACCTCCCCCTAAATCTAAAAAAGAGTATTATTCAACTTTCTTATTAATGACAATATGGCCGAGATAACCGACTATAATTAAAGTAAAGCCTACAATAAGAAGTGTATTGTTTAAAGTCCCCTGAAAAGTCGGAACGGCAAGGACAACAACTCCAATTAAGAGAATTATAACCCCCAGATACTTTATTAAATCTTTCATGGCTGCAGATATTTTATGTATATTTTTTTCTTGCACAAATAAAGTAATAATAACCCGATTGTAAAAATATTTTAAGCGAAAAATAACGAAACCATTCTTTTTACCATTTATATTTGCGTATAAATCAAATCATAATGTTGAATTTTTTCTATAAAATATATGTTTGGTTGTTTTTTGTCCCTGTTTTTTTAGTTCTTACAATATTGACTGCGGTTACAGTTATTGTTGGATGCCTATTGGGTGGTGAGAAAATATTTGCGTATTATCCGGGAATGTTTTGGTCCAAGCTGACGTGTTATTTGGCGTTGTGTCCGGTTCGTGTATCCGGACGGGAAAATATAAATAAGACGAAATCGTACGTTTTTGTGGCGAATCACCAGGGTGCGTTCGATATTTTTTTAATTTATGGTTTTTTGGGTGTTCCGATTAAATGGGTGATGAAAGCCGGATTAGGCAAAATTCCTTTTGTCGGGGCTGCCTGTCGTGCCGCCGGATTTGTTTTTGTGGATAATACTACTTTCAAAGCGGCTGCAAAAACCATTTGTGAGGCAGAGCATTCTTTAAGGAATGGTGCCTCTATTGCGATATTTCCCGAAGGTTCGCGTACAAATGACGGGAAAATGAAACGTTTTAAGAAAGGGGCATATCAAATTGCTGTAGATCAACATTTGTCGATTATACCGATTACGTTGAATGGCCCTTTTAATGTTTTACCCATCGGATCCCTGAATCTGAAGCGGCATCGGCTGGAAATGGTTATTCATGCGCCTGTGGATACGGGTGGATTGAACCCGTTAGAAAAGAAAAATTTGCAACAGCTAGCAAACGTGACACAGGAAACTATTGCTGTCGCATTGTGGAATGAATACAAGTAAATTACCAATTTTTTAAAACTCCCTGTTTCCGTATATTTAAACAGAATCCAGCATTCTTCTCGATCATATTCCCCGTGTCGAAAGCCAACGTTCCTCCGAAACGCCATCCTTTCATCTGCGGAGGTGAATAATTGATTTCCGCCATTGTTGCCACAGACGATTTAATATCCAGAAACGGCGTAAAAGATTGTCCCCAGCCTTGCATTGCCGTAAAGAGTAATCGGTAGGAAAAATGTTTTGAAATATCCCCGGCCAGTCCCAGATGCCAACATTTCAGACGATTATTTTTGAATTTAACATCTCCGTCTTCATTATATTCCGGCGAAAGAATTAAAGGTGATCCCAGAGAGTGTCCAAAATACGATGTGCCTGTTGTATATTCCCCATTATTGTAGTAATCGTCCCAACCTCCTCCCCGTCCGGAATGCTTGTCATGATCAAAATGAATAAAATGCATGGGCCCGCTTTGGTTCTTAGTGATAAGATATTCTAAAACTATCTTTTTTAGCCATGGACGTTTTGAAGAAGTAAATTCAATCCCCCATAAACCGTCGAACCCATTTGCGAATTCAACGCCAGACATATCCTCGAAATAGTGTTGATAATAAGCTTGCAATTTCCCCCAGAGTTGATTTTGAATCCCCATTGAAAAATAAAAACTTCCGTAATGATTCCCCAGCACATTTACCTGGTCACTGGGGGTTGCTCCTTCTCCTCCTTCTTTTCCAATTATAACCCGTAAAAAATCTTTTAAAGACTGAGGTTGTTTCCCGATTTTCGGATCAACGGATTCGCCTCCCCATTGTACCCAGTGCTCAAAACCGATTATGCCAAATAATGATCCATTATTATGGCTGTTTTGCAGACGTAAAAAACCGGACTTATGATGCCATAAAACGTGGTCGACATAAACGAATGCTTTGTTGGGATTTGCCGTGTGGTGTTGTAGATAGCTTTGATCAAAAGAACGTCCGACTGCAAAATCCCCTTTAATTTGAATCCATCCTTCTGTATAAGGTAATTCCATAAATTCCGGTATGCTGAGATTGATTTCGGGAATTGGACGTGCATTGGGAGACAGAATCATGTCGCCAGAACTTAATGAACGATCAATTATGGAATTGTATCGTTCTTTGCTGCCGATACTTAATAACAATGATTTATATCGTACTTCAGTATAAAGCTGTTGTATGTAGGTGTTTTTATACCTGGGAGTTGCACAGATTAACTCCATCCCAGCCGTCCAGCAGAAATCCTTTTTCAATTGTTGCTTATGGAAGAGTCCGGCACGCAAAAGTCCGTTTCCTGACTCTAAAGGAACCGTTCCATATCGATTGCTGACTATCCAGAAAGGAGTTTGTCCACTTGACGCAATCGATCCCATTGTCTCAAGGCAATATATGGTATGGTTCTCTTTCGGAAGGTTATCCTGAGCGAAGCCCCCTTGTAAAGAGACCCTAAGCAGAAGAATGAAAATAAGCGTAATTTTTGTTCTCATCTTTTGGACATTTCAAAGACAAAGATAATTATTTATTTAAGTTTACTCTTTTCGTGAACCGAATGAATAAGGTCGAGAGTTTGTGATTTACAAAAAAATCACTATCTTTGCCGCGCAATTTTAATTAACAATATATTAATCAAAGTAGTATGAACAATTACGAAACCGTTTTCATTTTAACTCCCGTTTTATCTGAAGCACAGATGAAGGAAGCGGTAGACAAATTCACGGGTCTTCTTAAAGCTGAAGGAGCCGAGATTGTGAATGAAGAGAACTGGGGGCTGCGCAAGTTGGCTTATCCTATTCAAAAGAAAACCACCGGTTTTTACCAATTGGTAGAGTTCAAAGCAAAACCGGAAACAATCGCAACGTTGGAGATCAACTTTCGTCGTGATGAACGTGTGATTCGATTCTTAACTTTCCGTCAGGATAAATATGCTGCGGAATATGCCGTTAAGAGAAGAAATTTAAGATCATCTAAAGAAACTGTAAAAGAGAATTAATCATGGCAACAACACAATCGGAAATCAGATATTTAACTCCGCCTTCGGTAGATGTTAAAAAGAAGAAATACTGCCGTTTCAAAAAGAATGGTATCAAGTATATCGATTACAAAGATCCTGAATTCTTGAAGAAATTCCTGAATGAACAAGGCAAAATCTTACCTCGCAGAATCACGGGTACTTCATTGAAATTTCAACGTCGTATCGCTCAGGCTGTGAAGAGAGCGCGTCATTTGGCTTTACTGCCTTACGTAACCGATTTAATGAAATAATTAATAAAGAGAGGAGACAGAATATGCAAGTTATTTTGAAAGAAGATGTAGTGAATTTAGGCTACAAAGACGATATCGTAACTGTAAAAGATGGTTACGGACGTAACTTTCTAATCCCTCAGGGAAAGGCTGTGATTGCTTCTGTGTCAGCAAAAAAAATATTAGCTGAAAACCTGAAACAACGTGCGCATAAGCTCGCGAAAATCAAGGAAGATGCAGAGGCACTTGCGGCGAAATTGGCTGGAGTTTCTTTGACAATCGGGGCAAAGACCAGTTCTACGGGAACTATTTTTGGTTCTGTGACGAATATTCAGATAGCAGAAGCTTTGGAAAAAGTAGGTTTTTCCGTGGATCGTAAGGCTATTTATATCAAAGACAGTGTGAAAGAAGTAGGAAGTTATAAAGCGCTTCTAAAATTTCACAAGGAAGTCTCGGTAGAAATTCCTTTTGAAGTAGTATCCGAATAAAACAGACACTATTCTAAACATAGAAAGATTATAATGGCGGGTATTGTAAGGTTCGACTTATAATACTCGCTTTGTTTTATAATCAAGCTATTTCTCTTTTGCATTACTTTCATAAATAATGGTAAAACCCTGTCTAAATCTCTAAAAATCGTTACATTTGCCGTAGTCGAAATAATAGTCTTTGGTTGTCGTGAGTAAATATCTTCTTTTAAATATACATCTCCTGATGTTTCTGTTTTGTGTTATGCCGGAGTTGCAGGCAAGGGAGAAAACATTTACTGTTGTTCTTGATGCCGGTCATGGAGGCAAAGATCCCGGTGCAATGGCGTATTCAATTAAAGAAAAAAATATTAACCTGGCCGTAACCTTGGCTTTAGGAGAAATGATTGAGCGTAGATCCCCGGATACCAAAGTTGTTTATACTCGAAAAACAGATCGTTTTATTGAGTTGGACGAGCGGGCAAATATTGCCAATCGGAATAAAGCCGATTTGTTTATTTCCATTCACACAAATTCCGTTAGAAGAGGAAGCTCAGTTAGAGGAACAGAAACGTTTACTCTAGGGTTGGCCCGTACGCAAGAAAATTTGGAAGTTGCCATGCGTGAGAACTCCGCGATTTTATTGGAGGATAATTATTTGCAAAAATATGAAGGTTTTGACCCAAATTCTTCGGAATCATATATTATATTTGAATTTATGCAAAATAGGCATATGGAGCAGAGTATAGATTTTGCATCTGTAATTCAGAAAGAATTTGTTCGACAAAAAAGAGCGAATCGAGGAGTAAAACAAGGAGGCTTGTTGGTTTTGAGAAAAACGAGTATGCCGGCAGTTTTGGTTGAGCTAGGTTTTGTTTCAAACCGGGAAGAAGCACGTTTTATGGCATCTTCCTCGGGGCAAGAAAAATTAGCGAAAGCGCTTTATAATGCTTTTGTGAAATTTAAAAATGAGTATGAACGTAAACGGGGGTTGTTGTCTGCTCAAGAAAATACTTTTGTTGCCAGGGAAGTGAATGCTAAATCTTCTGAAATTTCCAGAAATGTCGGTCAGACTGTTTACAAAATTCAGATAATGGCTTCGGATAAGAAATTATCGTTAAATTCCAGAGAGTTTAAGGGGTATAAAAATGTCGATTTTTTTCGCGAAGGCAGACTGTATAAATATACGTATGGTGAAACGACAAACTATAATGAGATCAGAAGTCTCAGGCGAAAAGTAGCCCGGGATTTTAAGGGTGCATTCATACTTGAATTTAAAGATGGCAAGAAAGTAAACAAATAAAGAAATTAACGCATAAACGCATGAAAATAAGATTAACAAAAGAGGCAAAAATTGGGTTGGTGTCTATTCTTAGCCTTGCCTTATTATATATTGGTATAAATTATTTGAAAGGAATAAATTTATTTCAGCCTGCGAATCATTATTACGTAGCTTGTACGAATGTTAAAGAAGTAACTATATCCAGCCCGGTATTTGTGGAAGGATTTAAAGTCGGACTTGTTCGGGCAATTGCTTATGATTATGAGACGACCGATAAAATCATGATAGAAATAAGTTTGGAGGACAAGATGCGGATAAACAAAGGCAGTTATATTTCTATTGAGAAAAGTTTATTAAGCGGTGGCGAATTGCACATTCATTTAAACAAGCATGTTGATGATTATTTAAAACCTGGTTCTGTTATAGAAGGACGTAATGCCGAAGACATGATGCAGTCTATGCAAACAAAGATTTTACCGGGGGTCGAGCAGCTTCTTCCCAAACTTGACTCGATTTTATATGGGTTGCAGACGATTGTAAATCATCCGGCATTGGTGAATTCGCTAAATCAGATAGAACAGACTACCCGTAATTTGAATCAATCAACTCAGTACTTAAATTCGATTCTTCGAAACGATATTCCGGTTATTGTCGGGAATCTTAAAACAATCTCCGACGATTTTACAGCGGTGAGCAAAGAACTTAAAGAAATAGATTTTGCTTCTACAATGAATTTAGTAAATGCGACTATCCGAAATCTTCAAATGACTTCGGAAAAATTGAATTCAACAGAAAATAGTTTAGGTTTATTGTTGAATGATAAGAACTTATATCTGAATTTAAATGAAACGAGTATGAATGCGTCTAAGCTATTGCTCGATTTACGTGAGAATCCCAAACGTTATGTTCGTTTCTCTATTTTTTAAAGACAGGGCGTTTGCTTTCTCTTTTGTTATTTAGAATGAGTCTAATTTAATTAAAAAAGAGAAAAACTGTTTAATCGTTTGTTAATAAATAAGATACGTGGTGTTCTTTTTTTATCCTATTTTATGTTTAAAATCATTTGATTGAAGGGAAATATAGTTGAATTCAATAAATTGCTTTTTTCAAAGACGCATCGATTTCCTTTTTATAAGGAAATTTGTAAAGGATTGAAACTAAACGAAGTATTGAAATATTAATAAATGCAAATTATTCTATCCTTTTTTTTCTGGATTAAATTTCTAAACTTTGTAATATATAAAAGAAAAGTTTAGTAGGACGAGAAAGAGAAGATGCAGACTGATTACCAAATATTGTGGAATAAATGCTTGGCTGTTATTAAGGATATAGTGCCTGAAGCCGCTTTTAATACTTGGTTTTTACCTATTATCCCTCTCTCATATGAAGATAACAAATTTACCATTCAGGTACCGAGTCAATTCTTCTATGAGTATTTAGAGGAAAAATATGTGAACGTATTAAAGGTTACTTTGTATCGAGTAATCGGGCAGGGAACTATTTTGAATTATCGTGTCATGGTAGACCGGGCTACGGGGGGAACCGTAGACTATCCGGCAGAGAATATTTCTGCAGCGGTAAAAAAGAGCACACCTTATGAAGTGAATAAAGCACCGAATCCGTTTGTACAACCTACTCCGCAAGATTTGGATCCTCAGTTGAATCCGAAATATACTTTTGACAACTATTTTGAGGGGACAAGCAATAAATTGGTTCGTACGGCGGGTGAGTCTGTAGCACAAAACCCGGGAAAGACTACGTTCAATCCACTTTTTGTATTTGGCCCTTCTGGAGTAGGGAAGACGCATTTATGTCATGCTATCGGTACGCGCATCCGGGAGTTACATCCGGAGAAGAGAGTTTTGTATGTATCTTCTCATTTATTTCGAATTCAGTTTACCGACGCAATACGAAAAAATACGACAAACGATTTTCTCAATTTTTATCAGAATATCGATGTGTTGATTCTGGACGACATTCAAGAGCTGATTGGAATGGATAAGACTCAGAATACGTTTTTTCATATATTTAATCATTTACATCAGTTGGGGAAACAATTGATATTGACTTCAGATAAGGCTCCCGTCGATCTGTTGGGTATGGAAGAACGTTTAGTGACGCGATTGAAATGGGGATTAACGGCTGAATTATATCGTCCCGATCCGGATCTTCGCCGAAAAATTCTGAAAAATAAAATAAGCCATGAAGGAATCATTATTCCCGATGAAGTTTTTAATTTCATCGCAGATAATGTGACGGATAATGTCCGTGATTTGGAAGGGATTTTGGTGTCGTTGATGGCAAATTCCGTGATTAATAATCGCGAAATTGATTTGTCGTTGACAAAACGCGTGATTAGTCAGGCTGTTCGTCTGGAAAAGAAACAAATTTCCGTACAAATGATTCAGGAAGTGGTTTGTAATTATTATAATCTTGAACTTACGGCAATTCAGACTCAATCGAGAAAGCGTGAAATCGTTCAGGCAAGACAGATTACCATGTTTTTGGCTAAGAAATATACGGATTGTTCATTTTCTCATATTGGTAAGATTGTAGGGAAAAAAGATCATGCGACGGTATTGCATGCCTGTAAAACGGTTAAAGATCAAATGGAAACAAATAAATCTTTCCGTTCTTCGGTAGAAGAAATAGAAAATTTGTTGAAAACGTAAAGCCGTAGTAAAAAGCAAGCATTGCTTCACTCAAATCGAAAAATATTGATCCCCATGCTTGGTGCAAGAGCAATCAATTCTGTACGCAGGTTCATAATTTACCCATCGAACCCCAATAATTTTTTCAGCATGATTTGGATAGATTAATTGAACGACCATTTAATTGCCAGTGTAGGGATTGCATAGAATCCATCTACAAAAGCAAAGTCGTTTCGTAGTTCGACTTCGGAACCGAAGCTCAGATTAAAATCTTTATCGATTCCTTTTATTTTATTCAGATTCAGCCAGAATTGTGGTTCTGCTAAAAATTGATAATCTCCGATAGTCGGGATTGTTTTTTCACGCCAAAAATCTGCGAATCCACTGAACGTGCAAAGCCCGTTTTTTCCGAAATGTAAATACCAGGTTGCAGTCAATTGGAAATTATGTGGACTGGCGTTGCGGTGAATGTATTTGTACATGGGCGTGAACGTAAAGCCTTTCGTAAAAGAAGCATTGTTATAGTTGTACGTGATACCTCCCAGGTAAGCATTGTTGATATAGCTCCCTTTTACATTCCCGCCATTGTATTCCACGTGAATAGACAGCGGCGATTTCCAGAATGACAATTCACGGGCAATTTCCCAATATGCACCTGCGATTCCCGCGCCGGTATAATCCATGTCTACAAAGAAGAACGTGCTTCCCCATTTATCCGGTTTGAACATTTCGATAGTACTCGTCAGTTGTGGACGGGTTCCGAAGTCCTTGTCGTAAATTGTTTTCCCAAAATCGTAATGAAGTTGAATGTTTTGCGCCATAATTGTTGCGCCAAAGGAAATAAAGAAAGCTAGCGTGAAAAGTCTCTTCATCGTTCTACTGTTGTTAAGTTTTAAACAAGGTGCAAAGATAGTGAAAAAAGAGAAAAAACAAGGAGTGCGGGCACAATGGCTTTTACGCGTAGAAATAGGATAATGATCGATTCTTAACCGAAAAGAAATTGGTAGTATACAAACAATACCGTATTTTTGTATTTATTGCTATACTTTTAAAAGAATTCAAATGAAAAAAATGATTTGGAAGCCAATTGTGCTTTTTCTTCTGTTCGTATGCACCTTACCGCTTCAGGCGCAGGAAAAATACGAAGCTCCGGAATTATCCGATCCCGATTCTTGGTCGGTCGTTTTATTTCCTGATCCGCAAACCTATGTGAAATTTTCCCGAAACCAAGGAATCCTGGATTTGATGACGGCTTGGACAGCTGAAAATGTGGAAAAATTGAATGTCGGTTTTGTGATGTGTACAGGCGATATGGTCGAACAAAACAATTTATTAAATCCGGATGGAAAATATGTTAACGTAAGTAGTCCGAAACAGTGGGAAGCCGTATCCAAAGCGTTCGGACGTTTCGACGGTCGTGTCCCGTATATCGTAACTACCGGCAACCATGATTTTGGGATCCTCAGTGCGGAAAACAGACGCACGCATTTTGATGACTATTTTACCCCGGACAAGAACCTTTTAAACGCGAAAATTTTGCGTGATGTCGGTCTGACGGAAGAGGGAGTTCCTACATTAAGAAATGCTACGTATGAATATACAACTCCGCAAGGGAAAAAAATCTTGATCCTTGTTCTTGAGTTTGCTCCCCGTGATGCCGCTATTGAATGGGCGAAAGGCATTGTCGCGCAGGATAAATACAAGGAACACGAAGTTTTCCTGCTTACTCATTCCTATATGAATTCGGATAATGAGCGCTTTGTAAAGGAAGGATATAAGGTGGAAGATGCCAACTACGGTGCCGCAATCTGGGAAAAACTGATTCAGCCGGCTTCGAATATCCGCCTGGTTTTTGCCGGCCATATTGGTGCTCCGAACGAACCGAAGAAACACATCGGTTTCCGTACTGATTTGAACGTTGCCGGGAAAAAAGTTACGCAAATGGTCTTTAACGCACAGGCTTTGGGCGGAGGTTGGCATGGAAATGGTGGCGACGGCTGGTTACGTATCCTTGAATTTTTGCCCGACGGGAAAACCGTGAAAGTGAAAACGTTCTCTCCATTATTTGCGATTTCGCCTTCGACACAACATTTGGCGTGGCGCCGGGAAGCTTGCGACGAGTTTACGTTTATGATCGATTGAAAACGGACAAACTGTTCGTTTTCGAACAATAAATTTATTTGTATCAGTTTGTTTATTAGCAATTTAATTCCATGGCATGGCTTTTGCCTTTTTGCTGTGGAATTAAATTTTTGCAAAAAATGAAATGGATATATATCTCTTTTTTTTGTGTTTTATTTGTGGCCAGTCTGTGGGGAAATGGGAAAAAAAACATTCGTCTGACACTAAATGAAGCCATTATCTTGGCGCAATTGCAATCGGTCGACGTCGCTGTTTTTGCGAATTCAGATAAATGTGCAATAACGTAAAGAGTTCGTATTTCCATTTACTGAAAAGCTACAGCCGGATACAGAGGTTGAATAAGATATTTTCGTTCGGGTTTTACTTCGCAAGCATTTAGTATTTCACTGACCCTATTTTTAAATTAAGCCCTACAATATTCTCCCTTTCTTTTGTTATTTCAAAAACATTCTCTAAGTTTGTAACAGTCTAAAGATCACTACATATAGTGTAAAGAGTAACAGACAATACTCATAATTGGTTTTGCAATGGCTATCATAGTTGGACGCAAGGAAAAGGAGGATATTTAAATCTTCATATGAGATGGGGTTACAATGGTAATTACGATGGCTGGTTTGGATATGGTAACTTTAGCGTGGGAAACAGCAGCTTTAACTATGATAATAGAATAATTTATGGAATATACCCCAATTAAATATTATGAAAAGAATTTATATATTATGCCTTGTCAGTAGCCTACTTTCATGCTCTGAGGAGAAAATATCGGATTTTACATTTCCTGATATAGACATTGAATTTTACTTAAAAGCTTCAGATGGGATAGACTTATTGAATCCAGAAAACGAACAAGCGCTCACAGAAACGGATATATCCATTTACTATTTGGATAATATAAACGGCGATAACAAGGTAAAAGTGGATCAAAACGTCTATTCTATTTCTTATATTGATACAACTCATTTGTATAGATTTAGAACTTTAGTAAATGAAAAAACTTCAAATAACTATTCCTATACAACTATTAAATGGGGTAATAGAGGTGAGGACACGATTAAATGCAGCATAAAGCAACCTTACCATATTAAACAAATCGACACAGTATGGATTAACAACAAACTTATCTGGGAATTTCAGGAAGGCCCAAGAGTTTTCAATCTTATTAAATAATTTTGTATAAAAAATTTACTTTTTATTGTTGTTTGGCGGCTTGCTAATACCATGGTTGCCGGACAAGTAAAATGCTTCATGTATTTGTCTCCATTGTACTTGGGCACAACACGATTGAAGGTTAAAGTTATAAATTCAAGTTCGTTAGCTCGAAAAAAGACTGTAACTGGCTAAATTTCAAATATTTCAAAGAGTTACTTTAGATTTTAATGGGACGGCAATGATAAAAAATAGTACGTTTGAAATAAAATAGAAAGTTTATGATATTAGTTATCGATGACGATTCCTCGGTATGCTCTTCTCTTTCATTTCTTTTGAAACGTGCCGGATTCGAACCGGAAACGGTTTCCGGACCGTAGGAGGCGCTTGCCGTGGTGCGTCAGACGGGGCCGCAACTTATTTTGATGGATATGAATTTTACCCTCACTACGACAGATGAAGAAGGAATTCAATTGTTGCGGCAGGTAAAAGTTTTGCGTCCTGAAGTACCAGTTATTCTGATGACTGCCTGGGGATCTATTTCCCTTGCCGTACAGGGAATGCGCGCCGGCGCGCTTTCTTTTCTGCAACGCCTTCCCTTTACCGGTAATATACGTGAATTAAAAACTTAGTTGAACGAGCCATCTTGATTTCTGGGAAGACGGTTTTGGATGCGCCTGAACGATTCAAACATTTACAAATGTTCACATTCCTTTTTTGTAGACCGAGGGTTTCAGCATCCTTTTTTTCTGATCGAGACTTTAACGCGCGAAGTGTTCGTGGCTGAACGAAAAGCTTACGAGAAGGTGATTCGCATGATCGCACATGAGGTGAATAACACGACAGCCGGGATTATTTCCACACTGGATACGGTGATCGACACCTTTGAAGAACTGAGAGTATACACAGAAATACAGGATATATTGCGTGTTTCCGTTGACCGTTGTTACAGTATGAGTATGCAAGAGCATATTTATACTACCATTCAGGTACAGTTTCCGTTGACCGTTGTTACAGTATGAGCCGGTTTATTACGGGCTTTGCCGATGTGGTGCGGACAGGAGGGAATTCCCCGCCCGCTATCCATTGAGGTGGCGGATACTGGAAAAGGGATCACCCGCGAAGTAGAGTCCAAACTTTTTAGCCCGTTTTTTTCGACTAAACCGAACGGTCAAGGTCTTGGCCTGATTTTTATCCGTGAAGTGCTGCTCAAACATAACTGTACGTTCTCGCTTCATACGTATGCCGACGGACTCACCCGCTTCTGCATTTTGTTTGAGTAAAAAACAAAAAGACTTGTTTTTGTTGTGTTTTGTGTTAAAATGGTTTTGATCTTAAAGAGGAGTTTTGACGCCTTTTCCCAAATCAAACGAAGTCTTTATCCGCTTTTGGCATGCTTTTGCGTACGGGGCTAAAAAAAGCGTTAAATGGCTTTTCTGCTTTTTTTAAAAACCGAAAAACCACTTTTTAGGAGACTAAAAATAGGGGTAAAAAAAATCATACCTAAGGTTTTAAAAAAAGATAGGTATTGTTTTTTAAAACCTTAGGTATGATTTTTTTTTAAGATCGGGACGGATTCTTGGCTCCTATCCCAAATTTGAAAAATCATCTCGATGGGGGAAAAACGAGGTGCTGAACATTGAAAATTACCTCTTTTTTGTTAAATTCAAAATGTTTATTATTCTGTTAAAAATAAAACATTTTGATATTATAGCCATTT
>JAQVZS010000088.1 GCA_028708075.1 Massilibacteroides sp.
CACGAAAAGTAATCAAGGATAATACTTTTTCAGTAGGAATGAAGGATTAACGCGAAGATAAATTCCGGCAGAGAATGAAGATTTACTACCCAAACCATCCGCTTGAGGTTTATAAAAATCGACATCAATCCCCAACGCATAGTGCTCCGCAAACGTTCGCGTATATTCAAAGCCCAGATAAACAGTAGAAGGATTTTGATACACGCGAGTCTGGTCTACTGTAGAAACAGCCCCGTAATAGGGAATACCAAAGAGTGAGATAAAATCTCTACCCTTCCAATAACCGGCTTTCACACGAAAATCTGTAATTAAGGCGCTTAACGCTACATGCACAGCATTACCATCGTCAAGCGGCCAATGTTTACCGGCTTGTTGATAATAAGTCATTCCATTTATTTCCGCAGACATCTTTCGGAATAAACGTGAGCCCGGATTCCATTCCATTCCAATTCCAATCGCGGCGTTCATCAGTGTATGGACAGAATTAGTTTGGATCGTGTCGATCTCTCCTCCCCGATGTTGGGCAAGCGCTTGAACAGGACTATAGAAATGAAAACGAGACTGGGAATTATTGTATTTTATTCGCGTAGAGAACCCGAATGTAAAGGCTTCTTGATGAGTATCGTTCCTAAAAATAAAACTTTCCCAGTTTACCCAAACATCCGCATCGAAAACGGGCGAATGATATAGAAACTGAGCACCCATTTCCGGATCGGCCGTCAGATTCAATTCGGAATTATACAAAGGTTCAATCAGTTGATGATTGCTTCCGCCATAGATATTCCCCAGAATAAGGTCAACATTTGAAGATAACGCGACATGGGCCCGAAAAAAAGGAAGAATTCGAATTCCGTGTTGATAACTGTCCGGATTCCATTCGGCGATATCCAAATAGGCATATGACGGGTATCGTTTCGTGCCATAGTAGTAAAGTGTATGAGCACCGGCTTCCAATTTAATATTCTCTAAAGGATAGTAAACCACTTTCCCATTCAACCAAAAACCGGGAAGTGTATATCCTTTCATTATTTCACCTTCATACTCGTTATTTTTAAAAAAAGTCAAATTATCTATCTCGACGGAAAGATTACCTTTTCTATCTGGATCAATAGATTTGTTTTCCTGAAATATATTTTCTACTATTTGTGAAAAAATCGGATTGAAAGAGATAAAGGAGAGTAGCAGCAACAAAACTGCCTCACGTATTACGTTCTGTTTTTGAAATAAAAATTTCATATGTTCTATTTTTTTAATCCTTTTCGAAAAGGCACAACAAAAATAAAGAAAACATCGGCTACCACAATTATTTTCGTTAAACGTTCACGAGAACTGTACTTTTTTAGTTTTTTACTACTTTTGCCACTTATTTACGATTCTTAAACGAATAAACACAATCCGACAAACATGAAAATCGAAACTTCCGAATTAGACGACACGATCCGACCGGTAAAAAAAACCGATTTAATATATGGCATAGATGACCGACCTTCGTTTAAAGATGCTTTTTTTGCGGCATTGCAACATCTTCTGGCTATTTTTGTCGCCATTATCACTCCCCCGCTTATTATTGCAGGTGCTTTGGATTTGGATTTAGAAACTACAGGCTTCTTAGTTTCGATGGCGTTGTTTATTTCCGGTGTTTCAACCCTTATTCAATGCCGTCGTTTCGGCCCATTAGGTTGCGGGCTACTTTGTATACAGGGTACCAGTTTTTCGTTTATCGGCCCAATCATTACCGCTGGACTGACAGGAGGACTTCCGCTTATCTTCGGCGTATGTATTGCCGCAGCCCCTTTTGAAATGATTATCAGCCGGACATTTAAATATATGCGAACGATCATTACACCGCTCGTTTCGGGGATTGTTGTTCTACTCATCGGTCTGAGTTTGGTTAAAGTCGGCGTCGTTTCCTGTGGCGGAGGTTACGGAGCCATGGACGACGGCTCTTTCGGCAGTTTGCAAAATATTGGAGTCGCCGCAACAGTTTTGTTGAGTGTTTTATTCTTTAACCGAAGTAAAAACAAATATCTACGCATGAGTTCGATTGTCCTTGGACTAGCACTGGGTTACGGACTAGCATTTGCCTTGGGAATGGTAGACACAAGCGCAGCTTCGTCTCAAAGTCTGAGCGGGTTTACCGTGCCGATTCCTTTTAAATATGGTCTAGATTTTAACTTATCTTCTTTCTTAGCCCTCGGATTGGTCTATCTGATCACGGCGATCGAAGCGACAGGCGATGTAACGGCTAATTCCATGATTTCCGGCAAACCGATTGAAGGTAAAGAATATTTAAAACGTATATCCGGAGGCGTCTTGGCAGATGGCTTCACCTCGGTTATAGCAGGAGTTTTCAACTCTTTTCCAACTTCTATTTTTGCCCAAAATAACGGAATTATCCAACTGACGGGTGTTGCCAGCCGCTATGTCGGCTATTATATTGCTGGAATGCTGATTTTATTGGGATTATTTCCCGTTGTTGGAATTGCCTTTTCTTTGATGCCGGACGCCGTACTGGGAGGCGCTACCTTATTAATGTTCGGTACGGTAGCTGCAGCCGGTATTCGTATTATTGCGTCACAGGAAATTAACAGAAAAGCCACATTGGTATTGGCCGTCAGTCTTTCGTTAGGTTTAGGTGTCGAACTTATGCCCGATATTCTATCAACGGCTCCTGAATTTGTAAAAGGGTTATTTTCATCAGGAATTACTACTGGCGGACTTGCGGCTATTTTGTCCAATATTTTTATACGTGTAAAAGAAGAAAAAACTGAATAAAATAATATGGAATTACTTAAACGACGCATCGAGCAGGATGGAAAATGTTATCCGGACGGAATACTTAAAGTAGACAGTTTCATCAACCACCAAATGGATCCCCAACTTATGTATAAGATTGCGGAAGAATTTGCCCGTCGATTTCAGGATGTGAAAGTCAACAAAATCGTGACCATAGAGGCAAGCGGTATTGCTCCAGCAATTATGGTAGGCTATATTATGAATTTGCCGGTTGTATTTGTCAAGAAAAAGCAACCGAAGACAATGGAAAACATGCTCACAACCACCGTACATTCATTCACTAAAGACCGGGATTATACGGTTTGTATCAGCAATAATTTCCTGCAGATGGATGATCATGTACTTTTTATCGACGATTTCCTGGCGTATGGAAATGCGGCTCTCGGAATGATCGACCTCGTCGAACAATCGGGCGCAACGCTTGCCGGCATGGGTTTTATCATTGAGAAAGCCTTTCAGGACGGAGGAAATATCTTGCGTGAAAAAGGGATTCGTATAGAAAGTCTGGCAATTATCGACGATTTGTCCAATTGTAAAATAGTTATTCGTTAAAATGAATAAAGAAATATTAGAAAAACTATCTAAACGGGTAGAAGGAAATCCGTTTGTCAAACATTTAGGCATAAGATTCACATTGGTAGAAGACGGAAGAATAGAGGCCGTCATGTCGTTAAGACCTGAATTCAGGCAATACAGCGGCGTGATCCATGGGGGTATTCTGGCATCGTTCGCCGATACGATCGCCGGGTTCGCGGCATATACCTTGACGCCAAGCGATAAAGATGTTTTGACCGCCGAACTGAAAACTTCTTTTCTTCGGGCAGCTTGGGGAGACGAGTTGAAAGCGATCGGATTTGTCATCAAACCCGGACGGAACATCCATTTTGCGGAATGCGAAATCTATTGTGACGACAAACTGGTTTGTAAAGCTTCGGGAACTTTTTGCGTAGTACATAAACAAATATAATTTCTTATATTTGTATTCCACTTAAATTGAATACAATATGAGAAACACAAGTTTTTTTTCCATTCTGTTCAGCCTTTTATTCTCTATTCGATGTTTGGCTGTTCCGACAGATACTCCTCCCAGATTAATCATCCGGGCGGATGATATGGGTTCTTTCCGGGCTTCCAATATTGCCTGTTTACAAACGGCACTTAAAGGAATTACGACTTCAACCGAAGTTATGGTTGTTTGTCCCTGGTTCCCGGAAACGGTAAAGTTATTGAACGACAATCCGACAATCGATGTAGGACTGCATCTAACTATTACGAGTGAATGGGATAATATCAAATGGCGTCCGCTGACGCATTGCCCCAGTCTGACAGACGCAAACGGTTATTTTCTTCCAATGATGGGGCCGAACAAAGATTATCCTGGTCTTTCCATCATAGAAAACAAGTGGAATTTGAAAGAAATAGAACAAGAATTTCGCGCGCAGATCGAATTGGCTTTAAAAAACATTCCGCAAATCGGACATATCTCCGGACATATGGGCTCTTTGTCGTTTGCCCCGGAAGTTTCAGCTCTCGTCGCTAAGCTTGCCGAAGAGTATCACTTAACCACTTTTGACCGAGAAGAATCCCTGGGCCAATACCAGATAGAGTTTGTAGGTTATTCGGGTCCAAACAAGACGTATGCAGATAAGGAAACCAGTTTTCTTGCTACTCTTGATAAGCTCCAGGCTGGGAAATCATATATCTTCATTGATCATCCGGCTTTAGACAATGAAGAAATGCAAACCGTAGGTCATATAGGTTACGAATGGGTCGCAAAAGATCGTCAGGGAGTAACCGATCTTTTTACTTCCGAAAAAGTAAAAAAAGCAATACAAGAGAACGGTATCCAATTAGTTACGTATAACGAAGTAACCAAATCACTACCGCGGAGTACACCGGAAGCCGAAAAAATCACGACCAAAAACATTCAAAACTATTTGGCAGACGTTAAAAAACACAAACAAGACTTGCATAGCCTGATGATTCTTCGTCATGGAAAAGTAGTCTATGAGACCTGGTTGGGCGATAACGCCGCGAATAAACCACATATTCTCAATTCGGTTAGTAAAACTTTTACGGCTACCGCCATTGGTTTTGCCGTACAAGAACAATTATTGAGCGTAGAGGATCCGTTAATCAATTTCTTTCCGGAATATTTACCAAACACTGTCTCCGAAAATCTGAAAGCGGTCAAAATAAAAGACTTGCTGACCATGTCTGTCGGTCATGATAAAGATCCGACAACAGACGTAAAAGGACTAACTCAACCGGGCGATTGGGAACGGATGTTTCTATCCACTCCCGTTGTACACAAGCCGGGAACAAAATTTGTCTATAACAGTCTGGCAACCTACATGTTGTCCGCTATCATCCAGAAAGTAACCGGACATACCGTATTAGACTATCTTTATCCCCGCCTGTTCCGTCCATTAGGAATTGTAGGAGCCAAGTGGGAAAAAAGTCCGACAGGCGTGAACACCGGTGGATGGGGATTATTCATTAAAACCGAAGACATGGCTAAAATGGGACAATTCATGTTGCAAAAAGGTAACTGGAAGGGTAAACAACTGCTTTCCAAAGCTTGGTTCGAAGAAGCGACTACCTCTAAAATTCAGCAGCCTCCTGTGTGGACACCGGAAAAGATAAAAATTAAAGACAGTGACTGGATACAGGGTTATGGTTATCAGATCTGGCGGTGCCGTCATAACGCTTATCGTGCAGACGGTGCAAACGGACAATTTATCATCGTTCTTCCCGAAAAAGACGCCGTAATTGTCACAACCGCCGACATCAACGATATGCAAGCAGAAATAAACTTAATCTGGAAACATTTGCTCAACGCGTTCAAATAATCAAAACGGAACTTCGCTACTGCTCCCTTGGTTCAGGAAATCAGCTCCGGCCGAGGAAATCGGCTGCATCACGCTCCCATTGTTTATAGAAGAAGAGAATTCACGAATTTGAATATCTTCTTCTATATTCATAAACTTAGCATATTCGGCTTTGAAACGTAACCGCACGTCACCTGTCGCGCCGTTACGATGCTTGGCAATAATGATTTCTGCCAATCCTACAAGCGAGTTACCACGCTCATCTTCTGTTATCTTATAATATTCCGGACGGTGAATGAAACAAACCATGTCTGCGTCCTGCTCTATGGCACCCGATTCACGTAAGTCGGCCAATTGCGGACGTTTTCCTTCCACACCCTGTCGGCTTTCCACCCCACGGTTCAACTGAGAAAGTGCGATAATCGGAATGTTCAATTCTTTTGCCAAACCTTTTAACGAACGTGAAATCGTACTTACCTCCTGTTCACGGCTTCCAAAATTCATTCCGCTCGCATTCATCAACTGCAGATAGTCAATAATAATACATTTCACATTGTGCTCACGCACCAAACGACGGGCTTTTGTTCGCAGTTCAAAAACCGAAAGACTTGGCGTATCATCCACGAAAATCGGTGCATCATACAACTCTTTGATCTTAAAGTCCAACTGTTCCCATTCGTAACTTTCCAGCCGGCCACTTTTAATCTTTTCGCCGGGAATCTCACAAACATTTATAATCAGACGATTAACCAGCTGTACATTACTCATTTCCAAAGAGAACAAGGCTACCGGTATATTATGATTTACCGCCATATTCTTAGCCATAGACAAAACAAAAGCCGTCTTACCCATTGCCGGACGGGCAGCAATAATGACCAAATCGGAATTTTGCCAACCGGAAGTGATTTTATCCAATACGTCGAAACCTGTACGCAAACCGCTCAATCCCTCTTTTTGATTCGCGGCTTTCTGAAGCATGTCCATCGCATCTTTAATCACCGGATTTATTTGTGTTACGTCTTTCTTAACGTTTCGCTGTGAGATTTCAAACAGCTTTCCTTCCGCCTCCTGCATCAGATCTTCCACATCGATTGTTTCATCAAATGCTTTCGACTGCACATTAGCGGTAAAAGTAATCAGTTCACGAGCCAGAAATTTCTGGGCAATAATACGAGCGTGGTATTCAATATGGGCCGTACTAGCGACTTTACTCGTTAATTGCGAAATATAAAAAGGGCCGCCAATCAAATCCAGTTCACCTCGCTTTCTCAACTGCTCGATTACCGTAAGCATATCGACCGGGCGCTGACTAATCGATAAATCGACAATCGCACTGTAAATCATTTCGTGCGATTTATCATAAAAACATTCCGGTTTCAATATCTCGCTGACAATCGAATAAGCATCTTTTTCAAGCATCAACGCGCCCAGTACTGCTTCTTCCAATTCAGGAGCCTGAGGTTGTAAACGCCCCATATCCGGTACTACAACGGTTTTTTGCTTCGACCTACCGGTATTATTTTTCGCTTCTGCCATTCGTTCCTCTACTTTTTGGGACTTCAAATGTAGTACTTTTATTCGTACCTTTGCATATAAAAAACAAACAAGCAACATGATTAATCAGGAAACAATTTGTGCTGTATCTACAGCTCCGGGAACCGGAGGTGTAGCAATCATCCGGATATCAGGCATCAACGCTATTTCTATTTGCCACCACATTTTCCGCCCGACAAAAGAAGACGCTGATTTATTAATACAAAAAGCTTATACATTAAATTATGGAAGCATTGTAGACGGTACAGAAATAGTCGACGAGGTACTTGTTGCGGTTTACCGTGCACCACACTCTTTCACGGGAGAAGACACGGTAGAAATCAACTGCCACGGTTCCGTATACATTCAACAGCGCATCCTGCAATTACTGGTCGAACAAGGTTGCCGTACCGCCTTACCCGGCGAATTTACGCAACGCGCCTTTTTAAACGGCAAGATGGACCTGAGTCAGGCAGAAGCAGTTGCCGATCTGATTGCCTCGTCTTCCGCGGGAATGCACAAGCTGGCACTAAATCAAATGCGGGGAAATTTCAGCAATCAATTGATGAAACTGCGGGGACAATTATTAGACTTCACGTCGCTAATCGAACTGGAACTGGACTTCAGTGAAGAAGACGTTGAATTTGCAGACCGAAGCCATTTGAAAAATCTGGCTGTCGAAATAGAATCGGTCATCGGTAAACTGGCAGACTCGTTCCGGGTTGGAAACGCGATCAAAAATGGAATCCCGGTTGCCATTATCGGAGAGACAAATGCCGGCAAATCCACTTTATTAAATCAACTAGTCGGAGAAGAAAAAGCCATTGTATCAGATATACACGGCACGACACGGGATGTGATTGAAGATACGATCACCATGAACGGCGTTTTATTCCGATTTATCGACACAGCTGGTATACGAGAAACAAACGACACGATCGAATCGATGGGAATAGAACGTTCCTATCAAAAAATGGACAAAGCAACTATCATTTTGTGGGTAATCGATTCCACCTCGTCCTCCTGTCATACCGAAGAACTTTCTAAGACGATTCTTCCCAAAGCAAAAAGCAAACAACTCATTCTATTATTCAACAAAACAGACCGATTAACCATAGAAGAGTTGGAAGAAAAAAAACAAATTCTCAAAACCATCCCCTCTCTCCGCCTCTTTCTATCAGCAAAAAATAAAAAAGACATCGAACGTCTGAAACAAGAACTGATACAAATCGCCAACCTGCTCAACCCGGCACAAAACGACATCATCATCACAAACATACGTCATTACGAAGCACTTACCCATGCCCGCACTGCCATCCACCGCGTACGAACCGACCTCGACGCCAACATTTCAGGAGATTTTCTAAGTCAAGACATCCGTGAGTGTATGCATTACCTCGGCGAAATCACAGGCGAAATAAGCAATAACGAAGTCCTCGCTAATATCTTCTCGAAGTTTTGTAT
>JAQVZS010000089.1:0-5492 GCA_028708075.1 Massilibacteroides sp.
ACAAAGCTATCAAGACATCTTTTTATTATCAGACTTAAAGAATGATAACCAAAATTCTTTTTCATTTTTATTCAACACGTATTATAAAGATTTAGTCCTATTCTGTGGCAATTATATTGATGATCTATCTACATGCGAAGATATCGTACAATCAGTTTTTGTCAAGTTGTGGGCAGACAGACATAAACTAACAATAGAGACTTCCATCAAAAGCTATTTATTAAAAGCCGTAAAAAACAGTTGTTTCGACGAATACAGACACAAACAAATTGTAAAAAAGCACGAAGCCCAATTTCTGGAAGATGAAAATTATGATACGGAAAATTATATTTTATATTCCGATTTGCACACACATCTGGATAAAGCTCTAAATAAAATTCCGGCTCCATATAGAGAGGTCTTCGAACTAAACAGGTTTAAAGGTGTAAAATATAAGGAAATTGCAAAAACACTGAATGTTTCAGAACGAACGGTAGAAGTAAGAATTAGCAAAGCATTAGAGTTTTTAAGAAAATATTTAGAAGAATTTCTGTTAATCTTGTTTTTCATTATCTTATGCTAAAAAAGGTTACAAAAATGTGGAAAAGTGAGGCAAAACCGTCGTTTATTATAGATAAGAAAAAATATGGAAAATAAAGAAAATATAGAATTAATTATATATAGAATTCTCTCCGGCTCAGCGACCGAACAAGAACAAACGAAATTTCAGTCGTGGCTGAATGAGAGTTATGCCAATCGTCAAAAATATCAAGAATATTACATTCTTTGGAAAACACTTAATCCACCATTTAATCCGGATGAGATTAATGTGGAAAAAGCTCACGACAAAACATGCAAACAAATCGGAAAGATAAAACGCACTACGTCATCAAGTATCATTTACTACTGGCAACGAATAGCCTCAATAATCCTAATCCCGCTTTTTCTGATTTTAGGTTATTTAGTCTTTGACAATCAGGAAAATGAATCAGATCATGATATTATACAAAATATATCTTCACCACAAGGTATGACCTCTCAGGTAAACCTTCCGGACGGCTCGAAAGTCTGGTTAAACGGAGGGAGTCAGTTAAGTTATTCGCTTAATCGCAAAGCCAAAGAACGTACGGTGCAATTAAATGGGGAAGCCTATTTTGAAGTACGATCAGATAAAGAAAATCCGTTTATCGTAAAGACAGAAAGAGCGACTATTACGGCAACAGGAACCGCGTTCAACGTTGAGGCTTACAGCAAAGATTCCATAACAGCCGTAACCATGACAAGCGGAATCGTACATGTTTTATTCGGAGAAATGAAGTCCATATCAATGAAAGCCGGAGAACGAATCCATTTTAACAATCGGACTACTCAATACGAATTAAACAAAACAGACGCTTACAAATGGTATGCATGGAAAGACGGACTATTGATTTTCCGTGACGATCCTTTATCGTACGTATTTAAACGTTTAGAAATTACATTCAATGTCGAAATCAACATAGTTGACGCATCTATAGGCAATTTACCATATAGAGCGACTTTTGAAGGTGAAACTCTGCATGAAATCCTTCGTTTATTAGAAATGACGGCGCCGATTCATTTTCATCTTACCCCGAGAATACAGAATGCATCTGCTCAGTTTGTCAAACCTCATATTGAAGTTCTGAAAGGGAAATCGAAAAAAAAGATGCTCTCTCCTCCTCCACACCATTAAAAATCTCGGCATTTCATTGTGGGTTCGTAGAGAAGAAACGTCTTATCTATATAGACAACATATGTTTAACCTTTATTAATTAAATGCCTATGCACAAAAAATCATGAAAATCAAAAAACAAAACATAGCAAAAAAAGGAAAGGTGTGCGAGACCTTTCCTTTCAAGTGTTCAGCTATAAACCAGTATTATCAACCTTTTTTCTAACTAAACATTCAAAAATATGAAATTCATACCAGATAATGAATATAAAAGCAAAAATTGTCTGCATAAAACGCTACATATCATGAAATTTTGCTTATTTTTTATAGCATTCAGTCTAACACAGGCTTTCGGGATCAGCAGCTATTCACAATCGACAACATTTTCCTTTCATATCGAAAATGCCTCGATCGAAGACATACTTAATAAAATAGAAAAAGAAAGCGAATTCCGCTTTTTATACACAAAAGCAAGCGTTCCCACCGTCAGCATGGCTAAAAGTCTTTCGGTCACAAATAAAAACATCTTTGAAACCTTAGATAACCTATTTCAAAACACAGACATTTCTTACACGGTCAGCAACAGACAGATTGTACTAAACCGCCAGGACTTTTTCAATTCAACTCAACAAAAAAGAAAAATAAAAGGTTCCGTTTTAGATTCTAAAGGAGAACCGATTATTGGCGCAAACATAGTCGAACGTGGAACGACAAACGGAACAATAACCGATATTGATGGTTTTTTTGAGTTAGACGTTGATCCAAAAGCGATCTTGAAAATATCATACATCGGTTACGTAGACATGGCAGTTCCGGTGGGTAACCAGAACAACCTATCCATTGTCATGAATGAAGACGTAAAAGCAATAAATGAAGTTATCGTCGTTGGATACGGCACACAAAAAAAAGCAACAGTAACGGGATCCATAGCTCAGGTTTCGGGAGCTGAGTTGAAACAATCACCTTCAGCAAATCTCTCGAATGCGCTTGTCGGACGTATGCCGGGCGTGATCGCTAATAACCGCTCCGGAGAACCCGGAAATGACTATTCAGAAATATTCATCCGAGGAAAAGGTTCGTTGGGTAACAATAATCCATTATACGTTATCGACGGAGTCGCCAACAGAGGAGGGATTGAACGTTTAAATCCAAGTGATATCGAATCGATCACTATACTAAAAGATGCATCTGCCGCTATTTACGGAGCGCAAGCCGCAAATGGAGTCATTCTCATAACGACAAAACGGGGGAACGATTCCAAACCGGTTATTACGTACGAAGGCAATTTAGGTTTGTCAGAACATACCCGCACTCCGAATCTGATGAATGCCTATCAATACATGGTTTATGATGACGAAATCAACGCTCATTTTGGAAGAACAGAAAAATATAAGGATATTAAAAACGGGTATTTGGATGGCACAATCGATCCGTTATTATATGCAGACACAGATTGGATGGATGTAGTATTCAAAGCCGCGCCACAAACCCAACATTCGTTATCCGTCAGAGGAGGAAACGACCGCGTTAAATATTATATTTCCGGAGGATATCTTTATCAAGAACCAGGGTTTAAAAACACAAATTTAAATTTTAAAACGGCACAAGTGCGTTCCAATCTGGATGCAAAAATCACAAAAGATTTCACCGTCACCCTTGAATTAGCGCTACGGCAAGAAGACAGGCACAAGTCCAATTACAACATGGGCACGTTCTTTTGGGAAGCGTTTCATGCATATCCATTCTTGCACGATTTTTATCCCAACGGACTTCCCGGGCCGGGTATCTCCTGGGGGAACAACCTGTGCATTTTGGCTTCCGGCAAAACGGGTTATAATAAAGTAAAAGACAACTTTTCAAATACAAAAGTCGCGTTTGATTTGAAAATGCCCTGGATACTCGACGGACTTTACACTTCTGGTTATGTTGCATTCGATTCCCAGTTCAGGAGCGAAAAGAAACTGATGGATATGTGGGATGCCTATCGCTACAATCCGTCAACAGGAGAATACGATAACATTCGTGAAACAACGGGCGATGCGAATGTAAACTTGACACAAAGATACGACGATAACCGGACGACCTCAGCGCATATTAAATTAGGCTACGAAAAGCGTTTTGAAAATCACAGTTTTAATGCATTTATTGCTTATGAACAAAGCAAAACTACCGGAGATTGGTTCTCCGCCTATCGTCGGGATTTTCTGAGCAATGCGGTCGATTATCTATTTGCCGGAAGCGATAACCAGAAAGACAATGACGGAAAAGCAACAATCTCTGCACGCCAGAACTTTTTCGGTCGTTTAAGTTATGGATTCAAAGATCGCTATCTTGCCGAATTTACATTAAGACGGGACGGGTCGCAAAATTTTATCAGCGACAGTCGTTGGGGATGGTTTCCCGGTGTTTCCGCGGGATGGAGAATTTCAGAAGAACCTTTCTTCCAAGAAAGTGTCCGTTTTGTAAACGAATTAAAGCTTAAAGCATCGTGGGGAAAATTGGGTAACGACCGTGTAGATCCGTTCCAATATATTAACACGTATGAATTAGGTACGGGCGCAATGTTCGGTTTAGATCCGCTACGAGAAAAAGGATTTTCTATCGGCCGGTTAGCGAATCCTAACATAACTTGGGAAGAAGTAGACACAAAAAATATCGGTTTCGAGTCCATTCTATTAGATTACAAACTGAATTTAGACTTCCAATATTTTTATTCTATGCGAACTAATATTCTGACGCAAAAACAGGCTTCAGTTCCGGATTATACCGGCCTGACTTTGCCAGACCAGAATATTGGCGAGATATCCAACCAAGGTGTAGAAATGAGCTTGATGTACAAAGATAAAGTAGAAGATCTAAATTATTATATCGGAGGAAACTTCACTTTTGCCAGAAATAAAATCCATTTCTTTGACGAAGCAGCGAATACGCCCGACTGGCAGCGCCGTACCGGACATTCGATAGATTCATGGCTGGTTTATAAAACAGACGGACTCTATCAGACACAAGAAGAAATCGATTCCACGCCTCATTTAATGAACACTCAACCAGGAGACATCAAATATCTCGATGTGGATGGAGATGGGGAAATAACGAGTAACGACCGCGTACGAATATATGAAAGCGCGATACCTCAAATTGTATATGGGATCAATATGGGAGCCAAATGGAGAAATTTCGAATTAAATGTTTTATGGACAGGCCAAGGTAGGGCAAAACAAATGATTAGACCGGGCAGTTACAACAGAGATGTTACCTATTTTAACAATCGTTGGATATCGGCAGAAGAAACACCTAATGCAAAATACCCGAGAGCGTTTGAACGAGATGACACATTCAATAAGCTTGATTCAGATTTCTGGTTGAAAAATGCTTCTTTCATCCGTTTGAAAAATATTGAGTTTGCCTACAATTTACCATCAACCCTGTTAGAAAAAATAAACATCACGAATCTACGGGTCTATGTGAGCGGTTTTAATCTTTTCTCTATTGACAAAATCAAGATACAAGATCCTGAAGGCACCAATGCCGGAGGGATGTATTATCCACAACAACGAGTGTATAATGTGGGTGTAAATATCAGTTTCTAATTATTTAAGAATACAGTTATGAAAATAAATATAATTAAGTATACAGTATTACTTAGCACTTTTTTAGTTTCGTGTTCTGATTTCCTTGATGTTAAACCTTTGGATTCGTTTACCGAAGAAGCTGTTTTTTCAGATGTTAAGTTAACGGAGACCTATGTAAACAAACGATATACGGAAATTAAAGACGGATTTGGCAATCTTGGATTGAGATATATCTCCGATGAAGCCTA
>JAQVZS010000089.1:5592-8566 GCA_028708075.1 Massilibacteroides sp.
AATTCCGTGGTAGAGAAATTGAGTTTTTCATCTCTTCTACCGGAAACAAAGCCGAATCGGGGAAAGACAGTGAGTTTGGTATTGACGATTGGAATGCCTCTAAAACGCATTATACGATTCGTAAGTTTATGAATGAGACCTACCGTAATGCCTGGAATGACAAAAGCGCTCAACCCTGGATATACATACGGTTGGGCGAAATGTATTTAAATTATGCGGAAGCCATGTCCCATTTGGGTGATGAGACCACTGCTCGTTTATATATCAACAAAATACGAGAACGTGCGAGAGGCGGAAAAGCAAATGTTCTGCCGGATATTACAAGTACGGGAGATGAACTGTTGAAAAAAATACAACATGAAAGAAGAATTGAATTGGCTTTTGAAGATCACCGCTTTTTCGATGTAAGAAGGTGGAAAATCGCCGACGTGACGGAAAACAAGCCAGCTCGTAAAATTACGATTGTTCGTGATGATGTGACAAAAAAGAAATCATATACAATCGAAGTACTGCAAGAACGCAAATTCTTACCTCAGCATTATTTACTTCCGATTCCAAGAAGTGAGATTCTGCGAAATTCTTCTTTAACCCAGAATCCGAATTACAATTAATTTTATAATTATTAATTTTATAACCTCATTCGGGTGGAATTATCCGAATGAGGTTACACGTTAAACTACCGAATTAGATCATGAGAAAACTTGTTCTTGAATGTATTTTAATTGTTTTTTGTGCTGCAAATCTCGCGGCCGACCGCTGGTCGTTGCTGTCGGACGGCGGTATTCAATGGGTAATAAATAAAGATGTTCCGCATACCGATCATATCGAAATGAGTGGATTACAGATCTCTGCCGTTTTACGCTATGGCGTAGCGGCGGATGGCTCGTTCATGTTGAACAGAAGTATTGTTTGGCCGATGCTGCGGACGATTCCCAACAATACGCATGCCAGTTTAACACGCAGATATGCTTGGAATATTCCGGAAATGATTACTGTAAACGGACAATCACTACAAGGCGAAAAAGTTAAATCGATCTCTCTTCGCGGCAAAATAGAAGTAGTAAGCAACTTTGCGCTTGCACATAAAGGAAAAGTGCAACTGATCCGTATGTTGTTCCCGTCTGTCGATACGCCGGTTTTTTGCGAAAAATATAGCATTAAAAACACCGGTGATACACCTATTTCTATAGAAATTCCATCTTCACAATCGGAGATCCGCACGGATGCAACCAAAGGCGTATCCGGAAGCTACCGGCTTATCGCTGAAATCACCGGCCAAACTAATAGAATTGTTAAGCCGGGAGAAGAAGTGGTGTTTTACGCAACTTTTGCCGGATACCAACCCAATGAAACGCCAGCTCAGATCGAGGTGGAAAAAGAATTACAAAAACGGGATGAATTGATCGCCGAATTCTGGAGTAATTTGGTGCTTCAGACACCGGATCCGGTAATTAACACCATGTTTAATTTTGCAAAAATACGGGCGGCGGAAAGTATTTACAAAACAAAAGGAGGTCTGATGCACGGACCTGGCGGCGAATCGTATTATGCCGCAATCTGGGCAAACGATCAGGCTGAATATATCAACCCATTTTTCCCGTTTTTGGGATATGAAACCGGGAACCAGTCAGCCTTAAATGCCTTTGAACATTTTGCCCGTTTTATGAATCCGGAATACGAAAAACTTCCCAGCTCAATCATCGCGGAAGGGATCGACACCTGGGGCGGAGCAGGCGACAGAGGTGATGCAGCCATGATTGCCTACGGAGCGGCTCGCTACACACTTGCTCGTGGCGACAGGAAAGAAGCAGAAACGCTTTGGCCGTTAATTGAATGGGGTCTGGAGTATTGCCGTAGAAATCTGAACAGCGAAGGAGTAGTCGCTTCCGATTCGGATGAATTGGAAAACCGCTTTCCTTCAGGCGATGCTAATCTCTGCACGTCATCACTTTATTACGATGCTTTAACATCAGCGGTATATCTGGGAAAAGAACTTCGCAAACCCGTGGCGTTGCTTTCGAGCTACGAAAAACAGAAAAAAGAACTCTATAAAAATATCGATCGCTATTTTGGAGGAACGGTAGAAGGTTTCGACACCTATAAATACTACAAAGAAAACGATGTGTTGCGTTCGTGGATCTGTATTCCGCTTACTGTCGGCATTTATAACCGAAAAGAAGCCACTATTCAGGCGTTATTTTCACCTCGGCTCTGGACTGAGAACGGATTGCTGACGCAAGCGGGCAGTAAAACCTTTTGGGACCGGTCGACCTTATATGCTTTACGTGGGATTTTCGCTTGTGGAGCAAAAGAAAAAGGAATTGAATACCTGAAATACTATTCCAGGCAGCGTCTCTTGGGCGAGCATGTTCCGTATGCGATCGAAGCATGGCCGGAAGGCAGTCAACGTCATCTTTCTGCGGAAAGCGGATTATACGCCCGTATCATTACGGAAGGACTGTTCGGAATCCGTCCGGCGGGATTCAAGTGTTTCTACCTGACACCCCAGCTTCCTAAAGAATGGGATACGATGTCTTTGAATAAGGTACGTGCATTCAACAGCAATTTCAATATTCAAATTGAAAGGGAGAATAAACAGATACGTATCCGTATCACAGAAAGCGGGAAAACGCTTCTGAACAAAAAAATAAAAGAGGGAACGGCTCTTCTTGTCCAACTTCCCTAACAAATACAACGTATGAAAAAACGATATCCCGATGACCAAAAAAAGAAGAAAAAATCATCCCGATGTTAAATTTCGACTTTTAAATACTGATTTTCAAAGCTACTTAAGGCTTAAAAAATTCATATCGAACGTTTTTAAAAAAGATAGGAAAGGTTTTTAAAAACGTTCGATATCTTTTTAAAAAATCATAGGTGTGATTTTTTCGATTGACAATCAACACAAAATCTCCCACTATGACATTTTTTTTTGCGAAAATTCATCCCGATGGCATTTTACTCAATTTTCTAA
>JAQVZS010000090.1 GCA_028708075.1 Massilibacteroides sp.
TTTCTTTATGTCTCACCAATTGCTTAGATAATGCATCTGTACAGATATCAATTGCTTCTTCAAAACTGTCTGCCGTTTTTTCCGCAAAAAGTTCACCATTTTTAATCTTCAAATTAACAGAAGCATTCTTGTTCATTGCGGTTTCTGGTTTGACAACCTTCAAGATCACCTCCGCAGAGAGTATACCATCATAATACTGCTCCAATTTCAATACTTTTTTTTGAACAAATGCCTCTAAAGTCTCTGAAGCATCAAAACGAATAGATTGAATTCTTATATCCATATTAACCTCCTTTTTTTGTGCCCTCGGATGGGCATGATATACTTTTTTTAATTCCTCGAAACTGGTATGTGTATAAATACTGGTAGAAGCCAAACTTGTATGGCCCAACAACTCTTTCACAGCATTTAACTCGGCTCCGTTATTCAACATACTGGTAGCAAAAGAATGTCTCAACACATGCGGGCTACGTTTAGCTAAAGACGGGATTAGGCCCAGCTTTTTTTTAACAATTGTATAAATCATTGCAGCCGAGATTTGCTCTCCATTTTTCCGAATGATCAACCACCCTGATTTATGCTCTATTTCCCGATCTCTGCATTCCATATAAGTATGCAATAACGTTTCCAATTCCTCCACAAAAGGGATTAATCGTTGTTTATTCCTTTTACCCGTCACCTTAAGTAAGGATTTCCCAAAATCAACATCAGAATCTTTTATTCCAACCAATTCCGAACGACGTATCCCTGTATCATACAGCAACTCAATTACCAATCGATCCCGGAGCCCCTCGAAAGATTCACTAAACCAATCACCATCTAACATCTTTTCCATTTCCTTTTCTTTTACAAAATAAGGTAACGGTTTTTTATTCTTAGGGCCATTCATCAAATGAATAGGACTGGTTAAGATCACCTGCTGTCTGACAAGAAACTTAAAAAAAGACTTCAAAGAACTTAATTTTCGATTCACCGTCGTAGAAGACATCTTCGCATCCATTAAAGAGGCAAGCCAACTTCTCACCCGACCTAAATCTATCTCACCAATTGAGAACTCCTCTCCTAATTCATTTTCGATATAACTCTTAAACTGAAATAAATCTTCTCTATATGATTCTATGGTATATGGAGAATAATTCCGTTCGAATTTGAGATAATCTAAAAATAAATCGATCCACATATCCGTATTTTTTCACCAATGTCTTTGCTACGAATATATGAATAAATTATGAAAAAACAAAATAGAAATAGAGGATTTTACTCCTCCATTTGTTGCAACTGCTGGATATATACAGCGCGCATTTTTTCTTTTCTTTTTACCACAGAAGGCTTTACAAAAGCCTGACGGCCTCTAAGTTCTTTTACAACACCTGTTTTTTCAAACTTTCTTTTAAATTTTTTAAGAGCTCTTTCAATGTTCTCTCCTTCTTTCAATGGAACTACAATCATACGTTTATTTTTATATTCTATTATTTCATTACAAACCTGAAACGGGCAGCAAAATTACGGATTGTTTCCTTATTACCAAAACTTTCCTTCAATAATTCTATTTTTATCTATATATTAAATTAACAATCACCATTAATAACTGATTGTTGTTTCTTCTGCAATGACCGATCCGACCACGCTTAATGCAATTACTCCGGCTACGGCAAAACTTGTTCCCTTCTCACGTGTAACATAAAAAAAATCGCCTTGCTGCCGTTCTCCTTCCAAAAAGTTTTCCGGCGATAGTCCCCCTGCGCGAATCACCTCCGCCACATAAAAACGATGTTCTTTCGTAAACGGCACAGTTTTGCCACTCTCTTTTTCTTTTCTGTACAAGGTCAGATAGCTTCTAAACCTGACCGGCGACACATATTCATTGAATTGTTTTACATATACATTCCTTTCGTCGCCATTGAGCGTAACCAGTTTACTTTTCATAAATTGTTTCTTGGGAATTTCTTCAAATGAAAAATTTCCTAACCTCAACGACAGATGTTCTATTTTCGAATGGGGAGGCACAAATTGCGCTGCCGAAGGAATTGTCTCTTGTTCCTTCGGGGTAAAACTTATCTCATTACCCGCGCCCGATCCAGCATCATAATTTGTCGCCACATCATCTATAATCAAAGCAGAACTATTCCAATCCACATATAAAGGCACATCCGACTTATTGTAAACAGTAATTTTTACGGGGGCATTTTCTCCATAAAAACAATATGCGATTAGCAAGCTGTCATTTTCTTCTACAAAGTCATGGTCTACATTCTTAATCACATTTTCGTTTTCCGTGTCTAGCACAGAATAATAATATACCGTACATGCATTCAAGCTCAACGTCACTATTCCCCAAGTTAAAATACGCACAATTATTTTCATGTCAGTTGTTTATTTATAACTCAATGTACAAATATACGAATTCTGTTCAATTTCGTATTCTCTCAATTTTTTATAATCTTTATGCGGCTTAGTAAGATAAAGAATAAAATACGCCTCCGTGTTTTACTACTTTTCGAGATATTTTTTTGTAATTATCCAAAAAACACTTATTATTGTTCTTTATCGAAAAAAGCACCCATTTATCTAATCAAAAAAAGTTTCCATTAGCATGAAAAAACGAATTCTTGTCATTTATTTTCTATTTTTCTCCATTTTCTGCAATGGGCAATTTCCGGCGAATGTCGTTGAAGATATGTCGGGCTATCTTTTCGTCTATTTCACAGGAAACAGAATGGAAGAAGAAGCCGTTCATTTTGCGATAAGCAACGATGGTTATCATTATCAGGCCTTAAATGGGAACAAACCCGTTATCGATTCAAGAGCAATCAGTTCTACTGGTGGTGTACGGGATCCCCATATTCTCCGGGGTGAAGACGGACGTACATTTTATATGGTATTAACGGATATGACTTCTTCAAAAGGTTGGGACTCAAACCGTGCATTTATCATGCTTAAATCATCCGACTTAGTTAACTGGACATCCAACATCATTCATATTCAACAAAAATATGCAGGGCAGGAAAAGTTGAAACGGGTTTGGGCGCCTCAAACTATATTTGACCACAATGCCGGAAAATATTTAATTTATTGGTCTATGTTGCATGGTGACGGAACTGACATTATTTATTATGCTTACGCCAACACGGATTTTACGGATTTGGAAGGAGAACCAAAAATTTTATTTATTCCGTCAAACGGTAAATCGGGCATTGACGGAGATATCATCTATAAAAATGGGATCTATCATTTATTTTATAAAACAGAAGGACATGGCGATGGGATTAAACATGCCATGACCGACTTATTGACTTCCGGAAAATGGATCGAACAGCCCGATTACAAACAGCAAACGCCAGAAGCGGTCGAAGGTTCCGGAATATTTAAAATCATCAATCAGGACAAGTATATTTTGATGTATGACGTGTACAAAAAAGGGTGTTATCAATTTTGTGAAAGTTTTGATCTCGACGTGTTTAAACTGATAGATCACGAAATTTCGATGGACTTTCATCCGCGCCATGGGTATGTGATTCCTATAACAAGCCGAGAGTTTCAAGGTTTGCTGAACAAATTCGGAACCCCAGAAGGATATACTCCTCCGGAGAAGGCTAACAAACCCGTACTGGAAGGTTATTTTGCAGATCCGGAAAAAGGTATTTATGGCACTGGTCATAACTCTGTCCTTCAAATTCCAGGTACGGACGAATGGTATATCGTCTATCATCGTTTCAGCAGACCGAATGGTATTTCTATGGGAAAAGCCGCCGGATATCACCGCGAAGTTTGCATGGATAGATTAATTCAACGATGATGGAAGTCTCCGGAAAGTAACCCCTACGATTTAAATTAACAAAACTCTTTTATCTGAAACTTTATGAAACAAATCATTCTAATTCTTTGTCTCTCCCTCTCTCCCTATTTATTAAAAGCTCAACTTCAACCGGAAATAGTGTATTTCCGGTTGGAAGAAATCCGGTTACTCGACAGTCCGTTCAAGCGCGCGGAGAATTTGGACAAACGTTATCTGCTTGAATTAAAGGCAGACAAACTCCTTGCACCCTTTTTGCGAGAGGCTGGACTTACGCCGAAAGAAGATTCGTATACAAACTGGGAAAACACCGGACTAGATGGACATATTGGAGGACATTATTTATCCGGACTGGCACTCATGTATGCCTCTACCGGCGATCCAGAGATCAAAGCTCGATTAGAGTACATGGTTTCAGAATTGAAACGTTGCCAGGAAGCAAATGGTAACGGCTATATCGGTGGGGTTCCTAACGGAAAACAAATATGGGACGAAATTGCAGCCGGCAAGATAAAGGCAGCCAGCTTCAGTTTGAATGATCGTTGGGTACCTTTATACAATATTCATAAAACTTACGCAGGATTACGGGATGCTTATCTATATGGCGGAATTGAGGATGCAAAAGGCATGCTGATTGGGATGACCGATTGGATGATTGGCCTAACGAGCGCCCTTTCCGACGAACAAATACAAGACATGCTCCGCAGTGAGCATGGAGGACTAAATGAAACTTTTGCCGATGTAGCTGCGATTTCAGGCGACAAAAAATATCTGGTACTGGCCAAACGGTTCTCCCATCGGTTTATTCTAGACCCGCTACTGAAGAAGGAAGATAAATTGACGGGCTTGCACGCCAATACGCAAATTCCGAAAGTGATCGGGTTCAAACGGATCGGCGATTTGACGAAGAACACGAAATGGGACGAAGCTTGTCATTTTTTCTGGGAAACAGTGGTGGAAAACCGATCTGTTTCGATTGGCGGGAACAGTGAGAGCGAACATTTTCACCCGACCGACGATTTCTCTAAAATGATAAAAAGTATTGAAGGGCCGGAGACCTGCAACACGTACAATATGTTACGGTTGACTAAAATGTTGTATCAGACGGATTGTAATAAAAGCTATATCGACTATTACGAGAGAGCATTGTATAATCACATCCTTTCTACCCAACATCCGACGCAGGGTGGATTTGTTTATTTTACACAAATGCGCCCGGGGCATTACCGAATCTATTCGCAACCACAAACCAGTTTTTGGTGTTGCGTTGGTTCAGGATTGGAAAATCATGCCAAATATGGTGAAATGATTTACGCCCACACAGAGAATGAACTTTACGTTAATTTATTTATTCCTTCCCGGATCAACTGGAAAGAAAAACAAACAGAAATCGTTCAACAAAACAAATTTCCGGACGAATCCAGCACTGAACTAATTGTTAATCCCAGAGAAAAGACCGAATTTACCCTGAAATTACGTGTCCCGTCATGGGCTGACCACAACTGCAAAATCTTTATTAACGGCGAATCATATCTAGACACACCGCCATTTGGTGATTACATTTCAATAAACCGCACATGGCAAAAAGGAGATAAAATCAGATTTGAACTACCTATGAAAATACGAGTGGAACAATTACCGGATAAATCGAACTATTATTCTTTTTTATATGGACCGATCGTTTTGGCGGCTAAGTGCGGAACAGAAGATATGACAGATCTTTTTGCCGACGACAGTCGGGGAGGTCATATCGCCCATGGCAAACAGATTCCGCTAAATAATATGCCCGTTATCGTATCCGAACCAGATAAGATTTGTTCGCTGGTAAAACCGGTAGATAGTTTACCACTGACGTTTAAATTATCCGGATTATATCCGGGAAATTTTTCTTCCGAGATGGAACTGGTACCATTCTTCCGCCTACATAGTGCACGGTATATCCTTTACTGGCCACAGGCTACTGCTACGGAATTGAGAGAACGACTGGAAGAAACAGCAAAACAAGAACGGATGAAATTAAAACTGGATGAGATCACAATCGACCATGTTACTTGTGGCGAACAACAGCCGGAATCCGATCATTTCTTCAAGTCTGAAAATTCCGAAAACGGATTTTCCGAAGATTCACATTGGCGCGACGCGCATGGCTGGTTTAGTTATACGTTAAACAATAACGACCGCAAAAAGGTACAGCTCTATTTTGTTTATTTCAAACCGGAAGAAGTTTGCGATTTCGATATTTACATCAATGAATACAAAGTCCAAACGATCGTCAAAGAAAAAATGTCCGAAAACAATTTGATCGCGGCTAAAGCCGATTTTCCACCCGATTTACAACAAGCGGAAAAAATCGTTGTCAAATTCATTGCACATCCGGCTTCCAAAACACCGCAAATAGCGGAAGTAAGACTATTACGTAAGTAAGATAAAACCAGAACAACAACATTTTCAGCGCATGTATTTCAAAGAAAAACATGCGCTGATTTTTTGTTTTAGCTCTTAATTAAAAAAAAAGTTTTCGTAGAGTCTGTGCTTTAATGTATTTTTGTAGTCCATTTAAACAATTAAATTCACTATTTCTATATGACTACACGCAGAAAATTCCTGAGAACAGGTAGCCTCTCTCTCGCCGGATGGATGATTGGACGGAACTCTTTTTCGCAATCGGCTATTATGTCCGAAAAAAAGCAAAACATAGCACAATCCGCAGAATATATATGTAAACGCCCTCCTCTCGAAAAAAGACAGTTTACATCAATAATCATAGATAAGGCGATTCAGGAAACAAAAGCGCAACTAAAAGACCCCAAACTCGCTTGGATGTTCGAAAATTGTTTCCCAAACACGCTGGATACGACTTGCGAACATAAGATTGTAAACGGGCAACCCGACACATTCGTCATAACAGGAGATATCCACGCCATGTGGTTACGCGATTCTTCTGCACAAGTATTTCCTCATATTGTGTTTGCCAATGACGATCCAAAAGTAAAAACGATGTTGATGGGAGTCATTCGCCGACAGACGCAATGTATTTTAATTGATCCGTACGCCAATGCGTTCAATGACGGGCCTATCGGTAGTGAATGGGAAAAAGACCGTACAGAAATGAAAAAAGAATTGCATGAACGCAAATGGGAAATCGATTCTCTCTGCTATCCGATCCGGTTGGCTTATCACTTCTGGAAAAAGACAGGAGACTCCGTACCTTTCGACAACGACTGGCAAAGAGCCATGGAATTAATTTACAAAACGTTTCGTCAGCAACAACGCAAAGAAGATTTAGGGCCATATCGATTCTCTCGTGTAACAGACCGTCAAGGAGATACGCTGCTAAACGATGGATATGGAAGCCCGGTCAATCCGGTTGGCTTAATCGTATCCTCTTTCCGTCCATCGGACGACGCATCTCTTTTTGGCTTCCTAATCCCTTCCAATCTTTTCGCGGTGACTTCGCTGCAACAATTAGCAGAAATGTTGCGGGAAATTAAACAAAACAACGAATTTGCCAGACATTGCGATGAGTTGGCAAACGAAGTAGACGCCGCCATCAGGAAATATGGGATTATAGAGCATCCGGAATTCGGAAAAGTATACGCCTACGAAGTAGACGGCTATTATAACCATGTATTTATGGACGACGCGAACGTACCTAGCTTGTTAGCCCTCCCTTATCTGGGATGTGTGGATATGAGCGACCCGATTTACCAGAATACACGCAAATTAATCTTGAGTCCGGCAAATCCGTATTTCTTTAGAGGAACAGCCGGAGAAGGAATCGGAGGTCCGCATATCGGGTTTGATTATATCTGGCCGATGAGTATTATCATGCGTTGCAACACGACTAAAGACACGGAAGAAATACGTCATTGCGTAAAAATGCTTCGAGATACGGATGCCAATACAGGTTTTATGCATGAATCGTTTCACAAAAACGATCCCCAAAAGTTTACCCGATCCTGGTTTGCCTGGGTAAATACACTTTTCGGTGAGATGATCTACCGGTTAGCCAAAGAAGGGAAAGCCGATTTATTAAACAACCTGTAAAAACCTCATCGAGCCAATTTAGCTTTGATCTAAACAGACAACGTCATACCGAAGGGGCTACAACAAATTAAAAATTCATCCCGATGTCAAAACTAAAATTAAAATCATTGATTTTCAATCACAAATATGGGCTAAAAAAATCATCCCGAACGTTTAAAAAAAAGATCCCTATGGTTTTTAAAAAAGATCCCTATGGTTTTTAAAAATCATAGGGATGAATTTTAATATTGATATTCAGTTATTTTCCCCCCACTATGGAAGGACTTAAAACTATTTTTTCATCCCGATGGGCTAAAATAGCACAAACCTTAAATAAAAAATTACTATTCTCTGGGGGTTTACTTCTTATTCAACGTAACAAATCCCAAGATTCCCCCTATTATAGAAGCTGTAAATATCCCGATCTTAGCTTGCATAATATTTTCCGGATTAGAGAAAGCCAACGAAGCAATAAAGAGAGACATCGTAAAACCGACAGAAGCCAGAAGACTTATCCCTAACAAATTCCGCAAGTCCATGCCTTCTGGGAAAGCAGCTATACGTAGTTTAACCAACAAAAGTGAAACAAGGCTGACACCTAACAGTTTCCCCACAAATAATCCAAGGGCAACACCTATTACAACGTTATTCTTAAACAAAATATCCCAACTAACATCCTGAAAAGAAACACCTGCGTTTGCCAAAGCAA
>JAQVZS010000027.1 GCA_028708075.1 Massilibacteroides sp.
TTTACGCCTTTGATCAGGGAAAGATTATCTCTTAACAAACGTTCCTCCATCACATAACAGGGAGACGGGATTTTATTGAAGTCAATCATTTCGTTTAGTATCTAAAATTAAGAGGCAAAGATAGAAAATACCTCTTTCACAGAATGGCATTCATCCGCATTCTTTATTTTTAAACGGTCTATTTAGATATTCTTTCTACTTTTGTATTTAAATAAATAAAAAAGCACATGCAAAAAATTATTTCATACCCAATATCGATCCTGTATTATCTGCTTTTTGGAGCCACATTGGTGGTGTTTCACCCCATACAATGGATCTGTTTTAACTTTTTTGGTTATCAGGCACATAAAAAAAGTGTCGATATACTCAGCTTTTTTCTGGTCGCCAACACCTATGTATTGGGCACTAGATATAAAATCGAACATCGCGAGCGTTTGCCGGAGAATGTACCGCTGATTATAGCTGCTAATCATCAAAGTTTGTACGACATTCCGGCTATCTCCTGGTTTTCACGAAAAGCTCATCCCAAATTTATTAGTAAAATAGAATTAGGTAAAGGTATACCCAGCATTTCCTACAACCTGAATCATGGGGGATCGGTACTAATCAATCGCAAAGACGCAAAACAATCGTTATCAGCCATCCGAAAAATGGCAGAATATATTGAAACCACCGGACGATCTGCTGTAATCTTCCCGGAAGGGACGCGAAGTAGAACCGGAAAACCACGTGCCTTCGCGGAAAACGGGCTGAAGATATTATGTAAATACGCACCTTCCGCATATATAGTCCCCGTAACGATCAACAATTCCTGGAAGATGACGCGTTGGGGATCTTTCCCTTTGGGACTAGGGAACAAAATTATCCTGACCATCCATCCCCCAATTGCTGTAAAAAATTTGCCTTTTAAGACCATTTTCACAAGAACAGAACAGGCAGTCACCGAGAGTATTGTATAATTAGTTCTGCGAGAATATTGTACATTTGCGATATTCAATTTGATAAAAAAAGAATTTCATATGAAATATAAACTATTAGTTCTTGATGTAGATGGCACTTTGCTAAACAATGAAAAAGAGTTGTCTAAACAAACATTAGCCACGCTTTTAAAAGTTCAGCAGATGGGAGTACGTATCGTTCTGGCTTCCGGCCGGTCGACTTTCGGCCTTCAACATCTAATTGAAAAGCTGGAGCTGAAAAACAATGGCGGATACGTTTTAGCATATAATGGCGGACAAATTATTGACGTCAAAAACAACGAAGTTTTATTTGAGAAAAGAATCAATCCGAAAATGATTCCTTATCTAGAGAGGAAAGCTCAAAAAAACGGATTCGGTATTTTCACGTATTATAAAAACCAGCTTTTCACTACAAATCCTAAGAACAACCATATTCAGGAGGAAGCACAACTCAATCAAATGGAGATTGTCGCTGTTGATAATTTGTCGGCCGCCACCGATTTTGCGCCCTGTAAATGCGTCTTGGTGAGTGACAACGAACAAGCCTTGATCCAGTTAAAAGATCATTGGAGAAAACGATTGTCAGGCGTTTTGGACGTATACCGTTCGGAACCTTTCTTTTTGGAAGTCGTTCCTGAATTTATCGACAAAGGCAACACATTAGGTGTATTGATCGAAAAACTGGGAATCGGAGCAGAAGAAGTTATGGCAATCGGCGACGGACGTCGCGATTTTTCTATGATCCAGATGGCTGGTTTAGGAATTGCTATGGGAAATGCTCAAAAATCGATCCAGGCCTGTGCTGATTATGTAACGGATACCAACGACAACGATGGCGTGGCTGTAGCCGTGCAGAAGTTTATCATTGCCGAAGTACGACCTGCAGATATTTCGCTCGACGAGCTAAATGCCGGCAGCCGCCACGCATTAATGGGAAATTTGGGGATACAATACACATATGCCTCGGCAACCCGAATTGAGGCGACTATGCCCGTGGATAAACGTACACGACAACCGTTTGGGGTTTTACACGGAGGCGCCACCTTGGCTCTCGCGGAAACAGTTGCCGGATTAGGTTCGATGATCATCTGCGAGCCGGACGAAATCGTCGTAGGAATGCAGGTTAGCGGAAATCACCTGTCGTCCGCCCATGAAGGGGATACAGTACGTGCCGTTGGAACCATCATTCATAAAGGAAGATCGTCGCATGTCTGGAACATCGACGTATTCACTTCGACCGATAAACTCGTTTCTTCCATCCGCGTAGTTAACAGTGTCTTAAAAAAGAGATGACGTCGACCGGTGAATACGCAGTTTTAGACAACCTGATCAAACAAAACAGAAGTTTCGCAATTTACCGGCTACCCGGCGAAACTTCTTCTTGTTTTGTTATGCAAAGAACCAAAATGCCGCAAGTTTTCCAAACGGTTGAAGAACTGAACGGCGCAAGTGGATTTGTCGTCGCACCATTCCGTGTCACGCCAAAATCTCCCGTGGTTTTGATCTGTCCGGACTGTACCAGTCTTGCCGACGTAAGTCTCGATAAATCGGGAAATACGCCCGAGGTCACAATGACAGAAGAAGAGGCTGTCCAAAACACCGAAAAAACAACCTATGCTCTCTTATTTAAAGATTTCAAAAGAACGCTGCTAACTGGCGAATTAGACAAAATAGTATTATCCCGAAACAGGAATATCATTCGCGACACTTCATTTTCCGCCGGACAGACGTATTTCAATGCAACCCAAAAATATCCTCATTCCTATGTTTATTTATTTCACACCCCGCAAAGCGGGACTTGGCTGGGAAGTACACCGGAGATTTTGCTCTCCGGTCAAGGCTTTCAATGGAAAACCGTCGCCTTAGCCGGAACGCAATTTCCTAACTCGGGGACTATGATATGGGATAAAAAAAATCGGGAAGAACAGGAGATAGTCTCTTCTTATCTGAAAGAACAGCTCTCCGCATTCCGGATTGTTCCGCAAATAGACGGACCTTACACCGTGAAAGCCGGTGAACTGGCTCATCTGCGAACGGATTTTAATTTTCAATTCCCCAAAATCGCGCAATTAGGGACGTTACTCCATTTGCTCCATCCAACTCCAGCTGTATCCGGGTTTCCGAAAGAAGCAGCCTACCAATTTATATTAGAACATGAAAAGTGCGACAGACTTTATTATACGGGCTTTTTGGGAATGCTGGAGCCTTTAAAAAAAACGGACATATATGTAAATCTGAGATGCATGCATATTCAAAAAAGTTCACTTACTTTGTTTGCGGGAGGAGGTTTACTCGCTTCTTCATCATTGGAAGAAGAATGGGAAGAAACAGAGCAAAAACTAAAAACCATGTTGAAAATTTTAAGCTAACGAAACATGTACTCGGGAAAAAAGAATGTTCTACAGTTGGTGTCTTTACTTAAAGTGCACGGGATTACGCATATTATATTATGTCCCGGATCAAGAAATTCGCCATTGATTCATTCTTTTGTTACCGATTCCGATTTTACTTGCTACAGTATCGTCGATGAGCGAAGCGCGGGATTTTTCGCGCTCGGCGTTATTCAAGCTATTCAAAAACCGGTTGCCGTCTGCTGCACGTCCGGTACAGCCGTATTGAATTTGGGACCCTCCGTAGCAGAAGCATATTACCAACAATTACCTTTATTAGTCATTACAGCCGATCGTCCTGCTTCGTGGATCGGACAGATGGATGGGCAAACGATTCCACAAACAACAGTATTCAGCCAATTCGTCCGTCATTCTGTACAACTGCCTCAAATAAGAGATGATGAAGAAGAATGGTATTGCAACCGATTGATCAACGAAGCAATTCTTTCCCTGAATAATCAAGTGAGAGGGCCAGCGCACATTAACATCCCATTAAGCGAACCGCTGTTTCATTTTCAAGTCGGGGACCTTCCCCAAACCCGTACGATCCGGTTGGCTTCGGTTCAGGTTTACATTAGTGAATCAAACGAATACGATCGCCGGTTCAACAGTTATGCAAAACGGATGATCATCGTCGGTCAATTACCTCCAACCGAAGGACTGGCCACGCTGTTACAAGCTTTGCGGGAAAAGCAAGGCGTTGTCGTCCTGTCGGATCAATTGTCTAACATTCCGCCAAACGAAACCTTTCCGTTCGATACGTTACTCTACGCCGCGTCGGACAATGAAATACAGGAATTAACACCCGAACTAGTCATCACACTGGGAGGACATATCGTATCCAAACGGCTGAAGCAATTCCTACGTTCTGCCCATATACAGGAGCATTGGCACATATCTCCGGCAGGAGAAATCGTCGACACCTTTCAACAGGTAACGGATATCATTCCATGTAACGAAAAAACATTCTTGCGTTATTTACTCGAAAAAGGGAAGGCAAAAAAACAAACCTTCTGTTTCACATGGGAGAATGCTTGCACGCGAATTACCGAACCGGAAACATCTTTTTCAGACTTCGCTGCCGTCGGATTGTTTATGCGGAATATACCGGAACAAAGTACATTACAATTGGCTAACAGCAACAGTTTGCGTTTGGCGCAATGCTATAAACTTCAGTCTGCAATAGCTGTTTTTTGTAACCGAGGGACGAACGGAATAGACGGTTCACTTTCTACGGCGGTCGGTTATGCTGCGGCTTCCGAACGACGAACGTTTTTACTGATTGGCGATCTCAGCTTTTTCTACGACATGAACGGATTGTGGAATAAACATATAAAAAACAACTTGCGAATTCTCCTCAATAATAACGGAGGAGGAGAAATATTTCACACCATACCGGGGTTGAACCGGTCGGAAGCGTTGGAAGAATACATCGCCGCATCGCATCAAACGGAAGCAAAAGCGTGGGCGAAACAACAAGGCTTCCGATATCTTTCCGCACGAAACGAAAGCGAATTACAGCGACATCTGCCCATTTTCTTCCGCTTGGACAGTAAAAAACCTATTTTGTTCGAAGTCTTCACTGATAAAGATATAAACACAGAAATAATACGCACCTATTATCATCAACAAAAAACGAATAGTCATGATACAACGAGAATGGAAAACGATAAAAGAATATGAAGATGTTCTTTTTGATTTTTATAACGGCATCGCGCGGATCACCATCAACCGCCCGCGTTACCACAATGCTTTTACCCCCACGACCACCGCAGAAATGAGCGACGCAATGCGCATCTGCCGAGAGGAAGCAGAAATCAATGTAATTGTCATCACAGGTGCCGGAGATAGGGCGTTTTGTTCGGGCGGAGATCAAAATGTGAAAGGCAAAGGAGGATACATCGGAAAAGACGGCGTTCCAAGACTAAGTGTTTTGGACGTACAAAAGCAAATCCGTTCGATCCCGAAACCTGTAATCGCCATGGTAAACGGTTATGCTATTGGAGGCGGACACGTGCTGCATGTCGTCTGTGACCTTTCCATTGCTTCAGAGAATGCGATCTTCGGACAGACCGGCCCGCGTGTGGGCAGTTTCGACGCGGGGTTCGGTTCATCATATCTGGCGCGTATCGTCGGTCAGAAAAAGGCACGTGAAATCTGGTTCCTCTGCCGCCAGTATACGGCACAGGAAGCTTTGGAAATGGGCTTGGTCAATAAAGTCGTTCCTTTGAGTCGATTAGAAGATGAGGTTGTAGAATGGGCGGAAACCATGATGCAGCATAGTCCGTTAGCGCTACGTATGATTAAAGCCGGATTGAATGCTGAGTTGGATGGACAGACGGGCATTCAGGAATTGGCGGGAGATGCGACTTTGCTCTATTATTTAACAGACGAAGCTCAGGAAGGAAAAAACGCATTTCTAGAAAAACGGAAGCCTGATTTTAAACAATTTCCCAAATTTCCTTAATAAAAAAAACAGACTGTGTTTCAAATTAAGATAAAACCTTATACACTTCATTTCAGACAACCGGCTGGTACGTCACGAGGTGTTTATACCGAACACCATGTTTGGTACGTGATATTTACGGATAAGGACGATCCGTCTCATTTCGGGATAGGAGAATGTGCACCGCTTCCGGATTTAAGCAGTGATTATTCAGATACGTACGCAAAGACCCTCTCTTTCTTTTGCCGGATGACAGAAGAAAAACAGACACTGGATATGGATTCTCTCCGTCCTTATCCTTCCGTTCTTTTCGGGTTGGAAACCGGTTTACGTCATTACCGACAACAAAAATGGGAATTTTGTGATACGCCTTTCACCCGGAGTGAAAAAGGAATTCCAATCAACGGATTGATCTGGATGGGAGATTTCCGGCATATGTATAAACAGATAGACCTCAAATTAAAACAGGGTTTTAAATGTCTTAAATTGAAAATCGGTGCGATCGAATTCAAACGCGAACTCGAATTATTGCGCATGATTAGAAAACAGTATTCGGCAAAAGAAATAACACTTCGTGTAGATGCAAACGGAAACTTTGATTGTACCGATGCTTTGGCAAAATTAAACCAGCTGGCGGAATTGGACGTCCATTCCATCGAACAGCCTATTCGTGCCGGTCAATGGGAAAAAATGGCGGAACTGATCGCCTGGTCACCTTTGCCGGTCGCTCTAGACGAGGAACTGATCGGTATAAATAACCTTCAGCAAAAAAGGGAATTGCTAAAAACAATCCGTCCTAAGTTCATCGTGCTTAAACCCTCTTTACACGGAGGCCTGACCGGCACGGCAGAATGGATCGAACTGGCTCGAGAAATGGGCATTGGCTGGTGGGTCACGTCTGCTTTAGAATCAAATATCGGACTGAATTGTATCTCGCAATGGTGCTCAACATTTAATAACCCGCTTCCGCAAGGGCTGGGCACGGGTATGCTTTACACGAATAACATCGATCTGCCTTTGACAATTCGCGAAAATTGTCTCTGGATAGACCGAAATAAAGAGTTCCCGGAGAAATTAATGTTACTATGAATAAAGCGGACTTAAATACATCCGAATCGATAACAATAGAAGGGATAGTCTACGGCAAAGCGGATTTTGAGAAACTGCAAAAACCGTCATTTACCAACCATTCGCCTTTTCATGAGGAATTGTATTGGTTCATAAAAGAATGGTTTTCGTCGTCGTCAGTAATTGAGGTACAGACATCGGGCTCTACGGGAAAACCCAAAAAGATGAAGGTTTCCAAAGTACGTATGTGGCACAGCGCAAAAACGACATGTGATTTTCTAAGATTGAAAACAAACGACAAAGCTTTACTTTGTCTGCCGTTAACATATATCGCAGGGAAAATGATGGTCGTCCGCGCTATCCATATTGGGCTGAACATCTATCCAGTCGAACCAACGGGGCATCCTTTATCACAAACAGATATTACTTTCGATTTTGCCGCTATGATTCCTTTGCAAATCTATAATTCACTGCAGGTTGCAGAAGAAAAATCGAAGTTATCTAAAATAAAACAGTTAATTATTGGAGGAAGCTCTATCGACAAAAAAATGGAAGAAGCTTTATCCGGCTTCCCAAACCCGATTTATTCGACCTACGGTATGACCGAAACCCTTTCACATATCGCCTTACGCAGAATTAACGGAAGCGAAGCCTGTCTTTACTATACTCCTTTCGAATCTGTCCAACTCTCGCTCTCGGACGATAACACGTTACAGATCGATGCTCCACTGGTATGCAAAGAAAGATTAGTAACTAACGATATCGCTGAAATAAGACCGAATGGTCATTTTCGGATCCTAGGACGAAAAGATAACCGAATAAATAGCGGAGGTATTAAAATACAAATTGAAGAAATCGAACAAAACCTCCGCCCCTATCTGGCCGGACAATTTGCCGTCACATCCATACCCGACCCCAGACTGGGAGAAGCAATCGTTTTATTAGTGGAGTCGGATGATCCGAAAATAATCTACGCAACTATCCGGCAATGGCTTCCCCACTATCAGCAACCGCGGCAAATCTTCCGGATCGAACATCTGCCTCTGACTGAAACCGGAAAACCAGATCGGGCGGCAATAAAAAAAATAGCCGGACAAATATGCCCGACCTACCTTTTATAATCGGCGTAATAAGTATTATCTTTGCATAAAGATAATATTTGAATTTAATTTTATGTCACCTATCGGTCAACAAACAAAAACGGCTTATTTCGCCTCCGGATGTTTCTGGGGAACGCAATATCATTTTTCCAAAGCAGCAGGAGTTATCCGTACGACAGTCGGTTTTATGGGAGGTCAGGTTGAATCGCCTTCCTACCAGCAAGTTAAAACGGGAACCAGCGGTCATCTGGAAACGATAGAAGTAGTCTACGACTCAACTCAAACCAGTTACGAAAACCTTATTCGCCTCTTCTTCGAAACGCACGATTTTACACAAACGGACGGACAAGGTCCCGACATCGGCAGTCAATATTTATCAGCCGTGTTTTACGTGGATGACGAACAATTGGAAATAGCTAAAAAATACACCGAGATACTGAAACAGAAAGGTTTTGAAGTCGCTACAGAATTACGTCCGGCAACTACTTTCTGGGAGGCGGAAGAATATCACCAACAATATTACAACAAAAACGGGTCGACGCCGTACTGCCATACCTATCGCAAGCTATTTTAAGACCTACATATCGATGACAAAAAGGAGCTTTCAATCACTGATTTTCAATGCAACCGAAGGCTTAAAAAATTCATCCCGATCTTTTTTAAAATTCATCCCGATCCTTTTTAAAAATCATCGGGATCTTTTTTTAAAATCATCGGGAAGACTTTTATTGCTGAAAACCAACCAATTAGCACATCCCGATGGGAGCTGAAAAATGAGACGGCTTCCCGACAAGAAATTTTCGGAGTTTATTTTTCAACCTTTTCTACATTTCTAGCCGATACGTGATTTGCCTCTTTTCCTTTCTCTTTCTTCTTCCTAAAATTCTTTTTCTCATCGATGATATATTCAGGACGAGCTTTTACCTCATCAAACAGAATACCGATATATTGCCCCAACACCCCAACAGTAAGCAATTGAACACCTCCGAAAAACGTAACGATCGTAATAATAGAAGTCCACCCGGTTTCGGCATTGCTGAAGCCGTATATTTTACCCAACGTAAACCAAACAGCTAATAATAGTCCGATAATAACAGCCAAAAAGCCAAGTCCAGCTGCCAGTTTCAATGGTTTTTTTGAAAAATAAAGCATCGCATTAGAAGCAAATTTCAACATTTTGCTCAGAGGATATTTCGTCGTTCCTGCCAGACGGGCTTCCCGTTCATAATAAAACGGCACCTGTTTGAACCCGACCCAGCTGATCAATCCGCGGATATACTTCCCCCGTTCTTTGAAGCGATCAAATTCATCCATCACCTTACGATCAATCAAACGAAAATCTCCCGTGTCAAGTGGAAACTCCACCTCACTCATGTAATTCATGATGCGGTAAAACATTTTCGCGGAAAACTTTTTAAACACGCCTTCCCCTTCTCGGGACTTACGTACACAATACACCACATTGGCGTCTTCTCTATCCCTCAAAGTCAGCATTTCAGGAATGAGTTCGGGTGGATCCTGCATATCGGCATCGATAATCACGGCCAGATCCGCATCACAATGATTTACGCCTGCCGTCACTGCCGGCTGGTGTCCGAAATTCCGGGAAAAATGAAGCACTTTCACAGAAGGATCAGAATCTGCAATTTCATCTAACAAAGCACGAGTTCTATCTTTACTCCCATCATTAATATAAATAATTTCAGCCGGATTCTCTAATAATGAAATGACTTGTTTGGTCCGTCTGTACGATTCCACTATAACTTCCTCTTCATTATAGCAAGGAACGATAACCGCTATTTTTTTCATTCGGTATCCTACGATTTAAAGGTATAGAACTTATTCATTATAAAATTGACTATCGTATAAAAAGCCATTGCAATAAGTTGATTATAATACGGATCGATCGTCAGTTTTTTATTGAGATAAAGCAATAGCCCCAACTGCAACAAATAACAGACGGCGAAAACAACGCCGAAACGATAAGCACTGGAATACCAACTGGCTTTACTTTGAAAAGTCCATTGCTTGTTCCATACAAAACTATTAATCAAACCAAAAATATATCCTGTTATATTCGACGCCACGTCCGACACTCCGAACACCTTCATCATCACCCAAATGACAATAGCCGTTATCAATGTGTTTAACACACCTACAAGACCGTATCTAATCGCTTGTCTGATTATCTCCATTCTTCTTTTTTAATAATTCGCGTACTTCTTCTTCCGTCAGTTCTTTAACATTCGTAATCGTATAAGAATCATACAAAAAATTTCCATAAAGGTTACATTCGTTTATAATCTTGTCCAGCAAGTTTTTGATGTTCAACCTAACAGGAACAAGAACCACTATTTCCACAAAAATATCATGTACCGTCAAACGTTCCATTTCGCACTCTTCGTGTTCAAAATTATAGGGGAACTCCCGTTCTATAATTTGGCGTTGATATGCTTCAAAAGGGACGTTTTTCCTTGCGGGAAACATCATATAAAAACGCAACTTTTCTCCTCGACCTCCCAAACCAGTAGAAATATACACCTGTTTTTCTTCCGACAACTCCGATTCTAACGAAATACGGCTTTCCATCAAAGCCATATAGGCCCAATCCGTCACATCTTCGGAAGAATGATTCACATATTTTTCCAAAGCTCTGTAAGCCCTCACCTGATGTGAAGCAGCCAAAGACGAAAGCACATAACGTTTATATTCAGTACTGGTCTCTTCATCGTTCAATGTTTCCACAAACGTATCATATTCTATATCAGTCAACTCTCCGCGTTCTTTCCTGATCCGTTCCGAATATTTAAAATATTCCATTTGTAATTCAACCGGCACTCGTTGTTCCAAAATATGGAAACGACCATCGATTTTACTGAAAGAGTCACGGAATTTTGAGAAAATATCTTCTTTATCTTTCATAACCCTTTGTTTTAAATTTATACCAATATAACCATCAGCACTCGAGCAAAGTTAAATATTTTTCAGAACAATAAAACTTAGATCCCGTGAAAAGAAACTGAATCAGCCGATCATTATTGTTAATAGGCCATAAAAGAATAAGGAGAATACTTCTTTTTTACCTATTTTTGTAACAAACATAGATGTTAAGATAAAGATAGTTATGAAGGCAAAAAAGCTCTATTTTGGATTTGTATTCTTCCTGACGCTGATTTCCTCTTTACAAGCAAAAGAACAGAATAATAAAATTCTGGGTAATAGTTTGATGCTCAAATCAAACTCTCTTACCCAACCGCAGGACAGTACGATAATATTTACGGTAGACAGTCTCGAGTTAAACCGCATCGCCGGTATCAGATCTGTTTTCGAAAAACAAAACAGCACGTACAGTACGCCGCAAACCCCGAGCGAAAATCTGCTCCGTTTCCTAAAAAAAGACGAATTAACACTTTCGAACGAAGCGTTATATTGGGCACGACTCATCCGGGATGCATCCTATTATTTCGACAAACAGGTAACTTTCCGCGATACAATGATCGTTGACCCAATCTATCTCCCCATTATATTCAAAGGGCACCCATTTACTGACAAGACGTTGACTTTCTATTCCATGGATTTTACCAAACCTAAATTAAAAAAAACGGAATTAATCGCATTCGAACCTATTTTTAAAGATTATCTGAAACGCCAAAAAAGCAGCGAACTAGCAGTTCGTTATGTAGAGGAACATCATCCTTCCTACATTCGCTATTCAATGAGAGACATGCCTAAAGAACTGATCAAGACCAATGTGATTAAGAAAAACTCTCTTGAAGACTTACAACTCAAAGTTGAAAACGATGTAGATTTCAGCGACGTGACTCCAACCAAGTTTATTCCGGAAAGGCGATATTGGACATCCGGATTCGAAAGTGCCATTCAATTTTCGCAAAATTATATTTCACCGAACTGGCATAAAGGAGGAAGCAGCAACCTGAATTTATTCACCAAAAATGTGTTGAGTTATAATTACGCAAAAGACAAAGTGAAGGTAGACAACCAAATCGAATACAAGACAAGTATCTATACCGCACCGAAAGATACGATTCATTCGTATAAAATCAGCGATGATGTTCTCCGGTTACATAATAACGTAGGTTACCAAGCTTTCAACAAATGGAGTTATACCTTCGACACGGAAATTAAGACACAATTGTTTCAAAACTATAAAGAAAACACGGAACAAAAGCAAGCGGCCATTCTCGCTCCTGTCACAGTCACATTCGGTGTCGGTATGAAATACGACTTGACGCGTAGTTACAAAGAAGACAAACACAAAAAATTAGTCATGGCCGTCAATTTGGCTCCACTGTCTCTTAAATATATGTATAGTGTATTGAAAGACCCAAAAGAAATAGACTTAGGGAGACACGGCTTCGTATTGGATGAAGAAACCGGCATGTACGATAATTCTTTCGCCGAATTCGGTTCCAGTGTCGACGCACAGCTGACGTTCAACTTTAACCGAAATGTCACGTGGCAATCGAGACTAAATTACTTTACCTCTTATAAGAATATTAAAATGGAATACGAAAATACGTTGACAATGGCTATCAATCGTTTCTTCTCGACTCGGATTTATTTGAATCTACGTTACGACGATTCTGTTCAAAAAAATGAAGATTTTGACTCCTATTTCCAAATAAATGAGTTGTTAAGTTTCGGGTTTAATTACAAATGGTAAGTATGTTACTTACCCTGTATAATAAACTTTGTTAATCGTATATATTATCCCAAATAATCGTTACTTTTGCCCTGATTTTGCAATGTGGAGTTTACAAACATGAGCGATACGATATATCATACAGGAATTATAGAACGCATTGACCGGGATAAAGTCTATGTAAAAATTATACAGCAATCGGCGTGCGCAGGTTGCCATGCGAAATCCATGTGTGGCATGTCGGAATGCAAAAACCTGATTGTGGAAATAGAAGGAAATTACGATTCTTTCAAGGTAAACGAATCTGTCGAAATCGAAGGACAAAGTTCGTTAGGCTATCAGGCTGTTTTTTATGCTTTTGTCCTTCCATTGCTTTTAGTATTAGGCACAGTTATTTTTTTTATAGAAACTAACCGGAGTGAACTAGTCAGTGCTTTCGCAGGCATTGCGGTTTTACCTGTTTATTATATCGTGTTATACTTTTTTAGAGACAAATTTAAAAAGAAGTTTGTCTTTGCCATGAAGAAACTTAATTGATTATACTATGATTTTAATCGCCATTATCTCGTTAGGAGGAATTGGTGCCGTAGGAGCCATTCTTCTATACGCTACATCTAAAAAATTCGAAATTCACGAAGATCCCCGTATTGCCCGGGTACAAGAAGTACTACCCGGAGCAAACTGTGGTGGTTGCGGATTCCCGGGTTGTTCGGGATTTGCCAACGCCTGTGTTAACGCGGAAAACTTAGACAATTTGCTCTGTCCGGTCGGAGGTTCGGCCGTTATGGAAAAAGTAGCAATCATTTTAGAAAAAGAAGCTTCTAAAACAGATCCGACAGTAGCCGTCGTACGCTGTAACGGGACTTGCGAAGCACGCCCTAAAACGAATCAGTATAACGGTGTTTCAAGTTGTGCCATTGCCTCCATGCTTTACGGAGGAGAAACGGGATGTTCGTATGGTTGTTTAGGATTTGGAGATTGCGAAGCCGCCTGCGACTTCGATGCCATACATATTAATCCGGAGACTAGACTTCCGGAAGTAATCGAAGATAAATGCACGTCTTGCGGAGCTTGTGTAAAAGCATGTCCGAAAAACATCATTGAATTAAGAAAAAAAGGTCCGAAATCCAGACGTATATTCGTAAGCTGCGTAAATAAAGAAAAAGGCGGCGTAGCGCGTAAAGCCTGTACAAATGCTTGTATCGGTTGTGGCAAATGCGAAAAGGAATGTGCTTTCGGTGCAATTACCATTGAAAACAATTTAGCGTATATTGATCCGGTCAAATGCCGCCTCTGCCGAAAATGTGTCGTAGTCTGTCCAACGATGGCCATCCACGAGCTCAACTTCCCCCCACGCAAGGAGAAAGACACAGAACCAGCCGTAAAGCCACAAAAAAAGCCGGAACCAATTGAAACAACAACACCAGAAAACAAATAAAAACAACACAAATAAAACCGAATAGCATGTTAAGGACATTTAGAATCGGAGGTATACACCCCCCCGAAAACAAGTTGTCTGCCAGGAAAAAGATCGTCCGACTTCCTATTCCGAAACAGGTTATCATACCTTTAAGCCAACACATCGGAGCACCGGCACAGGCAATTGTAAAAAAGGGAGATCTCGTTAAAGCAGGTACTCTGATTGCCAAAGCCGGAGGATTCGTGTCGGCCAATATTCATTCTTCTGTATCCGGGAAAATAAACAAAGTAGATACAACAATCGACGCAAGTGGATATAAACGCGCAGCCATATTTATCGATGTTGATGGCGATGAATGGGAAGAATCGATCGACCGAAGTGACGAACTCATCAAAGACTGTTTTTTATCTGCCAAGGAAATCATAGACAAAATAGCCGCCGCTGGAATCGTCGGTTTAGGCGGAGCCACTTTTCCTACCCAAGTAAAACTAACGCCACCACCGGGCAACAAAGCGGAAATATTGATTATCAACGCCGTAGAATGCGAACCCTACTTGACTTCCGACCACATCCTCATGCTGGAAAAGGGAAAAGAAATCTTAGTGGGAGTTACATTGCTCATGAAAGCAATCGACGTAAAGAAGGCCGTTATCGGAATTGAAAACAACAAACCGGACGCAATCAAACAAATGCAAACTTTAGCCGCCTCTTTCCCAGGAATCGAAATTATGCCATTGAAGGTACAATATCCGCAAGGTGGCGAAAAACAGTTGATCGATGCCGTTATCCGTAAACAAGTTAAAAGCGGTGCATTACCGATTTCTGCAGGTACCGTCGTTCAAAATGTAGGAACGGCATTCGCAGTCTATGAAGCGGTTCAAAAAAACAAACCGTTGTTTGAGCGGATCGTTACTGTAACGGGGAAGCAACTTGCGAATCCTTCGAATTTTCTTGTTCGAGTCGGGACACCAATCAAAGAATTGATTGAAGCGGCAGGCGGAGTTCCGGAGAACACCGGAAAGATCATTGGTGGCGGTCCGATGATGGGGAAAGCGCTAATCAACGCGGATGTTCCAATGAGCAAAGGTAGTTCGGGTATCTTACTGTTAACGAAAGAAGAATCCATTCGGAAGCCGGTACAGAACTGTATCCGATGTGCGAAATGTGTTAACGTTTGTCCGATGGGCTTAAATCCGACGTTGTTAATGAACGCGACGGAATTTCAGAACTGGGATTTGGCCGAAGCCAATTATATTGTCGACTGTATTGAGTGTGGTTCATGCAGTTATACCTGTCCGGCAAACCGTCCGCTTTTGGATTATATTCGTCTGGGCAAAGGAAAAGTTACGGGAATCATTCGTGCCAGAAAGTCATAAAAGGAATCATCATGGAAAATAATTTAATTATATCTCCGTCTCCGCATATACATAGCGGGGACACTGTCAGTAAAAACATGTACGGCGTGCTGATAGCCCTTTTACCGGCTCTTTTGGTTTCGCTTTATTATTTTGGATTAGGTGCGCTGATCGTGACAGCAGTCTCGATCGCGTCTTGTATACTGTTCGAATACCTGATCCAAAAAATCTTGTTCAAACAGCAGCCTTCTATTTCGGATGGGTCAGCCATTCTTACCGGATTGTTGCTGGCTTTTAACCTGCCGTCCAATCTTCCGGTTTGGATTATCATTATCGGCGCTTTGGCGGCAATAGGTATAGGAAAAATGTCTTTTGGGGGATTAGGAAACAATATTTTCAACCCGGCATTAGTTGGACGTGTCTTTCTGTTGATCTCCTTCCCGGCGCAAATGACGACTTGGCCTATTCCTGGCAATTTACCGATGACCTATACAGACGGACAAACAGGAGCGACTGTTCTTTCATTGTTGAATGAAGGAGTTAAAAACCTGCCTTCCTACACAGATATGTTTTTAGGGAAAATGGGAGGAAGTCTGGGAGAAGTCAGTGCAGTTGCGTTGTTGATCGGTTTTGTATTCCTCCTGATTCGAAAGATTATCACCTGGCATATTCCCGTTTCTATCATTGTCACAACCTTTTTATTTACCGGCATCATGCATTGGGTAAATCCGACGGAATACGCTCATCCGCTGGTTCATGTTTTATCCGGAGGACTATTGCTCGGCGCTATTTTTATGGCAACTGATTACGTTACTTCGCCAATGAGTAAAAACGGAATGGTTGTTTTTGGAATCGGGATCGGACTATTGACTTCGGTTATACGCCTATTCGGGGCATATCCTGAAGGAATGTCGTTCGCCATTCTGATTATGAACGCCCTGACTCCATTAATCAACATATACTTCAAACCCAAACATTTCGGAGGGAAATAAAATGGCAAAATTAAAGTCTACTCTACCTAACATGTTTTTGTCTCTTACACTGATTTGTATCATCACCAGCGGATTATTGGCAGCAACCTATAAATATACTTCCGGGCCTATTGCCGAAACGGAAGCTTTAGCTCTTAAAAAAGCGGTTCAGGAAGTTTCGCCTGAGTTCGACAACGATCCGATAAAGGATTCATTCAAAGTAGAAACGCCCGACGGATACGAGCTGTTGATTTATCCGGCAGTAAAAGACGGGCAAAATGTAGGTGCAGCCGTAGAAAGCAGCACGAAACACGGATTCAACGGATTGATCCGGCTGATTGTCGGGTTCGATGCGGAAGGTAAAATAAGGAACTACTCCATCCTGCAACATTCCGAAACGCCCGGGTTAGGAGCAAAAATGGGACAATGGTTTAAAACGGACAAAAACAAACAAAGCATCATCGGACGTTCGCTGGCAAACGGAAATCTGTCGGTTTCAAAAGATGGAGGCGACGTTGACGCAATCACAGCGTCCACAATTACCAGCCGTGCTTTTTTGGAAGCCATCAATCGCGCATACAATGCATACGCAGGTATCGACGCGTCAACCGGAGCTACTCCACAAAAAGATAAAGAAGAGAGTTCAGAACAACCTGAAAACAAATCAAAGGATTAACGCTAAAAAACGGAAATTATGGAATATGTATTAATGTTTATCGCCGCCGTATTTGTCAATAACGTCGTGCTGGCACAATTCTTAGGAATTTGTCCATTTCTAGGTGTATCCAAAAAAATCGATACCGCAATAGGAATGGGACTTGCTGTTGTTTTCGTTCTTACCGTTTCAACACTATTTACATTCCTGCTGCAAAAACACCTTTTGAATCCGTTGGGATTGGGTTTTATGCAAACAGTCAGTTATATTCTAGTCATCGCCTCGCTGGTACAATTGGTGGAAATCATACTCAAGAAGGTATCACCTGCACTATATCAAGCTTTAGGCGTATTTCTGCCACTTATCACCACCAACTGCTGTATTCTGGGCGTTGCGATTCTGGTAATCCAAAAAGAATATAATTTATTGGAATCTATTGTATATGCTATCTCTACAGCTATAGGTTTTGCGTTAGCTTTAGTTATCTTTGCAGGTATCAGAGAACAATTAGCCATGACACATATTCCGTCAGGAATGAAAGGTACTCCGATCGCACTGATCACCGCGGGATTATTAGCTATGGCTTTCATGGGATTCTCTGGTATCGTATAAAAAAATGAATACATAAAAACAAATCCAGATGAAGCAGAAAATATTAGTGACAGGCGGAACCGGATATATCGGTTCGCATACTGTAGTTGAATTACAAAATGCCGGATACGACGTCGTAATTGTAGACAATTTATCCAATTCCAACAGCGATGTTCTGGATGGCATTGAAAAAATATCAGGGATCCGTCCTGACTTTAAAAAAATGGATTGCAATGACAAAGAAGGACTGAGAGTCTTGTTGCAGAAACATCCTGACATTAAAGGTATTATTCATTTTGCTGCCAGCAAAGCCGTGGGAGAATCAGTACATAAGCCATTGCTCTATTACAGAAACAATATTGTAACGCTTATTAATTTATTGGAATTGATGCCTGAAGCAGATATTGAAGGTATTGTTTTCTCTTCATCGTGCACCGTTTACGGACAGCCGGACATTCTTCCCGTAACAGAAGACGCTCCGGTTAAACCGGCTTTATCGCCTTACGGAAACACAAAACAAATCAATGAAGAGATCATTCGCGATACGATCTACGCCGGGGCACCGTTTAAGAGCATCGTCTTGCGGTATTTTAACCCGATCGGAGCCCATCCGAGTGGAGAAATAGGAGAATTACCAAATGGCGTTCCCCAAAACTTAGTTCCATTCCTCACACAAACCGCGATGGGTATACGTAAAGAATTAAGTGTATTTGGGGATGATTATAATACCCCTGACGGTTCCTGCATGCGTGACTATATTAATGTCGTTGATTTGGCAAAAGCACATGTGATCGCCATGAACCGGATGTTGCAAAATAAGAGCAAAGAAAAACTGGAAATCTTTAACTTGGGAACCGGTCGCGGCGTAAGCGTACTCGAGCTCATTACCGCATTTGAAAAAGGTACGGGCGTAAAAGTTCCACATAAAATCGTCGGGCGCCGCGAAGGCGACATCGAAAAAGTTTGGGCAAACCCCGAACACGCAAACAAGGTTTTAGGCTGGACAGCAAAAGAGTCGGTCGAAAACACGCTCATTTCCGCCTGGAACTGGCAAAAGAAATTACGGGAAAAAGGGATTCAATAAAAACTCATAATAAAAAAACAGGAACTCAAAAAGACTTCCTGTTTTTTTATATCCTTATCCCTAACGCCCTCAATACGGATTATAAGGCGAATGCATAACATTCAATGCCTTAGGCAGCCAAACACGGTAACGGGTTGTTTTATCCCATGTATTCCCCGCCGAAGCAAAATCACAAAAATGCACCAGAATCGGATCACGATGTCCTTCAAGATCGGTGCCCAACACCAGTGGTGCCGTAAAAGTCATCCAGGCAAACGCCAGAGTCTGTATTGGAAATAGATTAATGGTTTGTCCCTTCAAATAAATCATGATCTGTTTCTATTTCGGATGCTTTTCGGTTGAAATTATTAAAAGTATAACTCAACGTAAGTGAAATCAACGGATAACGTGGGCGAATACGCGTAACCGATTGCAGATTTGAAGTAGTAATATTGCTAACATAACGAGCGGAATTAAACACATCACGGAAAGCAAGCGTTGCGGTCAACTTCCGATTCAGCAATTGTTGGCGGACAGCCATATTAACGTACCAGAACGCGTCTGTACGTCCCTGAGTGGTCACCGAAGGGCCGACAAAATTTCCATCAAACTGAATCCGGGTGTATTTCCCCGCATCAAACCCATTATTCAGCGAAATCTCGTAATTCGTACTTTTCTCGTTAGCGCCACCAGTCGATTTGATCTCATTCTCGACCTTGTAATGATACAAACTCCCGTTAACATTCAGGTTCCAGCGGCGAGTCAGTTGAAGCTGTGAGCTCAATTCCAAACCAGTCGAATAGTCATGCCCTACATTCGCCATAGAATCTAACGTGACACCAGCTTCATACGGCACACGTAAACGCTCGATCTTATCCTTTCGGCTCCGGTGAAAGACAGTAGCGGAAAAAGTATGCTGACCAATGTTCTTTTTATAGTTCAATTCATACGAATTGATGTATTCCGGACGAATATCCGGATTGCCGATTTCGGCCGAATAGTAATCGCGGAATGTAATATAAGGTTCCATATAAAACAATTGAGGGCGGGTCGTACGGTGTGAATAAGATGCCAGTACATGATGTTCGTTCGGAAACGTATATCCTAAATGCACGGAGGGGAACAGATCATAATCGTTCTTTATCCGGTCTGCCCCAGGAATTGAACTTCGCAACACCGTGCGAGAATATTCCCCACGCAATCCTACCTGGAAATCAAAAGAACGATAGCTGTCTCCCAACAATGCGTAAAGCGAATGAATCCCCCGCTGGAAGTAAAACGTGTTATAAATATCGTCCCGCCAATAAAATTCCTGTTTGAGTGGATCCCAAAATTGCATGCTGTAATCGCCGTCTTCCAGATAAGAAAAATATTGATAACCGGATTCAATCTTACCTGTCTCACGGTACGGGTATACATAATCAAGATTACCTCTTACCGTCCAGCGATGTTCGTCTTCCCAAGCACGATGTCCCTGCTGACGTTGATTCTTCCGGTCGAATAAATCGCTTTGGAAATACTCCATCGCATCACCGCCGTATTTTAAATAAAAACTACCCGTCAGATTATGCCCCGTACTATCCAGTTTATGTGCAAAACCAACCGTTCCCTGATAATATGTCTCATGCAAGTCATAATCATCACGACTAAAATAATCGCCTTTTTCAAACGAAGTACCAGCAGCTCTATGATCTTCCGTATAATCCAGGTCACCTTTTCGTGTACGCCCCCCATAACCTCCTTCCAAATCCAAGTTCAACGTCGTCATCGGCAAGGTATACAACCAACCTGTTTTTAGTGAATAATTAAAATTATTGCTTTCACGCGGTCCATCCGAATGCGAAACCGTCGTCGTATCACTGACCAGCGTCGTCTTTAATTGATTAAAATGACTCTTCCTAAGGTTATCGTTCCATGCTCCGCCAACGTACCAGCGCAACGCTTTCTGTTGATTACTGATCAGGAAATCGACACCACGCGAAAGAACGGTACTTCCGCTGAGATTGACCATCCCGCTCAGCCCGTTGTGCGTATGCCGTTTGGTAATAATATTAATAATGCCTACGTCGCCTTCGGTATCATGACGAGCAGAAGGCGTCGTAATAATTTCTATATTTTCAATATGCCCGGAAGGAATTTGCTCCAGCGCCTGCGTTCCACTAAACACGCTTGGTTTTCCATCGACATAAACCGAGAATCCACTGCTTCCACGAAAAGTGACCTCTCCTTCGGCATCGACACGGATAGAAGGTGTATTCTCCAGAATATCCACTGCCGTTCCGCCACTGGCCAGCAAATTAGAAGAGGCTTCTATCACCTTCTTATCCAATTTGTAAACAATCTGCTTCTTTTGGGCAACGATTTCCACTTCAGCCAATCCTACTTCGAGGGGGTTCATTTGTATCAGTCCCAAATCCAAAATCGGCACGGAAGGTAATAAAACTAATCCGGCGCGAGTATAAATATCGTACCCCACCAATTTAATTAAAAGCGTATATTCACCGTCTTTTAAATCAGGGATCACAAAATTCCCTTTGACATCCGGAAGAACATGAACAGAAGGATTTGTTTCACTGCCCGAATAAAGCAATACATCGGCAAAATCAATCGGATTTTTTGTCATTGCATCAATAAGACGACCTTTCATGCGTGGTGTCAACGGATAGGCAAAAAAATTCACCAACAGAATCGTCGCAATACACCATAAGAGTTTTTTCATCGTACGTAGAATTTGCTAAATAGAAATGCGAATATACTATTAATCATCGTCCTGACAACAATTTATTGAAAACAATATCTCTAAAATTTCGGGCAATTGTAATTTTATACGAACGTATATTTAAAATGTTGCCCTCGATTCCTTGTACGTGATTCAAGTTTACAATGTAAGAGCGATGTACCTGCAAAAAATATTTGTGTGGTAATAACTCAAATAGTTGTCTCAATGTCATTCGTACGATTTCCTTTGAGTTTATGGTATAAATCAAAACATAATTTTCCATGCTCTCTACAAAAAGAATATCATTCAATAGAATCTTTTTCAATTGTCTATCCGTCTTTACAAAAATATGTGCATAGGGATCCGATTTTGATTCATTATCAATCAGGTCATAAACTTTATTCACGGCTTTAAGAAACCGCTCAAAAGAAATAGGTTTTAAAAGATAATCAATGACATTCAATTCATATCCGTCTATTGCATAACGATCATATGCTGAGGTAATAATAACCTTAGGTGGATTCTTAAGGCTTGACAATAATTGAAGGCCGGATATATAAGGCATTTCAATATCTAAAAAAAGCAAATCAGGCTGTACGGTACTCAACATATTGTTCAATTGAACAGCATCCTCGCATTCACCTACCAGAGTCAGGAAATTGACTTTTCCCACATACTCAAGCAGCCCGGCACGTGCAGTCGGTTCATCATCTGTTATGATACATCTTATCTCCATATTAATTAATTCATCCCTACTTTAATACGTAATTCTGCAAAAAATGATTTTTCTTTTTGAATTAATTGCAATTGATGTTTGGAAGGATATAAAAGTTCTAACCGTCTCCTCAGATTTTCTATTCCGATGCCATTTTTCTTCCCCCGCTCTTCTTCCCTCAAATCCGCAATAGAGTTCTCTATTGAGAAACAAATCGTATCTCCGTCAACTTCAAAATATAAAAAAATCCAATACTCCCCTCCTACATATTTGAAGGCATTTTCCAAAAGAGGCTGAAATAATAATGGATGTATTTCCCAGTCCTCTGAAGAAGCACCATAATCCGCCGTCAAAATTAATCGTTTGCTGACTCTTTGTTTCTGAAAACGAATATAAGACTGAATAAATTTTATCTCCTGCCCGATCGTTACCCTTTTATTTACATTATACAATTGATAACGCAGTAGCTCTGATAAAAGCTCTATACTATTTCTTGCCGTTTCTTCTTTTGTCTGGAAATAGATAGTGTTCAACGCATTAAAAAGAAAATGAGGGTGATACTGAGCTTTTAAATATTTAAGTTCAGTATCCAGATTTTCATTTCGGATCTTTTCCAACAACAAAGCTTGCTCAATAAAATTATTGTTGATCATATCGCTTCTGATCATTGCGTAATAAAATAAAGAAATTGGAATACAAACTACATTAGCAAGCATATAATCTATAATCCCATTACCCATATATAAAACACCCAGCCTTTCTCCAATAAACATCACGGTATTAAGGCCAATAAATAAAGCGATAAAAGTTTTAAGGTATTCATTTTGAAACAAACCCTGCTTTGATATATCATTTTTCTTGTTCTGAAACCGAAGGCGCCAGATAATGTCAAAAGCATAACATATTCCAATTACAATTAATTGAGAAACTATATGTAAACGAAAAGAACCCGTCCAAAATCCTTCGTTCTTAGTTAAATCGGTAACTGCTCGAAGTACATTAAACATCACGACTCCAAGAAAGAAGGGCATTACCCACCGGAAAAAGGTCTCTTTTTTTATTATATTCATTCCCATCACAAATTTATTCTTTTACTTTCTTCCAGCCTATCACGCTGACGTGAATCTTTTATCGTACTACCCGAATTGAAACGCCAGATGAATAATAGCCCTACTCTCCGACTATCTCTTTTCTCTGTATACCAACCTCTTGTGGTTCCAATTAAATCAATATGCACACGGTCGGTCGCAAAAATATCCTCAACAAAGAACTGAAGGGAAGCTTTATTTTTTAATATATTCTTACGGATTCCAACTGAAACCTGTCCAAGAGGATGTATGTGCGCCTGCCCTTCGGCCATCCATCCATTGAAAAAACCGGTTACTTCCGCAGTCCATCCATAAGGGAATACTAATTGATTACTTAAATGGATCATAGGAGTCAAACATTCATTAATTTCTTCTACGTCGTTAAGTTCCCAGCTAAACCGATTGTATGTCAATGTCCCATTTACATGCATCGTCCACCAAGAGAAAGGCTTCAGATTATTTAAAGACAAACGGACTTTATAAGAATGATTTGTCCGCAAATTTTTCGGAGTAACCACAACCAGTTGATTTTCTTTTATGATATAACTCTTCGCGATAGGATTTGTCCGGTGACTGTATTGAATGCTTACACCATATTGTTGTTTGAAAAAATAAGACCATTCGAAATTATCGGAAAATTCCGGCTTGAGTTTGGTATTTCCCTGTTCATAAAGATAAGTGTCATTTATTTCAATAAATGGATTCAAATCCCTATAATTCGGCCGGTTAATACGGCGCCCATACATCAATGAAAACAAATGATTCTCAGACAAATTATATTGAAAAACCAAATTAGGAAATAAGTTTGTATAATGATCTGAAAAAAGAGAGTCTCCTCTTTCCGTTAAATCAGACAGCCGGCTCTTAACGTTCGTGTTCTCCAAGCGTAATCCGGCATCAAGTGATAGAAACGGCAAAATAAATGTCTTTATTTTTACATAACCAGCATTGATGTTTTCATCATAAAAGAAACTATTACTTAATTGTTTATTGCTAACCCATTCATTCAAAATATAATTTTTGTATAGTGCCTTGTTCGCGATCGAAATAAAGGCGGTTTTTGCTCCTGCATCTAAGATTGTCCGTTCAGAAAAAGGATAAGTCACATTGATTTGTCCGGTGTTAATATCAATATCTCCATCCGTATTCCCAATTAGTTTGTCTTTATCAAGCGAAATCAAATTAGTTTCGAAACGACTATTTTGTATTTGATTACTTTCCGATCCAAAACGCTGAAAATCGTAAGACATATCCCATTTCCCTTTTTCTTTAAATATATAAGTCAGACTCATCCCTCCTGTAAGATTAGTATACTTAACATTCAAACTATTTTGGGTTATCCTCAAAGAATCATCTACCACAGAAGATGTGAAGAACCTCGAATTTGTGCGTTCTCGTTTTCTCCACTCATACCAGTTTGCTGTACCATAAGCATCTAATGTAATTCTATCCGAAAACTCGTACCCTACTCTGCCACGCACAAAATGAGATTTATGACGCATTTGTCGGTTGGCCGTCATCTCTAAAGTTAAGATATCCGTAGAAGAACTTTCTGTCAAAGGATAATATCTATCTGAAACCACATAATTAAAATCCTCTCCCCAGTTATACGAATAGTCTGTATAAAGATTTAGCCGATCCCTTCGCATAGAAAAATTGATACTTTCATACCCTCTCGCCCGTTTACCTTGCTGGAAATTAGAATAGATCGAAAGATTAAGCCCCTGTATTTTTACCTTTTTTGTCTGAATATTGATCAGCCCCGAATTCCCGGAGGCATCATAACGGGAAGATGGATGGGTTGTTAACTCAATCCGGCCTACAGATGCTGAAGGAATGGATCGAAGCAGGTTTGCCAAACTTTCTCCCGACATATACGTAAGTTTGTCGTCTATCAACACATTCACTCCTGACTGTCCATACAAATAAATAGAACCATCTTCACGCACTAGTACTCCGGGGATATTTTTCAACACATCAAAAGCACTACTCTTTGCACCTGCAAAGGAAGAGGAAATAGTGACGACTGTTTTTCCAGCCTCCAGTTCAATTTGTTTTTTTTCGGCTGTCACAACAACACCCGAAAGAGCCAGTACATCTTCCTCCAAAATAATCGAAGGAATCGATTGCACTTTTCCTGTCTGTACTTGCAGAGGAAACAACTTCTTTTTATATCCTAACATGGAAACTTCAATCAAATAATTTCCGGACACTACTCGTTGCAATGAAAAGTGCCCGGATAAATCGGTAACAGCACCCGTAATATATGATGAGTCCGACGAATTAAGAAGAAGTAATGTCACATTTGCAAGTCTTTGTCCTTTCGGATCTTTCACATTCCCAATTAAAACATTTTCTTCATTTTGAGCTGTTAGGAAGAAGGGAATAATTAAATAAAGACAACTAATCAAAAGTGTTCGTTTCATCGTTTTTTTCGATAAAACTAAACCGTGCTTCCAAATGAAACAAACAAGTGTGACAAACGGAATCTTTTTGTTGACGAACAGTCATTATAAAATACCAATCTCTGCTTTTCCTATAAAGGTTTTTATCAGATTATTCAATTACTCTATCTACACTGTTCCAAATTACGCATCATGTGCAACCAAAGTGATCGTAATTTCCATTTCATCGTTAATAAAAGAATCCTTTAAATCCTTGAAAATATTTTTAGATCCGTAGTTTACACCCCATGGTATACGATCTATCGTAAAAGTCGCTGTAGTAGCCGTATACGTGTCCCATTTTTAAATCGCAAATTTAGACTTCCTGTGAATCCATTGTCCCCGCGTAAAGTCAGGAAAATCAACCAAAGCCCCACCACGGGCAATAGACATTTCCGACAAACCGGAAATAGCACTCCAAGCAGCAGCATCGTAACAATCCATCGGAGCCGGCTTTTTATTCCGAATGGCATCAATTAAATCGTACATCATTATATAATCCATTCCACCATGTCCGGCTTCCCTTGCCTGCACTTCTAAAGTACTCCACAGTTTATGATCATATTTTTTGAACCATTCTTCCGAATCATCCCAAGCATGCGGTTTCGACTGGCCTTCTACATACACATGATTGCCATCATTCATCCATAAACCTTCAGTCCCCTGAACACGAAACCCTAAAGAATACGGACGGGGAGAATTCGTATCATGCGTAACAATCACTGTTTGACCATTAGCGCATTTAATCATGGAAGTAACAATATCTCCCAAATTAAAACGAATGCCGGCCAATTCATGGTCGCGACCACCTTTATCTACAATAAATTTGTGCAAGCCACGCGATTGCGTAGCCATCGCACTAAGCGACAAAAAACGATTCCCCCGATTTATATCCAGGCAGTTGGCTACAGGACCTATACCATGAGTAGGATAAATATCCCCATTACGCGTAACAGAGTGCTGTGTACGCCATTGAGCTTCAGCAAAGGCAGTTGGCCCCATGCGCAATTCACCACCTTCTTTGTAAGAATAACTCTTCCCATCATTAAATTTAACATCTCGTAAATCATGCTGGTAACCACACGTCCCATGCAGAATTTCGCCGAACAATCCTTGGCGCACCATATTCAGCGCAGCCATACAATCCCGGCGATAGCATACATTCTCCATTATATTCAGCTGACTTCCGGTTGCTTCTGAAACATTGACCAGATCCCAACATTCTTCTACCGTATTCGCAGCCGAAACCTCTACTCCTACATACGGTACGCCCGCTTTCATTGCCGCGACCGACATCGGCACATGCCATTCCCACGGACTGGCTATAATCACACAATCAAATTCTTCATTATTTAACATCTTCTCAAATTCACGCTCATTTCCGGTATAAACCTTAGGTGCCGGCACATTAAATTTAGCAATATGATTCAAGGTCCTTTCCAAAGGGCCTTGTTGTATATCGCAAATAGCTACAATTTTATTCCCAGGAATAGCCAATACATTATTAATATGTTCCTGACAACGCGATCCGGTACCAATAAAACCAAAGCGTAATTTTCCATCGGCTTTTTCGGCAGACGTCTTCTTTTGTTGCACTTCCGATGTAGATACAACTTCCGCCGCCACATTATTCGCGACAGCAAGTCCCGCTGCACCAATTCCTGCTGCAGTCACTTTTTTCAGAAATGAACGTCGTGTGTTTTCCATTTTTTATTATTAAGTTTATGTTCAGTCAAACAAATGTAAAAGAATAGTTTTGGAAATTCAAATAAAACACATTTGATTTATTTCTAAACAATTTTCAATTAATTTATCAACCACTATTACCAGTTTTTTAAGAAAGAATATCCCAGCTAATCAGCAAGGATATTCTTTCTTAAAAAAACAGTATAATCCTTTGACTTATTGTCCACTAAAAGGATTCTGATCTGAATTACTAATAGATTCGTTATTCGCTAATTCCAATTGAGGTATTTGCATAATAAAACGATAATCATTAGATAATAATGTCCCTTTTGGTTGTGCATCAGCTCCATTATAACCATCAAGCTGTGCTAAGCCTGAAGAAAAATGGCCAGCAAGGTTAGAGGCTGTTGCTCCATAGCGTACCAAGGGTTGTTGCAAACGAAGTAAATCATAAATACCAACAACACCTTCTCCTAATAATTCTTTACGACGCTCAATATATATATTATCTAGTAAAGCAGATTTTTCTGTCACAGTAGTCAGTTTAGCATCACGTGCACTTTGCAGCATATTTAGATGGGTTAATGCTTGAGCCGTGTTTCCCAAGTTAGCCTCTGCTTCTGCCATTATTAACAACATCTCAGAGCCACGCATTAAAGGTATGTCAATATCATATGCGTGAGATTGCTTAGCACCTCCTCCATCTCCATACGTTTTAATCTTATTATAAGCCCAACGAGCCCTTGTTTCTGCATTACCATTTGCTGTACGATGCCAAAACATTACACCTTTTTCATCAGCATCAGTTACATTTTCAGTTTTAGATGTTTTTGTTCCTCGGAAATCAGTATCGTCAAACAGATCCACATATTTTTGATCAACTAATAAATTGATAAAATTATAAGTTGGGCCATCTTGCATACCCTCTCCATAACTCGGATCTTGATTATACCAAAAACAAAACTCAACATTAGAACTGATATTACTCAGATTCGTAAATTTAACACCCCAAACCAACTCTTTACATCCATTTGCCATTAGTTGGTCAAATCCACTATACCATTCTTCTTGAGTCATTAAAGCACTATATTTAGTATATACAGAAGTGGCCTCAGATAGTGCATTTTGCCAATTTCCCATCACCTGATAAACACGAGCTAATATACCAGAAACTACTTCTGAATTAATTTTCCATTTTTCTTCTCGTTCGTATTTTGTTAAGTTACTTTTTGCAGTTGTAAGGTCTTCAATAATTTGTTCGTAACAAGCAGAAACAGTAGAAAATGCGCTATTCGAATCATCAGAGGAGGATGTACGTATAATCACACCTCGTTTATCCTTTGCTATCGCATAAGTCTGTTGATAGCTCATAATCAAATGAAAATAAGCGATACCTCGCATAGCCAATGCTTGTCCTTTTATCTCATTTTTCTCATATTCTTCTCCAGAAGCTTCAGGCAAAGCATCTAATATTTGATTTACTTGATTAATTACTTTATACATATTTGTCCAAATACGATCAGCATTTCCAGAAGCCATTGTCCGTTCAGCTAAATATTTATATGTTGATTCTGGTGAACCTCCATAATTTGTCGTGCTCATTATATCTGCCCCTCCAATATCATAATGCATAAGCAATCCTGTCAATCCTGCATAACAAGCATCATTTTGACTACTCGATCCGTTATCACCCAATAATAAACAAGAATAAGCGGAATTTAAAACCATATCGAGTCCTGTCGTAGTAGACAAAACAGCATTCGAAGATATTTTTTGTGCATCTTCAGTTGTTAATTGATCATTACATCCGCTAAAAAAAATCGCACAAAAAGCGATTGGTATAAATTGAAGCGTTTTATATATATTATTCATATTCAAACTATTTACTTAAAATGAAACTTGTACACCTCCCATAAATACTCGTCTTGCACTCTGAATACCATTATCAGAATTTGCATTACCATTATAGTTATTTCCGATCAATCCTGTTTCCGGATCATTATGACGGTTAGCAGCTGACCCCAATGTCCATACATTATCTCCACTTACATATACACGCACATAGGACAAATGCAATTTATTAATAAGTGTACGAGGTAAAGTATACCCAATTGTGATATTTCTCAAACGATAGTAATCATTATCAAACAAGTAAAAGTCTGATCCTTTTCTCGTGCTTGAATAGTCATCGGCAGACCAACGTGGAAAAAGAGCGTTATCTCCTGGTTTCATCCAAACTTTTCCTTCTACTAAATCCTGAATTATTCCAACCCCATTACGAACGGTTGTATTTTCAAGATAAACATAGTCGTATATTTTAGAACCAAAAGAGGCATACCACATCATAGAAAAGTCAAAATCTTTCCATTTAACACTATTCGTTATAGAACCAAATGCTTTAGGAATTGCACTCCCACACCATTGATAATCATTAGTTGTCACATCTGAAAAATTCTCTGTCATTTTCCATGCGTTTTCACCGTCTCTAACCCAATAGCGCATATTTCCATTTTCAGGATTTACCCCTGCGTTTTTCGACATATAAAACTCGTATAATGATTTCCCTTCTTCTAAACGGTAATTGGCAACTCTATTCGTATACGTATAAGCTCCACCCGGGAGATAAGTTACTTCATTTTTTAATGTTGAAATATTAAAATCAATCATCCATTGAAGATTTTTTGTACGAACAGGAATTACATTTAAAGTAAATTCAAAGCCTTCATTCCTCACATTCCCTAAATTAGTGTTTATTCCAGTAGCATCTCCCACTTGAGCAGATAGAGGAAGATCCTTGTAATATAATAAATCGGCAGAATTGCGAGCATAATATTCTAAAGTACCACTCACTCTATTCCAAAGGCTAAAATCAACAGCTCCATTAAATTGTTTATTTCTTTCCCACTTTAATTCGGGGGTTCCTATTGTTGAAGGTTTATATCCCGATTTTCCATAAAAATTATTCGAGGCATAATAGGATTGATATGCATACCAAATTTCATCTCCTGTAGAACCATCACCATTTCTGGCAAACAATTTATCATTACCAGACGTACCATAACTAGCACGAAGAGCTAAATTATCCAACCAATCGTTAGTAGATTCCATAAATGCTTCTTTAGAAAGACGCCAAGAAGCTCCTACTGAGAAGAAATTTCCCCATCGGCTAGTTTTACTAAAACGAGAAGAGCCGTCTCGCCGAAAAGAAGTAGATAGATAGTATTTACTTGCATAATTATAATCTGCTTTTCCAAAGAAAGAAAGTAATGCATAACGAATACGGTTAGAATCTATAGACCAGTTTGTCGTTGTTGAAGATAATTCAAACTGTGCCATTTGCATTATGCCTTCTCCATAACCATAATTATACTGTTGGTTAAAATGATAATACTCCTGTCCGAACAAAACATTAAAAGCATGTTCGCCAAACGTTTTATCCCATGTTAATAAGTTATTCCAAGTTACAGAAGTTGTTTTATAATTTGCTCTGGAAGCATTACCACCATTCGTTTTTACGGTCACACCATAAGGTTCTAATTGATCTCCACCATGGATAGCTGAGCCATAAGTATAATTATTCTGCGAATTATCATCTAAACTAATCGCCATCTTATATTTAAAAGAATAAGGCAATTTTATTTCAGTATAATATTGCGCAGCAATAGTAGAATATTCAGTATTATTAAAATCTTCATCATTTGGATTATCCCAATAATCTCCATTATTCAATACATGAGCACCAAAGAAATTTGCATTATTAATCGCATAATCATAAATACGAGCACCCGTTTTCTTCGAATAAACCCAGTCTGTATTATCGGCATTCCTTAAATAGGGAGAGTTTAATGAATTTGAGAACACCAACGCCCGATTATTTCCATAAGCATTTCTTCGGGCATAACTATAAGCCAAATTACCTCCCATTGACAACCAATCCGTTATTTCAGAACTCACATTGGTACGAAAAGAATAACGCTTGTAATAATCACGGTTTGAATAACCTTTGTCATCTAAATATCCAATAGAGGTAAAATAACGTGTCTTATCATTATTGGTTGATCCACTTAGGTCAATCGAATAATCCTGGCGAAGTTTTTTAGAATATACAGCATCATACCAATCCCAATCACTTTTATCCCATACCATCTCTAACTCAGGATTTGTCCAGCTATTTCCATTACCATCATGTAAAACATATTTACTGGGATCCATATTTTTGAAGGGAGTTACATAAACTGTTTCCCCATTCGAATTGGTGCGAGGTTGCACATGGTGTGAAAGTACTGTTTGAGAGGCATAATCTCCTGCATCCTGGGAATTTTTGCCATACTTGTAATATTGATCATTATATATGGCTTGCCAAACATTTGTCAATTGTTGATAAGGATTCGCTTTTTGAGGATGCGGTACAGCTATATCTGAAGTCCCCCAAGCTCCCCGAAAATTTACCACGGGTTTTCCTGATTTACCTTTTTTTGTCGTAACCATAACAACACCATTTGCTGCACGTGAACCATACAATGATGATGCGGCAGCATCTTTCAACACGGTCATTGATTCTATATCAGAAGGATTTATGGATGTCAACGTTCCGTCATAAGGCATACCATCCACGACATACAGAGGGGTTGTATTTCCCGACATAGAACTGATTCCTCTAATTTGTATCCGCGAATCAGACCCCGGAGCTCCTTCATTATTTATAACACTTACACCAGCACTCATCCCTTGTAATGCTTCTATAAAGCCTGATCCAGAAATCTTTTCGATCTGTTCTGATTTAACAACACTTGCAGAACCTGTAAATGAGGATTTAGTAGTTGTCCCATAAGCAACTACGACTACTTCGTCTAAGCTATGTGTATCTTCTTTCAGGCGAATAATTAAATTGTTGCTCTTGGCTGATACTTCTGAACTCAAATAACCTATATAAGATACAACAAGAGTTGCATCAGAAAATACCTCAATCGAAAAATTACCGTCAATATCAGTACTAATACCTGTATTTGTACCTTTGACAAGTATATTTGCTCCAATAATTGGCTCACCAGTAACCGCATCTAACACAACTCCAGAAACTCTTTTCGTTTGTTGTTGAGAACCATCAATAGTTCTATCATAGTTATTATTCGCAGTTTTTTCTTTTAACGTTGTTTTGTAAACAATAATGCGATTATTATTTACAGTGAAACTAGCTTGTTGGTTTTTAAGGGCGTTTTTCAGAATATCTTCTACTGATCCGCTTTTCAAATCAAATGTTACGCGTTCATTCAGATCAATATCATTATTCCGGATAAGGAAGGTGTAGTCAAATTGTTCTTCAATTAACTCAAATAAAGTTTTTAATGTTGCACTCTCCATCTGAATCGTCATTGTATGTGAACGAAGCGAAGAGGCCAAAGTAAATGTAGACGGCAAAAATAAACCGACAGTCAATAGAACAAAGACCCATTTTCTTGTATTACTAATTTTGTTTTTTTTCATAAATATTTGATTTTAATACTCGTGTAATAATTACAAAGATGTTTTCAAAGCAAATGGCACTAACCCAATCTTATCATAGGCAAAAGTTTTAATGATTATACGTTTATTTATCCTTAATTATTAATTCTCCATTTTCGTAAGACCAGATATATTTATCATCCACATCTATCTCGCGGAGAATTTCATCTAAGGAAGAGTGAGATGAAAAACTACCTGAAAACTTCTCTTTTAATAGCTCTTCACTTAGTATTTTAATATTTACTGCATATTTGCGTTCTAAATCTTTAACAATATCCTGAAAGTTTTTTTCAGAGAACAATAAAACACCTTTTGTCCAAAGAATTGTATTAGATGCGTTAACGAGTGAGATCCTAGTACTTTTACTTTTTTTATCATAACTTAGTGATTCATTCGGCAAAAGAAAGATATTCGCTTTCTTTTGTTCCGTAAACTGCACACTGACTTTCCCTGATACCAAAGCCACATCTATAGTTGATTCATTTTTATAAGCTTTTACATTAAAAGATGTTCCGTGTACACAAACTTTGAGATTATCTGAACTTACTTCAAACGGTTTATTGGAATCAGGCGTTACTTCAAAATAAGCTTCACCGATTAACTGTACCTTTCTTCTCGTTTTATTGAAATTATTATTATATCTCAAAAAGGAACCAGCATTCAAAATAACGGTCGACTTATCTGGTAATACGACTTTGGATTGAGTACCATAAACAGTAGAGATTTCGGTATACTCAGATTTCTGTTGGTTAGACAATGCTTTTCCCAACCAAAAAAAAGAAATCGATAACGTTATTAATAATAAGACCACTGCTGAAATATTTATCCACATAGGATTTATTTTAAATCGTTTTGGGGATACTAAATTTTCAGGCGTATTTAATAATGCACTAAAATGTTCTCTAAAATTAGCTTCCATATCCGATTTGAATATCGGAATATGCGTTATGGCCCACCAATCAGTCATTTCAGAAAGGATCTTTTTATTTCCGTCATTTTCCTTAAGCCAATTCAAGAGTATATTCTCTTCAACTGATGTTAACTCTTTTGTAAAGTATTTAAACAATAACTCTAAATAGAAATCATTTTTTAACATAACATTAAAGTTGTTATTATAACGTAACTGAAAATATATACACCAAACAAAACAAAAGTGTTTAGATCAATTATCCTTTTTCTCAAAAAAAACGTACTATTATATCACAATAAGAACAAAACAAACAACAAAAACACATCATATTAGAACAAGAGCATTAC
>JAQVZS010000091.1:0-4491 GCA_028708075.1 Massilibacteroides sp.
CGCCAGGAACCTCAAGTAAAAATCCCAAACAGTTAATAATAAATTGTTTGGGATTTTCTTTTTTTGTAGAAATTGATATCAAAAGTAATATCGGATCAAGAGAAATATAGGATTTATAGAGCACCTGGTAAATAAGTAAAAAAACAGAATTTGGCAGGAAAGTTAGTACGTCGAATGATTTAAAACCTAATTTTGGGGGATAATTATCGGATTTGAATTACGATTCACACAAAGCCTTGCCAACAGATAAGAAACGGTTGATTCTGCACCCTGGTTCAAATTCACATTGTGTTCTTCCAGTCCATCATAACACCCTCCGGTGGATGGGTTATAAATAATCTGATGAAGGTGATTGTTGCCCAGAAACCAACTAAATGCAATCCTTTGCTTTTCCAGATATTCTTTATCACCGAGTACCGAATAAAACGTAGAAAGTGCAATCACGGTACCAGCTATATCAACGGGTTGTTCTCCATATATTTTACCTTTGGCTGTTTTGGGGAGCCAGCCCTGATTGGAGACAACTTTTATTTGTTGTGTTGTAAAGATATTTTCCAATAAAAAATCAAAAGACTCTTTGGCTATTTCTTTATATATATTGTTTTTAGTTATCAGATATGCGTACATAAGACTTTCAGGAAGAATGCCGTTGTCATACGTCAGATAAGCCTCAAACCATCTCCATTTATCTTCACGGTTTTGTCGGTAACAGCTAATCAGCCTGTCAGCCAAAACGGTAATGAGTTCAATTATTTCACTCCCGGTAAAGGCTTGTAGAAAATAAAACAACCCTTTTATGGTGAAAGCCATGCTTCTGGGAGATTTCATATTTATGATCATATTTATGGCCCGTTCAAAAACTTCGACAGCATCTTCCGTCCATACATCCGGAAATTTTCCTCTCTGCGAAATAAAATAGCCCAATGCATAAATAGCGCGAGCATTGCTGTCCTCCAATCCAACTTCATCATTTTGAGGAGTAAACGCAAGGTCTTTATCTACATAATTCTGAAATGAACCGTCTGTTTGTTGGCAAAACCGAATGAAATCAAGATACTTTTTAACGTATTTTTCGCACGATTCGTCTTTCGTTTCAACATATAACTCACACAAGGCGATTAATGCACGTGCGTTATCATCTAAAGTATAACCCGAACGAATATCGGGACGGTTGCCTTTCGAGAACTGAATCATTGCAAAGGAATAGCTCATCCTTTTAATATGATCTGTATTGATAGTAGGCAACGAGTAGATAAGGGATTCTTTCTTATCAAGCTCCTTGTTAAACAACTGTGTATAGGCAATTGCCACATTCTCCCATGCTGTTGCCGCAGTTTTCTGTAATCCGGAGATTCTCATTTCTGACCGCAACTTCTCACTTTTCAATAATTTATTGGTTGCCTTGGCTAATTGTCCGGAATTTTTAAAATCAAAAATCAATCCTGAATTATCTTTCAGCAGTTCCCGAGCATGCGGTATGGGGGTGGCTATAATAGGGCATCCGCAACTCAGGGCATATACAAAAGTGCCGCTTACGGCTTGATTCGGATCTGCAGAAGTAAACAAATAAACATCCGTCAGTTGTAAATAGTCCAACAAAACAGGAAGATCTAAAAAAAGATTGACAAAACGCACATGATCAGTCAGCCCCAACTCGACAACTCGCGTCTTCAACATATTACGATACTCTTCCCCTACTGTTTTGACTATTGTAGGGTGCGTTTTTCCTATGATCAGAAACAAAACAGTCGGATTTTCTTTTATAATATCCGGTAATGCCTCGAGAGTTGTTTCAATACTTTTTCCGGGGCTTAACAACCCAAAGGTAGAAAGAACGCGACGTCCGATAACTTTATATTTTTCTTTCAACTTTTTTTTGTCTTTGTGCGAGACCAAATGGGTTCCATGCGGAATAACATTTATTTGGGAATGGCTGATCCCATATTCTTTTTCAAGTATTTCAGCCGATGTTTGCGTCATGACAATTAAAGCGGAACAGTACAAGGAGAGTTGCCTGAGGTATTTTTTCTGCCCGGGAGATGGAGCTGGCAATACTGTGTGAAAAACAACAATGACTGTTTTTTTGATCAATCCCACAAATTTCAAAAAGTCTTTCTCGTGTTCGGCAAACAATCCGAATTCATGCTGGATAAATACTATTTCGGCACCAGGGTTTTCATTGATCTTCTGTGCCGTATCCGCAAAGTCGGCGGCCTGCGATGTGTTTAATATATACTTGACTTTATCTCCATAAGTATGTTGTTCGCTTTGCGATGCCAAAGCACATACTTGTACTGAAAAGGAAGAACCGAATTTCATCTCAATAGCACGTATCAGATCATCAGAGAACGTGGCGATGCCACATTCACGCGGAGGATAGGTTGTTACGCATATTATTCCTTTCATTTTTTATATGTCATTAATTCATTTACCAATTCATTAAGTTGAACGGATGCACAAGCTACACACTTATCTGCAGCCCCGTAATAAATATACAGTCTGCCGTCGAATACAGCCGCACCTGTTGGGAAACACACTTTATTGACAACCCCATTCAACTCGTAATCGGTTTCAGGGCTGAATAACGGGTAAGGAAGCCTTGCTATTTCTATTTGAGGATTTTCCAGATCCAGTAATGCAGCCGAGGCCGTATAGATATATCCTTCGGGAGTATCGCAAACACTATGATAAATCATCAGCCAACCTTCGGGGACTTCTATCGGAGGACACCCCCCCCCAATATAACTTGATTCATGATCGTACCGGGGCTCAAACATAATATGACTGCTAAAATCAAGAAAATAGCTTACCCAAAAATCATAGGTCAGCTCTTCGATATTATCGATCTTCACGAGTTGTATATCCGGTTTTATACGGTGCATAAAACAGAGTTTGCCGTTTATCCTGCGCGGGAAAAACACCAGATTTTTATCCGTCAGAAAAACAGGTAGACCTGTTTCTGTTCGCGATTTCCTATTGTTGTAACTCCGAAAATATTTAGTCGTGTGTTCCCCGTCCGAACAAATTAAATTCTTGAACTTTTCATATGTGAATCGGGAAGTTATAATCCCCTTTTTTATAAAATGCTTCAGATCGGAAGATAACGCTAAAGCTCCCAGTGCATTAATTCCGTTATAAGCTGTATAAGTCATATAAAATAAATCGTCAATCTTTACAATACGCGGATCCTCCACACCTTGACTTTCGTATTCAAACTCAGGATGGATAATCGATTCTTTATTGCGGCTGACAATTTTTAACGGACCGTTCAGTCGGCAATAACCTATAGTGGAATGGTTTCCTTTGCGAACTGCACGATAAAAAAGATGTAAAATCCGGCCTTCAGTTATGACGGCCGGATTCATTACCCCTTCATTTTCAAAATACAAATCTGTTTTTTCGAGAATTATGCCTTCTCGTTTAATGTCTATCATTTTACATTAATATTCGTATCTTGTTTGAATTGCTTAGCTTTCTGATATTCAGTCTGGACTTTTAATTTTCCATCTGCCATTTTCTCTTTTTTCTTTTCCTTTTTATTTTCTTTACCTTTCATAAGCCAGTTTTTTATTGATAATGATTTTTAAATATAAAAATACAACTCATAAAGTTATGGACAAAAGAATAGATATAGGTAGGACTTTCTCTGTTATTTCCGGTACTTTTCAGAAAAGGCGGAAGGTGACAAAGACGTCTTTTTTTTAAAAATACGTGAAAAGTAAGACGCGTCCTCAAAGCCTAACCGATAAGCGATATCGCTCACATTCAGCCAACTGTAAATCAAAAGGCGTTTAGCTTCCACGATTTTAATGTTGAGCAAGAACTGTTTGGCTGAACTCCCTGCAAAATTTTTGCATATATTATTTAAGGAAGCGAACGATATATGCAAGGTATCGGCATATTGGTTTATCGACTGATTCTTAAGGTCGTTTCTAAGAATGAGTTTCTTAAATTCCCGAAAAAGAGCACTAAGACCTTTAGGTTCAAAGTTATCTTTGTCAATCTGATCCACAATTAGCGAATAAAAATACAACAAATCAGTTTCAATATTCGAATCCGTGCCCTTATGAATCATATTCTCAACTACCAATCTTAATAAAGGTTCATAGCCTGTTGAAATATCAGCATATGGAGACGTAAAATCAATACCCAACTGAACTGCGACTACCTTGTTGAACATCAATACATAACCTTGCCCTTCGCTTCGGAAAGCCTTGTTATGAATTTGATCAGGAGAAATTAGAAATATCCTATTCGGGAAAATGGCATATTTAGTAAAATCAATCATCTTTAAACCATACCCCTTCGTAAACCAAACAATTGAATAAAAATCACACTTATATGGCCACACTAAATGCGGCATATCTATTCTTCGAAACGAGTAAACATAATATGGTGTCTGTTTGGGGAGTTTCGGGAACAAATCGGAAATGGAATATTCTTGTAACATGTTGGTAAGATAAGGATTAATCCTGAAACACCCTATTTCCA
>JAQVZS010000091.1:4591-8481 GCA_028708075.1 Massilibacteroides sp.
ACTATAGGCACTTCTACAGATATCCATGTAACACAATTGTAAAAAAATGTAATTACAAAAAACAATAATGTAACATAACTAAAAACTTGTGTATCATTATTGTTCATGGCTTTGATATAAACTCAATACATTTGAGCATTGGTTTGTAAAAAAATCACAACAAAGACGTATGTTTTTTACTAAAAAATTCAAACCACATGTTAAACCTTTTAAAATTCCACATAATGAAAACATGAAAACTATTACACAAAGGATTATATCCTTTAACAGAAAGAAACTATTTTTTTCTTTTCTCTAATACTAATTTATCTCGTGTATGAATACTAATTTACCTCGTGTATGAAAAACAACATTAATTTTAAAAAAGGCATAGGATTATTATCTCTTTTGATAATGATACCTATTTGGGTAAATGCCCAGAATATTACAGTAAAAGGAATGATTAAAGATGCAACTGGTGAAGTGATTCCGGGTGTAAATGTTTTACAAGTAGGTTCTGCAAATGGAACAGTTTCGGATTTTAATGGTAATTATCAAATCAGTGTTCCAGCCAACGCGAAGTTATCATTCTCTTTTATTGGTTACATTACTCAATCCGTGTCAGTAGCCGGCAAGACTACGCTAGACATTATACTTGTTGAAGATTCGCAAGCTTTGGAAGAAGTCGTAGTCGTAGGTTATGGTACGCAGAGGAAGAGTGACATCTCCGGTTCTGTAGCCTCGGTCGATCGCGAAACTATGATGCGCAAGGCTCCAGTGAATATTGCACAAGGGCTGCAAGGTGCTGCTGCCGGTGTGATGGTTACGTCACAAGATGGTGCCCCTGAAGCTAAAGCAGCTATCCGGATCCGTGGTGTTGCTACTATCAATGGTTCTGCCGATCCACTTTACGTAGTAGATGGAATACAGGTAGGCACTGATGCTAACTTTCTAAACCCTTCGGATATAGAAAGCATGGAAATATTGAAAGACGCCTCTGCTACAGCTATCTACGGATCTGCAGGTGCTAATGGCGTCATTATGATCACTACAAAACATGGAGCTAAAGGCCACTCTTCGTTAAACTTGACTGCCGACTTCGGTATTCAAACAATCTCAAGTAATCTGAACGTTGGTAGCCTGGACGAATATGCCGCGAATATTCGTCAGGCTCATATCAACGATGATTCAGATCTTTATAACCAGATATGGAGTGCCCAATATGACGGTAAAAGAAAAGTGATCGACTGGATAGACCAAATGACTAATCCAGCTCTGCGTCAGAACTATAATCTTTCCACTTCCGGAGGTAACGATAAGAGCCAATACAACTTCTCTGTCGGTTATTTGGATAACAAGGGTTTGATTGTAAACTCTCGTTACCAACGCATTACATCCCGTGCTAATGTAAAAACCCAAATCAATAGCTATCTGGAATTTGGTGGTGATTTAAACTATGTCCACACAGATTCTCATGGTTCCAACAGTAGTATAGGTAACTTTGGAAATATTTCTTCTTTCCGTGACTTAGAGATGTTTTCCCCCACCTTGGATTACATTAATTCCGATGGACAGTATGTTTCTCCTAATGTAGTAAACGCGGACGGAACTTACGGTAGTTCCAATTTGGGTAAGAACGCTAGTGAAGGTGTTTTGGATTCATACAATAATCTTTATGCAACTCAAATGAACAACCGTTCACGCAACCGCAACAACCGTGTTCTAGCCAGTGCTTATTTAAATCTAACTCTCTTCAAAGGATTAACCTTCAAGACATTAGTTTCATACAATTATAGCGCAGGTTCGTACAACAGCTTTACAAGCTCTACGGACAAACAACGTTTCAATGAGATTAACGGTGAGATGGTGGAAGTTACTTTGAACAAGATTGATTATACCAATTCATTTAATTTGAGTAACAACGAAAGTCAAACACTTTCTATCCAAAACTATTTTACATACAATTGGAAAAACGATATACACAATGTCACAGCAATGGCAGGTAATGAAGTCTCCCGTTATTATGGTCAGTGGACAAGTGCCGGAGCTCAAAACTTCCCGGGTAATAATATCCGCAAAGTGACTTTGACCTCTGATGCCAGCACTTTAAGTGCGGACGGAGAGTTAAATCTCGAATCCCGTGGCATCTCTTACTTTGCTCGTGGATCTTACAGTTTGATGGATCGTTATATCGTCACTGGTACCATACGCCGCGACGGTTCTTCTAACTTCGGTTCCGGTAATCGTTGGGGTACTTTCCCCTCAGCAGCTGTCGCATGGCGTATCTCTGAAGAGGCTTTCATGCAAGAACAAGACATGGTCTCTAACCTGAAGTTACGTATTGGTTGGGGGCAAACTGGTAACTCCGGTGGTGCCACAGACTTGTCGGTAGCTGCTTTGACTGCTGCTTCAGTGAAGTACAATTTTTATTCTCAAGGAGGAAATATAGGTATCGGTTCTACTCCTTCTGCGACCGGCGGTACTTACCAAGACCTGGTAGATACTAATCTGAAATGGGAAACGAACGAACAGACCAATATCGGTGTTGATCTCGGTTTGCTACAAGGTGATCTAAATATCACGGCCGACTACTTTATTCGCAAAACTAAAGATTTATTGCTTTATCGTCAGGTACGTCCTTCTACCGGTTTTCGAGATGTTTATACTAACTACGGTGAAATTGAAAACAAGGGATTTGAAATGAGTGTTAGTTATAATAAACGTTTGGACAAAGATTGGAGTATCAATGCTACATTGACCGGCTCTACATTGAAGAACAAAGTAACGAAGATGGACGAACCTGTCTATTATACCAATTCCGATGCAAGTGGTCAGGGAACAAAAGACGGCTCTAATACTGGTGCTGTAGGTGCTGCAGCCGGTTATCACTGGGGTAACCACTCTATATCCGAGGAAGGTTCTGCAGTAGGCGCTTTCTACGGTTACCGTGTGGAAGGCGTGTTCAAGAATCAAGCCGAAGTAGATGCAGCCAATGCAGCGACAAATGGGAGTAACAGTGGTTATTATCAGAATGATAAAACACAAGCCGGAGACTTCAAATTTAAAGATATGGATGGTAACGGTTTTATTGATGAAAGCGACATGGATGTATTGGGTGATGGTTTCCCCACACTGAACTATGGTTTAAATTTAGGCGCTACCTATAAAAATTGGGATTTTTCTCTCTATACTTATGGGGTTTTAGGGCAAAAAATTTATTCTTATTCAGCCATGCGTCTGTCTAATATGTATACATCCGACGACCCCACTCCAAACATCTTAAAAGAAGCTGCCGCACAAGCTTGGTCACCAGATAACACCAACGGGACGTTGTCTCGTCTTTCTTTGATGGATGCCAACTACAACATGCGCGCTTCTGACGCGTGGGTAAAAAACGGCAATTTTTTGAAGATTAGTAATATCCAAGTGGGGTACACTTTGCCGAAATCTTTCGTGAACAAGTTGGAGATTCAGAATATACGTGTTTATTTAGCCGTATCCAACTTACTGACTATTTCTCCATATAATAAGTATGGTGATCCCGAATGCGGTCAAGGTAGTGTGCTCGTAACAGGGTTGGATACCGGTCGTTATCCTTTCCCACGTACTTATTCATTCGGTCTGAACGTACAATTCTAACAATTTAAATGAAAGAATGATATGAAAATTAATAATATATTATACAGTTTATTCGCTGGTACAGCCCTTTTGGTGGGAACTACCTCCTGTGACAACGACGAATTCCTGACTGTTGATCACTATTCTATTTTGGATTTGAATTCAGGATACGATACAGATGAGCATGCGCTCAGGAGTTTGAATGGTTGTTATGATTCAATGCTCCCTTCTGAAGATGATGAAAGTCTTAATGGAGACCCTTTCAAACCTTATATTTTTACAGGTTGCCACCC
>JAQVZS010000006.1 GCA_028708075.1 Massilibacteroides sp.
ATAAAAAATCTCTGGAAGCCCGCTGCTTCCAGAGATTTGAATTGATTGTTTTGTTCGTGCGGCTGAAGGGACTCGAACCCCCACGCCTCTCAGCACCAGATCCTAAGTCTGGCGTGGCTACCAATTACACCACAGCCGCAACTTATTGCCGTGCAAAGGTAGATGTTTTTTGCTCAATTGCAAATATTTTCATATTTTTTCGGAAAAACGTCGGCCTCACTCTTTTTCCGGATCGTCAAACAACTTCATCTGACCGGTAATCTCATCGAGAATATCTACCTGATTTTGCTGTTCGTCTTCCAACACATCCTCATCTTCCTCCTGCAATGCCGGCTGATTGGCTGATGGAAGACGCGTAGGTTCCAATTCGTTAATTGTTTCCACATCGTACGTAGAGATACGCTTCCCTTTAGCTTTAAATCCTTTTACAGCGATAAACTCTTCCGCATCAACGACTAGCGACTCGCGGAAAGCATCGTGCCCACCAAAAACAACTTCAATTCGCGGATAAGCTTCGTCCGTCAGCAAAAGTAAGCGGCTTTCTGCGTTTTCTCCCAGAAAATTCTGTTTCTTATTTCCGGCCTCCATCTGAAAACGTTTGAGATAAGGATAGCCCTGCTCCGCATCAAACAACGCGGCTGTCCACACTTTATGCGCATCAAATTTTTCTATGATCAGAATATTATCTTCATAGTGATTGCTGACATCGAAGTTGGTCGTATAAAAATCTCCATTCCTCAAAACAACCAAAATTTGATCCTCACTCCGGAATTCGCCCAACTCTTCACCTCTTCCGTCATAATTCAAGCGAAGAACATCTCTGTCAAACCAGACCATACGTCCGCCCAACGTAGAATTTCCTTTTTGTTTGAGTGTTATTTTATGTACATCAGCTTTTGTCAGGATATTCCCCATCGACGCGCGCCCTTTGATAGCTATTTCGCAGAAATCCTTTTCGAATAAAAGTATTTTCTGACGCGGCCTGGGTTTTAAGATGACCTTAACCGTCTCCGCTTCGCCATTCGGATTTGCGCTGAAGTAAAGAATCCGCGAACCCTCCATTCCTTTGGTCAAGTCGTATTCCTTGTCGCGCGTAACACCGGTTACCGCAAACCGTTTGATATAATTACACCCCACCTTACCATCACGATAGATCACATTGTAAATCGTCCGACTGTCATTCCGTTTGAAGACGTTGACATATAAAACATCCTTACCGACAAACATCTTGTCGCTTACCTTCACCACTTTATATAATCCATTACGGTAAAAGATAATGATATCGTCGATATCCGAACAATTGCAAATGAATTCGTCCTTTTTCAAACTCATGCCGATAAATCCTTCCGTACGATTGAGATATAACTTCTCGTTCGCTTCAACAACTTTTGTCGCTTCGATCGTATCAAAACTCCGGATTTCCGTCAACCGCGGATAGCTTTTCCCATATTTTTCCTTCAACATCGAAAACCAAGCGATGGTATACTCCACGATCGAATTCAGATGCGTGTCGATTTCGTCTATTTCATCACGAATACGCGCAATCTGTTCGTTACTCTTATCCGAATTAAATTTCAGAATACGCCCCATTTTGATCTCCATCAATTTCAAGATATCCTCCCGGGTAACTTCTCGAATAAAATCCGACTTGAACGGTTCCAGCCGGCGGTCAATATGCGCAACCGCTTCGTCCATGTCTTTCGCGTTTTCGAATTCTTTATCTTTATAAATCCGCTCTTCAATAAAGATTTTTTCCAACGAGGCGAAAAACAACGCTTCCTGCTTCTCTCCTTTTTCGATTTCCAATTCCGTGCGAAGCAAAATCAGCGTATGATCGGTTGAGTGTTTCAACACATCACTCACCGTTAAAAAATGAGGTTTGTTGTCTCTGATCACACAGCAATTCGGCGAAATACTAATTTCACAGTCTGTAAACGCATAAAGCGCATCAATCGTCTTATCCGAAGAAACACCAGGCGCCAAATGAATCAATATTTCCACATTACGCGCCGTATTGTCATCTATTTTCCTGATTTTAATCTTCCCCTTATCATTAGCTCTCAGAATAGACTCAATGACAGAAGAAGTCGTTTTCCCATACGGTATCTCAGAAATAACTAGCGTTTTATTATCCAATTTATTGATTTTGGCACGCACCTTCACAGACCCACCCCGTTCCCCATCATTATATTTGGACACATCAACATAACCTCCGGTCTGAAAATCCGGATACAACGTAAAAACCTCTCCTTTCAGATAAGCAATAGAAGCGTCTAATAAGTCATTGAAATTATGAGGAAGTATTTTAGAAGACAATCCGACGGCAATTCCTTCGACACCTTGAGCCAACAGTAAGGGGAACTTGATCGGCAAGGTTATCGGCTCCTTATTTCGTCCGTCATAAGACGGTTGCCAATTGGTTGTTTTCGGATTAAAAACAGTTTCGAGCGCAAATTTAGATAAACGAGCTTCTATATAACGCGGAGCAGCTGACCCATCACCGGTAAGAATATTCCCCCAGTTCCCCTGACAGTCGATCAGCAAATCTTTTTGGCCAAGCTGCACCAGCGCATCACCGATCGAAGCATCACCATGCGGATGAAACTGCATTGTATGCCCAACAATGTTCGCTACTTTATTATACCGCCCGTCATCCAGCCGCTTCATTGAATGCAAAATACGACGTTGAACAGGTTTCAATCCGTCATTGATATGCGGAACAGCACGCTCTAATATCACATAAGAAGCATAATCTAAAAACCAGTCCTGATACATTCCGGACAAATGGTAAGACGCACGTCCTTCCTTGCTTTTGGCAGGTGCCTTATATTCTGAATGCGAACTAGTAATTGCTTCGTCTTCGTTTTTTTCCGGGTTAGACGACGATTCGTCCTTTTCATCAAATTCGTTATTCTCCGTAATATCTTCGGGTCTCATATGTTTCCAAGCAGCTCATTAATGATGTACAACTCTTGCAAATATATGAATTTTACAGCGAAAATCTAAATCAAGGAAAGAATAAAGCTAAGATATAAAAACGGCCGGAACAAAACGCCGGCCGTTTTTATATTCGGAATTTATGGCTCAAAGAAGCTCCGGATTGACCATTCTCCCGCGAAAAGAACGTTTGCCCATTTTTCCATTTTTCCTTTCAGAAAAAAGTAGTTTTTGTTCGTCCGTCAACTTCGCCAAAACCTCAACATGAGCTTTCGCTTTTATTTTCGCCAATTGGGTCTTAACCTTGCTTATTTCATCAATATTGGCACTAATCGCCTTCATGTCGGCTTTATCCTCATTTATCAATGTCTGATAACGAGCTTTCAGCTCTTTCAGTTTAAACTTTAACGGCTTAGCTTCTTTCGCGGCGTTCAACCTGATTTCCTGAATCACTTCACGCTGCTCTTTTGTGAGTCCATTTTCAAATTGAAAATCGCATTGTCCGGGTTTTCCCATCCATTCCCGCTGAAAATTCTTCTTTCCTGCCTGATTTCGTACTAAATTATAGTCCTGCCCTAATGCAGAAAATGCCACCGTAAGGGCTAACGCCATCATCAGAATGATTTTTTTATTCTTCATAACTTTTTAATCTTTAAAACAACCTTTTTTTATTCAATAAACAAACTTAACCCGGGTTTGCCTGCTTGTTTCTGTCTATTAGACCAGCTTGATTGCGAAGGGTTTAATTCTGTTTCGACATTAATAATTTATAACAGAACTACATTGTTTTTTTCCAACGATTATAGACGGCCACCTCCACGGCTGGAAGAGACATTCCTTAATCCAATCAACAGCGAATATATCTTATAATTAAATTAAGAAAGTAGATTGGTGTGTGAATCGGAAATAGTAGCCGGTGAAACATTCAAAAAAAAGAGGGTAAATAGGACAAAAAAAACGGATATCTCCTCCTTTTGAGAAAATACCCGCTTTTTAATGCGATACAGGGATATATCAAATTTTGTAGTATTCTTCCCAACCTTTGCGCGGAGGTTCTCCTACTAACATCTGATTAGCTAATGCATTATTAGTAATTTGTTTTGTCTTTCTGTCGAAGAGTAATTTTTCGCCCAACTGCTGACTCAATACTCCGAGGCAGAAAACCTGACTCAACGGGCCGGCAATAGAGAACGGCGAACGCGTTTTTTCTTTTCCCATACAAGAAAGTAGAAAGTTGGCATAATGGTTAGACGAGCTCTTGGGCACTTCCGGCAATTTCGACGCCATTTCTTTCGCCTTTTCTTCGGGAATGATCGAAAGCGTACTTCCGTGCGACCCCCCTTTGAAGGTCAACGTTTTGGAATAAATTTCTTTCCCCGGATTTAATTTTGCAGGTTTAATCTTCCCTCCTGCCACAGTCGGAATATTCGGATCCAATTCGGATACTCCGTATCCTTCCGGTACCGCCGGAATATTGTCCAACCCATCACACCAAGTAATATCTAACGCCGGCATATTTCCTCTTTCCGGAAATTTAAAAACGATTGTAGACGACATCGGGAAAAAGAACTTATTATGATCTTTCAAATAGGTAGGATTAATTTCATACGGGAGCCCTAGATCCAAGAATTGATGTGCCGTATCAATAATATGCGCCCCCCAGTCACCCAAAGCACCCATACCGAAATCATACCAGCAACGCCACTGACCGTTTATAAAATCTTTATTATAATCATGATGTTTAACTACGCCGAGCCAGGTATCCCAGTCCATCGTAGAGGGAATCGGTTCTGCGGGTGGGAAACTCGTGATCTTCGGATTCCACGTGTGCCAACGACGAGAATTGTTCATATGCGCCGTGATTGCCGTCACATCTTTAATAATACCAGCTTCCACCCAAGCTTTGAATTGGAAATAATTCGCTTCAGAATGACCCTGGTTTCCCATCTGCGTCACCACGTCATATTTTTCAGCCCCCTTCATCATCAATTCGACTTCATTGAAGGTGCGCGCCATCGGTTTCTCAACATAAACATGTTTTCCGTGTGCCATCGCTTCCATAGTAATCGGGAAATGCGAATGGTCGGGTACACCGACCGTCACAGCGTCTATCTTATCCGCCATTTTGTCAAACATTTTGCGAAAGTCTTGAAAACGGGGTACATCAGGAAACATATTCATCACTTCCTGCGTATGAGGAGCACCCATATCGACATCACAAAGAGCCACAATATTACATAAACCCGTATTATATAATTCTTTCGCGATTTCACCACCACGGAAACCAATTCCGATCAAAGCAAGATTAACACGATCATTCGCACTGACAAAAGGATTTACAGGCATCGTACTGGCTTTTACCGGAGTCCAAAATGTAGGAATCGCGGTCGCAGCGGATGCAACCAGCGCTTGTTTAATAAATAAACGTCTTGAAATTTCGTTTGAATTCATGGTATTTTATATATATATTAATCAATGTTTGCGCAAACACGTATAGATATTGCGAAAATACGTATTTTTTCCGTATTCTCTCTTTTTCTATCATAAAAAAGTCTTTTTTAACGAATACACGCAAAAACACAAAAAATAAATAATATAAAAAAAACTAAGAGACAAGACCTAAAATATTACATCTTTATTTTTATACATTTAAAGCCTATTCAGAACACCGGAGCAAACCATTTTATCCTTTATTTTTACACGTAAAGCGACCCGAAGAATATTCAATTGTTTTTCATACCTTTGTTCTTTTAAATTTTCGTACGTCAATTAAGATATTTTAAGGCAAAACTCTATTAAAAAATTGTTTACTATTCCAATCAAGAATGAAAAAGAAAATTGATTTTCAACCTTGTTTTTTCAAGGCATTGAAAACTTATTCAAAAGAAAAATTTATGTCCGACCTAATGGCAGGTATTATTGTCGGAATTGTTGCGTTGCCATTGGCCATCGCTTTTGGTATTGCTTCGGGAGTAAGCCCGGAAAAAGGATTAATTACCGCTATCATTGGTGGATTTATCGTATCTTTCTTGGGTGGAAGTTCCGTACAAATCGGCGGTCCGACCGGTGCGTTTATCATTATTGTTTATGGCATTGTGCAGACTTTCGGCCTCGAAGGGTTGGCTATTGCAACCGTAATCGCAGGAATAATGCTCCTAATCATGGGATTGCTTAAGTTAGGCACCGTCATTAAATTTATTCCCTATCCAATCATCGTAGGATTTACGAGCGGCATAGCGATCACTATTTTCACCACACAAATTAAAGACTGGTTCGGCCTGACTATCGAACGCGTTCCTGCAGATTTTATTTCCAAATGGGTTGTGTATTTTCAACATATGAGAACATTTAATTTTTGGCCTTTTTTGGTCGGTGTACTCAGTCTGCTGATCATCATTTATTTCCCTCGTTTTACAAAAAAAATTCCGGGATCATTAGTTGCTATTATTTTAATGACAGGCATTGTCTACCTTTTGCGAAATTACTTAGGTATTACACAAATAGAAACGATCGGAGACCGTTTCACTATTGATCCGAGCCTGCCTCAACCGGAGTCCATCCCTTTCAATATGCAAACAATCAACCTGCTTCTTCCGTCAGCTTTTACCATCGCAATACTCGGTGCGATAGAATCGTTACTTTCGGCAACTGTAGCAGATGGAGTAATTGGGCAAAAACATAATTCCAACGCCGAATTAATCGCCCAAGGTGCAGCCAATATCATCGTACCCATTTTTGGGGGTATACCGGTAACTGGAGCTATTGCCCGTACAATGACTAATATTAATAACGGAGGAAAAACACCTGTAGCTGGAATAATCCATGCAGTTGTACTAATGTTGATCCTCCTGTTTTTGGGCCCTTTGACCAAACACATACCCATGGCGTGCCTGGCTGGCGTGCTGATTATTGTATCCTACAATATGAGTGAATGGCGCACCTTTCATTCGCTTCTAAAAAACCCAAAAAGCGATGTAGCGGTATTATTGGTTACATTTTTCCTAACTGTTATATTCGATCTGACTATTGCGATTGAAATCGGGTTACTTATCGCCATGTTTCTTTTCATGAAACGGGTTGCCGAAACAACTCATATTTCGGTAACTACCGACGAAATTGACCTTTCTGCCGAAAGTGATGTGTATCGTGAAGAAGAAAAATTAACTTTACCGAAAGGAGTTGAAGTTTACGAAATCAACGGACCGTTCTTTTTTGGGATTGCCAACAAATTCGACGGTGTCATGCAAACACTTGGCGACAAAGTGATGGTACGTATTATTCGGATGCGAAAAGTTTCTTTTATCGATTCAACAGGATTGCACAACTTGGAAAGCTTATGCCGGCTTTCGGAAAAAGAAGGAATACGTGTCATCCTTTCGGGAGTAAATGAGCGGGTTCGCGAAGTTTTTGTTAAAACAGATTTTAAAAACAAAATTGGGGACGATAATATTTGCAGCCATATCAGTGAAGCCGTTGAAAAGGCAACAGACTATGTACAAATGAAATACAAACAATAATATTAAAGGATATGAATGGGCGGATTATTATAACTTTTTGGGCATTATTCGTTTTCACACAAATAAATGCGCAAATCAGTGAAGGAGGACTTCCTCCCAGCTTTAACTACAACTCGTCTCTAAAAAGCGAACCAGCTCCAACAGAAATCTCTGTTTCTTTTAATGTTGAAGACTTAATTCTCGTAGATGAGTGGCAGGTTGCTCATGGAAGTCCGCTTCGGGTAGCTACGTCTATTCCGGTAAATTTGAATATGGAGAATTGCGGATCCTGGTCGATACTACCGGGAGGTGAAAAAATCTGGCAATTACGGATCCAGGCGGAAGGCGCAAAAGCATTGATGCTATATTACAAAACGTTCGCTATTCCGGAAGGAGGCAAGTTATTCCTATATAATGCAGACAAAACACAAGTTTTAGGAGCTTATACTCAAGACACCAATCCACGCAACGATTTTTTTGCGACCGAGTTCATCGCGGGTGATGACATTATTCTTGAATACGTGTCTGCCTCTTCGGGTGAACAGGCATGTATTGAAATTGAAGAAATAGGATATGGATACAACCATCTGAATGTAAGCTATACCAGCGAACTGAGAAGCAGTGGCTCTTGCATGGTTAATATCAATTGTTCGGAAGGCTCTGCTTGGCAAAAAGAAAAAGCCGGAGTTTGCCATACGATACAAAAAATCGGAACAAGTTCTTATATCTGTTCTGGTTCTTTAGTGAACAATACCGCCGAAGACTTCAAGCCCTATGTGTTGATGGCATATCATTGTATGGAAGCAAGCAAAGCAAGCTCGGTTACGACAGTCAGCACACCAGAAGAAATGAAACAATGGGTATTTTATTTTAATTATGAAAGACAAGGTTGTTCTAATTCTGCTCCGGCGACTTACAAAACAATGATCGGCTGTACAAAAACGGCCTCTACCCCGTTAGACGGTGGGTCGGATGGACTACTCTTGCTACTCGACCAAGATATTCCGGAAAGCTACAATGTTTATTATAACGGATGGGACAGAAGAAATACGGCACCTCAGTCGGGAGTAAGCATCCACCATCCGAGTGGAGATTATAAAAAAATTTCTACATACACAAATAAGGGGGAACATGCAACTTGGTATGGAACTGACTCTGTTATAGGCGAAAGATCTGCACATTGGAACGTTGTCTTTACAGAAACGGAAAATGGGCATGGTGTAACGGAAGGGGGATCTTCCGGATCTCCTTTATTTAATCAAAATCATTTGGTTGTGGGAACACTCTCCGGAGGCTCTTCTTCGTGTGAGGAACCGGATGAGCTTAATCTTTATGGAAAATTGGCTTATCATTGGAATAAATACAGTTTAGCGGACACTGCCCGAATGGATATCTGGCTGGACCCGGAAGGAACCGGTGCTGAAACGTTAAACGGACTTTCGCATACGGCAACGAAACCCGCCCCAACGGATTTAAAACTCAGCTACGAAAACAAAGATGTAAATTTAAACTGGACTTCCCCAGATTACACCGAGACTCCTATGTATTATACTATTTACCGTACAAACCAAGTTATCGGAACAACAGAAAATACTTCTTTTACAGACACAGATGTCAATCTCATCGGCGAAGTTTTTTATAGCGTCACAGCAGAGTATTCAGATGAAAGCGAATCATTGCCATTGAACGGGTCGATTATCATCCAGGAATATAAAGCCCCTGAAAATCTGATGATGAACAAAAATGGCAATGAAGTTACACTGAGTTGGGACAAACCGCTCTATACTCAGGCCATATCCTGGTCAACAAGCGATTCTTCTTTTACGATAAGTGCAAATATTCCTGTTTATTTTGGACAAGCATGGGACGCGGACGATCTTTTGAATATCGATAATAATCTAATAACAGCAATAGAATGTTACATTGCTAAAGATGCGACTTACGAGGTTTATATCGTTCAGGGTGAAAGGACATATAAGCAGTCAGTGTCGAAATCGGACTATTCAGAAAAAAAAACAATCGAATTAACAACGCCTTTCGTTATCGATGCATCGAATGACTTAATTATTTCTCTTTACACGTCCAGCACAAATAACGATACTGGAACGATGGCATGCGATGCCGGACCGGCAGTTATCGGAAAAGGAAATTTAATTTCCGAAGACGGACAAGAGTGGTTTGTTCTTTATGATGGAACGGAAGAATCAGAAGAATTAAGCTTTGACAGTGATTGCAATTTTTATTTAGCCGCAATTATCAGTTCTGAAAAGGGTACGGTCTCAACACTAAAATCCTTTTCCTCGAAAAACTTTTCAAAACAATACTCAGGACAATTACAAAAAACACGACAAACAGCCTCCTTACGGGCAACAACCGAATCTACTCTATTTCAATATCCAGCAGCTTTCCCGGAAATCACCGGATACAAAGTTTACCGTAATTCGGAATTGTTAACTACCGATCCGATCAATGCAATAGAATATACGGACAAGACATCTCCGGCAGGAATACATACTTACGGCGTATCCACGGTCTACGGCACTGAAGAAAGTGATAAGATTTTGTCGGAAATCAGTGTTGCGAACGAACAAATCATAAACGGAACAATAACACTCACCCCGACCTTGTTTACAGATCAAATCAGAATAGGGAACGCGGGTAGTGTAGATAAACTCGAAATTTATGCCATAAACGGGTTGCGTGTACAGCAGATTCGGAATCCGGGAGAGACGATCAACACCTCTTCTCTTATACCGGGAGTTTATATCTTTAAATTATATACAGAGAAAGGGATTTTAACCTTCGAAGGCATCAAAAAATAACTCAACGGCTAATCCAGGGTGCGGGATTTAATTTTGTACGTTCTTTCCAGAGCTGGAAATGAAGAATCGTAGTATTACCATCTTCCGGATCCGAATAGATACGTCCCAACAATTGGCGGGTGTTCACTTTATCTCCTTGTTTAACGTATACCTGGCTCAAATTACTGTATACGGTAAGGTAATTACCGTGGCGTACAATGACAGAATTATTATACCCCGGTACCACAAAAACGCGAGTAACCACACCGTTAAAAACTACTTGAGCATCTGCTCCCGGGGAAGTCCGGAGATCAATACCGTTATTATTCGTGCGGATATTCTTCAGTTCCTGATGCTGTTGCTCACCAAAGTAAGCCACAATCGTATAGCGTTTGTTTAACGGCGCAGGCAAACGACCTTTGTTTTCCGCAAAATTATCGGACAATTTTTTCTCCTCCTGCGTCATGGCATAGCCACCTTTGATCTCCGCCACACGTTTTTCCGTACTTTTAGCCGGAGGCGTTGTCTTCCCACCTTTTACAGCGTCCTGTTCGCGGGCTTTACGTTCAAGCTCCGCTTTTTTGGCTTCCTCTTCCGCACGTGCCACCTCTTCTGCAATCAATTTCTCGATCTGCCGATTTAATAAAGCAGCCTGCTGTTTCTTCTTACGAAGAGCGGCCTGCAACTCTTTCTGCTTGCGGTTGAGCTGCTGAACTTCTACTTTTTGTGTCTTCTCCTCTTGCTGTAATTTATCTCTTTCCTGCTCACGTAACAGAACTAAAGCCTGTTTTTCTTCCCTCGTTTTTTCCAAATCGTTCCGTTTCGATTCAATTTCTTTTTGTTTGTCTATGATTTCATAGGCCTGTTTTTTCTGCCAATTCCCGTATTCACGCAAATAACGCATTCTACGGATCGATTGAGAAAAATTATCAGCAGAAAGAATAAACAGAAGTTTGTCCTGTGAATTCCGATGTTTATAGAGTTTTTCTAAAGATTTACTGTAACTTCCTTTTTTATTATTTAATTCTTTTTCCAAAACTTGGATCTCACGTTTCATCGATTCCACCTGATTGCTGATAGCCACGACTTCCTGCGTCAACAGGCTTAATACTTTTTTACGGTTTAACAATTGGGAAGACAGCAGATTAAGTCGGTTCAAGGAATTCTTTGCCGTACGGGTTGTCTCTTTCAGCAAACGGTCTGCCTCTTCAATTTCGACCAATGCCTCCTTTCGTTGCTTTTCCAATTCTTTTACTCTAGCAGAATGCTGAGAAAAAACCGGCAACGTCAAAAACAAGAATAAGACAAACCAAACTCCTTTCATTTATTCATTTTTTCTTCCACTTAATCCTTTCATTAATTGATCAAATGTTATCTTCTTATATTTGGATGGAATCGTGAAATCCAGCGTCACAGGGACATCCGGCTCAACACGAAAGAACGACAAAACCCCTTTTCCTGATTGTTTATTCCGAGAAACAATCCGTATATCCATAAGCATAGGAAAGGGTTGGTTCTCTACCATTCTGAAATCTTTATAGTCCCAATACAAATGATATTGTTCTTCTTTATCCGTCGCATGCAACGAAAGCAACTTTTCTTCACCGTCGGCTACGAAAGTATAACTCAGACCAAGTGCATCACTTGTCTTCGCCGTCGCTTTCGGTCCGTCTTGCGTAAGTTTAAAACGACGGTATTGTTCCGGCTGAATTGTTCTTTCTCCCGGAAGAAATATACGGTTCGTAAATAAAGCCTGTAAATTATAAAAGTTAAAATCGACTGGCAATTTCCCTTTCATCTGTTCGTAGCCTTCGGCAACATAACGCTTATTGAGGCGATCCATAGCTTTCACACTATCCCGACTGAATTCGATCCGGAAAACTTCTATTCCCAGCATAGGTACGATAGAAAGTTGAAAAGCACTGTCTTTAACCATCTTTAGATCGACCCGCGAACTCAGATTTTTCTCCGGAGTGATGATTTCAATATTTAAGCGCGCGGACAATGTTTCATACTGAAAGACTCGCTCCTGCATCGAATTGAAGAAGTCGAGAGATGATTTTGCTTCACCAGCCACGACAGTCCCTACTTTCTCAACCGACTTACAGGCAGAAAACAGGAGCAAAAACAAAGATACAGCATAAAGGATAATATAAACCGTCTTTATTTTCATTTTGCATTCTCGTCTTCAATATAAACACCTTCACTTATTTTCCGTTCCAATACGGAACTTTCTTTTCCCAATTCTTTTGCTTTTTTCCACTGTTCGATAGCTTTTCCCTTTTCGCCTGTCATGTAAAGAATATCACCGTAATGATCGACTAATTCTGCACTGTTCGTTTTGTCTTTTTCCAAAGCACTTTCAATGTAAATCTTTGCCAAAGAATAATTTCCCTGCATAAAAAATATCCAAGAATAAGTATCCAGATAAGTTGCATTATCGGGCTCCAACTTGATACATTGGGCGCTCATACGCTCCGCGCGTTTCAAATCTTTTTTGGCAAGCGAAAGAAAATAACTGTAATTATTCAAAACCACAACATTCTTGTCATTGTATTTCAATGCTTCGTCATAAGCTTCAAAAGCTTTGTCCATCTGCTCCATCTGGTAATAGATATCCCCTATCTGTCCGTAAAAATCTGATTTCAATGGCATATTATCCGTCGGGATGATTTGCAGACCGGCCTGATAAATCTCCAGAGCCTTCTCATATTCTTTTTGCTGATAATAGGCGATACCCAGATAGAAATAGTATTCAGGCGCACCTTGGAAAAGGTCCATACAACGGGTACAAATACGTATTACTTCGGGAAGATCTTCGGATTTAAGCGCCAGATTCAATAGTTGTTGCCATGCTCCGGCATTATCCGGTTCCATCTCCGTGACCAACTGTATCTGAAACTTGGCTTCATCCTGTTTGTTTTGTGCGATCAGTAAACTCGCATACATCATCTTAATCTCCGTATCTTCCGGGTGTTGCTCCAGCAACGTTTGAAAGAGAGCATTGGCACGTCCCGAACTTTTGTCGGCCTGATTTAGCTTAAGGATATAGCGCGAAAGTATGCCTACTTTAACTTCCACCTCTAATTTTTCATTAACCAACGCATCGTTTATCTGCGTTTCCGCAGCTTCTTTATCCCCTTTTGCCTCATAATAATTCGCCATAGAAACAATATAATACGGATTTTCGGGATCAATGTTTTTTGCTTTCGTATAATGCTCCAATGCTTTATCCAACTCTCCTTTTTCCAGATAAAGATCTCCCATAATAATTTGATAATGGGGTTCCATCGGATATTTCGCGGCCAATTTTTCTATTTCCTTAAATGCCTCCGCCGGCTGCTCTAGCATATTGTATAGTTTATATTTCTGCATGGAAAGCGCCTCATTCATCCCTATAACGGACTCCAACGCGTTAAACGCGTCGATCGCCCGAGCGATCTCGCCTTGTTGCGTCAACGATTCGGCTAAGTAATAATTCAATTCCGGCTTCCCGGGATATTCCCTAACCAATTGTTCAAATTCTTCAGAAGCCTCTCCGTACAAACCCAGATTGCGGGAAAGCGTCGCCAGCGCCATGCGGTAGGTAAAGTTGTTTTCACTATTAGCCACCGCTCGTTTTAACATTTCCAATGCCTTTTCGGGACGATTCTGTTGCATGAAAAAAGAAGATAATTCATACAAGACCGGAGCCGCTGTGGAATCAACGAACAAACAGTGATTAAAGGCTTCGTAGGCCATATCAAACTTCTCCGCGTTCTTCAGATTTATTCCTTCATAAAAGAAGTAGTCAAATTTTCGCTGTTGTGCCTCGCTCAATTCTTTTTTCAGTGAAACCGTTTCTTTCTTCCCAGCATAGGAAAGAAAAGAAAAGACGGTCGTGAAAACGACAAAAAATAATAACGGGCGATATACTTGTCTGTGCATGCTCATTCCTTATTGCTTACCGGTATGTCCGAAACCTCCTGTTCCTCGTTCTGTCTCATCCAACACGGCTTCCAATTGCCATTCGACATGACTGTGTGCCGTTATCACCATCTGACAAATCCGCTCTCCATCGTTTATAACAAACGGTTCGTCGGAAAGATTAATCAGAATAATTCTTATTTCCCCCCGATAATCGGCATCAATCGTTCCCGGCGTATTCAACAGCGAAATGCCATGTTTAATCGCCAGGCCACTGCGGGGACGCATCTGTGCTTCATAGCCTTCGGGCAATGAAATATACAATCCCGTAGGGATTAATTTACGTTCCAGAGGGTTGAGTGTAACCGGTTCGGATAGAAAAGCACGAATATCCATTCCCGCCGACAACGGAGTCGCATAATGCGGTAACGGATGGTGTGACTTATTTATGATCTTTACATTCATTGCATTATTATCTTTGCTTTAGATAGACAAAGATAATAATATTCTAGTTTTGCCAGTCTCCGTTCTCTTTTATTAACTGAACCAAACGTTCCACCGCCTCTTCTTCAGGTACACTTTTCACAACACAAGTCTTCCCTTTATACAAACTGATACGACTTTTTCCAGCACCTACATAACCATAATCCGCGTCGGCCATTTCTCCGGGACCGTTGACAATACAACCCATAATCCCAATTTTTAAGCCTTTCAGATGAGAGGTAGCCGCTTTAACACGAGCGATAGTCGCTTGCAAATTGTAGAGCGTCCGCCCACAACCGGGACAGGAAATAAATTCGGTCTTACTAGTCCTGGTACGCGTCGCCTGCAAAATGCCAAACATACAGTTATCGACCGAGTGCAAATCGACATTTTCGTCCTGCAAGAAGATCCCATCTCCAAATCCATCCAAAAAAAGGGCGCCGAAATCAGACGCGGATTCCAATTGCAAAGCTTCCTTGTCCGATTCAACATAGTTCCGATTTAAGACAACAGGCACATCACAGTCCGCAATCAACAGCCGGTGCATCGCCGCCCGTAAATGTCCGACTCCGTTGCTGTGCTCACTTGTCAACATTACCACAACAGTTTTATCTTCTTTCAGGAAAGCAAGCATTTCTTTCGACAGGTCTTCGTACGATATTTGCACAAACTTTAATTCCGCATAACAAGAAGCAGCGTCTTTCCATTCTTTCGCCGTAAAATAAGGATATGTATCCGTTTCTCCCTTCCAAACTGTCGCATCCAAAATCCGGCGAACACCCGAAGGAAAGTTTTCCAAAATCAGACTTCCCGTATAGAAATAATCCGGCTTCGCATTTTCATCTACAGAAAAAGAACCATTTCTTCGATCCGAAATTACGATCGGAGGATGTGGAAAACCAACGCCGTTCACACTACGGGAACGATGGCGTTCGGCCGTCACCGGATCAAAGCCTGAAGCCGCCTGAGCAACAATCGGCAAATGTCCTTTTCGCTGTTCAATGTACGCCACTAATTTTTTCCCAACCGGAACTTCTACTTCCGGCTCTTCACTCAGCGAGACCCGTATTGTATCGCCTATGCCGTCAGCCAGCAACGTGCCAATTCCAACCGCGCTTTTTATCCGTCCGTCTTCTCCATCTCCCGCTTCCGTTACCCCCAAATGCAAGGGATAAGCCATCCCTTCGGCTTCCATCGTCCGAATCAGTAGACGTACCGCACGAACCATCAACACCGTATTCGAGGCTTTCATGGAAATAACCACATCCGAGAAATCCTCTTCGCGGCAAATCCGGAGAAATTCCATACAGGAAGCTACCATACCTTGAGGTGTATCGCCGTAACGGCTCATGATTCGATCAGACAATGAACCATGATTCACACCGATGCGTACAGCCGTCCCCTGCGCTTTACATACTTTCAAAAAAGGGGCGAAACGTTCTCTTATCTTTTCCAATTCTGCCGCATATTCCTCATCCGTATATTCAATATGACTAAACGTCTTTTGCTTATCAACATAATTTCCAGGGTTAATCCGAACTTTTTCCACCGTCGTCGCCGCCACATCCGCAGCACGAGGATTAAAGTGTATGTCGGCGACCAACGGCGTACGATAATTCCGTTGGTCCAACAATCGGCGAATTTCACCGAGATTACGGGCTTCACGCTCACCCTGAGCGGTAAAACGGACATATTCAGCACCCGCATCAATCATCCGTATCGCTTGTTGAACAGCCGCTTCCGTATCCATTGTGGATACGCTCGCCATAGTTTGGACACGGACAGGATTTGCACCACCAAGCGGTGTATCTCCTATGTTTGCTACAGAAGATACACGGCGTTTATAATTGAAATAGTCCATAAAGGAATACGATGTTAATTGATTTTATACTTGAACTTTACTGCGGCCAACTCTTCGTTCGCCTTAACAATCTTCTTCTTCAGATCTTCTTTGTAAAGAACAAGCTTTTCCTGCAATTGTTCATCCCCGACAGAGAGAATCTGTACCGCTAGGATTGCCGCGTTTAAAGCGCCATTGATTCCTACCGTTGCCACAGGAATTCCGGGAGGCATTTGCACGATCGCCAGCAATGCGTCCATCCCATCCAGCGACGAATTAATGGGAACGCCAATAACAGGAAGCGGCGTCATCGAAGCTATCACACCACATAAATGTGCAGCCATGCCTGCCGCTGCAATAATCACTTTAATCCCCCGACCTTTCGCTCCTTTGGCAAAAACTTCTACCGCTTCAGGAGTACGGTGGGCAGATAACGCATGGATCTCGAACGGGATCTCCATTTCGTCCAGCAGTTTAGCCGCCTTTTCCATAACGGGCAGATCCGACATGCTGCCCATGATAATACTCACAACCGGTATCATACCTTATTTCGCGATTAGTTTTTGATAATCAGACGCAGACAATAACTCGTCCAGTTCTGCTACATTGTCTACGGAGATCTTAATCAGCCAACCTTTACCATACGCATCTTCATTCACCAGTTCCGGTTTATCATCCAGTTCAGCATTGACTTCGAGCACTTCACCACTTACAGGCATAAAAAGATCAGAGACTGTCTTTACGGCTTCGATTGTGCCGAAAACCTCTTCTTTTGCAACTGTTTCTCCTTCAGTCGTGATATCGACATACACAATCTCTCCTAATTCACTTTGTGCATAGTCCGTGATACCAATATAAGCGACATCTCCTTCCACACGAATCCATTCGTGATCTTTTGTGTACTTTAAATCTACAGGAAAATTCATAATCTCAGTGTTTTTTAATTAGATTAATAAATATATATAACTTACGATAGAAGTAACAAAGGTACATATAAAGCCCAAACAAATTCCCGCATACATCTGCATCGGGGTATGTTTATTTAAAATAATCCGGGCAGTAGCAAGCGAACCCGCAATCAAAATCAAAAGCATAAACAACCAGGAAGCATTCACCATATGAATACGGGCAATCCCCATAACCGCACCGATCAATCCGCCTATGCCCACACCATGTATACTGATCTTCCAATAAAAGTTTACGACCAGAGATAAAAGTAGCGAAAGGACAACACCAATTAGTATTCCGACGAACCAGAAAGGAACCTGCATCCGGCGAATAAAGAAAATAAATACCAATACGGAAAAAATCATGACCAAAAAAGGAAGTACCCGTTCGCTCCTATCTGTGACTTCCAGATCCGAAACGCTACCGCTTAATTTGAGCAGCAAAATAAACAACCCGGGGACAAGACCTGTACAAACAAAGGCACCACCTATCATGACAAGCTTCATATTTAATGGATAAATTGACAGATACGTATAAAGAAGCGTCATAACCATCCCGTAAGTAATCATCAGCAAGGGATGAAATAAAATCGAAATAACATTTGCAAAAATTTTCATAATCTATTATATTTCTTTACGCAAACGGGCAACAGGGATATCCATCTGTTCACGATATTTAGCTACTGTCCGCCGGGCAATAATGTATCCATTTTCTTTCAAGATTTTGGCTATTTCTTCGTCAGTCAATGGTTTACGTTTGTTCTCAGCCTCAATATGTTCTTTCATGATCTGTTTGACTTCCCGGGTAGAAATTTCTTCTCCGCTGTCCGTTTGCATCGATTCTGAAAAGAAATATTTCAGTGGATAAATTCCAAAATTTGTTTGCACATATTTACTGTTACTTACACGCGAAATCGTCGAGATATCATATCCCGCCCTTTCTGCCACGTCTTTCAAAATCATCGGTTTCAATGACGCCTCATCACCCGACAGAAAAAAAACTTTTTGCAATTTCATGATCGTTTCCATCGTCCGTCGCAACGTGTTGTTCCGCTGCTTAATCGCATCGATAAACCACTGTGCCGAATCCAACTTCTGTTTCACAAACTGAACAGCATCACGCATTTCCGCCGTTTGATTTACCTTATTCGCCGCATAATCCTGAAACATTTCTGCATATTCCCTATTCACGCGCATTTCAGGAATCCCCCGATTATTCATAGTCAGAAACAGTTCCCCATTCACCGCGTCCACAATAAAATCCGGCGTGACACGGCTCATTGCCGTCTCCATCGAACCACCAAGCAGACTGCCTGGCTTCGGATTCAACAACGTGATCTCATGAAAAACTTTCTTTAATATCTCTTCATCGATCCCTAATCCGCGCAATATTTTATCATAATGCTTACGAGTAAATTCGTCGAAATAACCTTTCATCACCCGTATGGCAAGATCTGTAACCGAATTCGGTTCTTTTTTCTCCAATTGCAGCAAGAGGCATTCCTGCAACGAACGGGCACCAACACCCGTAGGTTCGAAATCCTGAATCACATGCAACATTTCTTCTACTTCGTTTTCATAGATATCCATCCCCTCCTGAAAAACCAAGTCGTCAGCTATCGCATCCAGGTCACGCCTTAAATAACCATCATCATCGATATTTCCAATAATATATTCCGCAATTTTCAATTTTTCCTCCGACAACTCACGAAGACCTAATTGTTGCAGCAGGCTTTCGTTCAACGACTGACTAACAGAAAACGGGATATCTTCCTTCTGTTCCGACCGTTCACTAATTTCCCTCAATTTATAATCGGGGATATCATCTTCCGTAAGATAATCGCCCAGTGAAAGATCCAAATCTGATTCGTTCGACGGCAGTTCTTCCTTCCCCTCTGCATTCACATCAAAATCGTCTGCAACCTCCGAACCTTCCTCCAACGCAGGGTTCTCTTCCAGTTCATGCTTGATGCGTTCTTCCAGTTCAATAGTTGGAAGTTCGAGCAAGCGAATCAACTGAATCTGCTGCGGAGAAAGCTTTTGTTGCAATTTTTGCTGTAAATGTTGCCTCAGCATATAGCGAATTTCTTGATATACTTTTTTGCAAATATAAATCTTTGTTGGCTATTGCCACAGATATAAACGTTAATAGTCCCTATCTACCGTCAAAAAAAGGCACCCGGAAGGATGCCTTTTTTCTTATACTGTTTTTACTTTCAAATTGCGCCAAAGAACTTTAATGCCACCACCGTCGTGGATTTGCAATGCGATCCGGCCTTTTCCTTTACCAATCTTCTCGTCTGTCAGATTTACCATTTCCTCTCCATTCAGCCAAGTCGTCACATTATCACCCTGCACTTTGATGCGCATGATATTCCAGTCTTTTTCTTTCAAAATTGATTCTTTCTCATCCGGGATTTGCACCAACCATCCTCGTCCGTACGACTCATAAATACCACCCGTATCATGACCTTTCGGAGCAACCTCTACCTGCCAGCCATTAACCTTCACTCCCTCTTCAATAAACGAACGAATAAAAACACCGGAATTTCCATCTGCTTCCTGTTTAAATTCGACCGTCAAGTCAAAATCATCATAATAATCACGAGTCGCCAAATAACCGTATTGTTTATCCGGCCCACTTTCGCAAACCAGCAAACTGTCTTTCACATACCACAATTCGGTTCCATACACTTCCCAGCCATGTAAATCTTTACCGTTGAACAACGTCACTTCTTTCGTTTTACGTGGCAATTCTTTAATCTTCAAATTGCGGAACGAAGCTGGATAACCATGATCCTGCAAGCAAACAACACCTTTTTTCGCCAAACCATATTCGGGCGCATTCTCCCATTTTCCACTATGTTTGCGTGCGAACCAATCGTCCGTCCAAGCTTCAAACTCCAGGATTTTTTCTCCATTAAGCCAATGTTCCACATGTCCGTTGTCAAATACGATCTTCGAATTGTTCCATTGCCCCTGCGGATTCACTTTCATCTTCGATTTATCCGGCAAATACATCGCATAATCCACGCCTAATTTCTGCCATTCTTCCAACGGTTCCGGGAAATTAGGCTCATCAATTAATTGATATTCCGGTCCGGTCACATAAGGGACCGTAAACTGCGGACGTTCCACCACATGATACAACATACCGCTATTTCCACCCTTGGAAAGTTTCCAGTCCCAAGACAATTCAAAATTCTCATACTCTTTATCCGTCACGATGTATCCGCTAGCATCACTTCCATCTCCATTGGCCTGAATACAACCATCCACCACATGCCAGGGCTGAGTAAGTGTCGTCCCGTTATAATCTCTCCAACCGTTCAAGGTCTCTCCATCGAACAGTAATTTCCATCCGGCCGCCTCTTCTTCAGGCGTTAACACGTTCTGCTGGGTCATATCACATCCCGAAAGTGTGAACAAAACAGCGCAGGTTGCCAAACAACCCACCCATGATTTTTCAAATCTTGCTCTCATTTCCAATTCCTTTTTATATAATAGATTAAAACAAAGATAATATATAATAGATCACGATCCTCTTTTAACAGGTTTTTAGCACGATAAACTATAAAAAAATCGCATATTTGTTAGAGATAAACAAAGCGTTGCAATGATTGGGGAAGACAAACAAAAAAAATACAGATTAGGTTTGGCCTTGAGTGGCGGAGGAGCAAAAGGGTTTGCCCATTTAGGCGTGTTCAAGCTATTAGAAGAAAAGAACCTCATCCCTGAAATAATCGCGGGAACCAGCGCCGGAGCATTAATGGGCGTATTATTTGCCGATGGATATAAAGCAAACGAAATCAAAGAATTGTTTACCGGACGTGAATTTTCGGAATTCGCGCAATTACAACTTCCCAAATCGGGGTTATTCGACAGTACACGGTTTCGCCTATTTCTAAAACGTCATTTACGAGCCCAAACTTTCGATGAATTAAAAATTCCATTGATCGTCGTAGCGACTGACTTGGATCGTGGAGAAAGCCATTATTTCACAAAAGGATCTATCGTCGACGCGGTAACGGCGTCCTGCAGTATCCCAGTAATTTTCAATCCGGTCATAATAGAGGGCCGACATTATGTAGATGGCGGCTTGTTCCGCAATTTCCCGGTTTCCGTCATCCGCGACGCGTGCGAGTTCATCATCGGAGTCAATGTCAGTCCGCTCATCCCTCAAAAATATAAACAAACGATATTTCACATCGCAGAACGTTCTTACCATTATATGTTCAGGGCCAACACCTTAGAAGACCGCGAACTTTGCGACATATTAATCGAAGCGAAAGAATTCGGACAATACAAAACGTTTGATCTGGAAAATGTAGATCAAATCGCGCAAATCGGTTATCATTGGGCTTCAACTGTCTTCGAAAACATTGTAAAAGAGAAAGACACACCCGTCAAACAGCTTATCCAAACTGCGAGCGGCAAACTCCTGAAATATAGGGAATCGAATGATTCGGCTTGATCTAAAAAAAGAACCGGCAAACAAATTGAGCAAGATGAAGAGAATAGACAAGATAATTATTTATCAGGTATTTCCCCGCTTATTTGGGAATAAGAACGAAAACCTTCAAAAAAAGGGAAGCCTCAAAGAAAACGGAGTAGGCAAATTCTCGGCATTCTCCCCCGATGTTTTAAACGGGATAAAAAAATTAGGTGCCACTCACATTTGGTATACGGGGATATTGGAACATGCAACAAAAACAGATTATACGGCAGCAGGGATCAAACGGGATCATTCGGCTACCGTCAAAGGAAAGGCCGGATCGCCTTATGCGGTAAAAGATTATTACGATGTAGATCCGGATCTGGCCGATCGAGTAAACGAACGAATGAACGAATTTGAAGCGTTAATCGAACGAACACATAAAGCCGGCATGAACGTAATTATTGACTTTGTGCCGAACCATGTTGCCCGACAATACGCGTCGGACAATCTTCCACCCTTCATCGAAAATCTCGGGCATCACGATAATACATCCAAGGCGTTCGATAATCAAAATAACTTCTATTATATTCCAGGACATACACTTGTGCTCAGATTTGATTCTGAAGAGCAAAACGAGGATTTCCAATACAGCGAATTCCCAGCCAAAGTGACGGGTAACGATTGTTTCAGCACAACTCCCCAAAAAAACGACTGGTACGAAACGATAAAGTTGAATTACGGAATAGACTACTTAAACGACAGGAAACGTGTCTTTACACCAACACCTTCTACGTGGGGGAAAATGCTGGACATTCTTCTGTTCTGGGCAGAAAAAGGTGTGGACGGCTTCCGGTGCGACATGGCAGAGATGATTCCCGTGGAGTTTTGGAACTGGGTTATTCCGCAGGTAAAAAACAGATTCGACTGTTGTTTCATTGCCGAAATATACAATCCGTCGGAATACCGGAACTATTTGTTTAATGGAAAATTCGACTATCTATACGATAAGGTAGGACTATACGACACATTGCGAGGGATCGTTTGCAGACAAACTCCCGCCACGCAAATTACCGATTGTTGGAAAGCTGTAGAGGGTATTCAGGAACACATGCTCAATTTTATGGAAAACCACGACGAACAACGCGTTGCTTCCGATTTTTTCGCAGGTAATGCTTTCGCCGCCCTTCCCGCCATGATCGTAGCAACCCTAATGAACACCAACCCGGTCATGATTTATAACGGGCAAGAATTGGGCGAACGCGGCATGGACGAAGAAGGATTCAGCGGACGAGATGGAAGGACAAGCATCTTCGACTATTGGAGTATGTCTTCCGTCCGCAACTGGTTGAACGGCACGTTATCTGAAGAGCAAAAAAAACTTCGGACGACTTATGCCACCTTATTAAACATCGCCCAAAACGAAAAAGCCGTATTCCAAGGGACATTTTACGATCTCATGTTTGCCAACGAAACCAATCCGGACTTCGACTGTCGCAACCAATATGCTTTTTTGAGAAAGGAAGAGAAAGAAGCGTTACTCGTCGTTGTCAACTTCGCAAAAGAAGAAAAAGAAATTCGCCTCAATATCCCGCAAGATGCGTTTTTATTCTTACACATCACCGACAATACAGTGGCAAGACTGACCGACTTGTTCAATGGAAAAGAAACAATCGGAACATTAACCAAGGCCTGTCCCTATCATTTAACGCTTCCTCCCTACTCCGGGAAAGTACTGAAATTCTCTTATCCCTAATGAAAATAGATAGATTACAAACATATTGCAAATAAGTTTTGTACTTTTGCGACATAAAATAAACTTTATACAATTTAAAGAAAATATTCGGAATAATGAGTACACAAACTCCTTTCTTGGTGTTTTCGGGAACCAACTCCCGTTATCTCGCAGAAAAAATTTGCCTCAGTCTTGGTTGTCCGTTAGGGCAAATGAATATCCAGCATTTCGCGGATGGCGAATTTGCCGTTTCTTACGAAGAATCTATTCGTGGACGAGATGTGTTTTTAGTTCAATCTACCTTTCCCAATTCGGACAATCTGATGGAGTTATTGCTCATGATAGACGCGGCGAAACGCGCTTCCGCCCATTCCATCATTGCGGTAATTCCTTACTTCGGTTGGGCACGCCAGGACAGAAAGGATCAACCACGTGTATCCATCGGCGCGAAACTGATCGCCGATATGCTCAGTACTGCCGGAATAAACCGATTGATCACTATGGATCTTCATGCAGATCAAATTCAAGGGTTTTTTAATGTCCCGGTAGATCATTTATATGCGTCTTCCGTATTTTTGGAATATATCCATGAAGTGCTCCCGGTAGATAATTTATGTATTGCTACACCGGACGTAGGCGGAACCAAAAGGGCAAGCAGCTATTCGAAATACCTCAGACTCCCGATGGTCATCTGCCACAAGTCTCGCCTACGGGCGAACGAAGTGGCCGAGATGCGGATTATCGGCGAAGTGAAAGGGCTCGACGTACTCTTAGTAGACGATATGGTTGACACCGCCGGAACAATTACCAAAGCAGCAAATCTAATGATGGAAAACGGTGCTAAATCGGTACGGGCTATCGCCAGTCACGCCGTAATGTCCGATCCGGCTTCCACAAGAGTGGAACAGTCGGCGTTAACGGAAATGATTTTTACCGATTCGATCCCTTATTCAAAAAAATGCGCGAAAGTAAAAGTTCTTTCGATAGCGGACATGTTTGCCGAAGCTATCCGCCGCGTTTGCAAAGACGAATCCATTAGCTCGCTTTACGTAATTAAATAACTTCGAGACACAAGTGTTAAAAATAGAGGACATCGATATGTGCATTTACAATGATTTTCAAACAAAAAAAAGATCCCTATGATTTAAAAAAAACATATCGAAGATTTTTAAAAAAGATCCCTATGATTTTTTTAAATCATAGGGATCTTTTTTTAACCCCTTAGGTAACATTGAAATTCAACATATCTACTTCCAAAATTCTCATCGGGAAACAGCTCGTTTTTAAGCCTTGCATCCCGAAGACAAGAAGATTACGGATTTTGGGAAAATTACACTTGTTCGTCGATAATCATACCGCTACCCAAGCACAGGTAACTTTGCGCATCATAAACTACCCCGTATTGGCCGGGAGCCACACCTTGTATTTTCTCATCAGATTCGATACGGTATAAATCCCCGATCTTACGCAAACGTCCGGTTGTAAAATCCGGCGTATGCCGTATCTTAAACGTAATCGGTTTCGTCCCTTCAAAATCACCCCAAGGATCTGCGGTAATAAAATTAAAGCCCTGCATATTTACGGTCGTATTGTACTGCGTCTCCGGATCGTAGCCATTCGAGACGTAAATGATATTACGGCTAATATCTTTTTTAATGACGAACCAAGGGCCGCCACTCAATCCGAGACCCTTACGCTGCCCAATGGTATGAAACCAGTAACCGTTATGTTTCCCAAGTATTTTACCGGTTTCGAGTTCAACGATCTTACCAGCACTCCGCCCCAGATAACGTTCTATAAAATCATTATAGTTGATTTTCCCAAGGAAACAAATCCCTTGGCTGTCTTTTCGTTGTGCACTAGGCAAATTTTCCGAAGTGGCGATGGCGCGCACTTCGCTTTTCAACAAATGACCGATGGGGAACATGAGTTTTTGAATTTGCAAATGCGTGATCTGTGCCAAAAAGTCCGTTTGATCCTTATGCTTGTCTTTCGCCGTAGAAAGCCATATATTCTCCCCTATTTCGGTTGTCGTCGCGTAATGACCAGTAGCAATTTTGTCAAAATCTTTTCCCCAGTTATCCTCAAAGCAACCAAATTTAATAAACTTGTTGCACATCATATCCGGATTTGGCGTAAGTCCGCGTTTCACTGATTCGATCGTATAACTGACTACCTTGTCCCAATATTCATCATGCAAAGAGACAATCTCCATCCTACATCCGTATTTACGTGCGATGTAGGAAGTGATTTCAATATCTTCTTCAGCGGGACAATCAATATAACCATCTTTGCCTTCCATGCCAATACGGATATAAAATATGGTCGGATCGTAGCCGGCTTCTTTCAGTTGGTGTACCACAACGGAACTATCTACTCCCCCTGAAACCAATGCTGCTATATTCATTGTATATTCCTTTACTTAAGACAACAAAGGTACAAATATTGTACGAAATATCCGGGAAGTTACGAAAGGTTAGCGGTTATGCTTGATCAAGTTCATAAATTCCTCACGGGTTTTGGCTTGTTGGAAAAAGCCGGTAAAATCGGAGGTCGTCGTCAGCGAGTTCTGTTTCTCAACACCTCTCATCTGCATACACATATGTTGGGCTTCGACAACCACCATAACACCCAGTGGATTTAATGTTTGCTGAATGCACTCTTTAATTTGCAGAGTCATACGCTCCTGTATTTGCAGGCGACGGGCAAAAATGTCCACAATACGGGGAATCTTACTCAGACCAGTAATGTATTTATTCGGAATGTAGGCAACATGAACTTTCCCGAAAAAAGGCAGCATATGATGTTCGCAAAGCGAAAAGAAATCAATATCCTTCACAATAACCATCTGCTTATAACCCTCTTCGGCAAACATCGCCGAACGAAGTACGGCTTCGGGATCTTCGTGATATCCTTTCGTCAGAAATTGCATGGATTTAGCGACACGCTCGGGCGTACGAAGCAATCCTTCACGCGAAGCATCTTCGCCCAGCAAATCCAGAATACGTGCATAATGCCTTTTAAGTTCTTCACGTGCAGCCAATTGCTGCTCTTTAAGCATTTCATTTTTCATTATTCGGTGACATTATTAATATAAAGGCACTTTCACATCTTCTTTTACAATATACATTTCTTTCGCATAAGCCGGAAAAGCCCCCATCAAGCTACGCATTATGTGATACGCTTCTTCATGCGAACGATAGTCGCCGATGCGTAATCGCCAAAAAGGGGCAACGTACGTGACATAAGTAGCTAATTCCGGAAAAGCTTCTTTGATCTCTTTTTCTCTTTTAAACGCTTCTTCCTTCGAGTTCCTCAAATTACCCGAAAAAACCTGTGCTCGAAATCCGGAAATCTCAAGGTACTGCATATCTTCCGACGGTAACCCGCGCATACCTATCAGATTACGGATAGCTATTGATTGACGGATTTCAACCTCCCCCTTCCCGGGAACGGATTCTTCCAACGCATCAATGATCGAGAATGATTGTACACCGGCTTGTTCCTGAGCGAAAAGAGGAAAACAAAAAAATGCAGCAAAAAAGAAGAAAAATGCTTTCAAATTTTTTTTCATGTTTCATTGTGTTTAGCCTGAGCATCCGGCAGTCAAAAAAAGAAAGGAGTGCCTGTTTTCAACACAAGCATTCCTTTTCCTCTAAAATAATATCAAAAAGCTTCAATAATAGGAAGGAATTTATCCACACTCAAAGAAGCTCCACCAATCAAACCACCATCCACGTCGGCTTTAGAAAATAATTCTTCTGCATTGGACGCATTACAACTTCCTCCGTAAAGGATTGAGCAATCGTCAGCCACGGCTTGCCCGTATTTTCCAGCTACTACTTTGCGAATATACGCATGTATTTCCTGAGCCTGATCCGCCGTGGCAGTTTTACCCGTTCCGATAGCCCAAACCGGTTCATAAGCCAAAATCAGTTTACCGAAATCTTCCGTCGACAGTTCAAAGAGAGAACTCTTTATCTGCTCTTCAACAACTTCAAAATGTTTTCCGGCTTCTCTTTCTTCCAACACTTCTCCAATACAGAAAATGGGAGTCAATCCGTTAGCAAGTGCCAAATTAACTTTCGTTTTCAGAATTTCAGCGGTTTCATGATAATAAGCACGTCTTTCCGAGTGACCGAGAATGACATATTTTGCTCCGGTAGAAGCGAGCATAGCAGCCGACACCTCGCCAGTGTAAGCACCTTTATCATGATCGGCACAATTCTCGGCCGCAACACCAATCTTAGTTGTGTCGATTGCAGCCGCAACACTGGCTAAATGAGTAAACGGAGTACCGATAACCACATCGCAGTTAACTGTTTTTCCTTTTAAAGCTTCATCAAGTCCTTTTGCCAAAGCAAGACCTTCGGGAAGGGTCGTATTCATTTTCCAGTTCCCTGCAACAACATTCTTTCTCATAAATACAAGTATTTAATATGTTATACAAAATTTATTTTTCTTTTTTCTTTTTTCGCCTGTAACGAAAAAAGTCATAAGCCCAAACGAATAACAAAGGTACGGCAAAAGCCAATAATCCAACAGCAATTTTGCGATCTTCTTCACGAGGCTGTATGGAATCTTTACTTAAATAATCTGAAAGTACCTTTGGAATCCTCTCTTCATGGGGTATATCGTTATTATGCCATTTGGCAAATATCGTCGCGTTCTTCAAAAGGACCAATCCGGGATTCGAACGAATAATAGTTTTAAGCACAACCTCGTCACCCATCAAAAAAGGATATTCAGCACCGGTTCGATCTACCCACTTCTGTATTTCTCTCTTTGTCGAAGCCGTCACACAATAAAAAGCAATTTGATGTTCATGCGCATAATCAAAAAGGCTGTTTATTTCATCAACCTTCTGATCATTCGCTTTCTCCAATTTAGGTGAAATCAAGAGAAGCACGCCACGTTCATTCGCCAGAATCTCTTCCGTCATTTCTTGATCCGAATCATTAAAAAAAACAAAATCAGTAATCGGCGGAACAGATCCCTGCCCGATCAGTTTACTTTTCGTCTCTACAAAATGCCAAGAAGGGTCATCCGCCGGATAATCGTTCAACGAAAATTCCTTCTCCACCCCATCTTTTTCATAAACAAACGTATACTCATACTCGTCTTCATCCCCCCCTTCGGGTGTTTTCATCAGAGCGGAAATATTCGCGCCGATTTTATAAGGGCGGAAATCTTTGACCGGCAAATGGGCGTAGTTCTGGTACGAAAACAAGACGCACATGGAATAAGCGTATAAGGCTACAAACCAATACGACCTGAACGTAAAAAGAGCCAAGATACGTTGGTTATAAATAAATAAGAAAACAGTGGCCACCCAAAAGACGATATTTTTATAAAATGTCTGCCAATTCGTAAGGACTATAGCGTCGCCGAAACAGCCACAATCGGATACCGGATTAAAAAGCGCGAGATAAAGCGTTAACGGCGTCATGAAAGTCATGAACAACAAAACAAGAAAACTAGAATAGCGGCGATAGACTCCCAACAACACACAAATACCGAGCATAAATTCAATGGCCGACAGATTGAACGCAATAATACCCGAGAATATCTTCAGCGCATCTAAACCAAAGGCGCTCAAATATTCATTAATTTTGATGATCCATCCTACCGGATCAACCGCCTTGACAAAGCCGGAGAAAGCAAAGACCAACCCGATCAGCAACCGACAACATTCCGCTAGAATTTTTATCGTTGTCTTTTTATAATCCATGGCTCAGTCTCCTTCAAAGGTCAGTTTTATCAATCCGAACAACGCATAATTGATCATATCCATGTAATTTGCATCGATTCCTTCCGAAACCAACGTCTCACCGTCATGACTCTCTATTTGCTTGGTGCGGTATATTTTCATTAAAATCAAATCGGTATACGAACTGACACGCATGCTGCGCCATGCTTCGTCGTAATCATGATTCTTCGCATACATCAACTCTTTGGTTTTAGCCATGTATTTATCGTAAAGCGCCAATGCCTTTTCATTCGAAATATCCGTTATATCTGAAAAACCTAAGGATAGTTGAATCAAGCCGACGATTCCATAATTAACAATCGCGACGAACTCCGGAAGAATCCCTTCTCCAACCATACTCACGCCTTTGGTTTCCAAACTGCGTATTCGATTGGCTTTAATAAGTATTTGGTCTGTAACGGACTGTGGACGTAAGATACGCCACGAAGGTCCGTAATCGTGAAGTTTTTTTTCGAATAGATCACGGCAAAGAAAGATGACTTGCTCAAATTGTTGCTTTGTATCTACCATACGTTATCTTATTACCCATCGCAAAATTAGTCAAAAACCTCCGATTATTTACGGAATAAAAGGAAAAGTGTGGGCAGGAATATCAAGAACAACGTATTTTACGGCCTAATTTCAAGACAGTTGTTCGCGTAATTTGATTTAATTCGCAGAGTTTTGTAACAGTCGTCCCATACTTTATCGCAATAGCGCCTAAGGTATCACCAGTTTGTATACGGTGATAAACGGGAGTCGCCTCGCCAGACATGTCGGCAACGGCTTGCGATGTTGCCTCAACTTTTGTTTTCACTTTTTTCGTAGCCTGCTTGACAGTCTGAGACGTTTGCTTTTGGGGCACGGAAGATTCTACTCCGGTACTAACCCGAAGCGCCTGTCCAATCCTTAATAAAGAAGTTCTCTTCAAACCGTTCAGACGACAAAGGTTGTTGACGGTAGTTCGGTATTTACGGGCTATCCCTCCGAGGGTTTCTCCTGAACGTACTTTATGATACACCATTTGGACATTCGAAGAAGTATAAATATTGCTTTTCCGCCCATTAATCTTCAAATTATGAAAAACGAAAATATCTTGATGGGGAACTCCGTTTTGAAAATCAATAATGTCCTCCGGATTAATCGGTTGGCCGAGGAAGCGAGTTTCGAAATGCAAATGAGAACCGGTGGAACGTCCAGTGTTTCCTCCCAATCCAATCGGTTGACCAGCACGGACAATTTGGTTTTCTTTCACAAGATAACCGGACAAATGACCGTAAACGGTTTCCAAACCATTCGGATGACGCAAGACCAAATATTTACCATATCCCCGACGTTCCCAACTTCGTATCCGCACTCTTCCGTCAAACGCAGCCCGGATTGTATCACCCACGTAAACCTTTAAATCAATGCCATAATGCATCCGGCGGCGACGAGGGCCGTATTTTGATGTTACTTTTATTTCGTTATCGATCGGTAATATAAAATGAGAACAATCTATTTTAGCCGAATCCGGAAAATCTATTTTAGTATTTCTAAATGGGTTAACCCATTTGTTCTCCCAATGAGAACCGTATAATTCGTCTGCCGGAAACATGAGCTCTTCCGAAGCTAATTCTTCTTCCAACATGACATCTTCGATTTTCTTTAATTCATTCAGGAAGATATCTTTTTTAAAACCAACACGATCAGCCATTAATTCAGATACGCGTTCATCCATCCGTTGAATCTGCTTTGTCTTTTGTATCTTTACTTTTTTCTCGTTGTTTCGAGCAACAACAGCCGATGTGAAGCACAAAGAACAACCCGCAAATAGTAGTATTTTAATATTGTTCATCACAATTATTTACACCTAAAAAAATTTAGAAAAGTGTCAGAAAGTGTTTTTCCGAATTCAATTTTGTCAAAGTTCGTTTTTTAAAACAAAAAGACAAAAATAATGCAGAAAAAAATCCTTAATTGTATTTAATAAAAAAAGAGAAAATACGAAGTATAAATTTGAAATTCAGCACATCGTAAAGTTAACATGTTGTACAACACATTAACTTATCATTCCCCAGTTCTTGCCTTTCCAGAATATTTTCTTTAAGTGTTCGTTAAGAATTCTATTGGATATGTCCTTCATACCGGGATCTTTGTCCAAAACTTCATTTGCTATATCCCGGGCATATTGCAGAATTTGCCCGTCGGACGCTAAATTAGCAATTCTTAGTGAGAGACCTTCTCCGCTTTGTTGCGTTCCTTCCAAATCACCATACCCGCGCAAACGCAGATCGGCTTCGGCTATTTCGAATCCATCGGTTGTGTTTACCATGATCTCTAAGCGTTTCCGAGTATCGTTACTTAACTTGTAAGAAGTTACCAGCACACAATAAGATTGTTCGGCCCCTCGGCCGACACGCCCTCTTAGTTGGTGCAGCTGAGACAGGCCAAACCGTTCGGCACTCTCAATCACCATTACGGAAGCATTCGGCACATTAACGCCTACTTCAATAACTGTCGTCGCCAGCAGAATTTGTGCTTTACCGGATACAAACTTTTGCATTTCAGTCTCCTTCTCTGCCGCTTTCATCTTTCCATGAACCATACACACGTAATATTCGGGAAAGATTTCCTTGAACACTTCAAATCCTTCTTCCAGATTCTTATAATCCAACTTTTCGCTTCCCTCAATCAGCGGATAAACAACGTATACCTGACGTCCTTGTTGTATTTCTTTCCGTAGAAAATCATAGAGTTGCTTTTTTTTCGTATCGTAACGATGCAAGGTTTTTACCGGTTTTCTACCCGGCGGCAGTTCGTTGATCACTGAAACATCCAGATCACCGTACAATGTCATCGCCAAGGTTCGCGGAATCGGAGTCGCCGTCATCACCAGAACATGGGGAACAACACTATTTTTTGTCCACAAACGAGCTCGTTGCTCTACACCAAAACGGTGTTGTTCGTCAATAATCGATAAGCCCAAGGCAGAAAAGATAACGGTTTCTTCAATCAAAGCATGTGTCCCAATCACAATTTGTATTTCGCCGGAAGCGATTCCAGGTAAAATTCTTTCCCGTTCTTTTTTCCGGGTTGAACCGGTCAACAAGGCAACTCGCACGGGCATATCTTTGAGAAAATCCATGATCGTAGCATAATGTTGAGTCGCCAGAATTTCCGTGGGGGCCATCATACAGGCCTGATATCGATTGTCGACGGCCAATAACATAAGCAACAAGGCAACTAATGTTTTTCCACTACCAACATCCCCTTGCAACAGACGGTTCATCTGTCGGCCACTGCCCATATCCATCCGCATTTCACGAACGACCCGTTTTTGCGCTCCAGTCAGTTCGAAAGGAAGATAGTCCCGGTAAAAGGTATTAAACATTTCACCAACTTGTGAAAATACCAAGCCTTTCAGTTTATGCTTGCGAAGGGAAGCGATGCGTAACGTGTTTAATTGGATGAAGAAAAGTTCGTCAAACTTCAGACGAAGCTGAGCTTTGCTCAATTGCTCAGAAGACTCGGGAAAATGGATGTTTTTAATTGCCTCGGATAAGGGCATCATCCGAATACGGTCTAATAAATATGAAGGCAAACTTTCGGGAATTTCCCAATTCAAGGATTTTAACAACGTAAATTGCAGATTCTGGATGGCTTTGGAATTCAAAAAAGACTTTTTCATCTTTTCTGTTGTATTATAAAACGGCGTCAACCCTCCAGCAACTTGGGCTGCCTGATCTAACGGATCAATGTCCGGGTGTGGAATTGAGTACGTGTTGGCAAATTCTACCGGTTTGCCGAATACAATGTATTCTTTATTCAGAACATATTTATCTTTTACAAATGCCAACCCTTTAAACCAAACCAGATCGATCACCCCCGTTCCGTCCGTAAAGCGGGCAACCAACCGCCTACTCCTACCGTCTCCAAAGGTATCGAAACTCAGGATTTTTCCTTTGAGCTGAATATAGGGCATGGCATTATTTATTTCGGCCACCCGATAAAAACGACTACGGTCTACGTACCGATAAGGAAAATAATACAGGAGATCTTCGTATGAAGTTATACCGGCTTCCTTTGCTAATATATCAGCTTTCTTCGGGCCCACCCCCGGCAAGTAAACAATAGCTCGTTTATCCAGATCAAGCATACGCAATCTTTTTAATTTCAGGTTTCTGTTTCTAACAGCATCTTTGCGTACAGAAGATCGGCCTGAGTCGTAATTTTGATATTCTCCCGGTCACCCTCTACCAAAGCAACACGTCCCCCGGCAGCTTCTACGACTGAAGCATCGTCGGTAAATATCTCCTGCCAAGGTTGCTGATAGGCGGCCAATAAAAGAGTAGAGACAAATACTTGAGGGGTTTGTACAATACAATAGAGGTTACGATCTACCGGCTTGCTCTTTTCTCCTTCGCGAATACGCAGAGAATCGACAACCGGAACGACGGGTATTGCTGCTCCGGAGAAAGCTGCCTCAGAAAAACAAGCGGATATCATTTCCTGACGGACAAAAGGTCTTACGCCATCATGTACGGCAACCAATCCATTCTCGCGGACTTCGTTCAATCCGTTTCGCACGGAATGAAAACGAGTTTCTCCACCGGTTACAATTTTATGCGGAACAACAAATTTTAATTCACGACATAACATGGCCCAATAATCTTGATGAGACTCAGGAAGCACTAACAGAATTTCCGCCGTGGCATTCCATCGATAAAAAACCTGCATCGTATGCATCAACAGGGGTTTACCAGCTAAAGGGATAAACTGCTTCGGCAAGTCATGTCCCATCCGCAAGCCTTTTCCTCCGGCGACTATCAGTACATAGTTTTTCATTATTCTAGTTCTTCCAAAATCTTTTTCACTTCTTCGTCGACCTGAAACAATTTTTCCTTACAAAGCTTTATCAAACGCGCGGCTTCTTTAACCCGCTCGGAAAGAACATCAACATCCAAATCCCCACGTTCAATATCCGTTACAATTTCACGCAGACGGGCGACAGCTTTCTGATAAGTTTCTTTATTTTTTTCCATAGGCTTCATTTATTCTTTTTCTTTGTTACAAAACGAACGACTGCATTTACCTCGCCATCGGCCAACCGGGCAATAAACGTTTCTCCTTCGGAAAAAGAAGATACCGATTTAACAATCTTCCCTTCTTTTAACATCAGACTATATCCCCGCTTAAGTATATATTCGGGCGATGCCAAGGTAACAAATTGTTCCGTTAATTGCAGAAATTTACGATTTTTTTCCAATTGAGTATACGACAATTGTTGTAGTTGACGGAAACGGTCGTTCAAAATACTTTTTTGAGTGCTCACTAGCAAAATAGAAGCTGTTGGCAATTTTCCGCCCAACGTCAAAAGTTGCGAGCGCATTTTTTCCAAAAGATTTACGACGGTAATCGGCAAACGAGAAATCAACATTTGAAGCAGCGATTTTTGCTCCGTCAACCGCTTCTCAACAAGAGTCGTTAACGATTGATACAAATCCTCAACTGCTTCTGCCGCCAAGTCCATCCGCCCAATTAGAAATTCAGCAACGGCTGTCGGCGTTTTCATCCGGGTATTCGCGACCATGTCGAGAACCGTTTCGTCGCGTTCATGTCCAATTCCTGTAATCACCGGCAAAGGGAATTGCGCACAATTCGCCGCCAACAGATAGGAATCAAAACAATTCAGGTCGGAAGTTGAACCGCCACCACGAATAATCGCCACGACGTCGAAATAATCAGCATAACCGTAAATCCGGTCTAAAGCCGAAATAATCGACTCCTCCGTTTTCTCGCCCTGCATCAACGCCGTAAAAAGTTTGATCTGAAAAGGATAACCAGGTTTGTTGTTTGTCAACTGATTGACAAAATCCTCGTATCCCGCGGCTGTCGGAGAGGTAATGACAGCAATTCGCTGCGGAATTGCCGGAAAAGGCAATTCCTTATTTAAAGTAAAAATTCCTTCTTCATTCAATTGCTTCACAATTTCCATCCGCCTTCGTGCCATATCCCCCAGTGTATAAGAAGGATCAATGTCGTAAACCGTAAGACTAAAGCCGTATAATTCGTGGAAATCAACCGTCACCTTCACCAATACGGATAATCCGGAAACAAAGGCCTGTCTGGTTTCACGTTCGAAATAAGGTTTTAGCAAAGCAAAAGTTTTCGCCCAGATAGATGCCCGCGCTTTTGCTACAATCTGCCCGGTCTGTTTGTTTTTTTCAACAAATTCCAGATAACAATGTCCTGAAGCGTGATTCACACGCACATCGCTCGTTTCCGCACGCAACCAATACATTCCGGACACCTGAGCTTGTATGGCAGATTTTACCCGTAGATTCAATTCACGAAGCGTCAGCGTCTGCTCTTTGGTGCTATTATCTGGATAAAGAGACATGGGCGTTTTCTTTTTTATATGCTTTATATACGTCAGGAATTCCATAACCCAGTTCGGCATCCGGACGCTTATATTGACTGGAAGACTCGCGCAACAATTCGATAATTTCCGCATTACTCAACCAAGGTAACGCCTGCCAAAGACAAACGCCCAAACCTGCCAAAATCGGCGTGGCAAACGATGTTCCGTTTGCATAACGGATATTCCCCGAAGGATCAATCACGCAACTTCCGGTTCCTAATGCGACCATATCCGGTTTTACCCGGTAATCGGACGTAAAACCGACCGAACTAAACACACTTCTTTTTTTATCCGGAGTAACGGATCCCACCGTAAGAATACCTGGGGCATCCGAAGGAAAGGTGATTTTTTCCCAACGTCCGTTACCTTCGTTACCGGCACTGCAAAATAAAAGTAATCCTTTCTCGGAAGCCAGACAGGCAACGCGGCTGATTAAAGCCGTATTTCCATCCAACGCATCCTGAGGATAGTCCATTCCTTCGACATCATAAGAAAAATATCCTAACGACGACGAAATAACATCCACACCAACACTGTCCGCAAATTCCACAGCCGCAGCCCAATAATCTTCTTCGACGGGAAATTCGGAACGTCCGTCCTCGCTTTTAATCAGCCAATACGAAGCTTCAGGCGCTGTACCGATCATTAATCCCTCTGCATTGGCCGCCAAGCAAGACAGTACTTTCGTACCATGATCATCCCCTTCAAAGATACTTTCCCCGGGTACAACAAAATTTCGCGTCCCCAGCAAATTTAATTTATCAAAAGCCCTGATTCTGTCTACATGCTGAAATCCAGCGTCAATAACGGCTACCGTCATTCCTTTTCCACGAAATCCATTGTTATGCAATTTGATCCCGTTCAACATTTTTATTTGGTTATAGGCATAACCATAAGGCTCTTCTAATAATTTGTCACGTGCCACAAAAAAAGAAGTGTCTTTTTCATGCACTTCGTTAACCCCTCCACTAATTTTTCCTTTCCATACCCATTTTACAGAATCTACAATTGAAAGTTGATTCAGATTGTCTACAATTAAACTATCGTTCGACTCAACAACGACAGTAGACAACCATCTACTTTGTACCACAGGTTTCGCTCCGATCGTAAGAAAAGAATCAAGATAGAGTTGAGAAATGGGTAAATCAGCTTCCGTAATAGCAATATTTTGTTTGAGGCGACGATCGATCGCTTTTTGCGATAAAAAAAAACTCGGTTCATCGAGAGAAAAGGCACTTATCCCTTTATCTTTCAGATAAACCCTAAAACGAAATACTTCTTCTGCAGAGACATGCCCTACAAAAAAATCCGGAAGACAACATAATAATCCTACAAGTAAAAACCTAACACAAATCATTCTACCCATTTCTCAATTTTGTTTATTCAACAAAGATAAACATCCTGAAGGAATGATACAATTTAAGCCGTTTTTTTGACTTTTGTTCGCATAAAAAAACCCGGGGCAAACACCCCAGGCAAGGTTTCCTCTTTCAAGCGATGCTTTATTCCTCACTGGGGATAATCGGAATTTCCCGTTTAATGCTTTGACGTAAAGAAATAAGCGTCTCAGTTGCTGTTACACCATCAATTTCCTGAATTTTGCTATTCAGCAATTCCATAAGATGTTCGTTGTCGCGAGCGTACAATTTAATTAACAAAGTGTACGGACCAGTTGTAAAATGGCATTCTACAACTTCTGGAATTTTTTCAAATTCGGGAACAACATCTTTGTACATCGACCCACGCTCTAACTTAACGCCGATATACGTACACGTATTATATCCTAAAATTTTCGGATTAATATGATAACCGGAACCTACAATTACATTCATGTCGACCATGCGTTGCACACGTTGGTGAATAGCCGCTCTCGAGACTCCGCAATCTTCCGCCACATCTTTAAACGGAATGCGCGCATTCTTCGATATAATATTTAATATCTGCCGGTCAAGCTTATCTACTTTTTCCATAAAAGAAAATTACAATTTAATACGTAGTTGATTTTGCATATCAAAAGTAAACATAAAATCCAGATATCACATCATTTTGTAAGAAAAAATGTTAAATAGCACATAAAAAGCAGAAGGAAAACGCAACAAACATTATTCCACCTGCTTTTCATATTTTATGTTTTTTTTCTCTAAACGCTAAAAACTACTTAAATTTTTATTTTTTTGCGTCGTCAGGCTTAACAATATCTAACAACTCAACTTCAAATTTCAAAGTGCTGTTCGGTTTGATATCCTGTCCGGCACCACGTTCACCATACGCCAAATCAGAAGGAATCCAAAAAATATATTTTGAACCGACAGGCATGATCTGCAAACCTTCCATCCAACCCGGAATAACCTGAGAGACGCCAAATTCAGAAGGTTCGCCACGATCAAGAGAACTATCAAATTTCGTCCCGTTCAATAACGTTCCGGTATAATGTACTTTCACGCGGTCAGTCGCAGCAGGTTTTGCTCCGGTACCTTCAACTACAACTTTATACTGTAATCCGCTTTCGGTCGTAATAACCCCTTCCTTTGTTTTATTTTCGGCAAGAAAAGCTTTGCCTTCTTCTTTCGTCTTAGACGATTCTTTTGCAGAAGCTTCCACAAAGTATGTCTGCAAATAAGCTTGAGCTTCCGTCATGCTCATCTTTGTCGAATCGCCTTTAATTGCCTGTACAAAGCCAGCGATTAACGCATCAACGTTTGCTTCACCACCCGGCAAAGTTTTCAAGTTTTCCTTATAGTTAGCACCGGTATTTACACCTATCGCATAACTGGCACTATCAACGGCAGTTTTCAAGTTTGCGTTTTTTTTAGAATCGCAGGAAGTGGCGGAAATACCCATCGCCACGATAGCTGTAACAGCCAATACACTAATTTTTTTCATTTTTTAATCTATCTTCTTTTGTTATTTTACAATATCCAATAATTCTACCTCAAAGAGCAAAGTGCTATTGGGTTCTATCTCACCGCCAGCTCCCTGTTCTCCATAAGCCAAGTCGGAAGGAATAAATAACCGCCATTTCGCTCCTATTTCCATCAGTTGAAGCGCTTCAACCCATCCCTTTATCACTTGAGAGACCCCGAAAACAGCAGGCTCACCTCTTTCGACAGAACTATCAAAAACGGTTCCATTAATTAAAGTTCCATGATAATGGCATTTTACTTTATCGGCAGCCGTAGGTTTCGTACCCTCACCTTTTTTTAACACCTGATACTGCAATCCGCTTGGCAAAGTAACAACCCCTGCTCTTCCTTTATTAATTTCCAAAAACTCTTCTCCGGCTTTTTTATTGATTTCGAGTTTTTCTTTTTGTAATTTGATGAAAAAATCATTTATCACCTGTTTTGCCTCATCGTAACTTATCTCAGGTTTTTCACCTGTTAATACATGATTCAGCCCGCAAACGAAATCATCCACATTTAACAAATTAATGCCTGAGTTTTGAAAATTATTTCCAATACTTAAGCCAAGCGCATAGCTTACTTTATCCATTTTTCTTTTTTTTCAACCAATTATAAGGCACAAAAGTAATGCTTTTAATTACATAAAGTTACAAATTGTCGTTTTTTTTGAAAAGACTCAGCGAACAAAGCAAAAAGCCTTGATTTCTTCTTTTTTTCTGCCGAAACAAATGAAGATAAAATACTTACATTTGAAATTCTTTCGGCAAATTTATAAAGAACACACGATGAGTCGCCCGAGTCAAGGCTGTATATAACCAACGATAAAAGTCTTCCCCCAACATTTCCTCCGTAATATACCCGATATCCAGAAACACATTCATCCACTGCCCTCCTTGCGCTTTATGACAGGTCATCGCGTAAGCATATTTAACTTGCAAGGCATTATAATAAGCATCTACCTTTATTTTTTTCATCTTTTCGCTCTGTGAAGAAATATCCGTATAATCTTCTAAAATAGCCGAAAAAAGATGGTCATTCGCTTCTCTGGGCAATGCAGGCGAATCGGAATGTAGCGTATCCAGAAGAATTTTCACCTCCAATTCCTCCCCATCGTTTTGAAAACGAATCAATACATCGGCGAAACGAAAACCATACAACTCCGTCACATGTCTTACCCGCAACACCTCTAAAAGCTCACCATTTGCAATAAAATCTGTCTGTTTTCCATCCGATTTCCAGAAATAATTATTTTTCACTACCATCAGTCGATCTCCAGAAGATAATTCCTCTTCTCGATACAAAACCCGGTTACGTATACCGTTATTATAGATATTGACGCGTTTATTTGAACGAGTAATGACCATTGTTTCTTCCAAACCATCCCGGTCGTATAACGAAGCAATCGCATCGATCAAATCTTCCCCCGATAACAAACAAAGGTCGTCAAATCCTTTTACCGACATTTTTGGAAAAACATCCACCCGGTTCATCCTCAGACAATCACGCAACATTGTAGCATTCAATAAAATCCCTGATTGATAATCCTGGCGGACGACTTGCGTAAGCGAAGTTTCAAAAACAGAAAGTCCGTATCCCTTTAACACTTCCACATTCAGAGCCGGACTCAACGATTGAGTGACAGGAGGCAACTGGGCCATATCTCCCATCAGCAACAATCGGCAATTTTCACCGGAATAAATATAATGTATCAGATCATCCAACAAACGACCGGAACCAAAGACAGACGAATCCAGTCCGCCGTTAGAGATCATCGACGCTTCGTCTACAACAAAAAGCGTATTCCGATATCCGTTATACGCCGCGGTAAATGCGGCATTCTCATTACCAAACGTTTTTTGTCGGTAAATCTTCCGATGAATAGTATTTGCTTTCTGCCCTGCATAAGCCGAAAAAACTTTTGCGGCCCTACCTGTCGGGGCCAACAAAACAGTTGATTGTTTTAAATTCGACAAGGTTTTCACCAACGCTCCAACAAGCGAAGTTTTACCGGTACCGGCATATCCCGTCAACAAAAAAAGAAGATCTTTTTCACGCGAAAGAAGGAACTCACAAAGTATATTTAATGCTAAAAACTGGGATTCGGTAGGAGTATGTAAGAAATTTTGTATAACTTGGTCGCGTAAATAACTATTTATCATTTTGATCGCAATATTTTTAATGATAAAGGTAGTGGATTAAAAGATTCTTTTTTAAATTTGCCGGACGAAATAAATTATAATAAAATATAAACCATGAAAATTGTATTACAAATCGTATTAGCCGCAGCGATTGTTCTGCTTACTTATATGTGCTATGAGAGTGTTATGACTCCTATCCGATTTGACAAGGAAAATAAGGCACGTACCGAAGCGATCAAAGCCCGTTTGATCGACATCCGAAGAGCACAAATTGAATATAAGAACATCCATGGGGTTCATGCCGCTAATTTTGACGAATTGGCTAAATTTTTGAATGACGAAAAACTTCCTTTTGTCCGCAAGGAAGGAGTCTTAACCGACGAACAACTGGAAAAAGGGATGACTGAACAGGAAGCTGTAAAAAAAGGACTTATCAAACGTGATACATTTTGGGTAACAGCAAAAGATACACTTTTCGGTCATGATTATGATGTCGCTTCCATACGTTTTGTCCCCGGGACTCAAAAAACATTTACTATGGACACAGTTACACTTACGTCTACAACCGGTTATACGGTAAAAGTATTTGAATGTGGCGTATTATATGACGACTATTTGGGAGATTTGAACCCTCAATTAGTATATAATATGAAACAGAAAGCAGAAGTTTATGAAAAATATCCGGGATTGCGTGTCGGATCTTTAAAAGAAATCAACAATAACGCAGGAAACTGGGAATAAAAAGGAGCGTATATGGCGATCCGTATTCCTGATACATTAACAATAAATACTTCTGAAAGATATATATTATCCATCCGGATGAATCCGGATGGATTTTCTTTTTCAGTGTCAATTCCTTCGAAAAGCAACAGCTTCTTTTACCAAGAGATCGAATTCGACCACTCAAAAACGTATATAGAATCGTTAAAAGAGGCCTTTTTTTCAGAAGAATTCCTTTCTTGGAATTATAAGAAGATCTATATTTTTTGCTTTACACCCACATATGTTTGCATTCCGGAAAACTTATTTGATACTGATAAAAGGGGGAAAATCATCGAATACGCTTTCCTTTCTACCCCATCCAAAAGTCTTGTCAATGTCCTAATTCCGGATAAGGAAAAGTTAATATTCGAAATTGTCCCTGAGATTTATGAATTCCTTTGCCGATCATTTATTCATCCGGAGTTTTTACACCACATGACGCTTCCATTGCGTTATTGGGAAAAACAGAATCTACTCGCATTAAACAAACAAATGCATGTTTTAATTCATAAAAGGACAATTGATATTGCCTGCTATAAACAAGAGAAACGCCTTTTTCTGAATTCATTCCAATACCAACATGTAGACGACATTCTTTATTATATTGCCTACAGTTGGAAACAATCCGGGCTAGATCAATTCAAAGATCGTCTGTTTCTTTTCGGTGAAATGAAAGACAAACAAACTTTAATGTCACGCTTACGTCATTATATCCATTTCGTTTCTGACATGGAACTTCCCGCCGATGCTTATTTGCGCAACGCAGAACTCAAGCAGGCTTCATTTGAAATAATCTTATCCGTATGCGAATAATTAGTGGAAAATATGGACACCGCCGCTTTAGCGTACCCTCTTCGTTTGGGGCGCGTCCTACGACAGACTTTGCTAAAGAAAATCTGTTTAATGTTCTTATGAACCTGATAAACTGGGAAGAAACTGAAGCATTAGACTTATTTTCAGGAACCGGGAGTATTGCCTTTGAACTTTTATCGAGAGGATGCCGGACTGTTACCGCTGTCGAAAAAAATCATGTGCACGCAACATTCATAGCTAAAGTCGGACGTGAATTAAAAGAAGACAATCTGAATTTAATTTGTGGAGATGCTTTCCGTTTTTTAAATGTCGCCCAACCTGAATCGTTCGACTTCATTTTTGCTGACCCGCCTTACGCATTGCCCGAGTTAGCTTCAATCCCTGAACTAATACTAAAACGAAACCTACTAAAGTCCAAGGGTATCTTGGTTATGGAACATCCGAAAGAATATAATTTTTCTGCTTTGCCTGGATTCTTTCAACAAAGAGCGTACGGATCCGTCAACTTTTCGTTATTCAGCATTTAGAACAAAGGTGAAAACAAACGCATAAATGATTCAATAAACCGTTGTTTCAATGGCCTTTTCAACCAAACAGAAGGAATGATCATTTTACTATTCCCAATATCCTTATTAAAGACGTTTTTCATTTTAAGCGCAAAATCCGCTTCATAGACAAAGGCATTCACTTCAAAATTATGCTCGAAGCTCCGGAAATCCATATTGGCAGACCCCACAATCGTTAAATCATCATCAATCACGATTTGTTTGGAATGAAGAAACCCTGGTAAGTAAAGATAAACCTTTACCCCGGCTCTTACCATCTCGTCTATGAATGAATGACTGGCTAAATTAACTAATCGCGTATCCGATTTGCATGGTAACATTAGACGCACATCCACCCCCGCCAAAGCGGCCGTTTGAAGTGTTTGATTTAATCCTTCGGTCGGCAAAAAATACGGTGTCTGAATATATACATATTTCTTCGCATTGGAAATCGCATAAATAGTAGCCTGCAACAACGTACGCCAAATACCGACCGGGCCACTTGTCACGACTTGCATCAAACTATGATTATACACGTCCGCCACGGGATAATATTCCGGTGTATCAATCAGGTTTTTAGTAACCACATACCAATCCACTAAAAAAGCAGCTTGTAAACCATGAGCTCCTTTGCCCGTAAATTTAAAATGCGTATCCCTCCAAATCCCCCATTTCAGGCCTTCAATATACCGGTCGGCAATATTCATCCCCCCCATAAAACCAATCTCACCATCCACAATCACTATTTTCCGGTGATTACGATAATTCACCTTACTCGTCAATATCGGAAATACTACTTTCAAGAAAGGATATACTTCAATCCCTTCCTCCCGCATCTCGTCAAAAAATCGTTTTTTCACTTTCCACGAACCTACATCATCAAAAAGTATACGTATTTTGACTCCTTCCCGCGCCTTAACGATTAGAGCGTCTTGTATTTTTCGACCAATCTCGTCATCATTAAAGATATAATATTGAATATGTATATGATGTTTAGCCTGACGTATCGCTTCCAACAAATCCTTAAATTTTTCTTTTCCGGAAGCATACACATGAATTTTCGTTCCATACAAAAGGGCCGCCTGGTTGCTGGATTCAAGGAGAGAAATCAGTTGTCGGTACTTATCCGGAGAAACACAAACATCTTTCTTATATCCCCCCTGAAACGGCCGTTTCTTTATCCTTTTATACGTACGCCGGGAAATAACACGCTGTTTGCGATTATCCTGGCCAAAGAAAAAATAAAAAGCCAATCCCACACCGGGAATAAACAATAAAACGATAACCCACGGAATAGTTTTCAATGGGTTCCTATTCTCCGTGATTATCACCAACACCAATCCCAAAATGGTGATGATGTACAACAGAAAAAAAATTGCACTTAAAACCGTTTGTACCAATCCGGCAAACTGTATGGCGAACAACATTCCCTAACTATTTATAAAACAAGAATAAAGATAGGAAATGATTTTAAATAAACAACGCCGGATTAAAAACGTCTCCCAGGAGGCGGTCCACCAAAACCTCTTCTACCACCAGGGCCAGGCCCTCTGCGAGCATCATCCGCCGAAGCTCCACCCTTGAAAATGCTAAACCTATAAATAAAATGTACCATAAAATAGCTATTCAGCGTATTGTATTCGGAATAAGTTGTTGCCGTCGCGTTCGCGCTATACGAAATATTACTGCGATCCTGCAAAATATCGTAAATCTTTAAACGAAGAGTTCCCTGGTTTCCCTTCAGAAACGTTTTCGACAAAGCCGCGTTCCACAACAATTCTTCCTGATCATATCCACTGGCATATCCCGAATTCGTCGAATAATTTACGTCACTCTCAATCTTAAAATTATAGGGCAAATAAAGCGTCGTCGTTCCGCCCACCCGATAGTTAAAGGTTTCCAAATTATTTTGCGTCTGAAGCGAATTGTCCGTTTTACTATACGAAATACTACCGTTCACCCCAAGGTCCATCAGATCCGATCGAAAATCGATCCCCGCATTTTCAGACAAAGAAAGCTGTCTGTTTCTGTTCTTCTCTCCATTTGAAAAACCATTGTTATTCAAGAAAGAGGCAAAAGTCATAGAATTGATGGAGAACTTTTTGTTTTTTAAAGGGGTATTTATGATCGCACGAATATTGGCATTGTAATTTCCATCTACATTCTTATACGTCGTTTCTCTTTTACCAGCTTCATCCTGACTATAGACCGTAGACGAAACAATATCGTTTATTACATAATTCGTATTCGCCATAACCATAAAGGCCGTCTGTTTCTCAGGCTCAAAGTTATGAAAACGCACAGACAAATTGTTTCTATAAGTAGGTTTCAAATCCGGATTACCGATTACAGTATTTAACGGATCCGAGATATCCGGAACCGGCTGTAACTGCGTCATACTCGGCTGACTGGTACGCCCGTTATACCAAACACGCAAATTCGACTGTTTACTAAACATATAATTAAACTGTGCCGTTGGCGACACATTAATCACATTACGCGAAAAGTTGGAAAACACGGAATCTCCGATAAAATTTTCACTCTTGCTGTAAGAAGGATCCACATTAAACCCAATCGTATAATTATATTTTTGACGCTGCGCTTTAAAACTGATTCCTATGCGTTGCGAAATGAAATCGTTTCGAAAATTTTTGCTGTACGTCGTATCCAATTGAGTATATTCATTACCTTCCAAATCTTTATTGTACGAATTTTTTAACGATTCCTGCTGCCGTTGACTAAAACTGTAGGTCAACTGCAAAAAATTATTCCGTCCTAACGGTTCTACCCATGAAGTAAACACCCGATAATTATAACCAGAGTTATCGTAACGAATCCGTTGATCGAGAATACTGTCTTTCGCGCTATTAGATTCCTGTTTATAATAATAATCCTCATCAGTATACGAATCGCTCAGTCCGCCCGATAAAGATGCACTAAACACACGCCCCTTGGAGTTTAACTTCCGGCTGAATTCCAAACGTCCGCTGACATCATAACCTTGCCCATCCGAATTGGTCTGCGAACTGACACGACGAATCGTATCCGTAGCATTATTCATCACATCCGTCAACTCATCCGAAAAACCAGAACTCCGGCTATATTCAAATTCCGGACGGAAAATAATATTTGTCAGCGTATCCGGCTTCCACTCCAAACGGAATTCGGTTCCGATATTATCGCTTACCGGATTACTTTTGTTTTTTGAATATTCCAACAATGTGCTGTCCTGAGAGACAAAACTCTCTTTACGAACATTGCTCTGTGCATCATTATCCGAATGAGAATAACGGGTATTTCCCGACCACGTAAATGTAGAACTGAATTCTTTACTAAAATTTAATCCCGCATTTCCTGACGAAGTAATCCCATTACCAGCACCAAAGCCACCCAGCATACGGCGCCCACCACCGCCCATCCCCGAGAACATCGCAGACGCTAAATCCGTAAATCCCATATTATTGGTATTGTTCAAGCCACCCATAAAAGTCAGCTGATCGTTGTTAATAAAGCGGTTCACCATGGCATTCGCTTCGTAACGGTCTTTACTGCCGTATCCGGCAAATGCATTCCCAAACCAACCCTGTTTCATTCCAGACTTAACCGTCAGGTTGATAGTCGCTTCTTCATCACCATCGTCAAAGCCGGTCATCATAGTCATATCACTTTTCCGGTCATACACTTGAATTTTATCCACCATTTGAGCCGGGAGATTTTTGGAAGCTACTTTCGGATCGTTGGTAAAGAATTCTTTCCCGTCGACCATAATCTTCTTTATTTCTTTTCCATTGACCGTTATTTTCCCATCACTGCTGACTTCAACGCCCGGCATCTTTTTCAGCAGATCCTCCAGCATCGAGCCTTCCGTCACTTTGTACGAATCCGCGTTATACTCTACCGTATCGTTTCTCACCGTCACCTCCGGAGCTTTCCCGAGTACGACCGCTTCACCCAATTCAATCGCGCCATCGCTTAATTCCAGCTTACCCACCTCTACCGGATTCTTCTTTCCGGTAATAGTCAACGGTTGATATAAATGATTAAAACCTACAAAAGTAATGTGCAGCAAATAACTGCCCGGACGAATATTTTTCAATACGAAACTGCCGTTCTTCTCGCTTACCACTCCACCAACCAAAATACTGTCTTTCACACTCAACAACCTGACAGTTGCCTGTTCAACAGGAATATCAGTTCCCTCCTCGACTACCTGACCCTTAACATTCACTTTTGCCCGCTGTGCGAAAACAGTAGCCGAGAACAGTAAAAAGATCATACACAAAAAGAAATGTTGTAATTTCATAATCCGTCTATACAAATATATTTTCAATTGAAATGATAGACGAGACAATAGAGATCGAGTTTAAAATACGGCATATAATTTTACATTAATTAACCCCATTAGCAACAAAAAATATTCCACAATCAAAATCATCAACTCTGCAAATGAGTATATCCATAAACATATACTATATTTGTATAAAACTGTTTCCGAATCCGTTTGGTCGGATTTAATAATAATAGAATCCCATAAAACAGATAATTATGGCAAGAAACAAAGATAAAAACAAAAGTACGCACATGCGCAAAGAAGCGATGTTGGCAGCGATTATGTCTCTCTTTCAATCTTCTCCCAAAGAACTTTTTAACTACAAACAGGTAAGTAAATTAATCGGTGTGGATAATCCGGTACAAAAGATGCAGACAGTAGACATTCTCTATGACCTCTGTGCCGAAGATATCATCACGGAAATAGACCGTGGACGTTACCGATTAAACGGACTAGGGACGGTTGCCGTCGGTACCTTCATGCGTCGCAGCAACGGGAAGAACTCGTTTATCCCTGAAGACGGCGGAAGCCCGGTTTTCGTAGCCGAGCGTAATTCAATGCACGCCATGGCGGGCGACAAGGTAAAAGTACAGCTTTTGGCGAAACGTAAGGGGGCCGAACCTGAAGCGGAAGTTGTGGAAATTCTGGAAAGGAAAGAACGAATTTTTGTCGGCAAATTGCAAGTCGCCCGGGGATTCGCATTCCTGATAACGGAAGATAAAACCTTGGCAAACGATATTTTTATCCCGAAAGAAAAACTCAAAGGCGGAAAGAACGGCGACAAGGCGATTGTACGGATCGTTAAATGGCCGGATGTCGCGAAAAACCCCATCGGAGAAGTCGTCGACATTCTGGGAATAGCCGGACAAAACAATGCGGAGATGCATGCGATCCTAGCAGAATTCGGGTTACCCTACAAATATCCGGCCGCCGTCGAACGGGCTGCCGACAAAATACCGGATCTCATTCCGGCTGAAGAAATCGCCAAGCGGGAAGACTTCCGCCAAGTATTGACTTTTACTATCGACCCTAAAGACGCGAAAGACTTTGACGATGCGCTTTCTTTTCGCCGGTTAAACAACGGTAATATCGAAATCGGCGTGCATATCGCCGATGTGACGCATTACGTCACTCCCGGCAGCCTGATCGATCGTGAGGCGGAAAGCCGCGCCACATCCGTCTACCTTGTCGACCGCACCATACCCATGTTACCCGAACGCCTATGCAACCTGATTTGCTCCCTCCGTCCGGACGAAGAAAAATTGTGCTTCTCAACCATTTTCGAAATAAACGACAATGCGGAAGTCATCAAATCCCGGATTGGGCGGACGATAATCAAAAGCAACCAGCGCTACACCTATGAAGAAGCCCAGGAAGTGATCGAAACTGGTGAAGGAGAGCATAAAGACGCGATCCTTACTTTAAATACGTTGGCCAAAAAGATTCGTGAACGACGCTTTAAGAACGGTGCAATCAATTTCGATCGCTACGAAGTCAAATTCGACATTGACGAAAACGGCAAACCTCTACGCGTTTATTTCAAAGAAGCGAAAGATTCGAACAAGCTGATCGAAGAATTTATGTTATTGGCCAACCGCACGGTAGCCGAATTTATCGGTAAAGTGAAAAAGGGGCAAGCGAAAAAAACATTTGTTTACCGCATTCATGAACTACCCGACCCGGAAAAAATGGAAAACTTCGCCACCTTCATCCGCCGCTTCGGTTATCGGCTGAAAACAGAAGGAGGTAGGACGGAAGTCTCGAAGGGCATTAACAACCTGTTGGATACCGTGCAGGGAAAACCAGAAGAGAACCTTATCGAAACGGTTGCGATCCGTGCCATGCAAAAAGCCAAATATTCCACGGATAATGTAGGACACTACGGGTTGGCCTTCGATTATTATACACATTTTACGTCGCCTATTCGCCGCTATCCGGACATGATGGTACACCGGTTGCTGGAACGCTATCTCGACGGCGGGCGCAGTGTCGTCAAAAGTAAATACGAAGAAGTTTGCGAACACTGTTCGACAATGGAACAGACTGCAGCTAACGCTGAACGGGCTTCCATCAAATACAAACAGGTAGAGTTCATGAGCGACAAATTAGGCTGTGTTTACGACGGAGTAATCTCGGGCGTCACCGAATGGGGGCTTTATGTAGAACTGAACGAAAATAAATGCGAAGGATTAGTCCCCATACGTGATTTGGACGACGACTACTACGAATTCGATGAAAAGAATTACTGCCTGATGGGCCGCCGGAAAAAACATCAATACCGCTTGGGCGATCCGATCACCATAAAAGTAGCCCAAGCCAATCTGGAACGGAAACAACTTGATTTCATGTTGGTTTAAGTCATCGGGATGTAAGAATCCGTTTTTTTCGGCCGATGTCAGGAGTAACAAAAAAATTGACAAAAGGCATATACAGAAAGAGACATATCAGAAATAATCCGAGAAATAGGGTTTTTCATTCGGAATAATATTCTCCAATAACTTCAACGTTTTGGGATCTGCTTTCAAGTGCTCCACCTTATAAAAATACGACGGGCGGCGAAAACTCATCATCAAAGCCGTCAACGTTTGAATATTCAAAACCACAGGACGACCGATCTTTTCGCGTGTCACAGTTACAGTACCGTCTTTTGCCCAACTCAATCCGAAAATACCGTTGTTCCAGTCGGCAATCGGATCAGTCACTACAAAATGGAAGGAACGACCTTTCATCGCAAACGGATATTCTTTCAAAAAAGCTTCCACATCGACGATACGTCCCATAAAATAAGGTTCGATGGATTCAACAATCTGACTATCATCCAACAAATAAGCGATTGGCTCGTTTTTATAGACATGTCCTTCCAGCTTATCGATCATGGAATCATGCGCATGAATAAAGTTCCACAACCCTTTGCGTGCTTCCTGGTTGAGATAAATAATCTCTTTAATATGAAAAATATCATCCTCTATCCAATACATCAGATAACCCATAGGGATATTGTGACCGTCATAATAAACAGCCGCGTTCCGTTCCTCTTCGTTCTCCCAACGCCAATATTCGTCCCATTCCAACTTTTCGCGGATCATGGAGCCATGCGTGCTTTTTGCGAAACGATCGTATGTATCGATAACAACTTTATCGTCAATCGGCACCCGTTCCACGTAGCCGGGCTGATCGGGATATTTCGGAATTTGCGTATCTTTCAACGTAAACATCAGATGCTCGGAAATAATTTCCCAGCCTTTTCTCCTGTAATAGGGAATAGAATAGGGATAAAGATAAGAAATCCATTGTTTTTTTTCACGCATCTTACCCAATCCGACCTTAATCAGGTCGTTCATCAAACCCATATTGGTATATTCGGGGTACGTACCTACACCGGTAAGCCCTCCCATCTTGAAGAGCTTGCCGTGAATATTCACAATACAAGGATAAATACAGATCTGTGAAACAAGTCGTTCGCCATTAAACCATCCCAGTACTTCCGACTTTTGGAGTACCGGGCGTTTCGCTCGGACAATTTCACCGTCTTCGTAACCGCTTTCTTCCAGTTCTTGGTTCGTGACTTGAAAGACATAGCGCAAAAGTTCATTATACTGGTCCAGATACTTGACGCTGACCGGTTTTAATACTAATTGTTCGCGTAATTTATGACCTTGCATGATTCTTTATAAATTCACTGCAAATGTATTATTATTTTAATACGAATGTTCCTTGTTTCCCAAAAAACAGAAAGTCACCTAATTTATTCTTTGCATATGTCAGACGAAGTTTTCTTCGGCGGATAGTCCAAGGTGTAATGCAAGCCCCGGCTTTCCTTCCGTTCGATTGCCTGCCGCATAATCAGATAACCGGTATTGACCATATTCCGCAACTCGCAAATTGCTTTCGAGGCAACCGATCGTTTAAACAGACTTTCTGTTTCTTCGTAAATGATATCCAACCGATCCCAGGCACGTTTCAGACGCAGATCGGAACGTACAATGCCGACATACGTACTCATAATTTGACCAACTTCCTTGACACTTTGCGTGATCAGTACCATCTCCTCCGGCGAAGTCATCCCCTCATCGTTCCACGCCGGGACATTTTCCTGATAAGAATAACGATCTATAACCGAACAGCTATGTTTGGCAGCAGCATCCGCATAAACCACCGCTTCGATCAGTGAATTGGAAGCGAGCCGGTTTCCTCCATGCAATCCGGTACAGGCACATTCTCCTACAGCATAGAGGCGATTGATCGACGAGCGGGCGTCCAAATCAACCTTAATTCCTCCGCAAAGATAGTGTGCAGCTGGAGCAACCGGAATAAAATCACGCGTAATGTCGATCCCTATATCCAAGCATTTCTTATAAATATTTGGAAAATGTTTACGGGTCTCTTCCGCGTTCTTATGCGTTACATCCAAATAAACATGATCGTCGCCACGGTTTTTCATCTCGTTGTCAATGGCACGTGCTACAATATCGCGCGGCGCTAACGATAAGCGTTTATCATATTTTTGCATAAACTCTTTTCCGTCTTTTGTCCGTAAGACTCCCCCGTAGCCACGCATGGCTTCTGTGATCAGAAAGGAAGGGCGATCCCCCGGATGAAAAAGCGCCGTCGGATGAAACTGGACAAATTCCATATCCTTAACCGTTCCTTTCGCACGATAGACCATCGCAATCCCGTCACCGGTCGCCACCATCGGATTCGTCGTAGTTTGGTAAACCGCGCCGATTCCCCCAGTAGCCATTAACGTTATTTTAGACAGAAACGTGTCAATCTTTCCCGTTTCCATATCCATGACATACGCTCCAAAACATTCGATGTCTGGAGTCTGTCGAGTCACTTTAACCCCCAAATGATGCTGTGTAAGGATTTCAATAGTAAAATGATTCTCATAAATATCGATATTCGAATGTTTTTGTACAGCCCGGATAAGGCTGTCCTGTATTTCCGCTCCGGTATTGTCTTTGTGGTGCAAGATACGGAATTCAGAATGACCACCTTCACGGTGCAAGTCGAAGTTTCCTTTCTCGTCTTTATCAAAGTCCACCCCCCAACTAATTAACTCTTTAATCTGCGCCGGTGCGTTTCGAACCACTTTTTCCACAGCTGCCCGGGCGCTGAGATAATCTCCGGCGATCATGGTATCTTCAATATGCTTCTCAAAATTATCTGTGATCAAGTTGGTAACAGAAGCAATACCCCCCTGCGCAAAATACGTATTTGCTTCTTCCAAATTTGTTTTCGAAATTAACGCTACTTTACCCTTTCCCGCAACCTTTAGCGCGAAACTCATACCCGCAATTCCCGAACCGATCACCAAAAAATCGTACCGCTTTACCATTTTGCTTCGTTTAATACCTACAAAAGTATAAATTAACAGCCAAACGCATCATATATTCCATAAATAACACATGGAATCTTTTTCGCTATCTTTATCTTTGCGGTCAGAAAATTGAGAAAGTAAAGCATGGACAATTTATTTGAAGGATATGTAGGAATTCGCCTATGGGATGGACAGGTTCTAAACGATTTGCTGTTCAGCTTTCTTATAGGTCTTTTATTCCTATTCGCATTAGCTTTTCGGCTCCATTACCGTTCCTTTCTGAAAATGGTGAAAGACGTTTTTTACACGAAAGAAAGACAAAGCCTTTTCGAAAATGGAGTCGCTTCAGACCATTATTTCCGTCAGTTTATGCTCTTTCATGCACTAGTTCTTTGTTCATTATTTGCTTTTTCTAGACTATATATCAACGATTTAATAACTTTTGAGCTAACCAGCCACAGCATATTACTATGCCTGGGAGGAATCTTCGGAATCGTCGCATTGTTCTATTTCTTTAAACAAATCATGTATGCCATAACTGCAAACATTTTCTCAGATAACAACAAATATAAACTCTGGAAAAACAGTTATCTGGCAATCATGGGGAGCTGGGGAATTTTACTTTACATACCAGTGATCTGGTCCATCTTTTGGGGCGCCTATCCTGTTCTTCCCGTTATTTTGTTTGTCTTGTTTTATATTTTATGTCGTTTTGCAATTATATACAAGACTTTACGGATATTTCACAAGAAAAACACCGGATTATTGTATATAAATTTGTATCTTTGCGCTCAAGAAATTCTACCTCTGGTATTTTTGTACGAAGGTATGGTTTATTTGTATAACTTTATCAAGACAAGTACTTTATGGCATTGAGTATAAAGAAGGTATTAATATCGCAGCCCCGACCTACAACCGAAAAATCCCCCTATTTCGATATTGCAGAAAAATATGGTGTTGAAATAGATTTTCATCCTTTTATTAAAGTAGAACCGCTAAATTCAAAAGAATTCAGACAACAAAAAGTTTCAATTCTCGACCATACAGCCGTTATTTTCACAGCTCGTACCGCGATCGACCATTTTTTTCACTTATGTGAGGAAATGAGGGTAACGATTCCGGAAACAATGAAATATTTCTGCACAACTGAAACAATCGCGGTATATTTGCAAAAGTATATTATATATCGTAAACGTAAAATTTTTTTCGGACAAACTGGAAAGATTGAAGATCTAGTGACCGTCATCATTAAACATGCGAAAGAAAAATATTTCATTCCGGTTTCAGATGTTCATAAAGACGATCTATTATCGATGCTCGAAGCTAAAAAAATCAATTTCACGAAAGCTGTTATGTATCGTACGGTAAGCAATAATTTTGCAAAAGACGAAACCTTCGATTACGATATGCTTATTTTTTTCAGCCCTTCGGGTATTGCTTCGTTATTGAAAAACTTCCCGGATTTCAAACAAAACAACATAAAAATCGGATGTTTTGGGCCGACCACAGCAAAAGCCGTTAAGGAAGCTGGTTTAAGGCTGGATGTGGAAGCTCCGTCGCCCGAAGCTCCATCGATGACGGCTGCTTTGGAATTATATTTGAAGAAAGAATTGAGCGAGAAAAAGAGAGAATGACCGAAAAAAGGTTTTGCCTCACCAAAGAGGAACGCTTGTCGTGGAAACGCCACATTGACTTGCTGTTTGAGAAAGGGCAATCGTTCGTTGCGTTCCCATTGCGGGTAATTTATTTACCCATAGAGCAGCTTTTTGTTCCAACGTCTATTCTGACAAGTGTTTCTAAAAAGAAATTCAAAAGAGCGGTAAAGCGTAATAAAATCAAAAGACAAATACGAGAAACTTACCGGCTACAAAAAGAAGAATTACAAATTCATCTTGAAGAAAAGGGAAAGAAATTATTGATTGCGTTCTTATACGTGGATAAAGAAATTCATCCGCATACGACCATCGAAAAAGCGATGAAGAAAAGCATTTCATTATTAAAAGAAAAAACAGAATGAGACGCTTTTTCACCACACTCTTATTAATCCCGGTTTATATCTATAAATATTGTATTTCCCCGCTTACTCCCCCTACATGCCGGTATACGCCTACTTGTTCGGAGTATGCGGTACAGGCTTTGAAAAAACACGGACCGATAAAAGGCTTGTATCTGGCCACCAAACGAATCCTTCGCTGCCATCCGTGGGGAGGAAGCGGTTATGATCCGGTGCCATGACCTATTACGATATACATACGCATCAAGAAATCGTTTCACGCAACAATTTCGTGATTCAAAACAAGCAGGTAGAAGATAAACAGGCCTTGTGTTTTCTGCCCGGTCACTATTATTCTTACGGAATTCATCCGTGGTCAATCGAAAATATCTCACTACAAATGCAATGGCTAACAGAAGGGATGTTGCATCCCGGCGTACTCGCTCTGGGTGAAGCCGGATTGGACAAATTTATTGAAACACCGATGGATTTACAAGTCGAAGTATTCGCCGCACAAGCCGTTTTGGCGGAAGAGACAGACAAACCACTTATTATTCACTGCGTGAAAGCCTGGGACGAATTATTTGCCGTGAAAAAAAAAATCCATCCACAAGTCCCTTGGATTATACACGGGTTTCGAGGAAATAGAATATTGGCAGAACAATTAGTAAAAAAAGGCTTCTGGATTTCTTTTGGAGAGTATTATAACGAAGAAGCCGTGAGACTTTGCTGGCCGGAACGTCTTTTTTTGGAAACGGACGAATCTTCCCTGAGTATTGAATCGATCTATACGAATATCTCAAACCTTTTGAATCTGTCTATCGACTTATTAGCCTTCACATTAAGAAAGCATGTTCAGGAAGTCTTTTCTGTTCGATTCGAAAAATAAGTCGTACATTTGCCTGCTAATTAAGAAAAAACAATAGACGAAATATAAGAACGATGAATTTTGTAGAAGAATTAAAATGGAGGGGCATGATACATGATATGATGCCTGGAACGGAAGAACAATTGCAAAAAGAAATGACGTCTGCTTACGTTGGAATAGATCCAACGGCAGATTCCTTACATATTGGTCACTTGGTTAGTGTGATGATGCTGAAACACTTTCAGCGTTCTGGACACCGTCCGATTGCATTAGTCGGCGGAGCAACCGGTATGATTGGTGATCCATCTCTTAAATCGGCTGAACGCAATCTACTGGATGAAGCAACGCTTCGCCATAACCAGGAATATATCCAAAAGCAATTGGCAAAGTTTCTTGATTTCGACTCAGACGCTCCCAATGCGGCAAAATTAGTCAACAACTACGACTGGATGAAAGAATATTCTTTTCTCAACTTCATTCGGGATATAGGCAAACATCTAACCGTCAATTACATGATGGCTAAGGACTCGGTAAAAAAACGGCTGAGCAGCGAATCAAACGTTGGCATGTCGTTTACCGAATTTTCTTATCAATTATTACAAGGATATGATTTCCTCTATCTATACGAACACGAAGGATGCCGTTTGCAAATGGGGGGATCTGACCAATGGGGGAATATCACAACCGGAACGGAACTAATCCGGCGCAAACTGGGAGGTGAAGCGTTCGCGCTGACCTGCCCGTTAATTACCAAAGCCGATGGTGGAAAATTCGGAAAGACAGAATCTGGAAACGTATGGTTGGACCGCAGATACACATCGCCTTACAAATTCTACCAGTTCTGGCTCAACGTCAGCGACGAAGACGCAGCAAAATACATTAAGATTTTTACCGCTTTATCGCAGGAAGAAATTGCCGTTTTGGAAGCAGAACAGGCAGCAGCCCCTCATTTTCGTCCCATACAAAAACGGTTAGCCCAAGAAGTCACCATCATGGTTCATTCGGTCGAGGATTACGAAGCTGCTGTAGAAGCTTCCAATATTCTGTTCGGAAATTCCACCTCAGAAGCCTTAAAGAAATTGGACGAGGACACTTTACTTGCAATATTCGATGGGGTTCCCCGCTTTGAAGTCTCTTTAGACGAACTTAAAACGGGCGTCAAGGCCTCTGAACTGCTGACCGAAAAAGCCGCCGTGTTTTCTTCCAAAGGCGAAATGCGCAAATTGGTTCAGAACGGAGGAGTAAACATCAATAAAGAAAAATTGATGGAAGCCGACGCAATCTTGACGACAAATTTGTTATTAGATGAAAAATATTTATTGATTCAACGTGGCAAGAAAAATTATTTCCTGTTAATCGCGAAATAACAAAAACAGCTGGGAAGATTTGCAAAGTTAGAATTTAGTTTTTACCTTTGCATCGCTTTACTGAAAGCATCTGATTGTCTCATGGTGTAATGGTAGCACTACAGTTTTTGGTTCTGTCTGTCGAGGTTCGAATCCTCGTGGGACAACAGAAAAAGAAGAAGTTACGAAAATAGTAGCTTCTTCTTTTTGTTACTTAAGACTAATTTTTCAATGATGAAAAATAGGATATCGATTATGGAAACGGAAGCCGATCCCCAACATCAGATAATTCGGATTATGGAAGTTTTCCAAACAATAACCTATATGAATATAAGTATTCCGCGTGATATCCGTTTTAAGCGCCAAGACCTGGTAAAACGAACGAAGATCACCGCCACGATGCAGAACATTAACACCTAAGCCTATATTCACCGAAAAGAAGGGCATGATATATTCTATACGCCCAGAAAGGCCAAGCGCCAATTGTCTACTGAGCGAAGGCTTGTAGAATTGTTGTTCCGTTCCCACGATATAATCTTCCGTATACACATTTGCGCTGCCATCGTAAACACCGTCCAAAGAAACGCCGGCACGCAATTTATATCCGAAATTATACATTGGTGCGAAATTAAAACCCAGAACCGTATATGCGTCGGGCGAAGCAACTTGTTCATCTCCAAACTGAACCCCTTTTCTGCGCCAGGAGCCAAACAAAACAAGATCGTAACTGACATGCTTCGTAAATTCCGGAATAGGTAAATGCGTCAAAAGTTCAGGCAAACAGTCTTGTTCCCGGTTAAAGTTGTACACTAATCCCATCTTAAACCCGGTAGTATTCAATCCTGCATTCGGAAATTTCGTGTTTCCATTCGAAAAATGCGTCAAATCCAGCCCTGTCATCAGATCGAATTGGCGAGAAAGGACCCAATTAAAATAAAGACTGACATTCATATAAGCATTCACCTCCGAACCAATCACTTTATTATACGAGTTTTCGTCGTAGTCATAGGGTTTCCAACCACCAGACAAGCCAAAATTCCATTCGTAATTAAGGGATAATCTGGGGTTTAGTCGTGCAATACGCGCTCCCTGAAACAGATAAAAGGCAAAAGGATTTCCCAATTGTTCCGGTTCACCATATGAAAAATAGGAAAAGCCGATCCCTTGGTAAGCGCCGCCATAAATCCAGTCTGAACAGGTATTCGGCTGAGACTTGAACGAATATTTTAAATGTGCGGAAAAAGAATTTGTAATCCGTTCTCCCATCAAGTTTTCTCCCCTCAGAAACGAATTTGTAGGAAGGATATATCCCGGCCTCACCTCTACTCCTAATTGATGAATAAAACTGCGCGAATAAAACAAAGAATCCTCACGGACAATCAGCTTATCAGCCGGTATTCCACTCGATTTAACTTTCGTTCCGTCCTTTGATTCAGGTTCGTCTACCAACTCTTCAGCCTCCGCAAGGCTAAAAAACAAAAATAATAACCCCAATATAAGGGTTATCCCTCCCCTTCCTCTATTACCTTTCATATAATGCCCTCCAACTCATTTTACACGGGGCATCTTGCTTTTCCGCTTTATTATACGATTGGTTCATCACAATTCACATTCGTTTTTCCGGGTTAAATATTAATAATCAAGATTATCAGATAGTTTGTTTCACTTAAAAAGGACAAAGTTAGCATTTTTGCAAAAAGTCGAACATCGGCGACCAATAAAGTTGACCAATATTAATAATAAACATTTTTTATTATCTGTAATAAAAATTATATTCACATAATTTATAACTTCGGGATTGATTTTGAAACAACTTTAAAACACGTCTTATAAATGAAAAAAACACAACACGCACTTGGGTTAACTTTCTTTTTCCTATTATGCAATATCAGTAACAAACTCTACGCCAGCGAAACAGATCTGGCTATTCCCGACCTTCACGAAGGCTCCTTTCATCTTTTAGGAAGTACCGTTTCCGCTTGGGATTTTTTGTTCTACGGCGCCCTGATTATTGCGGGGACTTTGGGCTTCAGCCTTTTACTTTTCAACCAGATCAAAAAGCTTCCGTCACACACGTCCATGCTCGAAGTCGCTAATACGATCTATGAAACCTGTCGTACCTACCTTCTTCAACAAGGGAAGTTTCTGCTCATGCTTTTCGGCCTGATTGCAATCGTCTTATGTATTTATTTTTTCGGTCTGGCCAATCAACGTTTGAGCGTCGTCTTACAGGTACTTCTCTTCTCGATCATTGGGATGGCCGGATCATATGCCGTCGCATGGTATGGCATTCGCATTAACACGTACGCCAACGCCCGCACTTCATTCGCAGCCTTGAAAGGAAGGCCTCTCGATGTCGTCAACATTCCTTTACGAGCAGGAATGAGCGTTGGACTTTTCTTAATTTCTTTGGAATTAGTTATGATGGTTTTTATTCTTTTGTTTGTGCCCCGGGAAATCGTGGGCATATGTTTTCTGGGCTTTGCCATCGGCGAATCCTTGGGGGCAAGTGCTTTGCGTATTGCGGGAGGAATCTTTACCAAAATAGCAGACATCGGCTCCGACTTGATGAAAGTCATTTTCAAAGTCAAAGAAGATGACCCGAGAAATCCGGGTGTTATCGCGGATTGTACGGGCGATAACGCAGGAGATAGTGTAGGGCCGACAGCCGACGGGTTTGAAACGTATGGCGTAACAGGTGTAGCTCTAATCACGTTCATAACATTAGCGGTTGCCGATATAGAAATACAGGCCAAATTGATCGTATGGATTTTCGGAATGCGCTTTTTAATGGATTTCCTTTCGGGTTGCTCATTTTTCATCAATCAAGCTATATCCGAAAAATTATACGGACAAAAGAAACATTTCGATTTTGAAGTTCCATTGATGCGGTTGATCTGGATTGCCGCCATATTAAGCATTACCGCATCGTTTTTCATGAGTCATCTTTTATTAAGTGATATGGCCGTACCCGGACTTTGGTGGAAATTAGCCATAATCATCAGTTGCGGCACATTAGCGGCAGTACTTATTCCGGAATTCACCAAGATATTTACCAGCTCCAAATCGAAGCATGTGCAGGAAATTGTCACCGCTTCGCGCGAAGGCGGCCCTTCTTTAAATATTCTTTCGGGAATCGTTGCCGGCAACTTCAGCGCATTCTGGACGGGATTATTGATCGTCGGACTGATGACATTAGCTTATTTCACCGCCAATCTCGGACTCAGTGAAATACTAGGCCCGCATGCTTCGATCTTTGCTTTCGGACTAGTCGCATTCGGATTCCTTTGTATGGGACCAGTAACCATTGCCGTTGACAGTTACGGACCAGTAACCGATAACGCACAATCCGTCTTCGAACTTTCTCAGATAGAGCAGTTACCCGGAATTCAAGACGAGATAAAAAAAGATTTTGGCTTTACTCCCGATTTTGAAACTGGGAAACATTATCTGGAAGCCAACGATTCTGCCGGAAATACGTTTAAGGCTACAGCCAAACCGGTTCTGATCGGAACGGCTGTCGTTGGAGCAACGACCATGATCTTCTCCATTATTCTCCTACTGGAAAAAGTGGGACTGCTAAACCTTTCGCTTACAGATGCACCCGTATTGCTCGGGTTAATCTCCGGAGGAGCCGTTATTTTCTGGTTCTGTGGCGCATCCATGCAAGCCGTTACCACAGGTGCCTACAGAGCTGTCGAATACATCAAACGAACATTCCATATGGAAAAACAAAAAGCGGACATAGAAGATTCCAAATCTGTAGTACGAATTTGTACTCTGTACGCTCAAAAAGGAATGTGGAATATTTTTATTGCGCTTATTTCGCTGACGCTTTCTTTTGCGTTCATGGATCCGAATTTCTTCGTCGCCTACCTTGTTTCAATCGCCATATTCGGACTATTCCAAGCGATTTACATGGCGAATGCAGGAGGTAGTTGGGATAATGCGAAGAAAGTTGTCGAAGTAGATTTGAAAGAAAAGAACACGCCGCTTCATGAAGCGGCGGTAGTCGGCGACACGGTCGGAGATCCGTTTAAAGATACTTCTTCAGTATCCCTAAATCCGATCATCAAGTTTTCCACGTTGTTCGGATTATTGGCTACAGAAATTTGTATCGAAATGAAACACGATTCGTCGAACGATTACTCTCTGTTCATTGCCATTCCTTTTTTGATCATTGGCCTCTATTTTGTATGGCGTTCCTTCTATAAAATGAGGATTCCTGAAAAATAAACCAACCACCGAATATAAAGCCAAAGAGAGTATCTTTTCGGGATACCCTCTTTGGTTTTTCTCTTGTCTGCACAAAAATTATAAAATCTGCACGCCATCCTCTTTAATCTGATCTTCACCGGAAGGTGTAATCAACTTATATCCCTTTCCATGGATATTGATAATTTCAATTCCCGGATCGTCCTTCAATAGCTTACGCAGTTTTGTAATATAAACATCCATGCTTCGGGCATTGAAATAATTATCATCCACCCAAATGGTCTTCAACGCGTAGTTACGTTCCAGTATTTCATTGGCATGCGAACAAAGCAGACTCAGCAATTCTGATTCTTTCGTCGTCAGTTTCGTTACTTTATCTCCGATAGAAAGCGTTTGTTTCTGTGTATCGAACATAAAATTCCCCAATTTGTAAAATGGGATATCTTTCATTTTTTTCCCTTTCACACGACGAAGAATCGCCTCAATACGCAGCAACAACTCTTCCATACTGAACGGCTTGGTCAGATAATCGTCCGCACCGATCTTAAAACCTTCCAGAATATCCTCTTTCATCGTTTTAGCCGTAAGGAAGATCACGGGGATATCCGGATTGATTGAACGGATTTCCTGAGCCAGTGTAAAACCATCCTTTTTCGGCATCATAACATCTAATACACAGAGGTCGTATTTTCCCTTGGTGAACCCTTTGTAACCAGCCTCTCCATCGGTGAAAAGATCCGTTACATACCCTTTCGCTTGTAAGTATTCTCTTAAAAGCATCCCTAAATTTTCGTCGTCTTCGCAAAAGAAGATTTTTAGTTTTTCTTCCATAAACTAACTTTTTATAAGAGGTAAAGTAATAATAAATTTTGTCCCAATATTCCCTGTTCCATTCTCAGCGCGTATCGCGCCGCCATGTTCTTCCACAATTTTACGCACATAGGCCAAACCCAATCCAAATCCTTTTACATCGTGGACGTTTCCAGTAGGTATTCGAAAGAAGCGGTCAAAAACTTTTTTTTGATACTCTTTCTTTATTCCTATTCCATTATCTTCTATCGAAATATGTAGTTTACCTCCTTCATTCCACGTACGCGCCATTAGCGTCAGTGGGACATCCGGACGGCGATATTTAACAGCATTATCCAATAGATTAAATAACACATTCGTTATATGCATTTCGTCTACATAAATTGACGATTCTTCCGCTTTCAACTCAATATCAAGCGACCCGCCGTATTTTTCTACCTTCAACACAAACGTATTCGCAATATTCGCGATCAAGTCGTTCGCGTCAACTTCCTTCAACTTCAAAGAAGCTCTCTGCCGTTCAAACAACGACATCTGCAACACCTTTTCGACTAAGAACCCCAAACGCTTGGTCTCGTCATTAATCACACCCGAAATATGCTTGAAAACATCCGGACTCTTGGTAATATCCGAATCTTTCAACATCTGAGCCGCCAGAGAAATCGTCGAAACAGGCGTTTTCAACTCATGTGTCATGTTATTGATAAAGTCATTCTTCATCTCTGAAAGTTTCTTCTGCCGGAATACGATATAAATCGTAAAAACAAATGTAACCAACAACAACAACGAGAAAATCACCGAAGGAACTAAGAACGTCACCGACTGGGCGATATAATCGCTCTTTGTCGGAAAATAAACTTTTAAATAATTCAACTTGGACGGCAACAAATCACCCGGGAAAAGCACCTGAGTAACCATTTCTGCCGGGTTAGGGCGTATATCTGCACTTTTATAAACGGTGTTGCCGTCTTTATTTATAACAAAAAACACATAGGGTATATCTAAACCGTTATTCAAAAGTTCCGTCTTAATATAGTTGTCCAATTTCTTAAAATCAATACGTTCTTCTATCGGTTTCAGATTTGCCGTATTCACAATATCCTGTATCAAATACTCGATCAAGCCTCCCTGATATTTATATCTCCGCTTGACAATATCCTGAAGATTCTTTGACGCGTTGACAATACTGTTTGTTGAAGGCTTTGATGAAGACGACAAAGACGAAAGCGGCTCAAACCTTCGATTATTAAACAGTTGCGTCCTACTCACTGTCTGATTAATTGAAGAACCGTTCGTATCCCGAATTTGCAATTGATATTGCTCTTGCGTAATTACCTGCGACAAACTTTTTGAATCTGCAGGGTTTTGATACATATAATTCGCTTCTCCACGCTCAATATCATCTTCCAGATATTTACGTGTCTCATCCAACTCTAGATTTTTTGAAACCTGCTGCAAACTTCGCTTCACTGTCTCGTTGAACTGCTCGCTGCTGGTTTTCAGAATAATCGTTACGTATGTCACTTGCAGATATAAAAGCCCGGCAAAAGCAAATACCATAACAACGGCAAGCAACCAAACTGTTGACTTTCTCATATCTGTTTACCTTCTTTATACAGAACAAATAACGCCTATTTTAGTTTAATATTTACACAAAAAAAGTAAAAATTTGAACCTCCAATTCTTAATTTATCTAACAATATAAAATCAAAAATTTGTTTAACATCTATAAATCAAACAAATATGTCTCAACATGCCATAATTAATCTATCAAATGGAAAAATCTTATTAATAAACGACAAATAAAAAGTCTCCTTATACAACCGCATAAGGAGACTCTAGAAAAGACTTGACTAAAATCAAATAATTTTTTCTACTTCCGCGAGATTTTTGGCAACATCTTCGTCGCTCAAATCGAAGTTCGTCAAATCCCCCGCGAAATATTGGTCGTACGCAGCCATATCAATTAGCCCATGACCGGAGAGATTAAACAGGATAGTACGAGGCTTCCCTTCCAACTTCGCTTGCTCAGCCTCACGTATGACAGCCGCAATAGCATGAGAGGATTCCGGAGCCGGAATAATTCCTTCCGCCTGTGCAAAAAGAGTCGCCGCCTTAAATGTATCCAATTGCTGAATATCCACCGCTTCCATCAAACCGTCTTTTCGCAATTGACTAACGATCGATCCGGCGCCATGATAGCGCAGACCTCCCGCATGGATATGAGCCGGCGCAAAATTATGCCCCAACGTAAACATCGGAATCAACGGCGTATAACCTGCTTCATCACCAAAATCGTATTGAAATTGGCCACGCGTCAACTTCGGACAAGAAGCCGGTTCGGCAGCCATAACACGCACATTTTTCCCCTCTGTCAATTTATGACGAAGAAATGGAAATGAAATACCGGAGAAATTAGAGCCACCACCAAAACAAGCGATCACAACATCCGGATACTCTCCCGCCATCTCCATTTGCTTTTCGGCCTCAAGTCCAATAACCGTCTGATGCAACATCACATGATTCAACACACTACCCAACGTATACTTACAGTTCGGCGTTTGCATGGCCAATTCTACCGCCTCTGAAATTGCCGTACCCAAACTACCTTGATAATTCGGATGATCGGTCAGAATTTTACGTCCGGCTTTCGTACTCATACTTGGAGAAGCGATTACCTGTGCTCCGAAAGTCTGCATGATCGAACGACGATACGGTTTCTGATGATAGCTCACTTTTACCATATAAACGGCTAATTCGAGTCCAAACGCTTTCGCTGCATATGAAAGTGCGGCTCCCCATTGACCGGCTCCTGTCTCTGTCGTAATATTTGTCACCCCTTCTTTTTTGCAAAAGTAAGCCTGAGCAATCGCCGAATTAAGTTTGTGCGAACCTACCGGACTGACACTTTCGTTCTTAAAATAGATATGAGCTGGAGTATCCAGCGCCTTTTCCAATCCGTAAGCACGTACCAAAGGAGTCGGGCGCCAAATCTTGTAAAGATCCCGGACTTCTTCAGGAATTTCTATCCAGGCATCTTTCACGTTCATCTCCTGATCCGCCAATTCCTTTGCAAACAAAGGATACAAATCTTCAGCTTTAATCGGCTGTTTAGTTTGTGGATTTAAAAAAGGTAACGGTTTCGTTTTCATATCCGCCACAATATTATACCAGGCTGTAGGTATGTCTTTCTCCTGTAACAAAAATTTTTTCGTACTCATTTTCTATAATAGCTTACATTAATATTTACAAAAGCATGAGGTTAGTTACAACTTGAAAGCAAAGGAACAAATAATATTTCGATCGTCAAATCTTATACGAAAAAATTAAAACTAATTGAATAATGTATTTACGTCTCAAGACGAAACTATTTGTCACCAAGCGGAAAAATCGTAAATTTGCAGACTGTAACAAAGCATCGGTCGCGAATCCGGCGATGTATTATTAAAAAATCATGACATACATGACGCGATTACTCATTCTGACTCTATTGTTTCTTTCCTTCACAAACATAAGAGCCCAACGACAAAACTTTTCTTACAAATTCTATGGACAAGTACGTGGCGATTTATTCTACAATTCCAGAGCGAACGAAGAAACTGTAGACGGGTTATTTTTCCTGTTTCCAAAAGATAAATCTCTCGATCCCAACGGAAACGATCTCAACGCCACTTCTAACGGCAATTTATATATGTTGTACTCACGTTTGGGGGTAGACATAAAAGGTCCGGATATCGGTCGCGCGAAATCTACTGTAAAAGTGGAAAGTGATTTCCGAGGTTCCGGCAGTACTTTTGCCTTACTCCGAATCCGTCATGCTTATGCCAATTTAGACTGGGGAAAATCCGACGTAACAATCGGCCAAACCTGGCATCCTTTGTTCGGAGATGTCTCTCCTCAGGTACTCAACCTTTCCACAGGCGCTCCTTTCCAACCCTTCAACCGAAGTCCGCTGGTAATGTATAAATATATCCACAAAGAATGGCAACTAAAAGCAGCTGCCGTATGGCAACTCCAATACTTATCGACCGGGCCTAAGGGAAAAGCGGAAGACTATCTAAAAAACGGTTGCATCCCCGAACTTTACGGTTCAATCGACTACAAAACCCAAAGTTGGCAATCCGGCATAGGAATTGATTTCCTGTCGCTCAAACCGCGAACACAATCGACCGTCGAAAAGCAAAACGGAAACAAACAAACGTATAAAGTCGACGAACGCATCAATTCCTTTACCTTAGAAGCACATGCTAAATACATTTCGGCCGACTGGTTTATTGCCGGAAAAACCTTATTGGCATCCAATCAGGTACACAATTCGATGATCGGTGGCTATGCTGTTACAAAGATCGACCCTCAAACAGGCGAACAACAATATACCCCATACCGTCATTCACTGACCTGGCTGAACCTTGTCTATGGTAAGAAATGGAAACCCGGATTTTTCATCGGTTATATGAAAAACCTGGGGACTAGCAATCCTATCGTAGGAGAAAAATACGGTACCGGACTGAATCTAGATCAATTATTGGCAACCCAGTTTCAGCTAACTTATAATTTGCCACATTGGAAATTCGGATTCGAATATATGCCGTCCATTGCCTGGTACGGAACAATGGATCCGGGAAACGGGAAAATAAAAGATACCTATACCCTCACGAACCACCGCATTTTAGGCGTTATGCTATATTTGTTCTAAACTTTGTATTTCCGAATAACTTAACGAAGGAAGCAGGATATTTTTTCGGTGGCCGTATTAGGATATTCCGGCAACACGTTCATTCGAACAACAGACGCCATTCTCCTGATCGATCAAACAGGGAATTTTTATCAAACACTTCACAAAGAAATCTTTTTTATTCTGAATCCGCATGGTATTCGATCAATCCCGACATCGGACTCTCCAGAACCAGATCTATTTTCACACCGTATTCCGCAGCCACAACTTTTAAAAGATCAATATGCTTCGATGCAAACGAACCAACAAAACGTATCGGATAGCTTTTATAATCATACTGACAGACACAACGGGAGAAATAACTTCGCAGATTTTTCAAAAACAGCTCATGCACATAATCATTTTCCAAATAAGCATCCAAAAAATAAGAAATCGTCTCCAAAAAACGATTTGGGAAAGGGCTCCGGTACACCGATTCTAAAATTGTTTCCGGAGAGATGCGTACTTTATCATAAAAATCCCGGGTCAAACGCGGCGGTACAAGTTCTTTCAATACATCCGAAAGAAACAATTTACCCAATACGGCACTCCCTCCTTCATCGCCTAAAATATATCCGGCAGAACGTACATTCTTCACAATCATGTCTCCATCGTAAAAACACGAATTAGATCCACCTCCTAAAACACAAACAATACCTTTTTCTTTTTGAAACAAGCCACGCGCTGCAGCCAACAAATCGCTCTCCACAGTTACCGGCACTTTAAATTGCGCAATAAGCGAAGCTGAAACGATTCCCTTCTTTTCCTCAGAACGACATCCAGCACCATAATAATACACATGTCCCGTTCTTCGTTTAAAAAAGGATTCCGGAAGGCTCAACCGAATAGATCGGCTAATCTCCCTTCTATTCTGAAAGAACGGATTAATTCCCTCCGTAAATTCTCGTTGTAAAACGGCACCTTTTTCCACAAGAACCCACTCAGCTCTTGTCGAACCGCATTCCGCAATCAATTTCATACATCCTCTCGTTTTACTTTAAGTGGACAAATATAAGGAATTAGACTATATATTAATAACCTTTTTTTTCGATTGGAAGCTAACACTTTATAATTGTTCAAAAAAATCGTTACTTTGTGCAAAAATAAAACGATAAACCAAACATATTATGATATTGGGCATTGATTTAGGCGGAACGAATGTACGTATCGGCCAATTAGTCGACGGTAAATTGGTAAATAAAATAACAGAACCGAGTCCGGGAAAAATGCCGCTGGAAGAATCCATCGTCTATTTGAAAACACAAATCCAAAAAATGTTCACGTCGCAAACCCGAGGAATAGGCGTCGGCGTTCCGTCTGTTTTGGATAGCGATACAGGCATCGTATATAATGTAGCGAATATCCCGTCATGGATCGAAGTTCCTTTAAAAGAAATACTCGAAACCGAATTCCAAGTCCCCGTTTCCATTAACAACGATTCCAATTGCTTTGCATTGGGAGAAAATAAATTCGGCGAAGGTCGTCCGTTCAAACACATGGTTGGTATTACCTTAGGAACCGGCGTAGGCGCAGGAGTTATCATCAACCACCAATTATATGAAGGGAGTAACACCGGAGCCGGTGAAATCGGCTGCCTACCCTATTTAGGCGGCACTTTAGAAGATTATTGCGGCAGCATGTTTTTTAAGACATACCATACAACAGGAAAAGAAGCGGCGGAAAAAGCACATAGGAATGATCCGGAAGCGCTAAAAATATGGAAAGAATTCGGGCAGCATATGGGGCGATTGGTCGAAACGACCGTATTGATCTACGACCCCGAAGCCATCATATTCGGTGGCGGTATTACCTCTGCTTTTCCACTATTCGAACCAGCAATGCGAAAAACCATGACAGGATTCCCCTACCCGAAATCCATGGAAAAACTCCAAATTCGTATTTCCTCTCTTCCCGACATCTCCATCCTTGGGGCAGCTGCCTTGATAGAAGAATAAAACCAACAAAGAGTTGAGCAGTAGCTAAACAAAGCTAATTGTACTTATTTAAACGTGTTGCTCAATAGCTTTTAACACAAAATCAGGCACAGCACAAGGTTTCCAATTGTTTTTGCCAACAAAAGCCAATTCGGTTTCTGCTTCGTTAATCAGTTCATTCTGCTCATTGTATAATTTATAGCTAAACCATATCCGTACCCCCTTGATAGCTTTCAGAGTAGTTCTTACGGTAAGCAACGCATCGTAATGAGTAGTTTTCAAAAAACGAAAGTTCATACGCGTTACTGGCAGCATATAGCCCGACTCTTCTACCGAGCGATACGAAACACCTATACTACGGAATAGCTCCCAACGAGCGGTTTCGTAGTATTTCACATAATTCGAATGGTGTACTGTACCCATCTGATCAGTATCAGGATACATAACTCTAAATACATATTGATGTTCAATCATTATTTTGTATTTCTTGAGTAATTTTATCTACAGTTTTTACGGTAATTGTTTCTTTTTTTAAAATCCCTGTCAGCAAATCTTCAAAACCCTTTTTCACTTCTTGGTTATTAAACAATTCATTGAGTTTTCCTTCATCACAACTCCGACAAATAGTTTCGGTTACCGGAATCTGAGCAATTAGTGGAATATTAAATGCTCTAGACAATGTTTCTCCCCCGCCTTCTCCAAACAAATAGTATTTTTCATCGGGATGTAGTGATGGAGAGAACCAAGCCATATTTTCAACAATCCCCAAAATCGGGACTCCAACATGTTTGTTCTGAAACATAGAAATTGCCTTTTGTACATCAGAAAGAGCAATTCTTTGCGGCGTAGTAATAATAATTGCACCGCTAATTTCATACTGCTGTAAAAGGGTCAGGTGGGTATCGCCGGTTCCCGGAGGCGTGTCAATAACTAAATAATCAAGATTACCCCAGTTAGTATCACCTAACATTTGTTTAAGCGTATTAGAAACTAATGGTCCCCGCCAAAGCACAGCTTGCTCCGGATGAATAAAAAACCCGATTGACATAACTTTTATCCCAAAACGAACAAAAGGTTCTATTCGTGTCTTCCCTTCCTGTTCTGAGGCTTCCGGGCGTTCATTCTCTAAGTTAAAAAGAGTAGGAACCGACGGGCCATAAATATCAGCATCCATCAACCCCACAGAATAACCTTTTGACGCCAACGATAAAGCCAACCCTGCAGCAACAGTCGATTTTCCAACCCCACCTTTACCCGATGCTACAATAATAGTTTTCTTAACTCCCGGCATTTCTATTTTTTCAAGGACCTTATGTTCTTGCACATTCTTCATTTTTCTTTTGTTTTATAATTTCACTAAGTTTCCCTACCCGTAACTTTCGCTCTATGAAGCTTAGTTACCCAATACTAATAATTCATTCAAAAAGTCATACCTAAGTTATGATGAAACATATTCTATAACGAAAACAATCGTTTTTTATGAATTAAATTGTCGCACATAAAAGCTTTTTCCATTGTAACAAACCTTTTTAATGCAATTCCCTTGTAAAAGTATATCCAATGTTGTAAAATCAGCATGGTCTTTTTTCAATAATTCCTGCATAGTATCTTCTCTAATCGGGTGTACCGTACAAATATTGACAATATCTTCAATGGCATTACCCGTGTACCCAGTGTTCACCCCTTCAAACGCCAAAAGCAGTTCAACCGCTAAACCAGCTTCAGTATAAATTTGATATGCTCGATTGATTGCTTCCTCATCGGTTTTTTCAACAAAAGACAAAGCTGGCGGACGAATCGGAGCAGAAATATAGGCAATTAACGGGTTAATTTCTTGAATTAGCAAAGCATTTTTTAGTAAAAGCTCAGGATTATCATTTATTCCTTTAACAAGCATAGTTTCAGTAACTAATTTTCCTTTGTATAATAAGGAAAAATTCAACAACCCCTCTTTATACTGTTCAAATCTCAACGAATGAAAAGGCCGATTTATTTTGCGCCATACCATTTCGTCATTCGCATCAACTTTCACCGACACCCAGTCGGCAAGGCATAACTCTTTTTGCACCAACGAATCGCTTAGTAAAGAGGCATTGGTAATAACAGCTACAGGAATACCAAATTTTTTCAACTGTTCAATTGACTTCCCCAAATTTTCATCTAAGGTAGGTTCTCCGTTGGCCACAAAAGTCAAATAATCTGGTTTTTCTAACAATTTCTCCAAATGCTTTTGAACTTCTTCAAAAATTTTATCAGGCTCGTAAAATTTTTGTCTGTTTACATTATATTTCCGAGTCAAACCAACTTGACAATAAATACAGGAATAAGAACATACTTTCTGCGACAAAATATTGTTTATCCCGAGGCTATTCCCTAATCTTCTCGATGGTACCGGTCCAAAACTAATCATATCTATAAGAATTAATCTATTCCCAAATTTGTTTTATCATTTTACTCACTTCCTATCCTGAGCTCCAAAACCTCTTCCAAAACCACGTCCACGTCCACGTCCTTGTCCGTATTTCATTTCCTGATTTTCCGACGGGAAAGTCATCCTGTTTTGAATAATTTCATTATCCGTTTTCCCCTTGTTATCGGGATTACACCGCCCCATTTTCCTGCCTGTCATGGCCCCATCTCCATTTGGGCCTTTTCTGTTTAATCCTGGCATAATAACCTCCTTATTCTATATTATTAAATAAAACTTTTAAAACTAATCTATTCAAATATCATGTATGATACTCAATCCAAAGACTTAACCATTATTCAGTCATAAATCATTTAATCCCACTTTTCAGTCTTTTCCCTTCTCCGTCTCCTCCTCCTGATTTTCGCCGGAGCCCTCTACCTTTACCCAATTTTTTCAAAATTTCTTCATCTGGAGCTTTTGGGCATTTTCCCAAACCCCGTCCGGATAGTTTTCCTTTTCCTTCGGGCCCTGTTCCATCCATTCGTGACATTTTGTTTAATTTTTATAGTTCATAAATTAATTACTTCAGCAATTGTTTTATCTGTTTCATTTTATATCTGTATTAAAAACGGTGCCAATACAAGTCTCGCAACACATTCTTCCACTCAAAAGTCTGCTCATGGTTCAACCGTCATAATCACTGATTTTTTAGTGAAAATTATTCGATAAAGATATAAATAGTTTTGAACTATTGATCAAAAACATTTCACTTTTTTCGTATAATCATTTCGAATAGCAATATGACTATGTTGTATTATACAAACTTATTCAACCACAACACAAAAAAGAATGGCCCTTCCACAAACAGAAGGGCCATCCAAACTTTCCAAATAATATTAATCTAAATTACTCAACTCCCCACAGTGCATTTTGTGTCAGCAAATGATTCTTATCTATTTCACTCTGAGGAATAGGCATAAAATACATTTTATCATCCCAATAACGGGTTTCAAACACATATTTCTCATTCCAAAAGGCCGGATCATCTTCGTTCCTATACACGTCTAGTCCATATTTATCCCCCCCTTCACGTTCCGCAATCAACCACCGCCTGTTATCATAATATCGATGTCCTTCAAACGCCAGTTCAATCGCTCTTTCTCGTCGGATCAACTGACGAAGTTTTTCGACCGTCAGCGGAATTCCGGCTTTCTGATAAGCAGAACGGACATCCGGTAGTTGAACACGAGCTCTGATTTCATCCCAATAGGTAAATATTTCTTCTTTTGTCAAAGGATTCACTCCCGTCGCCGCATAATATTCAAATGCAGCTTCCGTATAATTCAATAATAATTCGGCATACCGAAATACGGAAACAGCATAATCGCCTTTAGCCGTTTTATTGTCGGTTTTTCCGGTAAACTTTATAGACAAATAACCGGTAGAAGTAAAATCTCTTCCTGATTTGCTTTGATACCCGTCCGGGCCGTCGTTAAAAGGCCTGTACCAAACATGATCAGTCCAATCTTGTGTCGTATTATACGCCCATCGGGTCGAATAATCTTCTTTTTCATTTCCAAGTACGGCATACGAATATTGCCCCGGGAAAAGAATGTTGACATAAAACCTCGGATCACGGTTCTTATACTTTTTATATAGTTTAATTTCATGCCCATTTTTTTCGTAAACCTCAAAACCAGTCTGTTTTTGGTAATTCGCATCATCTTCAGGCAGCAATCCGTTGGAAACGAAATATTCATCCACATGGTTCTGAGTCGGACATAGTCCCGTCCATCCCCCCCATGAAGTAGGCAAACCGTGTTGTCTGACTTCACTCGTCGAATAATTTTGTTTATAAAAGATATTTTCCACACAAGGATCTCCGCCACGCGTATAATTCATCGTTTTCCAATAAGCGGAATAACCATCATTCACACCGGACATTCCCGGTTTATACAAGCCTCTCGAGGCCGATCTACAAATGTTGATTGCTTCCAGAGAATAGTCCATCGCCTTTTTCCATTTTGCAACATCAAATTTTGAGCTAAGCAGTTCTTCTTTCGCCGGACCTTTGGGCATGACGTGTGCAAAACTCTTTCCATCCTCCGCTTGCATTCCATTATACAACGGGCTGGCCGCGTATAACCATAATCTTGAACGCAAAAACCAGGCGGAACATTTACTGGCCCGCGCTGCCCTTTCAGGCGAAGAAACGGTGTAAAATAAATCCAATTGTTCAATCGATTTTTCTAATAAACTGTCGATATAATTCACACATTCATCCATCGTAGCACGTGGCAACCCTACATTCAAGACCTCATCCAATTCCTTCCCTTCATAAATATGATCGATGATAGGCACAGGGCCATATTCACTGACCAACAGGAAATAATAATATGCTTGAAGAAAATTAGCCTCTCCTTTCCACCAAGTTCTCTCATTTTCTGTTAGTTTTTCATCTTGACAAAGATCTATTCCATTCAAGAAATACTGCGAGGTTCGAATCATATTATAATAATTGCTCCAATGATTATAAATTAATGAACTCGGGCTGTACTGCCCCATATCTTTTTTTTGCGTATCGTAATCACTCCAGTTGCAATCCATCTCATCGGCAGCCAATCCGGGATTATCTCTGAACCAAATCGGATTTTTATAATAAGAATAAACCTGCGTCAATACTTTTACAACATCATCTTTCGATTTGAAGAGGTTCTCTTCACTCAGTTTCTCTTCGGGAATTTGATCCAAAAAATCCGAGCAGGAATTGAAAATCCCGATAGCACTAAATAAGAATATGATAATCTTTATTGTTTTCATAATAAATCATTAATTAAAAGTTAACCTGAACGCCGACATTAACGACTCTTTGAACCGGATAGTACATTCCGCTTGAGTTACGCGACTCGACATCCCACCATTTAAAAGACGACAAAGTGAATAAATTCAGCCCGTTTATATAAAAACGAAGTCCTTCCATGTTGAATTTAGCCAACGCCATTTTAGGCACCGAATAGCCAAATTCAAGTTGTTTCAGACGAAGATAATGACCATCTTGCAGCCACCAGGTCGATGTCACATAATTCTTATCTTGCGCTCCAACGCCTAAACGAGGAAAGTCGACATCCACATTTTGTACTTCCGGATCCCAGTGGCTATCTTTCACAAAAGAATACACATTCCCCATATTTTCTTCCGGGAACATTTTCGGGTTAGCTATAAAAGATACACACGCTGCACCCTGAAAAAGAAACGACATATCAAAATTTTTATAGGTAAACGCACCTCCAAACCCATAGGTCAATTCCGGAATTTGAGGATGACCGATATATTGCCGGTCGAACTGATCGATTACCCAGTCATTATTCAAATCTTTATACTTAATATCACCGGGTTTCGAAGTCCCTCCAACAGCAATCTGATCCGGATGACTATCAATATCCGACTGATCCGTAAACAATCCTTCGGCAACATACCCTAATATACTTCCGTAAGGACGACCTATAATAGACTGATATTCGTACTTTTTCGTTTCTTCACCATTCGCAAGTACTTTATTTCGGGCAAAAGTGAACGTACCCTTCAGATTCATGGAAAAGTCGTCGTTAAACGCTTTCATATATTCTATAAAACCATCTATTCCTTTATTTTCCATTTCGCCCACATTGCCGTAAGGATTCGAAGTATATCCGAATATACCGGGCGTTTTAGATAGCTCAACCCAGATATCTTTTCGCTTTTCGTAAAACAGATCAGCCTGCAACTTGAAATTTTTCAGGAAATCCACCTCAAAACCAAGGTCTGTTTTAGCCGCTCTTTCCCACGTGGCATCTCTATTCCCATAATACGTCAGGTTAATACCTTTACCATATCCGTAACCATAACCGTTGTTCGTTCCGAAACCGACGTTTGAATCCGTTTCCTCCACACGGGTCATATAAACGAACCGCATTGAACTACCGTCACTGTAATTCAATCCATCATTACCAACGATACCATGTGAAACACGAATCTTCATATAGTCAATCGCCGGTTTCAAGAAATCCATAAATTTTTCTTTTGTAGGTACCCATCCAAGTGCTATCGAAGGGAAAAAGCCGTATCGTTTGCCTTTCCTGAAATTTTCAGAACCGTTATAACCAAAGTTTGTTTCTGCAAAATATTTCGTATCGTAATCATAGGTAAGACGTCCGGTCAATCCTTGATGGCGGTTAGGCACAGATTCATAAATGCCCTTTTTAGACGGATATTGCTTATCACTCTGATTATATAACAGCAACGCACCGAGATTATGCTTACCAAAACTGCGGTTATAAACCAAACTCGCTTCCATATAAATCGTCCTGTCGGAATACGGATAACCGTCCACAATAGAACGTTTCAAATAATCATAATAATCACTATTATTTGGCTCCTGATCCTGATAATTATAATTTCCTTCCTCATCCAGCAAAACCGGTTCGTCATTTTCATCGAAGCTCCAAGGTTTAATCAAATACGGACGCGGTTTCATTTCTCGTTTAATATTAGTTTGGTTGTATGCATCGAACGAGAACACTCCCCTTACTCTTAAACCTTCTGTAATGAAAGATAAATCCTGGGAGATATTGAGATTGGATTGCATGGTCGTCCGGTTCTCCGTCGAATAACCTGAACGCGCCAACAATTGGTAAGGATTACGAGTACTTTTCCCGAAAGCGTATCCTGGCACTTTCGATGCGTCCGGATAAGTCATGGGGAATAACACCGGCGGGATTCGAAAAATATAATTAAAGATATCTCCGGTTGAAGTCGCCGGATAATTACGATCTTCTAATATAGCAGCAATATTAATTCCCAACAATGTTGTTCTCGTCATATTGATATCCACGTTCGAACGAAAGTTGTATCGTTTCACATTGATATTATTGTTAAAGCTGACTCCGCCGAATTTCTTAAACATACCATCCTGATTCAGAAAAGCTCCGGCAACAAAGTAACGCGCTTTTTCACTACCTCCCGAGACGTTCAAGGTCACTCTTTCCGTCGGATTCCAATGCGTGATTAATTCGTCCATCCAGTTTACATCCGGATAGTAATACTTATCATAACCGCTTTCCGTCCGTTCGATTTGCGAATCATTGTACAATGGCGACTTCCCGCTATTAGTCAGCGCTTCGTTTTGTAATCTCATGTAGTTCGCGCCATCAACAAACTCGGGCAATTGGAGCGGATTTGAAAAGCCAACTTCTGTTCTGAAATTAATGCGAGGTTTCCCCATAATCCCTCTTTTCGTTGAAATTAGCACAACACCGTTTGCTCCTCTCACCCCATACACAGCCGTTGCCGTAGCATCTTTTAATATGGTAAAATTTTCAATTTCTTCGGGATCGACGTCATCAAGCGAGCGCTCAACACCATCTACCAAAATCAAAGGATTAGAACTTCCGGTAAACGTATTCACACCTCTGATCCAAAAATCCGCACTATCGTAACCCGGTTCTCCGGAACTTTGAACGGCAACAATTCCAGCCAGACGGCCGGCAAGAGAAGTCGACAAAGTTCTGGTAGGCATTCTCAGTTTTCCGGGATCTAGTTGATCTAAAGAGCCGATGACACTTCCTTTTTTTTGCGTACCATATCCAATAACAACAACTTCTTCCAAGTCGGTCAAATCTTCTTTCAAAATTACATTTAAATTGATTGACTTCCCAACTGTTATTTCCTGAGATTTAAATCCGATATATTGAAATACCAATACCGCTTTATTATCCGAAACCTCAATATAAAAATTCCCATCGATATCCGTACTTGCTCCTTGTGCCGTACCTTTAATCGTGATATTGACACCGGGCAACGGATTGTTAGCAGCATCGACTACCGTCCCATTTATCAGGCGGCCTTTTTCCTGTTCGCCCGTTAAACTCTTATTAATAATTATCTGTCTATCATTAACGACATAAGACAGACCAGTGTTCTTTAAAACCTTCGGTAAAATCACGTCGATCGTTTCAGACTTGGCATGAATATCCACAATCTGATCTAATGTTGCAGAAATTGTTGAAGGATAGAAGAAAACATATTCACTGTTTTTCTCTAACGTTTCAAAAACATTCTTAATGGTCACTCGGGATAATTCCAATGACAAGCGAGTGGTTTGCGCATAAGTCGATTTTGCAAAAACGCCAAAACCATTGACGAATAGTGCAAAGAATATTATAAATATAGGTTTTAAAGTTTCTCTCCTCCAATGTTTGTTTTTCATAATTAAACTAATCATATTAAATAGTCATTACATAATAATATTTTAAGGAAAACTTCTCGTAAAATAAAAGCGAGATTTTTTATTTTAATTTTTTTTTCTTCTTATCCGATTTTTCACATAGGCATCACTTTTTATTGTTTTTTAATCAGTTTTATCACACTCCCTTTTAACTCGCAGGTTATTGGAAAACTTTTTTCCAGGGTATTCATGACTTTCACAACATCATTAAACAGCACCAACTTACCGGAACAAACAAACTCCCCTATGCCCGGATCAAACTCGAAATTCAAACGGTAATAACGGGAAAGACAATTAAGCACATGGCTCAGCCGTTCATTTTCGAATTGTAAAACCCCGTCTTTCCACGAGATGTAATTTTTTGTGTTTACACGAGTTACCACCGCATCGGCAGTTGAAAGAACAGCACGATGATCCGGCTCTAACCGAAGTGAACGATTCTCGCCGAAATCAATTTCAACTTGCCCATCGACAAGGATAACCGATTGATTTTGATCTTCCGGATAAGCTGTAACATTGAACGATGTACCCAATACTTTTACTTCTATTTGCGAGGTTTTAACAAAAAAAGGACGGGAAGCATCTTTGGCAACTTCCAGGAAAATTTCACCCGAAACCTCTATTCGCCTTTCTTTTTTTTCGAAAACACTGGGAAAAACAAGTACTGTCCCTGCGTTTACCCAAGCTTTGGTTCCATCACTGAAAGTGAGTGATGAACGTCTTCCATAGGGAACTTTCAACGTATTATACGGTATTTCTTTCTCCGCCTTTAAAGAAGCGATATGATCTTTTTCTTCGATCTTACCGATTTTAGCTTCTTCCAGTTTGATTGCGCCCGTTGATTGCAGTTTAATTAGCGCTTCATTGGGCAGCAAATACTTTTCTTTATTTCGTACAAATAATTCAATTTCCGTTTGGGCTTCGTCAATAGAAAGAGAATTGATTGTAGCCTGTTCCATCAAACGGCATTCGGTGAATGGCTTATCATTAAAAAACCACAAAGAAGCGCCGGCAAATAAAAACAGAACAACAGCAGCGGCAGACCAATAACGAAGTAAAGCCCGTTTTCTTTTTAATCGCTTGTTGAGGTTGTTCTGCATAACGGCAATTTCATCGTCTGTCAACGTATACTCATTGATTCTAAGCGACAACACGATTGCTTTTGCTTCATCAACAACAGCCGCTCTTTCCGAGGAATGCTTCAACCACTCTAACCACCAACCATGACGAACGACTCCGGGCGCGATACACCAAATCAAAAAGTTGTCGTCGTTTAATAGTTTTTCAACCTCTTCTTTATTATTTCTCTTTTTCATGTTTTATTATTCACGATCAAGAGACAGACGCGAGAAGAAGATTTTTGTCCCCAAAAAAATTATATATATTAAATCGTCAGGAAATAGGCATGCAACGTCGAAAAGAAAAAAATAGTACTCTCTGCCGACACTCCCCTTATTTTGTCAAAAAAATGGGAGAGATAAAATTACAAAATGTATATTCTTTTTGTGTATCGCTAAAACAGCGCATTTTTAAGAATGGACAAGAATAGGACAAGCGAGAAATTATTTTCGCGAATACGAATCAAAGCACGTGATACTAATTTCCGTGAAGCCTTAGGCGTCATCGCCAATAATTCTCCAATTTCCTCATACGATAGTTCCTGAATATAGCGAAGGTAAATGGCTTCCCGCTGCCGGTTCGTAAGACAAGCTAACAATTCATCGACTCTTTTTATCAGACGTTGACGTTCTTCTTCTTCGATCATCAAATCTACCCCCGTAACCTTCAGAGAAAATTCATAATCAAATTCTTCATCAAGATTTTCAAAACTTTTAGAACGGCGAGTCAATGAAATCAAACGATTTTTCAATGAACGAAATAAATAAAATTTAACATTGTTCACTTCGTTTAGCAAATAACCGTTTTCCATAAAATGAAGAAAAACATCTTGTATTGCATCCTGAAGTACCATACGAGTGACCCCCAATGCTGTCCCATACGAAAACAATTCATTTACGTAAGTCTTATAAAGCCAAACACATAGATCGTCTTCTTTTTTATATTTCAAACATTTCCTTGACACGTTCTTTGCGTTCTTTTAAGAAATTATAATAATTCTAATAAAAAATGATAAAGATATAAAAGATACTTGCAAAAGTAAAAAGAAAGTTTCAAAAGCGGTAAATCAGATTATTTTTCACAAACTTTTGATTTTTTCATCTCAACACATAAAATAAAACATCGATATCAATCTTTTTAAGCATCGGTATCGTCTTTTTTTACCGTCGGGAAGCCTTCTTATTTTGATAATTGTCAAAATTATTTACTACAATTGTCAAAATTATTTACCACAGTTGTAGAAATTATTTACCACAGTTGTAAAAATAGAAATAAATCCCGAACAAAAAAAAAGTTCTTCGAGAAGGGAAAAAAGAAATGTAAGGATGTTTTAATTCAGTACACCCCGTTCGTAAGCGACGTGATTACAGATGATATGTGGCAGGTCAACATTCCATTCTTCTGCTATATACCGCGCCAAAATATCGAACAGCCAAAGCGACATCTTAATGGCGCAGAAAAGAACTGTTTTTTATTTTTTGAAGCACAAACTGAAAATCGGCTTTGTCGGGGAAAAAATCATGGAAACGCGTCGACGTCTGCCGGACAAATAATATAATAGAAAAAAACAACATGGAGCAGAAAGCTAGACTCGAAGTGATGGCAGAGCCGACTACCCCATAAGCAGGAATCAACAGATAACCGGTAATAAGCAAAACAAATAAACCGACAAACGAACTGAACGCGCTAAAACGGATTTTCCCGGAACCAATAAAATAATGGCCGATCACATTATTACAGCCGAAAGCAACAATCCCGGGCGCAAACAGGCAGATCAGCCGATGCATTCCGACAAATTCGGCAGTAAACAAATAGTCCGTGTAAACCCATTCGGGTATTAGCACAATCGCGAGCGTGATTAGGACAAGCGACAGGAAAGTAAACTTAAACAAACGTAACGCGATCTGTTTACGAACGTCTTCTTCCTTGAGCCGACTCACCTCGCTATACGTAATGAAGCTTACACTCCGGCTGATGTGCCACACACTTTCCGAGACACGTGTCCCGGCATCCAGAAGTCCAACAGCTCCCAATCCGGAGAAATGGCGTACCAAAAAATAATTCAACCGCGTGGTATAGATCTCCGCCAGATTATCCGCACTACTCCACAACCCATAGAAAAACATTTCCCGGACAATCGACAGAAACGACTTGCCCCGAGCACGTTTATCCGGCGCTAAATGCGGAATCAGCAACAAAGAACTCACCAAAAAAGCAATTCCATTGGTTAGATACATCCCCCACAAATACGCCTGCACGGTCTGCCACCGTCCGCCATAATAAAAGGCGACAAGCACGAAAAAGAGAAGTCCGCCCTGCAGAAAGAAAGTCAGGTTAAACGCTTTTATCCGGTCTTTACCCAACAAAAAACGGGCATTGGCAGCCACAAACGAATTTAGCAACGCCAGCCCCCAAATATCACCACGATAACCTTCGGGAAGTAATCCGAAAACAGCCATCAAGAGACACGCCAACGCCGCCCCAACAGGTGCCCATAAATAAGCCATCAGCAGAATTAACCGGGCGGTATACTTATTCATAAAATAGACGATCGTATTCCCACAAAAAAGGCTATTAAAGATAACGGCGATATTGACAGCCGCCAAAATAAGTCCAACCAACCCCACCCCTTGAACGCCCAAAACTCGGGCGTTAATAAAGATTAGAGCCAGATTCAAGAAAGCAATGACATATCGGGTACCGATGGTTTCGAGGACTTTTCTGAACATGTTCTTTTCGTGGATTATAATTGAAGTCCGTCGAGCAAGCGTACATACGTAACAATAGCATCCCGGATCTCCGGCAAACAAACAAATTCGTCCGCTGTATGTGAACGGGAAGACTCTCCAGGCCCTATTTTAACAGAAGGAAAAGGCATCAACGCCTGGTCACTCAACGTGGGTGAGCCAAAAGGCTCTTTTCCCATTAGCAAAGCCCGACGTACAAAAGGATGTTCCGGATCGGTACATGTAGAATTCAGGCGAAAACTGCGTGCTTTCACCTCACAATCGACCTGCTCACAGATCAATTCGAACAATCGCTCGTTCGAATAGTATTCATTCGTTCGGATATCCACGGTAAAAGTGCAACGGTCGGGAATCACATTATGCTGACTCCCCGCCTGAATCATTGTCACACTCATCTTGACCGGCCCGAGCAAGTCGCTCTTTTCGGAGAATTGATACGAATGAAACCAGCCGATATCCTTCATGGCAAGCGTAATCGCGTTGACACCTTCGTTGCGCGCCGCATGTCCGGCTTGTCCCTTGGCTAGACAGTCCAGCACCATCAGCCCTTTCTCAGCGACGGCCGGCTGCATTCCCGTCGGCTCACCAACAATCGCGAATGCAACGGGCGGAAATTCTTTCAGAGCGCTCTCCACACCGTTTTTCCCGGAAACTTCTTCTTCTGCCGAAGTCAAAAAGATCAAATTATAAGGCTGTTCTTTCTGAAGTAACAACATAAATGCAGCATAAAGCGAAACGACACTGGCGCCCGCATCGTTACTGCCTAAGCCGAAAAGGCGGCCGTTCTCGTCTTCTTCCGGCGCAAAAGGATCTTTCGTCCATCCCGAAACCGGCTTTACCGTGTCGATATGCGAATTCAGTAAAAGCGTGGGTTTCGCCCAATCGAATCCCGGCGCAATGATCCACAAATTATTCCCTTTCCTATTCACCCGGTGTCCGGCAGAAGACCAACCGGCATATAGAAAATCGGCTACAGCTTCTTCCTCACGGCTAAAAGAAGGACGGGAAATCATTCCTTTTAACGTATCTATCGCTTCATAAAATTGTTCCATACCTTCATCGTCTTATTTATCATTATTTAAAATCCGATCCACCGTGTCCCGGTCGACCGCCAACTGTTCCTTCAATTCTTCCAAAGAATTAAATTTAATATCGCCCCGCACATAAGCTATAAACGTCACGGTTATACGACTATTATAAATGTTCCGGTCAAAATTCAGGATATTCACTTCCAAGGTAATATCCGTTCCGTTTTCCAGTGTAGGGCGATCGCCGATATATAACATTCCTTTATGTCTCACGCCTTCCACATCCACCCAAACAGCGTAAACCCCGATCGCCGGCACAATCTTATCCGGAGATTCCACAGCGATGTTTGCTGTCGGGAACCCCAGTTTACGTCCGACTTTATAGCCGTCGACAATAGACCCTGTAAGACTATAAGGATAAGAAAGCAGTTTCGCTGCTTCTTCCACGTGCCCATTCAACAAACGGTCGCGAATACCGGAAGAGCTGACCGTCACTTCGCCGGCGTCAAAAGGAGAAGCTTTAACAAGCTCTATTCCGCAAGCAGCCCCATAAGCGATGTATTGTTCGAACCCATCTGCCCGGTCGTGACCGAAACGATGATCATATCCGATCACTAACGTCTTGACGTAATACTTCTTATGAAGCACTTCGGTTATGAATTCTTTTGCCGAAAGGCGAGATAATTCGAGCGAGAAGTCCAACACAATGCAATAATCGACTCCGGTTGTTTCCAACTGCGCCAGTTTTTCTTCCGTTGTATTCAATAAGTTCGGATGAAAACCCGGTTGTAAAACCATCCGCGGATGTATGGGAAAAGTAATCACGGCCGAAGGTAACCGCCGGCTTTTCGCGGTCTGTCTTAATTCTTCAATCAAGAACCGGTGTCCTAAATGAACACCGTCAAAAAAACCGATTGTCGCTACCAATCCTTGTATATCTAAAGCATCCGTCCCTTTTAAAACTATCATCGCAATCTATTCTTTACATTCACACACAAAGATAAACAAAGGCATCGTTCGGACAAGCATTGATGCGTAAAGACAATCTTACGAAAAAACATCTATCCATGCAATTAAACCGCTATAATCATGTATATTTGCAGAGAGTAAGTTATTCATTAAGCCTATATACATGAAAATAGCATTAATAGGATACGGGAAAATGGGGAAGGTGATTGAACAAATCGCTATCGTCCGCGGACATGAAATCGTATCAATTGTTGATATAAACAACACACAGGAAGAATTTAATTCCGAAGCATTCAAAAGCGCCGATGTAGCCATCGAATTTACCACTCCGGCTACAGCTTTTGATAATTACATGAAAGCTTTTGCGGCAGATATTCCGGTGGTTTCTGGAACAACCGGGTGGTTGGATCAATTAGACAAAGTAAAGAAAATGTGCGAAAAAGAAGGAAAAACTTTTTTCTATGCCTCCAATTTCAGTATCGGTATGAATATATTTTTTGCCATCAACAAGTATTTGGCGAAAATAATGAATAATTTTCCGGCTTATGACGTAAAAATAACGGAAACGCATCACATTCATAAACTGGACGCACCAAGCGGAACAGCGATCACACTGGCGGAAGATATTCTGAAAAATATGGAACGAAAAAAACGATGGACCTTGGGCAAGGAAGAGCAGGAAACCGACTTACCTATCTTTGCGATCCGGGAAGGGGAAATACCGGGTATCCATGAGATTGTCTATGATTCGGAAATGGATTATCTCAGCATCAAACACGACGCGAAGAGTCGTCAGGGACTTGCTTTAGGCGCTGTTATTGCCGCCGAATTTACCGCCGGGAAAAAAGGTTTTCTGGGAATGAACGATATGTTAAAATTCTGATTTTCGATCAATTAAAAGGTACAGATGAAAACATTTAGCAAAAAACAATGGATTAAATTCGGCATTGCCACCACACTCTATCTGCTCTTTACCCTTTGGATGAAAAACGCTTGGCTGCTGTTTGGTATACCCGTACTGGTGGATATATTTCTAACCCAATATATACCATGGGGTGCTTGGAAAAAGTCTAAAAATCCGAGAATTCGGAATATCTTGGAATGGGTAGACGATATCATATTTGCGTTGATCGCGGTTTATTTCATCAACATCTTTATTTTTCAAAACTATCAAATTCCCAGTTCGTCTTTGGAAAAGTCGTTATTAGTCGGGGATTATCTTTTTGTGAGCAAGTTAAGTTACGGCCCACGCGTCCCGAACACACCGTTATCCTTTCCCTTGGTGCAAAACACGTTACCCGTTTTCAATTGCAAATCGTATCTGGAATGGCCTTCGTGGGACTATAAGCGCGTAAAAGGGTTGGGTAAGGTTAAAAGAAACGATATCGTCGTGTTTAATTTCCCGGCTGGAGATACGATTGCCCTCAAAGTGCAAAATCCGGATTACTATTCTTTACTGGAAGAGTATGGCCGTGAACGGATTTATTTAGACAAGGCTACTTTCGGCGAAGTGATGTACCGTCCGGTAGACAAACGAGAAAATTTTGTAAAACGTTGTATTGGCATGCCGGGAGATCTGCTGGAGGTTAGGGGCAATAAAGTGTATATTAACGGGAACATAACGGAAGACCCGGAAAAGATGCAGTTGAATTATTATTTAGAAACAAATGGCTCCATGCTTTCGGAAGAACAGTTCCGTTTGCTGGAGATCAGTAAAGCCGACCGCATGCTGATATCCGGAAATTCGATGAATCGGGAAACCCTCGCGTTTATCGGATTTACCCCAGATGAAAACGGACAGTTCAATCCGATCTATCATTTTCCGATGACCAAAATGGCGCTCGAAAAAGCGAAAAAAATGTCGATCTTCAGGAAGATTATCATCGAACCGGATGAAATGGGTGGAACTATTTATTATCCGGTGGATTACCATACAGGGTGGACACGCGATAATTACGGTCCGCTATGGATCCCGAAGAAAGGTGAAAAAATCGACCTAACGGAAAAAAATCTGGCGCTTTACAAACGTTGTATCAAGAATTACGAAAATAATACGTTGGAAATAAAAAAAGACGGTACAATCTATATCAACGGAAAGGCTGCGACGTCTTACACATTCAAATACGATTATTATTTTATGATGGGAGATAACCGCCACGCCAGTGCCGACAGCCGTTCATGGGGTTTCGTGCCGGAGGATCATCTGGTAGGAAAACCAATCCTGATCTGGCTATCATTAGATAAAGACCGTTCTTTCTTTGATGGCGGAATACGCTGGAATCGTTTGTTCCGCATGGTACATTCCGATTAAGAAAATGAATGCAGTATAAAGACAAAATAAAAACAACCGTTAAACGATTTATATTCCTCCTTCTTCTAATAACGGCAGTTGTTGTCATACGGGAATATGTAATCGAATCGTACCGGATATCAACGTCCTCTATGGCGAATACGTTGAACGAAGGCGACTTTGTCTTAGTCAACAAATGGGAGAAACATCCGGCGAGGAATGCTGTCGTTCTTTTTGTCAGTCCGTTGTTAAAAGATACGGTTTTGTCGCCTTTATTCCTCGGTCGCTGTATTGGGTTGCCTGGAGATACGATTGGGGTAACAAACGATGGTTATACCATCAACCGTCATTTTTTCCCGCTTTCTCCTAACGCAATAAGTCGATATGTAATCAACGATTTGATCAGTGATTCTTTTTTCAAGACCCTCAAACGGCTCCATATTCCGGTACGGAATATGAAACAGGAAAGCGGTCGTCACTTAGTTTCATTAACGCCTTTTGAAGAATATGTTATTCGCGACGAACTAAACGAAGCGGAAAAACAGTATTTCATTAAACAGCAATCTGAAGAGTATTCTCTGATCGTCCCCCATAAAAACCGACCCTACCGCCTTGACAGTTTGTCATTAACGGCATGTAAGGAAATCCTATTAAGAGAAACGGATAAACCTTTAGTTTTCCGGGAGAAGAAACTTTTCGTTGAAGGAAAAGAGACCGTTTTCTTCTTTTTCAACCACGATTATTACTGGATTTTATGCGATAACATAAAAGACGGTGTCGATTCACGCCATCTGGGATTTATTCCGGCGGAAAAGGTGTTGGGTACGGCCTGGTATTGCTGGTTCAGTAAAGAAAAAGAACATTTGCTTAAAGCTATCCAATAATGGGAACTGTTTTTTTATCGACGACTTACCTCGGCCCGATACAATATTATTGCAAATTGTTACAATTTCCTAATGTAGAAATCGAACGTGAAGAAAATTTCGTAAAACAAACGTACCGTAACCGTTGTGTGATTGCTGCTGCCAATGGTCCGCTTATCTTGTCTGTCCCGACAGAGAAGCCGGAGACAATTAAATGCCGCACAAAAGACATTCGTATTTCCGATCATGGAAATTGGAGGCATCTTCATTGGAACGCACTTGTTTCGGCTTATAGTACCAGTCCCTTCTTTATCTATTATCAAGATGACTTCGCCCCTTTTTTTGAGAAAAAATTCACATTTTTATTCGATTTCAACGAGGAACTACGGAAACTGATTTGCTCGCTATTAGATATGGAACCGACTGTTTCGTATACCAAACGATATAACGCCGAAGTTTTACACGATTTTAGAGAAAAAATCAGCCCCAAAAGTCCGGTAAAGGATCTCGATTTTGTGCCTGTTTCCTATTATCAGGTATTTCGGGAAAAATACGGTTTTCTTTCCAATCTCAGCATTGTAGATCTCTTGTTTAATATGGGGCCGGAAGGATTATTAGTTCTACAACAGTCTATCCGGAAATAACCCCTTATTTATCCCGTTCAATCTGGAACTTGCGACTCACCTTCACCAAGTTGGTCGAAAATAAAATTACATTCTTGGTTTCGTGTATCATATTCAAATAAACCATACTTGCTTTCGTGCTTTTTCCGGTTTGGCCCTGCAAACGATGTAATTCCTGTTTCGTAAGCAATACGAGATCCTTGCTCAAGCCAGAAGATTCCAGCACAAGTTCCCTAAAAGAAGAATAATCGTTCGCAATTAGTTTATCCGCACATTTTTGCAGAAAAACACAGATCCGATCTACCACCTCGCTAAAATCATGTTTTTGAATATCACTAAGCGGATTGAAATGGTTGTCGATATGATCCCGACAAGGTTCCGCCATACGCCGGATGCTGTAGATCAATTCGCTGGAAAAGTCGTTTCCTTGATAATAATAAACCCCTTTATCCACAGCAACGTCATGATCGAGTTGACTGACGCCCAACGTCCCCACACGTTTGACTTGCTTGATATGAATTTTCTTTTCTTCAATAGCTTGCAACGATTGTCTGAGTTCTTTCAAATTTTCGTCCATAAATCCGTGAATGACCTTATACAAGGTCTCTTTTGCAAATAACAATGTCGAACTCAAATCTTCACGGCTTAATTGACGGAAAAGCGACAAGGCTTCATGAGAATTTTTCGACGTCTGCAATTGAGCAACCGTTTCATTAACTTCTTCCTGCAAAGCAGCCTTACGCTGCCGCTTTTTATACATCAAATGACTATGAATCAAGAGATAAATAGATAGACCGATCATGCCGACCATCGCAGCAAATCCGCCCCAATAAATAATCAAAGCGACCATGAAACAAATCAGAAACGCGGCACCAGCGGTAATAAACCAACCAGCCACGACAGACAGGACTCCGGTGATACGGTAAACAGCACTTTCCCGTCCCCATGCGCGGTCGGCAAGGGAAGTTCCCATCGCCACCATAAACGATACATATGTCGTAGACAACGGTAATTTAAAAGATGTTCCCAACGCGATCAACAATCCACCTAAAACCACATTCACAGAAGCCCGCACGACATCAAAACTAACATTTTTTTCTTCTTGGGGTACTTCCTCCGGTACAAAACGACTGTCAATCCAGACCCGAACCGACGGCGGAATCGTGTTAATCACGGACGCAAACAAGTTCGTTGTGGTACGAACCAACTTACGGGCAATCGGAGAAGTCCCGAAATTTTCCGTTCCTTCCGTCTGCCGAGATAAATCGATCGACGTCTTCACCACATTCTGCGCTTTTTTAGAGGTCGTCAAAGCAATCACCATAATAACGCCCGAACCAACCAGAAAATACCAGGGAGTTTTAGCCGATTCGGTCAACGACTCCATCAGAAACGTATCCGGCGTAACCGTTCCGCCTTGTGCGAGCAAATCTATATAAGCCGAATAAGCAGCCATGGGAACACCGATAAAATTCACTAAATCATTTCCGGCAAAAGCCAATGCTAAGGCAAAAGTTCCCATCAGAATGATGACTTTAAAAACATTCACTTTCAACCAATGCAACAACTGCATAAGCAATGCGAAAGAAACGAAACAGTAAAAAACAATCTTATCCGTATTCTCATGTACCATGTCTTTAACTTCCGGGGTCATAAACGAAACATCTTTCAGCCCTTTGATCAGCATAAAATAAACAATGGAAGTTGCCGCAACACCACCGAAAAGAGCGACAAAATATTTACTTTGTTTCTTATAGTTAAAAGTAAAAATTACCCGGGTAAAGAACTGCACGACCATACCGAAAATAAATGCAATCGCAACAGATAGAAAGATAGCGAGAATTACAGCAAACGCTTTTTCCGTATTCAACAGATCCCCAAGATTCAACATCCCGTTTGAAGAAGATAATTTAATTAACGAGACAGCCACAGAAGCTCCCAACAATTCAAAAACAAGAGAAACGGTCGTAGAAGTGGGCAAGCCCAGAGAATTAAAAACATCCAGCAACACCAAATCTGTCAACATCACAGATAACAGAATGCACATAATCTCCGTAAAATAAAAATGCTGAGGTTGGTATATGCCATGCCGGGCAATATCCATCATTCCGTTGGAAAGAATTGTTCCGATCAGGATACCAAAAGCAGCAATTATCATAACCGTTTTAAAAGACGCCGCTTTCGAACCTATGGCTGAATTAAGAAAATTGGAGGCATCGTTACTGACGCCTATAGACAAATCAAATACCGCTAAAACAAAGAGGCATATAATAAATACGAGGTATATTGTCTCCATCAAAAAACTATTCTATTTATCGACAAAGGTCTGAAACGATTATTTCGGTACCATTTCGATATTATTACAAACTTATTACAAAAAACCAATCAGCTCTGATTAACAACATCTTGTATAACAAATAGACATCAACAACCAAAGATAGAAAACAAATTTACACGTTAATCGGGGAAATATTTTTATTTTCTAAATACATATGTTAAATTCAAATCAAAAATGTAATATTGTAAAAAAAACGAATATTTATGAATCTCAAAGTTGAAGTAATCTTCTCTTGCCTTGTTTGCGTTTCCTTATCGACTACTGCCCAGCAAAAGAAACAAGTGCTGAATGTCGAAACACTTACCGCATGCCGGAACCTCATCGTTCAACCATCGATTACCATTTTTATAGCAACAACGGCTATATTATTTTCAATCCGGACATTCATTATAATGAAGGCTATCCGGGAGAAGACGTAAAAGCAGTCGATCAACCATTCGAGTTAGGTTATTAAAATCATTTTAATAGTTAATATAATGAAAACACAAACGATTCGATTTATTCTGTTTCTTGCTGTAGCGATGTTCTGTTCAGGAACATTATTCGCCCAGCCTGCTGAAAAATTAATTAAAGTTATTGTCGCGCCTAATCATGCGGATTGGGTGTACAAAACCGGAGAAAAAATCACTTTTGACGTTACGGTTACCAAAAACAGTATTCCGCTAAAAAGTGTCGAAGTCCGATATGAAATAGCTGAAGATATGATGGACCCGTTACAAATGGAGACTAAAACCTTGGATAAGGGAACGTTTACCATCCAAGCCGGCAGCATGGACAAACCAGGCTTTTTGCGTTGCCGTGTCTGGGCAAAGTATGCCGGAAAAGAATACCCGGGATTAGCCACCGCAGCGGTAAGTCCGGAGCTAATCCGTCCGACGGTTAAATTACCCGCCGATTTTACTGAATTCTGGGATAACGCCAAAAAAGAAGCGGCTACAATAGCGATGGATACCCGCATGACGTTGATTCCTGAACGTTGTACAGAGAAAGTGGAGGTCTATCATGTAAGCATTCAAAACTATCAACCGGGAACAAGACTTTACGGTATTGTCTGCATTCCGAAAGGCGGAGGAAAACATCCAGCAGTACTGAAAGTTCCGGGAGCGGGAATCAGACCATACTACGGTGACGTTGCAAACGCAGAACGAGGATACATTACCTTTGAAATCGGAATACACGGTATCCCCGTCAATCTACCGGTCGGCGTATATGACGATCTGCGGAATGGAGCACTGCGCGGTTACAACAACTTCAATCTGGAAAACCGAGATCAGTATTATTACAAACGGGTCTATCTCGGTTGTGTAAGAGCCGTTGACTTCATTTATTCTTTACCGCAGTTTGACGGAAACAATCTGGTTGTACAAGGCGGCAGCCAGGGAGGCGCCCTGTCGATCGTCGCTGCCGGATTGGATTCCCGCATCAAAGGTTTGACAGCATTCTACCCTGCGCTCTGTGATCTGACGGGATATTTGCACGGCCGCGCCGGTGGATGGCCGCATATGTTCAAAGACCCAACGAACAACACACCGACAAAGATAGAAACGGCCTCGTATTACGATGTCGTCAATTTCGCGCGCCAAATCAAAGTACCGGGATTTTATTCGTACGGATATAACGATATGGTTTGTCCACCCACTTCGATGAGCTCAGCCTTTAATGTAATTGCCGCACCTAAGGATTTCGAAGTCGTGGAAGAAATCGGACATTATGCTTATCCGGAACAATGGGAAAAAGCATGGCAATGGATCGACAAATTAATCAAAAAGTAAATTCACTTTCTTTTCTTGCGAAAATTGAGTATGTTTACATAAACACCCCAACAGCAAAAAAGCGACACAAAACAAATAATAAAAGGAGTAAAGAAAAGGTTTGAAATGAAAACAAATTATGAATTACGTTACGCAGCTCATCCTACAGATGCGAAATCATATGATACCCAACGCTTGCGGAAAGATTTTCTGATAGAAAAACTGTTTGCCACTGACGAAATAAACATGGTTTATTCGATGTACGACAGATTAGTCGTAGGGGGAGCGATGCCTGTGAAAGAAAAACTACATTTAGACGCGATTGATCCATTGAAACAGCCTTCTTTTCTCTGCCGCAGAGAATTGGGAATATTTAATGTCGGCGGTACAGGGATAGTCCACGTTGGAAACGAATCTTTTGAATTAAAGTACAAAGAAGCGCTGTATTTAGGATCCGGCGAACGCGAAGTCTATTTCGAAAGTAGAGAAGCCCAGAATCCAGCGTTTTTTTATTTTAATTCCGCCTGTGCGCATCGGAACTTTCCAAACAAAAAAATCACAAAAGCAGACGCAGAAGTAATGAAGTTGGGATCTTTAGAAATGTCTAATCACCGGAATATTAATAAAATGATCGTAAACCAAGTATTGCCTACCTGCCAATTGCAAATGGGAATGACCGAACTGGCGCCAGGCAGTGTCTGGAACACCATGCCCGCTCATATTCATTCCCGCCGGATGGAAGCTTATTTTTATTTTGAAGTACCGGAAGGTCAGGCGGTATGCCACTTCATGGGCGAGCCAACAGAAACACGTCATATTTGGATGAAAGGAAACCAGGCGGTACTTTCTCCGGAATGGTCTATCCATTCTGCTGCAGCAACATCAAATTATACATTTATTTGGGGAATGGCCGGCGAAAATATGGATTACGGCGACCAGGATTTTTTCAAAATTGATGAATTAAAATAAACGTATGATCTTTTATACTTCAGAGGCAGTCTACCCAAAGACTGCCTCTGTTCTTTTTTCCAAATAATTTTTCTACTAAAAACAACAATACATTTGTAACAAACCTTGCCACAGACTCGTCTTATTAGCAAAATACCGTTAATCGCGCGATTGACCAACAGAATTAACTTATAAATTATACGGAAATGAAACTAAAATATGTATGGATCGTAGTTCTCATCTGGTCTACACAAATAAGCTACGGACAAAAGAATATGAATCAGTTGTTCGATAAGTTCGCGAAAGTAGAAAATGTTTCTCACATGACGATGGGAAATTTCAGTATAAAATTAGCCGGCTTGTTTACCGACGTCATGGGTGTGGACGGTATTGAGGTTTTGTCTTTAGATGAATGCAGAAAGGAGGTTAAAACCGATTTTATTTCCGCCGTAAAGAATTTGAAAGATAACGGGTTTGAAACGATGGTCACATCTAACGAAGGCAACAGTCGGACAAGAGTACTAGTGCGAATAGACGAAGATATCATTCGTGAGTTAGTTGTTTTGACGACAGGAGACAGTAATGCGTTGGTACGAATCAAAGGAAAGATCAAACCTTCGGATATTGAAGCCTTAGTAAACAAGCATAAGAATGGATGAGAGATGGTTTAAACAGCAGTTTTTACCTTTTCATTCCAAACTTTACCGGATTGCTTTCGCATTGACGGGAAACAAGCAAGATGCGGAAGATATTGTACAGGAAGTCTATTGTAAACTATGGGACAAACGAAAGGAGCTGGCCGACATCCGCAGCCCTGAAGCGTTTTGTGTGACGCTGACCCGCAACAGAAGTCTTGATTATTTACGATCGTCCGTTAGCCGGAATCTGCAGGAAAAAGAAGACGCAATAATCGTAGCGAACAATTGCTCACCGGAAACAAACCTGATCGAACAAGACAGGATCCACGTGATCAATCTCTTGATAAACGAACTGCCGGAAAACCAGCGCCAGATCATCCGCCTACGCGGAATCGACGGATGTTCGGCGGAAGAAATTGAAGAAATGACCGGACTCAGTGCCGTTAATATACGCGTTTTACTCTCAAGAGCGCGAAAAACAATTCGGGAGAAATTTGAAAAATGGATGAACGATGATGGACGATAAACAAATAGAACAGTATCTCGCTGCTTATTACGAAGGAACAGCAACGGAACAGGAGGAAAAAATCTTAGACGACTTTTTCTTCCAGAAGACAACTCTTCCGAAACGATGGAAAGAAGAACAACAGATTTATCTTCTTCTACGTGAATCGAACAAGATTGAACTACCGGAGAACCTGCAGCAACGTATTGAGCTCCGTTTAGACGCACATATCGCAAAAAGCAAACGATGGTCTATCAGCCGTACCGGTTATAAAATCGCTGGAATCGCTGCAGCCATACTCCTTTGCATTGCCGTAGGAATACAACTAAACCCGCCGGCAGATCATCCGGATCTCTCAGCCGACACGTATACCGATCCGCACGAAGCTGCGGCCGCAGCTGGTCAGGCACTTACTTTCCTATCTACCAACCTAAATAAAGGAGTAGAACAAATGGATGACGCGAAAAAAGAAATTCAACAAATAAATGAAATTATACAGAATCAATTAAAATAAACCTCATATGAAAACAAAATATAGTTTACTCGTTCTTTTTCTCTTTTGTTACGGACTCACTTTCGCTCAAAAGAACCTCTTCGACAAGTTTGCCGACATGAATAATGTCTCCTCTGTTTATATCTCCAAAGCGATGTTCCAGATGATGCCGGATATGCAAACGGGAGGATTAAACCTGATGAATATGAAAGGTAAAATAGAATCTCTTCAAATCCTGACTACGGAAAACAAAGAACAGGCCGACCAGATGCGAAAAGATTTCTCCGCGCTCATAAACAAGCAACATGAAGAATTAATGCGTGTCAAAGATGGAAAGACAAATGCGACATTCTATGCCCGGAAAAAAGGAGAACTGATTAGCGAATTGATCATGCTGGCCAATACGGAAAAAGGGTTCACCGTGATCCAGTTACTCGGTAATTTTACGCTAAAAGACGTCCAGAACATTACCGCATCCATGAAAAAATAAGACGTTTTCCTTACTTTCCGATAATGATCTTTCGGATCTCACTCAGTTTATTCAAAGCCTCCAGCGGCGTAAGGTTATTCACATCCATATTTTTGATCTCATCACGCACAGCGCTTAACACCGGGTCGTCAAGTTGAAAAAAGCTCAATTGATAACCTTCTGCCGCGGATGCTATTTGCTTAATCGGTTTCCCTTTTATTCCGTCCTTATTCTTTATGCCTTCCTGTCGGTTATCGGTCTCCAATTGTTTGAGAATTTCGGTCGCACGTTTGACAATACTTTTAGGCATGCCGGCCATCTTGGCAACATGAATACCGAAACTATGCTCGCTGCCACCTGGAACAAGTTTACGTAAAAAAATAACTTTATTATTGACTTCTTTAACCGACACATTGAAATTCCGGATCCGTTTGAAGGAACGTTCCATTTCATTCAATTCATGATAATGCGTGGCAAAAAGTGTTTTAGCACGCATTCCCGGATGTTCGTGAATGTATTCCACAATCGCCCATGCAATAGATATCCCATCGTACGTACTTGTCCCCCGTCCTAATTCATCAAACAAAACCAAACTCCGGGGAGAAAGATTGTTCAAAATATCGGAAGCTTCACTCATTTCCACCATGAACGTCGATTCTCCAACAGAAATATTATCGGAAGCTCCCACACGAGTAAAAATCTTGTCTACAATCCCGATCCGACAACTTTCTGCCGGGACAAAACTACCGATCTGCGCCAATAAAGTAATCAAGGCTGTTTGGCGTAACAATGCAGACTTACCTGCCATATTGGGCCCGGTAATGATAATAATCTGCTGTTTATCTGTGTCCAGATAAACATCGTTATCAATATAAGGCTCATCCAGCGGCAACTGTTTTTCGATGACCGGATGACGCCCCGCCTTAATGTCTATCACATCCGACTCGTCGACAAGGGGACGGATATATTTGTTTTGCAAAGCCACTTTAGCAAAAGACAAAAGACAATCCAAGCGCGCAATCAGGTTCGCATCTGTCTGAATCGGCGCGATGTACTCCATCAAACAAAGAACAAGATCGTTAAACAAACGAGCCTCCAACGAAAGGATTTTCTCTTCAGCTCCCAGAATCTTTTCTTCGTATTCTTTCAGTTCTTCCGTGATATATCTCTCGGCATTAACCAACGTTTGTTTGCGTATCCATTCCGGCGGAACTTTCTCTTTATGGGTATTGCGCACTTCTATATAATATCCGAATACGTTATTAAACGCGATCTTAAGACTGGAAATTCCGGTACGTTCGCTTTCTCTCTGTTGTACCTGCAACAAATAATCTTTTCCGGAATAAGCCATCGACCGCAAATCATCTAATTCTTCATGAACGCCTTTTGCAATAACGCCACCTTTATTGACTAACACAGGAGGATCCGGATTGATTTCTTTTTCAATGCGATCACGAATCAGCGCACAAACGTTTAGTTGTTCTCCTATACGTTGCAGACTAGGATCATCACTAGCCTCACAGGCTTGTTTAATTGGATCGATCGCCAGCAGCGCAACTTTCAGTTGAACGACTTCACGGGGCGAAACTCGTCCCACGGCAACTTTCGAAATAATACGTTCCAAATCGCCGATTTGACTCAATTGAGCATCCAGTAATTCTTTCATTTCCGGATGACGGAAAAAATATTCCACCACATTCTGCCTGTCTTGAATCGGTTTCACCTCTTTCAGAGGAAAAAGCATCCAGCGCCTTAACAAACGCGAACCCATAGGCGATACCGTACGGTCGATAATGTTCAGCAGACTTTTCCCGTCTTCATTCATCGTATCGACCAATTCCAAACTGCGAATCGTAAATTTATCCAAGCGGACATACCGATCTTCCTCGATCCGGGAAAGAGCCGTAATATGCGAAATATGGGTATGCTGGGTAATATCCAGATAATGTAGAATTGCCCCCGATGCGATAATACCCAATTTCAAATGTTGTACACCAAAACCTTTCAGGTTTTTCGTTTCGAAATGTTTCAACAAACGTTCTTCTGCCGTTTCCGACGTAAATATCCAATCGTCTAACTCGAACGTAAAAAATCGGGATCCGAAACATTCCTCAAACTGTTTTTTGTACTTCCGTTCGATCAACACTTCCTTGGGCGAAAAACTGTTCAACAACTTATCCACATAATCGATCGTACCTTCGGCCGTCAAAAATTCGCCGGTGGAAATATCCAAAAAAGCAATACCACAGTTGTTTTTGCAAAAATGAACAGAAGAAAGAAAATTATTTTCCTTGTGATTCAGAATATTGTCGTTGATGGACACGCCAGGCGTAACTAATTCGGTGATTCCACGTTTGACTAATTTTTTAGTCATTTTCGGATCCTCCAATTGATCGCAAATTGCCACACGCTTACCCGCACGTACCAATTTAGGTAAATACGTGTCTAAAGCATGGTGCGGAAAGCCGGCCATTTCTACATATTGAGCCGCTCCATTTGCACGTTTGGTTTGAGTAATCCCTAATATATCAGCGCCAACAATAGCATCCTGGCCATAGAGTTCATAGAAATCCCCTACCCGAAACAATAAAAGCGCGTCCGGATGTTTAGCTTTAATATCAAAATATTGCTTCATCAAAGGCGTCTCAACGATCTTTCCCACGTTCTCTTTCTTTTTATTATCTGTTCTACAAAGATACATTTTCTAAAGGAACCGCCTCTTTTATCTTCTTTTTTTAGTCGATAAAGGGAAAAGAGATAAGATCAATCAAAACAACAATAAACCGATAAGCCAACCTTTCCGAAAGCAAATCAAATAACGTTTTAAAACAAATCGAAAGGATTATTTAACTGCATCAAAAGCATTTTTTATAATTTCCAAACATTTATCCATCTGTTCTTTGGTATGATAAGAAGACATGGACAGTCTTAAACGCGTACGTTTATTCGACACTGCCGGATAAGTCACGACACCAGTATAAAGACCTTTTTCATGAATAAGTTTGCTTATTTCGCGTAAACGATGATCATGACCGACAATGACCGGAATCACTTGCGATTCAGTATTTCCCGTATCCAATCCTGCTTTTTTTAAGGCATTCAGCATATAATGGGTGTTTTCCCATAGTTTATTCCGGTAAGACTTGTCTTTCTGGTACAGATCCAACACCTTCAATATTCCAGCCGCCGTATGGGGGGCCATGGCACAGGAAAACACATAAGAACGCGCAAACATCCGAATATACGTAATAATTTTTTGTTCGCCCGTAACAAATCCCCCTATAGCCCCAAATGATTTGCTAAACGTCCCGATCGTCAGATCGATCTCATCTTCCAAACCAAAATGTTCGGCGACACCACGTCCGTTTTCACCAAAGATCAAAGTTGCGTGTGCCTCATCCAAAAGAATACGGACGCCATATTTTTTACACACGGCAACGATGTCCGGCAAATTCACCAAATCACCGTCCATACTATAAATTCCTTCGATACAAACGATTGCCCGATGTGGTTTACTCAGATTTTTCAATATAGTTTCAAGATGTTCCGCATTATTATGGCTGAACATTTTAATATCTGCTCCAGACAAACGTGCCCCATCATAAATGGACGCATGTGATAAAATATCCATAATCGCGATATCCCCGGGCTTCAAAAGACAAGACAGCACCCCCAGATTCGCTCCGTATCCAGTAGGAAAAATCACGGCTGCCTCTTTCTTTTTAAATTGGGCAATCGAATCTTCCAATTGTTTGGACAGATTATAATACCCACTTAACAAAGGTGCCGATACAGCTCCGGTACCATATTTATCGACGGTTTCCTGAACAGCTTTAATCACTTCCGGATGACAGGAATATCCTAAATAATTATAAGAACAAAAATTCAGAAAATGCCGATCTTGATTCAGATAGCGGTCATACACCTCGAATTCCGAACTGGGGGCGGTACTGATCGGGTTTCCGTAAACCATGTATTTTTTTGCCACGGCATCTTGATAAAAAGCCCAAAAAGGTTCTCTGACATCAAATAAATCATCGCCATTGTATGCTGAAAAATCGGCTAAAGAAAAGTCGTCACAGTTAATTTTATTAACATCCATATTATTGTTTTTTATTTATATCCATTTCTGTTCCGCTCGCTGTGGTTTTGAGTTGCAAGATATGCAAAGTTTCTTTGAATTAAATATTAAAATGACAAAAAAATAGGGCATCCTCTTATAGGACGCCCTATTTTTTATGTGAAAATTAGGTAGATTATTTATTCCCTTCTAATTTCTCTTTCAAAGCAGCTAATTCTTCAATATCACCAAGTGTTGTTTTTTCAACAGAACCGGAAACAATAGCTGTTTCTTCATCTTTTTTTGAACGCTTGGTTGATGATTTCTTTTCACCTGCAGCTTCTTTTTTAGCCGCCTTTTGTTCATCTTCGAATATACGGCTGTGCGAAAGAATAATCCGTTTTGCTTCTTTGTTGAATTCAATCACTTTGAAGTCTAACTTTTCATCTACACCGGCTTGCGATCCGTCTTCTTTAACCAAATGTTTCGGAGTAGCGAAACCTTCCACACCATACGGAAGAGCAATGACCGCCCCTTTATCCAACGCTTCGATAATCATACCTTCGTGAATAGAACCTACTGTAAAGATCGTTTCGAACACATCCCATGGATTTTCTTCTAATTGTTTATGTCCTAAACTCAAACGACGGTTTTCCTTATCGATTTCCAGCACTTGTACTTCGATGTCGGCACCGATCTGCGTAAATTCGCTCGGGTGTTTGATTTTTTTCGTCCAAGAAAGGTCGGAAATATGGATTAATCCGTCTACGCCTTCTTCGATTTCAACAAATACACCGAAATTAGTAAAGTTGCGAACTTTTGCCATATGTCTGGAACTTACCGGATAACGAGTCTCTATATCTTCCCATGGATCGGTTTTCAATTGTTTGATACCCAACGACATTTTACGTTCTTCACGATCCAAAGTCAAGATTACGGCTTCGATCTCGTCGCCAACTTTCATAAAGTCTTGCGCACTACGTAAGTGTTGTGTCCAGGACATTTCCGAAACGTGAATCAATCCTTCTACCCCGGGGGCGATTTCGATAAAGGCACCGTAATCTGCCATGACAACCACTTTACCTTTTACTTTGTCACCCACTTTCATATTTGGGTCTAAAGCATCCCATGGATGCGGAGTCAATTGTTTCAAACCAAGAGCAATACGTTTCTTTTCGTCGTCGAAATCCAGAATAACCACATTGATCTTCTGATCCAACTGAACGATTTCTTCCGGATGAGAAACACGTCCCCAAGAAAGATCGGTAATGTGAATCAATCCGTCTACACCCCCCAAGTCGATGAATACACCATACGAAGTAATGTTCTTGACGGTACCTTCCAATACTTGACCTTTTTCAAGTTTAGAGATAATTTCTTTTTTCTGTTGTTCCAATTCAGCTTCGATAAGCGCTTTATGAGAGACAACTACGTTTTTGAATTCCTGATTGATCTTAACAATCTTAAATTCCATTGTCTTACCAACGAATACATCGTAATCGCGAATCGGCTTCACATCGATTTGCGAACCCGGAAGGAATGCTTCGATACCGAACACATCCACAATCATACCGCCTTTCGTACGGCATTTGATAAACCCTTTGATGATTTCGTCTTTTTCCAACGCTTCGTTCACACGATCCCATGAGCGAGTAGCACGTGCTTTTTTGTGAGAAAGGATCAATTGTCCTTTTTTGTCTTCCTGGCTTTCGATGTAAACTTCTACTTCGTCACCAACTTTTAATTCCGGATTGTAACGGAATTCCGACATAGGCACCACACCGTCGGATTTGAAACCGATATTCACCACTACTTCACGTTTGTTCAGTGCAGTCACGGTTCCCATAACCACTTCTTTGTCCTTTACGGTACTAAGCGTTTCATCATACGTTTTTACAAGATCTTCTTTACTTACATCACTGTAAGTATCTCCTTTTTCATAAGAATCCCAGTTGAAATCTTCAATGGGGGCGATGTTTTTTAAATTTTCCATCCTTTAAATTGTTAATACTACCGTTTAATTACTGAGTTAGACATTATGTTGTGTAATCTCTAAAAGTCGTGCAAAGGTATGTCTTTTTTTCTGACAACCAACAGTTTGGTCAAAAAAAATATTGCAGTTAACTATCTTGTTTAGAATGTTTTTTCTGGAAATGTTTACGCAATAGATAATCTACCGCGAGCAAAAACGAAACCAAAACACCGATATACAGAAAAAAAGGAAGAGTAGACAAATCAGGAATACGAACTTCGATCTTCGGAATATTCAAACAATAAAGAGCAAAAAATCCCAATACCAAGATTACAATGGCTGTTACGACCGTTATGAAAAGACCGAAACGCTCGTCTTTTCGTTTCAACCTTCGAGCCTCCTGTTGAATTCGTTGCATCATATTGTTACGAAAGCCTTCTGAAAGTTGTTTTTGAGGCAGACGGGAAAAAAGTTCCCGCAGCGTATCTTTTCTCTTATAACGAGTAGACATAGCTATTCTCCTTTTATTTTTATCATTAATAGATATAATTTTTTCCGAATGCGATGTAATTTTGTTTTCACATTCGCCGACGATAATTGGGTAATTCCCGCAATTTCTTCCACTGATTTATTGTCCATATAAAAAAGCAGGATTAGTCCTCGTTCTTCGGGCGACAACAAATCCAACGCCGCTTCCAATTCGCCAAGCAGATCCTCCTCTCCATTAAAACCATACAACCCGGTCAAATCATCCTCCGTTACCTGGTCAAGTTGACCGTCTTCAATCGTCAAAAATTCCCGTTTCTTTTTCCGCGTCGCCGAAATCGCCGTATTGTACGCAATCCGGTAAATCCATGTCGCAAAACTACTATTTCCTTTAAACCCCGACAAATTCCGGAATGCTTTCAGGAAAACATCCTGCACTAATTCTTCCGCATCTTCTTGATTCGCGACAATCCGGTATATCAAAGAATGCACAGGACGGCTGTATCTATCCAGCAGGCAAGCGAAACTAGCGGTATCTCCCGATTGTATTCTTTGAATATAGTATATGTCGGTATACAATTCCATAAGTTATATGTATGGACGCAAACCTTTCTCAAAAGTTACAATATTAAGAATAAAATAATAAGCAGGAAAAAGTTGTAACCGAATTAACGTAACTGCGTCAAAAGAGCAAACGAACAATTAAACAATTTAAATTTTATAGTTATGATGGATTTTATTAGTATTCCGCTTACCTGCGCAATTGTATTTGCCGCTATTTATGGTGTATTCGAATTATTTGTTCGCCGACGCGAACGCCTAGCGATTATTGAGAAATTAGGAGAAAAGATGGATCCCGGAGCTATTCAGCTAAAATTTCGCTTACCTAATTTTACGAATAACTTCTCGTTCAGTGCATTGAAAGCTGGAGCATTGTTGGCAGGTGTAGGCTTGGGATTATTGGTCGGCTTTTTCATTAATCTAGGGATGTTACAGAGTAATATGTATGTAAACGAGCATTGGTTTCGGAACGATATGATTGCCGTGGCATATGGAGCTTCCGTTCTGTTATTCGGAGGAATCGGATTGATCATCGCCTTCATCCTTGAAATGAAAATCAGCAAAAAACAAAACCAGGAATAATTTTTTCTTTTTCAGTTTTTGTGATAAAATATCTTTGTTAAAGGGATATTTGATGAATAGATAAAAACTACTTTATGATCCTAATCATAGAGTGGTTTTTTCTTTTTCCTAACGGGATAAAGGACATTTTTGCGTCCTATTCGAGATGAAGCAATTCTATCTTTGAAAAATGAAGGCGATTTCTATTTTTCTTGTAAGTTTGCGTTCTATAAGTAAAGACAAGATGGCGAAAAATAAATATTATGTCGTTTGGAAGGGCCTTAATCCGGGGATATATGATAATTGGGCGGATTGTAAGTCGCAAGTAGAAGGGCAAGAAGGGGCAAAATATAAATCGTTCGACAACCGCGAAGAAGCTGTAACGGCACTTGATAAAGGGTTTGCCGAATACCTGAAAAAAGCACCTTCTGCAAACTCAAAAACTACATTTGCGCCAAATCTGCCGATAGGAAGACCTATCCTACACAGCTTGTCGGTCGACGCGGCCTGCAGTGGTAATCCGGGCGACATGGAATACCGTGGTGTATATACCGCCGACGGAAGAGAGATTTTCCATCTCGGCCCATTGAAAAAAGGCACGAACAATGTCGGAGAATTTCTGGCGATCGTCCATGCGCTGGCTTTCCTGAAACAAAAAAACAGTGATCTGCCTATTTATTCAGACAGCCGGAACGCCATCTTGTGGGTTCAGAAGAAAAAATGCAAAACGTTGCTGAATCGAGAGCCCGACAACGAGTTGGTTTTTGACTTGATTGAACGCGCCGAAAAATGGTTAACATCGAACACTTACACCACAAAAGTCATGAAATGGGAAACGGCAGACTGGGGAGAAATCCCTGCCGATTTCGGCCGAAAATAAGAAACAAAGAATATCT
>JAQVZS010000092.1 GCA_028708075.1 Massilibacteroides sp.
AAATTCGTTTCGTGAATGCGGGCAAAACTTTTCGCCAGAATAACTTTTACATTCAAGAAACGAGGCTCCATAGCAGCATGCTCACGAGACGAACCTTCTCCATAGTTTTCTTCGGCAACGACAATCGAAGAAATTTCTTTTGCCTTATATTGTTTAGCTACAACAGAAACCTCCTCGTACACTCCGGTCAGACGATTCAAAATAGCATTCGCCTTACCATTAAACGCGTTGATCGCCCCCATCAGCATATTGTCGGAGATATTCTCCAAATGCCCGCGAAAACGTAACCAAGGTCCAGCCATTGATATATGGTCGGTCGTACATTTTCCTTCCACTTTAATTAAAAGAGGCATATTCAGCAAATCCTTTCCATCCCACTTCTCAAAAGGATGTAAAATCTGCAACCGGTTAGATTCGGGTAAAATTTGGATCTCCTCCTTCTTTTCTCCCGGCGCAACGTAGCCGTTATCTTTAACGTCAAATCCGGCAGCCGGGAAATCGGTACCTTCTGGTTCTTTCAAGGTAACCTCATGGCCGTCTTTCGTCTTTAATTTATCCTTAAGCGGATTAAAACAAAGATCCCCCGCAATGGTCAACGCCAAGGTTAATTCCGGAGAAGCAACAAAGGCATGTGTGTTTGGATTACCATCCGCACGTTTGGCAAAATTACGATTGAATGAAGTCACAATCGAATTCTTACGGGTGTTGTCGGCCGTATGCCGTTTCCATTGTCCAATGCAGGGCCCGCAAGCATTTGCCATGATCACCGCTCCGATCTGTTCGAAATCATTCAACAAACCATCTCTTTCGGCGGTATAACGGATCATTTCCGACCCCGGATTAACAATTAGAGGAGCAGAAACTTCCAGATTTTCTGCTTTTGCCTGACGGGCTACCGAAGCCGCACGACTCAAATCCTGATAAGACGAGTTTGTACACGAACCGATCAATCCAACCTCCATCCGGCGGGGATAACCGTTGGCTTTTACTTTCGCCGCAAATTCGGAAATAGGCGTTGCCGCATCCGGTGTAAACGGGCCGTTGATATAAGGTTCCAGCTCAGAAAGATTAATTTCAATCAACTGATCGTAATAGTTTTCCGGCGAAGCAAACACTTCGCTGTCCGGTTTTAAATAATCCGCTATTTGTCCGGCCCATTCGGCAACTTTTGTCCTTCCGGTTTCTTGAAGATAGGCTACCATATTTTCGTCGAAAGGAAATAAAGACGTCGTCGCGCCTACTTCTGCGCCCATATTGCAAATAGTTGCTTTTCCTGTTGCCGATAAAGAAGAAGCACCCTCTCCAAAATATTCAATAATGGAATTCGTTCCTCCCTTCACCGTCAAAACACCGGCAACCTTAAGAATCACATCCTTAGGAGAAGCCCAACCATTTAGTTTTCCCGTCAGCTTTATTCCAATCAATTTCGGCATTTTTAGCTCCCATTCCATTCCGCTCATCACATCAACAGCATCCGCCCCACCTACTCCAATGGCAATCATTCCTAAACCTCCGGCATTGGGCGTATGCGAATCTGTGCCAACCATCATACCACCCGGGAAAGCATAATTTTCCAGAACAACCTGATGTATGATTCCTGCTCCGGGTTTCCAAAAACCGATATTATACTTGTTCGAAACGCATTTGAGAAAATCATATACTTCCCGATTATTTTCTCTTGCGGTAGAAACATCTGCTTTCGCTCCGAGATCGGCCTGTATCAAATGATCACAATGAACTGTAGCGGGAACGGCCGATGTATCTTTACCTGCATTCATAAATTGCAGCAACGTCATTTGCGCCGTTGCGTCCTGCATGGCTACGCGATCCGGACGAAAGTTCACATAATCTACTCCGCGTTTATATAATTTTATATCCGACGAATCATAAAGATGTGCATATAAAATTTTTTCGGCCAATGTCAACGGTTTATTAATGTGCCTTTTGGCATAATTTACTTTTTCGGCAAACCCTGTATAAAAACGTTGCAGCATTTCAATATCATGTATCATAATATTATTGTTTTATTGGTTTTACGAGACAAACAAATATACTGATTTTACCTTCTCTTCGTGTTCAATTATACTTATCGTTTAATAGAAGTTATTTATAACTTCATTCGATTGCCCGAAAAAAGATATTCAAGAGGTTAAAATTTCAGAGAAGAAGAAGCCATACCCACAAAAAAAACGTCCAACCGGGTATCGGTCAGACGCCTATCTAATTAAAAAAAGATTTTTTAACTATTCATTGAAGCAAGGAATTCCATATTATCATAGGTTTGTTCCATCCGTTTCTTAACAAACTCCATCGCCTCCATCGAATTCATATCCGACAGATATTTGCGCAAAATCCACATTCTGTTCAATGTATTTTCGTCCTGCAGCAAATCATCACGACGCGTACTCGACGCTGTGATATCCACCGCCGGATAAACACGCTTGTTCGATAACTTGCGATCTAACTGCAATTCCATATTACCTGTACCCTTAAATTCTTCGAAGATAACTTCATCCATTTTCGAACCAGTATCTGTCAAAGCGGTAGCCAATATTGTAAGACTTCCTCCGTTTTCAATATTTCTAGCTGCGCCAAAGAAACGTTTCGGTTTTTGAAGTGCGTTTGCGTCGACTCCACCGGACAAAACTTTTCCGGAAGCCGGTTGAACGGTATTATAAGCACGGGCTAAACGCGTGATCGAATCCAGTAGAATCACAACATCATGACCACATTCCACCATTCGTTTTGCTTTATTCAACACAATATCGGCAATCTTGACATGTCTTTCCGCCGGCTCGTCGAATGTGGAGGCAATAACTTCTGCGTCGACACTACGTGCCATATCAGTAACCTCCTCCGGACGTTCGTCGATCAACAGAATAATCATGTATACCTCCGGATTATTCGCGGCAATGGCATTCGCTATATCTTTCAAAAGCACGGTCTTACCAGTCTTTGGCTGAGCAACAATCAACCCTCGTTGCCCTTTACCGATCGGCGAAAAAAGGTCGACCACACGTACAGAAATCTGGTCATTTACTTTCGGCGACTTGCGTTCGGTCAACATAAACTTCTCATCCGGGAAAAGAGGTGTCAAATGATCGAAAGGCACCCGATCTCTGACTTCTTCCGGCGTACGTCCGTTAATACGATCAACTTTCACCAAAGGAAAATATTTTTCACCTTCTTTGGGCGGACGAATTGGCCCTTCAACAACATCTCCCGTCTTCAAACCAAACAACTTGATTTGTGATTGAGAGACATAAATATCGTCAGGAGAAGTTAAATAATTAAAATCGGATGAACGAAGAAAACCGTATCCGTCCGGCATCATTTCCAGCACACCTTCCCCGATCAATATTCCATCGAATTCATATTGTTTTTCATTCTGATTGGCATTTGCATTTCGGAGATTCGGATGATTATTTTGACGATTAGTGTTGGGACGGTTACTGTTTGCCTGTTGAGCTGTTTGTTGTTCTACAGGAGCGACCTGACGTACAGGTTCCTGTTTAGGAGGCGTCGAGGCTATCGGAAACATCTGGTCCAGTAAAGAATTAGTATCCGGGTGTCTAAACACAACCCGCTTGTTCTCTGTTTCTTGAACAATCACAGCATTCGATGGGGGCACTACCTTTTCAGTTGCAACAGGAGGTATTATCTTTTTCGGCTCTTCAATCGGTTTTACCTTGGGTAGTTCCGCATCTACTTTAGTTTCTGCAACAGGCTTTGGCTTAACCTGATTCTTCTTAGGCTCTTCCAATTCTGGAACTTGCTTCTTCACCACAACCGGAGCCATTTTCTTTTCCAAAGTTTCTTCTTGAGGTGTTCCAGATTCAGCAACAGCAACCTTCTTTTTCCCTACCCGGGTTCGTTTCGGCCTTCCTATTGCTTTTTTCGGAGTTTCATTTTCTACCGCTTTTGGTTCTGTCTGCTTAGAATTATCCTGTTTTAAATCAGCGACTGGGGCTTCCTCGCTCTTTACTTCTACCACTTTAGATTCAGTAGATTTGTTTTCTTTGGATTCCGTTTTTTCTTTCAATACAGGGTTCGCAGTTTTCTGAGTTCTCTTTGCTTTAGATTGGTTTTCCGCTTTTTGGGTTTCTTTGTTCTTTTCTTTTTCGGCTTGTAAACCAGCGTATGAAATCGCCTGTTCATCTAAGATTTTATAGACAAGCTCTTCCTTTCTTAAGGAGCTGATTTTTTTAATACCCAATTCTTCGGCAATTTTTTGTAATTCCGGAAGAAGTTTTTCATTCAATTCTAAAATGTTATATTTCTGCATAATGAGAAGTAATAATATAGATAGGATAAAGACATGGAAAAACACCGTAGTAAATCACGCATAACTTTACCATTCTTTTTATTGCTGATAAAAAAATTTAAATTATAATTAATGTAATACCGGATTGTTTAGCTAATCTGACTTATTAGTAACATCTCAGCGGAGAAACTTTCACAAATGTAAAAAAGTTTTTTTATATAAAAGCTCTATTCTTCAAAAAAATGAATTATAAGTATCTCTTTTGTGTTTTTATCGACACAAAAGCGATGATCTATACGTTCGCCAACCACCCAAACGATATTCTCACCACTACAAAGCAACCACACTCTTTGTTTTTCGAATAAATTAAATTTATTATTAGTAAAATAATCACTAATTTTCTTCCGTCCTTTCATCCCAAAAGGTATGAACCAATCGCCTTCACGCCAATGCCGCAATGTAAGCGGAAATCGTAACTTGTTCCAATCGAGCGTGGCAACTCGTTTATCTTTACAAATCTCGTTTTCTTTTATTAAAACCTCTCTACGCAGAAAAAGTTTAACCGAACAGCAGATTTCTTTATCTTCGGGATAAATCCGGTATTCTTTGTCTTTTTCTTCATCGCCTGTCAAAGACGCAAGCAGCAAACGATCACGATCTTTCAGCAACCGATGCGTCGCCGAATAAAAGACTTTCCCGGATTCTTCGGCAAATGATTGATAAATATTTTGCACCACAGACCGGTTAAAACCATACGGTTGCAACAATTCGTACAAAACGGTTTTAGGGGCCGGCGCATGTTGTATAGATTCAATCCGGAAACCCTCACCTTCTTCCCGGATTTCTTCAAGAAGACCTTTTAAGGCATACCTGTAAAGCAATTCTGCATCTGTCAGGTTTTCCGCCATCCGGACAATCGCTTCCGAAACGGAAGGATTAATCTTTTCCAGCAAAGGAATGATATCCAAACGCAGGAAATTGCGAGTATAGGTGTCAGATAAATTCGAACTGTCTGTTACATAGTCAAGATGGTTGAAGCAAAGCCAGTCTAAAATTTCCTGTTTCTTCACCGTTAAAAGCGGACGAACGACATAGCCGTTCCGGGGTTGCATACCGATTAACCCTTTAATTCCTGTACCACGCACTAAATTCAACAATACGGTCTCCACATTATCCTGTTCATGATGCGCAATGGCAATCGCTTGCGCTCCCAACTCCACGCGAAGCGTCTCAAACCAATCATAGCGCAATTCTCGAGCAGCCATCTCGACAGACAGGCGTTTCTCCCGCGCATAACGAAGTGTTTCAAAATCCGTTTTATAAAACGGAATATCCATGCTTTCTGAAAAAGCACAAGCGAAAGCCTCATCCCGGTCGGATTCTTCATCACGCAAATGAAAATTACAATGCGCGGCGAAACAATGATACCCCAAATCACACAACACTTTCAGTAGTGCAACAGAATCGGCACCTCCGCTCAACCCAACAATAACAGGCTGTCCGGACGACAATAAATGATGTTCTTCAATATAGGCCTTTACTTTCCTTTGCATGGGTAAAAAAATAGGGATACACCTGTACCCCTACCATTATTAATCACTCCTTAACCAATCATACTCCTTCAACGCCTGCCAATTCCGGATCGATCATAATACGACCGCAATATTCGCAAACGATAATTTTTTTACGTAGTTTGATATCCATCTGCTTCTGGGGCGGAATTTTATTAAAGCAACCGCCACAGGCATCACGTTGAATATAAACCACGGCCAACCCATTACGAGCCCCTTTTCGGATTCGCTTGAAAGCCGTCAGCAAACGCGGCTCAATCAGTGCTTCCAATTTTTTTGCTTTCTCGCGAAGTTTTTCTTCTTCCTGTCGGGTTTCCGAAATAATCTCGTCCAATTCACTTTTTTTCTGCACTAGATCGCCTTTACGTCCTTCCAAAATTTCCGTGATCTGAACGATTTCCTTCTTTTTGTTATCCACCGCTTCTTTATACTCACGAATTTTCTTTTCAGCGAATTCTATTTCCAATCCCTGAAATTCTATTTCTTTCGACAAATTATCAAACTCACGATTATTACGTACGTTATCCAATTGTCCTTTATATTTTTCTATTAATCCGGTAGATTCAGAGATCTTGTTTTTTTGTTCAACAACAGCCGACTCAAAAACCTTGATTTCCGCCTGATAATTTTGAAGACGGGTTTCCAACCCCGCAATTTCGTCTTCCAGATCTTGCACTTCCAATGGAAGTTCGCCACGCAGAGTTTTAATCTTATCCACCTCAGTCATTGTCATCTGAAGTTGATAAAGCGTAGAAAGCTTATCTTCAACTGTATATTCTTTTTCAGCTGATTTTTTATCTGTAGCCATTCTATAAATATTTAACCGGGTTTGAATTAACATTCGAAAAATGTAGGGCAAAGTTAGGCATTTTTTTCGAAATCAAACGATAAAAGATATCTTTTGTATGGAATTCCGACTCATAATGTCCGATTACCGCCAAGAGAATACGGTTCTCAACATCGTAGAAATCATTGTATTTCGCCTCGCCTGTAATGAAAACATCCGCACCGTACGCGATCGCCTCATGGATCAGGAACGCCCCGCTTCCTCCACACAAAGCCACTTCACGCACAGGTTTATTTCGCAACGCAGAATGCTTGACACATCCAACCTGAAACAAATCTTTTATTCGCATTAGAAACGCAGACTCCTCTTCTTCTACCGGCAATTCTCCGACAATTCCCGATCCGCTTTCATCCCAGGTGTTTGCCAAAGGATAAAAGTCGAACGCGGGTTCTTCATACGGATGCACAGATAACAAAACTTGGGTGAGAGTCTCTTTTTTATAAGCCGGCAAGATCGTTTCGATACGTGTTTCGGACTCGAAATGCAATTCGCCTACTTCACCGCAAAACGGATCGCAATTCTCGTTCGCTTTGAAGCTACCCTCTCCTTTCAGATTATAGCTGCACGAATCATAATTTCCGATACAACCGGCTCCGGCACTGAACAATGCATTCCGAACAACATCCGTATACGCTTCGGGTACAAAAGTAACTAATTTCAACAACACGTTTTTCTGCGGACTTAGTACCCGCACATTTTGCAATCCGATTAATTCCGCCAAACGAAAATTAACGCCACCGTTCGCATTATCCATATTGGTATGTGCCGCATAAACAACGATATTCTGCTGGCAAGCCTTAATCACGCAGCGTTCGACATAAGTAGAACCAGTCAACTTTTTCAACGGTTTAAAGATCAACGGGTGATGAGAAAGGATCAAATTGCAACCCAACGAAACCGCCTCGTCGATCACTTCTTCCGTCACATCGAGACAAATCAACGCACTCGTCGCCGTCTGATTGACATCTCCTACCTGCAATCCGGAATTATCGAAGTTTTCCTGCAACGGCAACGGGGCAAACGTTTCTATCTCCCGTATGATATCTTTTACCTTATACATCGTCGTTTATTTTTTCACTTCCACTTTAATACACAGTTCATCCAATTGTTTCTGATCGATAACGGAAGGCGCATCGATCATCACATCTCGGCCGGAATTGTTTTTCGGAAAAGCAATACAATCACGGATCGAATCCAATCCGGCAAACAGCGACACCCAGCGATCCAAACCGTACGCCAATCCGCCATGAGGGGGCGCTCCGTATTTAAACGCGTTCATCAGGAATCCGAACTGAGCCTGCGCCTGTTCGGGTGTAAACCCTAACAACGTAAACATTTTATTTTGCAATGCACTATCGTGAATACGGATAGATCCTCCACCTACTTCAACGCCATTAACCACCATATCGTAGGCATTCGCTCGAACTGCTCCCGGATCTGAATCGAGCAAGGGAATATCTTCTTTTTTCGGCGAAGTAAACGGGTGGTGCATCGCGTAAAAACGCTGGTCTTCTTCGCTCCATTCAAATAACGGAAAATCGACGACCCACAAACAAGCGAACGTATTCTTATCGCGTAAACCTAACTG
>JAQVZS010000093.1 GCA_028708075.1 Massilibacteroides sp.
TCCTTTAAGCACCATTTCCCGTGCATATCGTGTAGCTTTCATCCCTATTTTCTCCGCTTTCTCCTTGATTAAACCGAAGTCTTTCTCTGTCAATTTGAGATTGATTGAACAATTTAACTTCTCTTTTTCCTTGGCCGGACGACCACGTTTGGGCTTCTCCTCTTTCTTATCTTCCATAACATACACATTTGAAGGTTATGGAATCTTTCCGGCTATTCAGATAGCCGGGCAAGCCAAAACGAAAGCGACCACCGGGAGATGAAGCGAAGGCTTGCAGGACAACCTGACCAGCATGCGACCATCGGGAGAATAACGGGAAGGTTGTCAGGCGAACCCAAACCAGCCGACCATCGGGAGCGGGTGCAGGAGTTCGCAGCCCCGCAGGGCAAGGTATGCACAGGAGGAACAAGAAAGAGCCGAAGGTGAATTTCGGGTTACCCGTGCGATTACCTTGCTCCTTTGACGACGACAAAAAAATAAAGAGGCACAAGGCTCTTTGTTTTTTGCTCCGGCGGCAACTGTTATACACTATCCGGGGCATAAAACGTAGAAGCCCGGATTCTCTAATGCGACTTAAATAGGAGGTCGCCTTAAAATAATTTTCTTCATTCATCGGTCTGTCATTTTAATATTTCAGACCACGAAGAAAATTAATAATATCCGGTCAATGTCAAACCCGGATTGACATGTATAACTCTGCTATATATTGCTTGTTTGACCGGAAAGCAATCGGTGCGAATTGCCCCGATTTGCCAATTGATAAGTTCAGGTAAACCATTGAGAGATAAAAAAGCCATACTTGTCCTGCAATTATTCAAATAGTCTTCTTAATAGCATGTCCTTGGTGCAAAACACTCCTTTTTAATGCATAAGAAACCGACATTATATATTGACAAACAGAATGTTATATATTCGCGGCTGAAAGATTGGAAAGTTTGAAATTGGCAGTTTTTATAGACAGGATAATATATAAATTTCAATCTGTCGATAAATTTTGAGACTTGGAAAATCTGCTGTTTTTCTGATTAGAAGTTTTTCAAGTTGGTTTTACATTTTGAAAACTTGAAAAATATCAAACATGAAAACTTGGCGGTTTGGTAATTTGAAAACAAGGAAACTTGAAAACAACAGAATAATAAAGCTTGAAAAACTTACAAATATCAATATGTGTAATTCTAAAAATTGAAAACAAGATGAAAAAAGAACCGTTATTTATCGCCTTCTCCACCCAAAAGGGAGGTGTCGGCAAAAGTACATTTACAGTACTCGTGGCAAGCTATCTGCATTATCTCAAGGGACTAAATGTTGCTGTAATGGATTGCGACTATCCGCAATGCAGTGTCTACGACATGCGTAAACGTGAAATCCGGCAGTTGGAGACCAACCTGCACTATCAGTCCAAAGCTATTGCCCTGTTTGATTCGCTGGGTAAACAGACTTATCCGATTGTATGCGCCAAACCGGAAGAAGCAATCCTGAAAGCCCGTGAGTTTTTGGCTAGCGAACCAGCCGACTATGATGTAGTATTTTTCGACTTGCCGGGAACCATCAACAACGATGGGGTAATTTCAACCTTTATGTCGATGGATTATGTTTTCGTGCCAATGGCTCCCTCTCGGATGTCAATGGAGAGTACACTCTCATTCATTGTTCCTGTAAAAGAAGTGTTGGGGGAATACAAAGACCTGAACCTGAAAGCCATCCATCTGTTTTGGAATCGTGTCGATGGACGTATCAAGAAAGACTGGCTCGAACACTACGAGAAACTTATCTGCCAATTTGGATTACCGCTGATGCAGACAGTTATCCCGCAATCCGTCCGCTACGACAAGGAACAGTCCATCGAGGGTAGCGATGCTGTTTTTCTATCCACAATCTTTCCTGCTGATAGAAATTTACTCAAAGGCAGCAACTTGGATTTGCTGGTTAATGAAATTATGGAGATTATTCACCTTAAACCTCAATTATAATGGCAACAGAAAATAAATTCGATAAACTCCGCTCAATGGTACATCAGGGTGTGCCGTTGGAAAAGACTATGGAGAATACAACACCGGAAGAAGTAAAGTCCGCCAGCGTGGATTCGGAAGTTACAGAACCAGTATCCAAAGTTCCTGAACCGCCTGCAAAACCACTAGATAGAAGAAAGCGCAAACCACAGGCAGATTATCAAAGCTTGTTCTTCAACCGGATAGACTTCACTCACCGGAAGCCGCTGTACATAACTGCCACGACTCACCGCCGGTTGATGCGAATTGTCCACCTGATGGATGAATCAAAAGCGACTATCAGTAGCTATGTGGAAAATATTATCCTGAACCATCTGGATACGTTTAAGGAAGAGATCGATACCATTTACCAGACGAATAATATAAACCCAACAGAATAATGAACGAAGTATTTATAAAATTCTATGTATTGGTTAGCCTGTGGTTTTGGGCGGGGATGCTCCTGAGTGGTCCGCTACGCAGGGCTTTTGGCGATATGCACCGTAGACTCTTGAAAAGAATCTATGATGCTACTTGGGGACAGGTGGTAAAAGCATATAAAAAAGTAACCAGTTCGATATTAAAGAGATTTAAGGATACCACGCTCTATGTGGAGAATCGTACTTATGAGCTACGTGTAAAGGTTGCCCGCTCGCTGGTAAGTAAAGAGCTACTCGAAGAATTGACAGAGAAAAACTTCGTAGCAGCAATTTCAAAAGCAAGACAAATAGGCACATGGGGGCATGGGACTTCTTTTGAGGAACTTCGGATGTTGGGCGGTCTGGCATCAGGCAGAACAGTTGACAGAGAGGAAAAGAAGGCTGCCTTAAATGTAGCATTTGAACTTTGTGATACAGATCTTTTCGAGCAGATAATAACACGGATACCCCGTGCGCAGGAACGTATATTGTTGGCTTTTGAACAGGCAGAAGGGAACGCTCCTTATGACTCCATCAAAAATGAGGAGTTCCGAAAATTTATACGTGAGTAATGGAACGTGTAAAACTGGGCAGCCTTCGGATTGATTTTCGAAGGCTGTTTCCTTTTCTAAGAGAAAATTATTCCATTTCTGAAATGAGTTTGTCTCCGAAACCCCGGACAACCCCGGACAAATGCTGCCACAGCCTGATTCTTTGCTATTTAACCGATTTTTTGTATATATATTTGTGCTTCGTTTGAAATTAGTACTTAAAAAATAAAGATATGGAAATAATAAACATTGAAGCACAAACTTTCGAGAAAATGCTCTCCAAGTTTGAAGATTTTGCAAGCCGAATGGAGTATCTATGCCGCTTGCATGGAGACAGGGATATGAAAGAATGGTTGGATAATCAGGACGTATGCCAGCTTTTGAACATCTCGAAGCGGACACTTCAAACGTTACGGGATAACGGAACGCTGGCGTATACCCAAATCAGCCATAAAACTTATTACAAACCGGAAGACGTGGAAAAAATCGTTCCAGTGGTAGAAGAAAAACGCAAGCAAGCTAAATATAAAGGAAAACAGGTATGAGCAATCAATTAATTACATCAGAAAACGAAAGGGTAAAATCATTTTTCCTTTCACTCGAACGGCTATCTACTGCGATAGAGAAGCTGTTTACAGCTCGCAAGCCGGCATTAAACGGAGAAAGTTTCTATACGGATGAGGAACTTTCCAAGAAATTAAAGTTGAGCCGGAGGAGTCTACAGGATTATCGCAACGAGGGACGCATTCCCTATATCAAACTGGGCGGCAAGATACTGTATAGGGCATCGGATATTGAGAAACTGCTCGAAGAGGGATATCGGGATAAATTCAGGTAGTCTCATCCACATACACCACCCCTTGAATATCTTTTCCTTTTTCGACTGATAAACACCTCTTTAATGGAAGGAGAATAAATAAGACAAGGCTATTTTGTTAAATACTCTTTTTCGTCCGGCGAAAAAGGAAGATTTGACAAAATACCCAAAGGGTTCAGCCTTGTCGTTTTATTCCCTTCTTTTTTCTTTGTGTTCAGATGAAAGAGGACTATAAAAAACGGCAGACTTAAGAAAAATAAAAAGCCTGCCGTCGGTTATATGAAACATGTATCATTTCAACAATTTACGGTTCTCAACCGCCTGTAATACCCGCATCTGTTGGATAGCTATCTGGTTGAGTTTTTGCAGTCGTTCCGGTTGCGGCACTTGCTCATTTATCAGAACAGCATTAATATTTTCCATATTAGACAGGCATATCAGTTCGTTGATGGTAGCATAATCCCGAATATTACCTTTCAAGTCAGGATTAGCATCACGCCATTGCTTTGCGGTAATACCGAAAAGAGCCATATTCAGGACATCCGCTTCGCTGGCATACACGATTGATATTTGTTGAGAGGTAAGTTCCTCCGGTATAAGATTATGCTTTACGGCATCAGTATGGATATGGTAGTTGATTTTCGACAGTTCCCGTTTGGCTGACCAACCCAGTTGCTGTTGCTCATGTTCTTTGAGCCGTTGGAACTCTTTGATAATATACAATTCAAATTCAACTGAAATCCAGCTTGCGAATTTGAAGGCAATATCTTTATGCGCAAAAGTTCCGCCATATCGTCCGGATTTTGAAATAATGCCTATTGCATTTGTCGATTCAATCCACTTTTGGGGAGAGAGGGTAAAAGCATTTAATCCGGCTTCTTTTCTAAACCTATCGAATTCGATAGGTTTAAAATTCGGGTTATACAAACTTTCCCAAATTCCCAGATACTCAATTGTATTTCGATTGCGCATCCAGTTTACAACCACAATAAAAGGTTCTTCTGACTTATATCTTGCAATATCCGTCAGAGAGATATAATCGGCATTATTGATACTAACAACTGTAACTTCTGTTTCTTGTACTTTTATTTTAGCCATTATTATTTCTGTTTATTATTGTGGTCAAATTAGCCACAATTTGGTTCTACAAATTTAGTTTAAATTATTGATATCCATTATATGTAACGGAAATATAAGCCTTGTTATATCCTCATTTCTGACGAATTTTCCAACTATATACTTCCGAAATGTCTTCGCATTCCTTGATTGAATACGAAACGAAAGAGCGATAATCATTTCCAAACCGTATTCTTCAACACTATTGCCATTCTTATAATGGTAGGTTCGACAAATGTTGGCATCATCCAACACTCCGGTTTTCAAGATAGCGCGAATGTTCGCATTTATTTTGGCTACAAAACATTGGAACAAATCGGCAAGCTGATGCTGTGTCATCCAGATTTCAGTTGATGCCGGAACGGATATTATACCGTTTTTGATGGTTATTATCTCTCTATTCATGATTGTCCAGTTTGAATTTCGTTATTTTGCATTGTTTTTCTTCATTCTGCTACCACTTTGAACTGGCAATTTATATTTCCGATCGATGCGGTCACTAATTTTCTTCACGTCCTCATTGACCTTTTGCCGTGTAAGTTTGGCATAAATCTGGGTGGTGCGAATACATTTGTGCCCCATCATCTGGCTGACCGTTTCTAACGGTACGCCACGGGAGAGCGTAATAAGGGTTCCGAAATTATGACGGCTTTGATGGTAGGTAATCCGCTTTTCAATTCCGCATAATTTGGCGACCTTGTTCAAATTGACCTGAACGCAAGAGGGAGATGGCATCTTGAAAATCTTATTTCCGTTGCGCTCCGCCTTGTACTTTTCCATTATCTGCAAAGGGATATCTAACAAGGGTATATTGCACCGGATACCAGTTTTCTGCCGGTTGATGTCGATCCAGAAGCTGCCGTTCCTGCCTTTATGGATATTTCCCTCTGACAGGTTACACATATCCGCATATGATAAGCCTGTGAATGTCGCGAATACAAACATATCCCGTGTATAACACAAGCATTTGGAAGCTACCGGAACATTCATGAATTTTTCCAGCTCTTCCAAAGTCATGTGCCTGCGCTTACGGGGAGGCTGTTCGGGGATATAAGCGGCAAAAGGGTTTTTATGTAACATTCCCTGACTGATTGCCCTGCGAACTATTTTCCTAAGAATGATTGTATAGGTAGATATTGTATGGGCGGTGAATCCCTGTTCGATACGAAGGTAAGAGTCGAACTTTTCAATGAAAGATAATTCCAGTTGCCGTAACGGTATATCTTCCATGCCGTAATGGATATGTAGGAAACGTTCCACTTGTTTAGCTACGGCTTCATAAGCCTTGATGCTCCCTTTGGAACGTGTAACGCCTATCTGCTTGGCATATTCTTCGTTATGCTCGTGGAAGAGTTCCAACAGGTTCTCTTTTTTCCTCCCGATACCACTTACTGCATTTTTGACAAGTTCTGCTGTAATGTATCCCTGCTCATCCAATATCTGTTTATAGTACCGATTGATTCTATCAGTTAATTTTTCTATCTGATAATTCGTTTCGCCAGCATGACGGCTTTTACCGGTCATGCGATAGGCTTTCGCATCCCATAGCGAAGGGTCAATATCTATTCCGGCAGAAAACTGGGCTACTTCGGCATTGATGGAGATTCTGCCCATCAACGGACACATGCCGTTTTTCTTTATCTTCTGCCGATTGATATAAAACAGAACTGCGAAAGTGCTGTAAACGGTATTTGCATGATTATTTTTATTTGTATGATTATTAGTATTCATTTCATCCTCCTTTCCTTATTATACTTTAGTTGCATTATTCTCCGCCAAATGAAACTTGCCGGACAGACGTTTATTCAGGCGGCGCATATCTTCACCTATTTTCTCATTGCTTACCTGTGCATAGATACGGGTGGCTCTCCAATCCCGATGACCGAGTAATTCAGCTACTGTTTCTAGTGGAACTCCCTGAGAAAGAGTAACTACACTGGCATAGCAGTGACGTGCCATATGGAATGTAACTCGCTTATCTATACCGCATTCCGTAGCTATCCGTTTGAGATAGATGTTGGTTTTACTGCAACTGATCATGGGAAATAATTTACCATCTTTCGCCAGTCCCCGATATTTTTCGATTAACTGCAAGGGAATTTCCAATAGTGGAATATGACAAGGTGTTCCGGTTTTCTTCCGCTTGAGATGTACCCATTGAACACCATCTTCGGCAATGGAAAGATTTTGCTCGGTTAGATTGCGCATATCACTGAATGCGATACCGGTAAAACTCGAAAATAAGAACATGTCGCGAATGAAATTCAAGTTCGGGCGAGAAAGCTTTGCTTTCATCAGCTTTTTCAATTCTGCGGATGTCAGGGATTTGGGGACAATGGGCGACGTTATAAATTCATAGTCGATAAATGGATCGTTGCGGAGAAGCCCATTATTGATGGCTATCTTTACGATTCTGCGAAGTTGACCGATAGTATTTACAATCGTCTGCGGAGCAAAGCGAAGCTCCACGCGCAGGTAATAGTCATAGTCAGCGACAAATGACGGGGTCAATGCCTGAAAGGATATATCTCCAATATTGTACTTCTTCCGCATGAAGCGTTTCAGGTGGTTAAGAGAGATTCCATAGCGTTTATAGGTTTCCATGCACCGGTTCACACCGACATTTTTCAGGAATTGTTCATTATGGGCTTCATAGTATTTGACAAGGGTGTCCTGTTCGGATGCGATGCCCTGAAAGGCATTCTTTACATCTGCGGCTGAAACGTTTTCTTTTTTCGCCAGCAAATTCCGGTAGGCGGAATGGACGGCTACGCTAATCCTGTTTAAGGACGCATTGACGGAGAGGGCGGTTTTGCTTTTGCCGGTAGCCCTGCCGGACTTGGTATCCCAAAGGGATACCGGAACACTTACTTTGGCGCTGAACTGCACCATGGATTTTCCGATGCGGATACGCCCCAAAACGGGAACGGTTCCGTCTTGTTTCTCCTCATTTCGTTTGAGGTAGAAACTCACTTTTACTTCTGTCATAATTAACTCTTTTACAGGTTACAAAATTAACTGTTATAGAGCTAATCAACGACATGCAAATTATTGTGAATCAGCGAATAAAAACCCAAACTCAGACTTATTTCTCACATAACAGAAGAACAATTTTCAATATGGAAAGGAATCCTTCTTCTTTCATGGGAAAATCCGTTGTTTGAATGGTTACTGCAATACAAAAACAGGTAACGCATTCGTAACGGAAAGTCTTCCGAAATACACAATATTTTGCTTTTTTGCTGCTTGCAGCGAAGAGAAGATTAATGAAGCTTGCACCAATAGGTCAGCTATTTACGCCATTTTATCCGTTTCTGCTTTTTAGGTGCATAGTTT
>JAQVZS010000028.1 GCA_028708075.1 Massilibacteroides sp.
GGTACGGATACGTATTCTTCGATCGCAGCCGGAATCGGTTCGTTGAAAGGCCCATTACATGGAGGAGCGAATATTCAAGTTGCGGATATGTTTCATCATTTGAAAGAAAATATACAGGACTGGAAGAGTGTGGATGAAATCGATACGTATTTCATGCGTATGTTAAATAAAGAAGCGTATGATAAGTCGGGTTTGATATATGGCATCGGACATGCGGTCTATACGATTTCAGACCCTCGTGCGGTACTCTTGAAAGAATTGGCGCGTGATTTGGCAAAGGAAAAAGAACGTGAAGAAGAATTTGCTTTCTTAGAATTATTGGAAGAACGTGCGATTGAATGCTTTGCGAAGTATAAGGGAACGAAAAAACGGGTATCGTCGAATGTGGACTTTTATTCTGGGTTTGTCTATGAGATGATCGGTCTGCCTCAGGAAATTTTCACGCCTTTATTTGCTATGGCACGTATCGTGGGTTGGATGGCGCATCGTATAGAAGAGTTGACTTTCGAAGGTAAACGTATCATTCGACCGGCTTACAAGAATGTATTGGAAGGACAGGCCTATACACCCTTAAAGAAACGCTGAGTGATTGACGGAGTATTTACGAGGTTCTGTCTGTTGATTTTTCGGGGTCATGTTAATAATTCTTGTTGTAAATACGATTAAACAAAAAATCCCGACATTTTGATTGTCGGGATTTTATATATTTCTATTACTGGAGAAAGAGGGCCTTTTTTCGGTTTGAAATTCTTTCTTTGTCCAATGGGGGTAGGAAGAAGTTATCCGCCAAAGTCGTCGAACATCAGCATTTCGCGTGGAACACCTAAATTGTCCAGCATCACTTTTACGGCATTCGACATGGGGCCTGGACCGCACATGTAGTATTCAATATCTTCCGGAGCATCATGATCTTTCAGATAGTGGTCGTAAATCACTTGGTGAATAAAGCCTACATAGCCTGTCCAATTATCTTCCGGACGCGGTTCAGACAACGCAATATTGAATTTGAAATTCGGAAATTCTCTTTCTATTTCACGAAAATCTTCTTCATAGAAAATTTCGTTTTTAGAACGTGCCCCATACCAATAACTTACCTTCCGGTCGGTTGTCTTAAGCGTTTTGAATAAGTGCAATAAATGGGCGCGTAAAGGAGCCATTCCGGCACCACCACCGATATATAACATTTCACGTTTTGTGTCCAGAATATGGAAATCGCCGTAAGGACCGGACATTTTTACTTTATCACCCGGTTTTAACGAGAAGATGTAGGAAGAAGCGATCCCCGGTTTAACACCGGCTTTCCAGGTACCTGTTGTCCTATCAAACGGAGGAGTCGCAATACGGACATTCAATGTAATGATGTTTCCTTCGGCAGGATAATTAGCCATAGAATAAGCACGAACGGTTTCCTCATCATTTCTGCAGGTCAGGGGCCATAATTTGAATTTGTCCCATTCAGGGTTGAAACGGTCATCAATATCCATATCAGAATATTTGATGTCGTATTTGGGTATTGTTATTTGTGCATAACTGCCTGATTTGAAATTCATGGATTCACCTTCAGGCAATTTTACAGTAAATTCTTTGATAAATGAAGCGACATTGTGGTTGGAGACAACTGTACATTCCCATTCGTTTACTCCGAATACTTCTTCTGGAACTTTAATAACCAAATCGCCTTTTACTTTCGTTTGGCATCCCAGACGCCAATGATCTTTGATTTGTTTGCGAGAGAAAAAGCCTACTTCTGTTGGGAGTATATTTCCTCCTCCTTCGAGTACCTGACAACGGCATTGTCCGCAACTACCTCCACCACCACAGGCGGAAGACAAGAAAATACCTTGAGACTGAAGAGTGTTCAGCAATGTTCCTCCTTGAGGAACGCTAAATTCTTTTTCTCCGTTTACCGTCAGCTTGACATTGCCGGAAGGAATTAATTTCGCTTTTGCATATAAAAGGGCGGCTACCAACACCATGGTTACCGTAAAAAATACGATAATACTAACTATAATCGTAAGCCCACCTGTTACAAGTATTGTCATCTTTATTGTTTGTTTCTTAATTCGTTAATTCTTGTTTTTTCAGTCCTGGTTATTTTTCTTGCAGATCTTTGTTCCTTGCGCGATGTACCCAGATGATCACGGCAATGGTAATGAGCGCCATAGGAGGTAAGATCATCAATCCGTTGTTTACATATCCCCAATTATAGAAGATTTGCGGAATTACTTTTATTCCTAAAAGTGTTCCGCTTCCCAACAATTCGCGGAAGAAACCGACAATAATTAGAATCAATCCGTAACCCGCTCCATGACCGACCCCATCTAGAAAAGCTTCCCAGGGGCCATTGTTAAGTCCGAACGCTTCCATACGTCCCATCAAAATACAGTTGGTCAGGATCAGCCCGATAAATACTGATAATTGTTTACTCATATCGTAAGCATAAGCTTTCAATACTTCACTGACAAGGGTTACTAAAACAGCGGCCACAACTAATTGTACGATAATACGTATGCGATTGGGGATCGTTTTGCGTATAAGAGAAATGATCACATTAGCAAATGCAATCACTACGACTACGGATACCGCCATAACAATCGATGGCTCCAATTTCGCGGTAACGGCCAATGCAGAGCAAATACCCAGCATTTGCACGATTACCGGATTTTTCTTACTTATTGGAGCTAGTAATATTTCTTTGTTTTTTGCAGAAAATAAGTTCATGACTGCTCAATTATTTTGTTTTATAAATTCCACATAATTATTCAGGCTGTCGTAAATCATCCTGTTTGCTCCTTGGCTGGTAATTGTTCCTCCGGAGATCCCATCTACATAGTCTTGTCCCTCGGCTGTTTTACCCGGTTTGACAATAGCAATACTTTTAAATTCCCCATTTTTAAAGATTTGCTTTCCGGCAAATTGGCTGGAAAATTTAGATGTTGAGATTTCCGCACCGAGTCCAGGTGTCTCCCCTGCATTACTGAAGTCTGTTCCAAAAACAGTATTCTTGTCATCATTTAATGAGAGATAGCCCCAAATCGGACCCCATAGCCCTGTTCCACGCATAGCAAATACGTATTTTGTTGCTCCATCTACCTTTGCGACAAACACCGGTAAGGCCGTTCCGTTTGCATAGGCTTTGGCGATATCTTCTTTAAAGGCGTCTCCTTCTGCTTTGCTGCCGTCTTTATTCACTAAAAAGGACTCCTTAATCAGCTCATCGTATTTTGCTTCGACTTCTTTTGTATTAGCCGTTACGTTCAGACAACGCAAAATTTGGATTTTTTTGTCGATATCTTCATTCTTTTTCTGAGTCTCTTTGAGCGCTTGATTGGTAAAAGCCAACGCGGCAGCTACAACGATTACCAATACACCCGCATATATAACGGTATATAGATTACTTTCTTTATTCATAACATTATTCGCTTTTATTCCTTAATAGCTCTTTTTAAGCGATGCTTAATGTTGGTTTCGACAACATAATAATCGATTAATGGAGCAAATACGTTCATTAAAAGAATGGCTAACATCATTCCTTCGGGATATCCGGGGTTGAGAACACGGATTACAATAGCCATGAATCCGACTAAAAAACCATAAATATATTTTCCTCTTTCCGTTCGTGCGGAAGTGACGGGATCCGTTGCCATAAAGACGGCACCAAAAGCAAATCCCCCTAACAGGATGTGATCTACTGGGCTAAGAGACATTCCTGATGTCGTTCCGATCAAGTTAAACAGCGAAGCTGTGATGATTCCACCAAAGAAAACGGACAGCATGGTTTTCCAACTGGCTATGCCCGTAATCAACAATATGACAGCACCAATTAATATCGCGAGTTTGGAAGTTTCTCCTATGGATCCCGGTATTAACCCGAGAAACATGTCCATCCAGGAAAGAGGGTTGCCCAATGCATCTGTAACAACTGTACTGTTTGTGGTCGCTGTTGCTATTTGTCCTAAAGGTGTAGCACCTGAAAAAGAGTCTACGATCGTTCCTGTTCCTAAACCGAATGTATCGGTCGTGCGGACGAATACTTTATCACCCGACATGGCTGCCGGATAAGCGAAAAACAAAAAGGCACGTGTTACAAGGGCTACATTAAATACATTATAACCCGTACCACCAAAGACTTCCTTCGCGAATACAACCGCAAAGGCAGTCGCTACGGCAATCATCCACAGCGGAGTGTCGATCGGTACGATCATAGGGATCAACATTCCCGACACAAGAAATCCTTCTTGTATTTCTTCTTTCTTTACTTGGGCTACGGCAAATTCGATGCCTAACCCAACGACATAAGAAACGATGATTTTAGGTAATACGGCTAAAAAACCGAAAATAAAGGTCGACCAGAATCCCGGATTTGTTCCGATAGCAAGATTATGCTGGTAGCCGACATTATACATACCAAACAAGAGCGCGGGGATCAATGCGATGATAACGACGGTCATGGTACGCTTAGAATCTATACTGTCATGGATATGAGCTCCTGATTTTGAAGTGGTGTTCGGAGTGAACAAGAAGGTCTCGAACCCGTCAAATACAGAGCGGAACATTCCCAGCTTTCCTCCCTCTTCAAAATTAGGTTTAATCTTGTCGAGATAATTTCTTAACGCTTTCAATGTATTCTGTTTTTAATATTATTAATTCATTTCTTTATATAAAAGATCGAGTCCGTTCCGGACAATCTTCTGTATTTCGATCTTTGAGGTATCGACTACTTCACAAAGAGCGAAATCTTCAGGTGCTACTTCGTAAATTCCCAAATTTTCCATTTTGTCTATATCGAATGCGATAATTGCCTTCAACAAATATTCTGGGAATATGTCCATCGGGAATACTTTATCGTATTCATTGGACATGATCATTGCACGTTTTCCTCCTTTTATCCTGGCGTCGAGTGCATATTCTTTTCTCATACCTCCGAACAGGCTGCTTAGGAAAGTGTGTCCTGCACTGAACTTATTCACTCCTAATGCTGCCCAACCTAAAAATTCGTGGACTTCATCTCCTTCGGGAATGGTGGTGATTTGGTTGTCATAAAAACCGAGGTAACTATTTTCAGTTGCTTTTGTGCCTGTTAGAATGTCTCCGCTGATGATGCGGACATGTCCTTGCGAAGGTTGTATATTTCCGCCAATGAGGCTGTTGATCTCGCACCCAGCTATTACTTTTAGATAACCGGTCTTTGCGAATTCTGATCCCGTTAAAGCGACGAGGCGTGTGAAATCTGCCACTCCTTTATTAAATAAACGCCCGATAAGGATTACGTCGTCCGGACGAATTGTCCAAACCGTTTCTCCCTTGTTGACCGGTTTAATGTGATTGATTTGAACACCGACATTTCCGGCCGGATGAGGGCCGTCAAATTCGAAGACTTCTGCTTGTTTGAGGGTTAAAGGAAAATCTTTTTGTACGCTGACATATAATTTCCCCTTGGTCAGCTTGGCAAGCGCATCCAGACCAGTTTGAAAATCATTTTCCAGGCCTTTTACCAGGTAGGTGAAATTCGGGGCAAGCGGTGCTGAATAAAACGCTGAGACAAAAATGTCGCGTGGGGATTCATTTGGACGTGCGATGATATCGTAAGGGCGTTGTTTGATGCATGGCCATAACCCAGCGTTCAGGATGGCCTCTTTAACTTCTTCTCCGTTGAGGGAAGAAAGGTTCTTTTTCCCAAAATCTTCGTATTGGTTTTCTTTGTCCGGCTTTACAACAATACTGAGTACTTTTCTTTTTTCACCCCGGTTTACGGCTGAAACTTCGCCACTAACGGGAGAAACAAATTTAATCTCAGGATATGTTTTGTCTATCATCAGAACAGTGCCGGCTTTGACTTTGTCTCCTTGGCGGGCTACAACCTTGGGAGTTATACCGTTGTAATTATCCGGAATAATCGCGTAAGTCGTGCTATTTCCGCCAGTTAACAGTATCTCGGAAGGCTTGCCTTTCAGATTAATGTCAAGACCTTTTTTAAGCTTAATCACATTTGCCATGATATAACTAAAATATATTATGTAATTTTCCGGCAAAAGTACATATTTATTTATGTTTAAGGGCAGAAACAACGAAATAATTAATGAAATAATTCTCTAATTTTGCATTATTTTGTATTCAAAAGAATTAAAGAAATGGTTAAATTGTTTTTGTTGATCGTAGTTGAGGCTTTTACGGTTTTTTGTTCCGTATCCGCTCAAGAAGTTTTTTCTACTTCTGTGTTGAATCGACAGGTAAAAAGTTTAAAAATAGGTGTTGCCGGCGATTGGGTTGCAGATCCTGTGATCACATTGAATGGGGAGAAACAATTAGAGATAAGTTTTGATGTGTTAGACCAAGGGTATTCGCGCTATCTTTATTCCATAAGGCATTGTAATGCGGATTGGACGCCCTCTTCGCTTTCTCCGATCGAGTATATGACGGGTTTTCAGGGGATGGAGATTGAGGATTTTGCTAATTCCACAGCGACCACAACGGTGTATTCGAATTATCGTTTTTATCTACCGAACGATCAAGTACAACTTCGTGTGTCTGGCAATTATGCTGTGATTGTATACGATGAAGCGAAGCCGGACAAACCTTTGTTCGTTGCTTGCTTTTTTGTCGTTGAGTCTGTTGTTTCAATCGATGCTGGGATTAGTAGTATAACTGATATTGACGCTAATAAAGCGCATCAACAGCTTGAATTCAGTGTAAATCATAAAAATTTTCCGATATCCCATCCGTTGACAGATTTAAAATTGTTTGTTTATCAGAATAATCGAAGAGATAATATGGTGACGGGCTTAACTCCTTTTGCGATTTTATCAGATAAATTAGTTTATGCGCATAACCGTAACCTTATTTTTAAAGCGGGGAATGAGTACCGTCGAATGGAGTTTCTGAGTAATCAATACAATGGGATGCATGTGGAAGATATTCAGTTTCATAATCCTTATTATCATGTGGTTTTGTATCCGGACCATTATAGACATAAAATGTCGTATCAATATGATCAGGATCAGAATGGCCGTTTTTTTGCGCGTTGTAGCAGATGCGAAGATCCAGATACAGAGGGCGATTATTATATTGTACATTTTACGTTGGCTGAAAACGAGATTCTCGGTGGAGATGTTTTCCTTAACGGGCTTTTCCTGAACAATAATTTGAATGAAGACAGCCGGATGGTGTATAACCGAGAGTCAGGACAATACGAGAAGTTTCTGCTTTTGAAAGAAGGTAGTTATAATTATCAGTATTTGTTTGTGCCCCAAGGTGAAACTGTTGGACAGACGGTTACAATAGAGGGAGATTTCGCGCAGACGGAAAATGAGTACTATATTGCGGTTTATTATCGTCCGATCGGTACTCGTTACGATCGTCTGATCGGTTTCGCGAAAGTAAATAATAAAATGACTGTTTTTTAACTAATATACTTTCTTTCCCATAAGATAGGTGGCGATAATATTTCGATCGTCTCCTTGAATTTGTAATCCGAATAGTTGATTTTCTATGGTCCATTTAGCATTCTGTTTCAAAAAATCGGAACGAATTTGCTGGATAGGAGTAGCAGCTAGGTCTACAACAATAAAATCGGCTTCATTTCCGGGTTTGAAACTGCCTATTTTATCGTCGAGCGCTAAGGCTTTTGCGGTACCTAAAGTGGATTTGTAGAATGTTTCCAAAACAGGCATGGCATATCCGGTTTGTTGAGCGATTGTATAAGCCGCTCCCATCGTTTTAAACATGGAAAAAGAAGTCCCTGCTCCTACGTCGGTAGCAATAACGGTTTGTACATTTGCTAAGTTGAAGCGTTGCATATCGAATAGACCGCTGCCAAGAAATAAATTGGAAGTAGGACAATGGACGGCAATAGCGCAGGCAGAAGCCAGTCGGTTTATTTCGCTTTCCGAAAGATGAATGCAATGTCCCAGTAACGTTCGATTAGTTATCAATCCGGCTTTTTCGTATACATCTAAATAATCGGAATGAGGAGGATGAATAGCTAATGCGTTCTTAATTTCATTTTCGTTTTCCGACAAATGCGTTTGTATGTAGGTGTCCGGAAAGAGCTCATGCAAGCGAGCAGCCATTCGAAGTTGACCCGGTGAACTGGTTATGGCGAAACGTGGTGCTATCGCATAGGAGTTTCTTCCGGTATGATGCCACTTCTCAATTAGTTCCATGCTTTCTCTCTCACAGATTTTGACGCTTTCGAGTAAAGATTCCGGAGCATTCTGATCCATGAGAGTTTTGCCGGTAATGATTCGCATGTTACAATCCGAAGCCGCTTGGAACAAGGCGTCGACAGAAGTTGTATGGACAGTTGAATAAGCAACGCAGGAAGTCGTCCCGTTTCGTAAGAGTTCTCGAATAAAGGAATGGGCGATCTTTAGGGCGTGATCGAACGAATTAAAAGCTATTTCCACTGGAAAGGTGTATTCGCTTAACCAGTCTAGCAATTGTCTTCCATACATCCCGATCATTTCTGTTTGCGGATAATGAACATGCGCGTCAATTAACCCCGGCATAATTAAATAACCGCTATAATCTACAACCTGGACATTGGTGTATTTGTGTTTTAATTTGTTGTACGGTGCTGTTTCCAATACGATCCCGTTCTCAACAACTAATGCACCATCCGATATATAAACAGATGCTTCATTTTTTTCTGATGGGGAATCGGTAAAATAAAAAATAGCTCCTTTATATAAATGTATGTCCTGCATAAAGTACAAATATCGCTAATTTTATGTTTCTTTGCACGAAAAAATCAGAATAATACGTGAACCTCATAATAGAACAGGGGAATTCTTCCTCCAAAGTCGCTGTTTATGATCATGGTTATATATTGGAATATCTTCAATATAAAAATTTAAAAGCTATGGATTTACTTCCGTTGTTTTCTAAATATGAGTTAACACGGGGTATTTTATCGACCGTATTAAATGTAGATCAAGAATTGATTACTTTTTTGAAAAATCGGTTGCTTTTTTTTATTTTTTTAGATGAACATATCCCTATACCCATAAAAATAGAATACAAAACTCCGGCAACACTTGGTAAAGACCGTTTGGCTGCAGTTGTTGGAGCTAATTATTTGAAGCCTGGAGAGGATATTTTGGTGATAGATGCCGGAACTGCGATTACCTACGATTTGATAAATGCTGCTGGAGTTTATCTTGGAGGAAATATTTCTCCGGGAATGACCACAAGGTTTAAAGCGTTGAACCATTTTACTAGTCAACTACCCTTAGTGGAAGCCTCAGCAGAAATTCCATCTTTTGGCTTTGATACGGTCAGTGCAATCCGGGCTGGGGTCGTGTATGGAATTGTGTATGAAATGACGGGCTATATTGAAGAGTTGAAAAGGAAAAACCCTTCTCTTTTGGTTTTTTTAACAGGAGGTCATTCGATTTATTTTGAAAGACGGCTAAAAAATTCCATCTTTGCAGACATTAATTTAGTGTTGACAGGATTAAATAGAATCTTAGAGTATAATGTTGAGAATTAATAAGGTATTTATCATAACCTGCTTTTTAATTGCCCAGCTTTCACTGTTGGCTCAGAACAATACAAATTCACCTTATACGAGATATGGTTATGGTGTATTGGCTGACAGATCGTTTGGAGCAGGTCGTGCTATGGGAGGAATCGGTTTTGGGCTTCGTTCTTCCAAACAAATTAATCCAATGAATCCTGCGTCTTACAATGCGGTTGATTCATTGACGTTTATCTTTGATTTTGGCATTTCTGGTCAATTGTCCTGGTTTGACGATGGAACAAATAAACAGAAGAATAAAAACGGAAACGTAGAATACATTGCATTTCAGTTTCCAGTATCCCCAAGACTTGCATTAAGTGCCGGCATCTTGCCTTATTCTTTTGTTGGATATGATTTTAATCATGTCGAAAAGATCGGGGATGAAATATTTATTAATAATTTTAATGGGAAAGGCGGATTAAACGATATCTATGCCGGATTGTCTATAGATATATGGAAGAAGCGTCTTTCAGTTGGGGCAAATGTTGGTTACTTTTTTGGAACGGTTACACATAGCAGTGCATTATCTTTTTCATCATCTTCTGCTTTGCCAATACAGAAAGTACAGAAAATCAGGGTGAATGATTTAAAATTGGATTTTGGATTACAATATACGCATCCGCTTAGTAAAACGGAAAATATGGTATTCGGTTTTATTTACTCTCCTTCCAATAAATTGAATACAACGGTTTATAATTCGTATGTGGAAGGTTCGTCGACGACCGGCGCAGTAGAAACGATCGATACATTATCCAATTCAGCATTTGATATTCCGGCCTCTTATGGGCTTGGCTTTTCGTATGTTAAGCAAAACAGATTGACATTAGGTCTTGATTTGTTGTATGAAGGTTGGGAAGATGCCTCTTTTGAAGATAATAGTGATGTGTTCAGTAATCGTTATCGTATTGCTGGAGGAATAGAATTTATTCCGGCTTATATGGAGCGTTCGTTTTTTAAACGGATCAGATACCGTGCCGGTTTACATTATGGAAATTCTTATCAGCAAGTGAATGTAAAAAGTGCTGGATTAAGTGATGCTGACTATAAAGATTATGGCGCAAGTATTGGATTCGGATTACCTTTGATTGACAATCGTTCGTTTCTTAATCTTTCATTTGAATATATGCGAATTAAACCTCAGGCAAGTTCTATGATTGATGAAGAGTATTTTAAGGTGACAGTGAATTATACTTTTAATGAACAGTGGTTTTATAAATTTAGATTGAAGTAAACGAAAACTAAACACAAAGAATAGATATGAAAACGAAAGTAGTATTATTGGCCATTGGATGGTTATTCGTCGCATCCGGTGCTTTCGCTCAGAAAGGAGTCGACAATGGAACACAATTTGGTTCGGGAGAAGACAGTATTCGTTGTATAACGAATATTAGTTTGTTTGTACCTTATGCCAAAGCCGGGAATTATAAAGATGCTTATGAGTTTTGGAAAATTGTATATGAAGAATGTCCTGCAGCGACCAAAGATATTTATTTGTACGGTGTTCGTATTGTTGAATGGCAGTTGCAAAATGAAAAGAATCTTACCAAAAAGGCTGAATTATTAAATAAATTAATGGCTGTTTACGATCAACGGGTGAAGTATTTCGGTAATGATAGGCGTTATGGGAAAGACTGGATTGTGTCTCGAAAAGCTCAGGATTATGTCAAATACGCCGCAGATAAAGCCGATAATAATTTGTTGTATGGTTGGTTGAAGGAAGTAGTGGACGAATTTGGAGATAAAACGGAAGCTTTGGCCGTGAATTTCTTTATGTATGCTTCGTACCAACGTTTGTTTGCTGATCCGGACAATAAGAAAGACGAATTTGTGCAAAATTATTTAAAGTCGTCTTCTATCCTTGACGCTCAAATTACTGCGGCAAAAGCGGCGAATGACGAGAAAGAAGTTTCTAAACTTACCGCATTCAAAACAACCATTGACGAAAGCTTTGCAGGTAGCGGCGCTGCCGATTGTGAAACTTTGCAGAATTTATATGGTGCTAAAATAGAGCAAAATAAAGATAATATTGCCTTTTTGAAAGAAACAATATCTTTACTTCGTCGAGTTCGTTGCCAGGAAATAGAAGCTTATTTTGCTGCTTCCGGTTATGTTCATGCAATAGAGCCAACAGCTGAATCGGCAGTTGGATTAGGCAAACAGGCGGTTAAGAAAAAAGATTTTCCGACAGCAATCTCTTTCTTTGAAGAAGCTGCCAATTTAGAGAGTGATTCTAAAGCTAAAGCTGATGACTACTACATGATTGCCTTACTGTATTTTGATGAAAACAGTTATTCGCGATCAAGACAATATGCTTTGAAAGTAATCGAATTTAATCCTAACTACGGATTGGCTTATCTGTTGATAGGAAAAATGTATGCAGCTACGGCAAACAGCATATATCCGGACGATGTTGTGTTAGGAAAAACGGTTTATTATGCTGCAGTTGATAAATTCGAAAAGGCAAAGCAAGTAGATCCTTCTTGTGCTCAGGAAGCTTCTGTCCTGATTTCAGCCTATCGTGCTTACTTTCCATCGACTGAAGATATCTTTATGCATCCGGACTTGGAAAAAGGGAAAACGATTACTATCGGCGGATGGATAGGAGAACGTACGATTGTACGATAAAGATCAAATCAAACAATGCGTTTTCTCAGTATAACGGGAGATAAAATAAGCATAACAACTGTTTTTTTGATGGTTGTTATGCTTGTTTTATTTTTACTTTCATGTGAAAAAGAAAAAGCAGAGGTTATAGAAGTTGCTTTTAATCCGGATAGTACATATACGATGAGAACGACGGATGTTTCCGAATTAGTATCCGATTCGGGTGTGGTGCGATATCGAATTATTGCAAAAGAATGGTTAGTTTACGATAAAGCATCGGAGCCTTATTGGCTTTTTCCTAAAGGGGGGTATGTGGAAAAGTTTGACAGTCTATTAAATAAAGACGCTAGCATTAAGGCTGATACCGCTTATTATTATTATAAAAAAGAATTGTGGAAATTAATCGGAAACGTGGAAGTTTCTAATTTGAAAGGAGAACATTTTGAAACGGAACTTTTGTTTTGGGATCAAAAGAAAGAGCGTGTTTATTCCGATAAATATATCCGTATTGAACAGGAAGATAAAATTATTACCGGAATTGGGTTTGAGTCAAATCAGGATATGACTAAATACGACGTTTTTAATTCACAGGGGGTGTTTCCCGTCAAAGAACCTAATGATTCCATTTCTCTGCCTTCTGATTCTATAACGATGGAAAATAAACATCTTTCAGATTCAATAGGACTAAAAAAAAAGAATAAAAAGCAATAATAACTCTTTTTTTTGTATCTTCGTGCGCTTATAAATGGAGAGTATAAATTTAAAAAACAAATAATATAAATGGCTACGCTTGAAAAAATTAGGAACAAGGCCGGATTATTGGTTGTTGTTATTGGAGTGGCTTTGTTTGCCTTCATTATTGGGGATTTTTTAAATTCCGGATCGACATTTTTTAGACAAACTCAGGAAAAAATCGCAGACATTGATGGTGAAGTGATTAGTATTCATGACTATCAGGATCGAGTGGATGAAATGTCGGAAGTGTACAAAATGCAAACAGGAACGAACAATATTCCAGAAGATCTTATGACTCAGGTACGTCAGTCTGTTTTCGACGCAATGGTACAAGAAATTGTTTTAGGAGAAGCAACATCGACGTTAGGAATAACCGTAACTCCAGAAGAATTATTTGATATGGTTCAAGGCGAAAATGTATCACCGATGATTCAACAAATGCCAATGTTTCGCAATCAGGAGACAGGTGCTTTTGATAAAACTGCTTTGTTGAATTTTCTTAAAACTATAGACGACGATAATATTGCGACTTATCCTGCTGACCAAAGGGCTCAATTAATTCAAGCCAGAAATTTTTGGTTGTTTTGGGAAAAGAATATAAAACAACAAGCTTTAGGAAATAAATATTCTACATTATTAAGTAAGGCTATTTCTGCTAATACAATCGACGCCCAAGATGCCTTTGCTTCAACATCGGAAAATTCGGATGTGGCTTATGTCATGCAATCCTATAATACAATTCCTGATTCTACGATAACTGTTCCGGATAGCGAAGTGAAGAAATTGTATGATCAACGCAAAAAACTGTTTAAACAAAAGGAAGGGCGTATGATCAAATATCTATCTGTGGATATTCTACCAAGTCAGGAAGATTATAATAAAGCGAAAACGGAAATAGAACAGATTCGTGAAGAATTACTTGCATCAGCAAATGTAGCGGATATAGTAAATGAAGTGTCGGAAATACCTTATGTCGATGCTTTTGTAAGCGATGCGATGTTGGATAACGAAGCAAAATTATTTGTAAAGAGTTCTGAAATCGGGGCTGTTTCTACTCCAACTTTTCAGAATGACAAGCATCGTTTAATGAAACTTGTAGACAAAACAATCGCTCCGGATTCTGTGAAAGTTAGTCATATTATGTTGGGTGGTAGAGCAGAAGATGCTCTTGTGCAACTTGCTGACAGTTTGAAAAATGTACTTAAAAATGGCGGAGATTTTGCTGCATTGGCGCGTGAATATTCGGTAGATGAGCGTACTGCGAGCAATGGCGGTGAGTTAGGTTGGTTTACTGAAGTGAGCGCTTTAAAAGGATTGAGTGAAGATTTTAAAAATGCGATATTTTCCGTGCCACTGAATGAAGTTGTTGTGGTAAAAAGTCTGTATGGGTCTCATTTAATAAAAGTGCAGGAAAAAACATCTAATGTGGAGAAATATAAACTGGCCAATATCGAAATGCAGGTTTCGCCGAGTTCAAAGACATACAGCAATATTTATAACGATCTTAACCAGTTCGTATCAAAGAACAACAATATGGATAAATTGGACGAAGCCGCAAAGGAAGCCGGGTATAATTTAGTTTCGAACGTGACTGTTACTGCTGCAGATCAAAATATTGGATTTATTCAAAATTCTCGTCCCGTTATTCGTTGGGCATTTGAGCATGACAAAGGGAATATTTCCGAAATTTTCGAATGCGATAATAAGTTTATTGTTGCAGCTGTTCAAGGTAGATTAAAGGAGGGTTATCGTTCTTTACAAGCTGTATCTTCTTCTTTGAAATCAGAATTAATCAATCAAAAGAAGGGAGAACAAATTGTTCAGGATTTAGCTTCAAAAAATCTGACGACATTGGAGGCCTATTCAGGTGTAATGAATGGGTCAGTCGATTCGGTTAAGTTTGTTAATTTTGGGACACAGCGTATTGCTGGTCTTGGAATGGAGCCCAAATTAAATGCATACATTTCTCTGTCGAAAGTAAATGAAGTTAGTGCTCCGATTGCGGGTTTGAATGGTGTTTATGTATTTAAGGTTTACAACCGTGAGAAAACAAATGCGGAATTTGACGAAAAAACGACAGTTCAGGGAATAAATGAAGCCAATGCTTACAGAATCGGATTTCAGGCCATACAAGAATTGATTAATGAATCCCAAATAATGGATAATCGTATACGGTTCTATTAATTTAATTATAGGCTGTATCTTTTATCGAAGGATAGATATACGAGCTGCCGTACAATTCTGTACGGCAGTTTTTTTTATACCTTTGCAATAAAAATAAACAGACGTCAAGGAATAATGAATTCAAAGAAAAAATTATTGGGGATGACTCTTCTGGAACTGAAAGCCATGGTTTCCGATGTTGGTTTGCCTTCCTATACCGCTTCGCAAATAGCAGATTGGTTGTATAAGAAGAAAATACGTTCGATTTCACAAATGAGCAACATCTCTGTTGTCAATCGTGAAAAATTGGCTGAACAATATGAAGTTGGCCTTAGCGCGCCTGTTCGTTCATTGAAATCGATCGACGGCACGGTGAAATATTTATTTGAAGTAGACCATCGGCGTACTATCGAATCTGTTTACATACCCACAGATGACAGGGCGACGCTTTGTGTATCTTCACAAGTCGGCTGTAAAATGAATTGTTTATTTTGTATGACGGGTAAACAGGGATTTGTAGCCAATCTCTCAGCGAATGAGATAATGAATCAAATTCTTTCTATTCCTGAATCAGATGCCCTTACCAATCTTGTGTTTATGGGAATGGGAGAACCATTGGATAATACGACAGAACTGTTTAAAGTTTTGGAAATACTGACATCTTCTTACGGTTATGGTTGGAGTCCTAAGCGGATAACTGTTTCTTCTATAGGAATAATAAAAGGCTTAAAACAGTTTTTAGAAGAAAGTGAATGTCATTTAGCGATCAGTCTTCATTCGCCATTTCCTGAAGAACGCGCTCAATTAATGCCTGCCGAAAAAGCTTATCCTTCTCAAAAAGTGATCGATTTGATCAGACAATATGATTTTTCGCATCAGCGCCGGGTATCCTTTGAATATATTGTGTTTAAAGATTTAAACGATACCTCTCGTCACGCAAAAGCATTAGCTACATTGTTACGTGGTATTCCCTGCCGTGTCAATCTCATTCGTTTTCATTCCATACCGAATGTAGAACTAAAAAGTCCGGAGATGGATCGTATGGAACAATTCAAGGATAAATTAAATAAGCAAGGACTGGTTTGTACGATAAGAGCTTCTCGAGGCGAGGATATTTTTGCCGCATGTGGAATGTTATCCAGTACAAAAAATGAAGAAGCGAATAAAGAGTTGATATAAAAACTTATATTTGTGAAAATTAAAAAAGAACAGAGATGAAAACACATTTGTTAATCGTACAACTTTTGTCATTATCGCTATTTTTTGCCGGATGTAATTCTTCCGGATTAGTATTACCGCAAGGAACTGGATGGCCTTATGAAGCAGTTGTTGTGATGGAACAAAAATATTGGAATAATGAGGTGGGAGAGGCCGTGAAAGACGAATTAGGTGCGTCCATTTTCGGATTGCCGCAACCAGAACCAGCCATAAAGATGACTAAAGTGACTCCTGAAGTCTTTGACGGCATTTTGCATTATGCTAAAAATATCCTGTTGGTAAATGTAAATCCTTCTTTGTATACGAAGGTTTCCGTGAAGCATGAAATCAATAGATGGGCTCAAAATCAGGTTGTTTTGATGATGAATGCTCCAGATAAAGAATCTATTGTTCAATATTTAAAAGATCGGAAAGGAGTATTGGTCAATTTTTTAACTCGTTCGGAAATGGAGAGATCGTTTCAGCTTTTGGAGAAAAATTACAGTAAATCGATGATGGAAAAACTACAGGCTAAGTTTGATATCAAACTGAATATTCCTAGTGAGATGACTTTTTTTCGTGATACGACCGATTTCTTTTGGACTTCCAATAATGCCAATTCCGGACGTACGGATGTCATGGTTTATACTTTTCCGTATACCGACCCTCAAACTTTTACAATTAATTATTTGGTCAATAAGCGGGATTCCGTATTACGAGAGAATATTCCCGGAGCTTATCCTAATTCATATATGGCCACAGAATTACGTGACGGACTTGATTATAAACCTATATCCCATCTTGGTAAATATGCCGGTGTGATGAGGGGGTTGTGGAAAATGGTTGGCGACATGATGGGCGGGCCGTTTATCAGCCTTGTTCGGGTGGATGAAGCTAATAACCGGATTGTTGTTGTTGAAAGTTTTGTATATGCTCCAGGGACGGAAAAAAGAAATTTAATACGGCGGGGAGAATCTATTTTATATACCCTGCGTTTACCCGGAGAATTCGATATACCGGTTACTAAATCATTAACGACAGATCAGGAGCAATTAAAGAGTAAAGAAGATGGAGAATAAATTGATTCGGGTAGGAATTACCCATGGAGATATTAATGGCATAGGTTATGAAGTAATTTTAAAAACATTTTCAGATAATCGTGTCGCGGAATTATGTACTCCGATCATTTACGGTTCTTCGAAGGTCGCTGCTTACCATCGGAAAGCGTTAGATTTGCCGCAAGTGAATATGAATGTTATCTTGCGCGCGGAAGAAGCAGGAGAGAATCGTGTTAATATAATTAACTGTATAGATGATGACACGAAAGTGGAATTATCTCAGTCAACAAGCGTCGCCGGAGAGGCCGCTTATAAATCGTTGGAAGCTGCTGTCACCGATTTGAAAAAAGGATTGATTGATGTACTGGTTACGGCTCCGATTAATAAAAACAACATACAGAATAAAAATTTTCATTTCCCTGGACATACGGAGTATCTGGAAGAATGTTTTGGGCATCATCAACATAAATCTTTGATGATTTTGATGAAAGAGGATTTTCGTGTCGCGTTGGTTACCGGACATATTCCTTTGTCGGAAGTTTCATCCGGGATAACCAAAGAGGTAATTGTTGAGAAATTATTGATATTTAATAAGTCGCTTATTCAGGATTTTGGCGTGATAAAACCTCGTATAGCTGTTCTGTCTTTGAATCCACATGCGGGAGATGGCGGACTTATCGGCAAAGAAGAAGAAACTATCATACTTCCTTCCATTCAGAAAGCCGAAGAACAAGGTGTCATGTCGTTTGGGCCCTATCCGTCAGACGGTTTTTTCGGAGCTTCCATGTATGAAGAGTTCGACGGGGTATTAGCTATGTATCACGACCAGGGACTTGCTCCATTTAAGGCGTTAGCAATGGAAGAAGGTGTTAATTTTACGGCTGGACTTCCGATTATTCGAACGTCTCCAGCACACGGTACGGCCTACGATATTGCAGGTAAGAATCTCGCTTCGGAAAACTCGTTTCGTCAGGCGTTATATGCTGCAATCGATATTCATCGTACCCGCAAAATATATAAGGAAGCGATTGCAAATCCTCTTCGGAAACAATATTTTGATAAAGGGGCAGACAATGAAAAGCTTGATTTGACAAAGGACGATGAAGCATAATCTTTTTTTCTAAAAAAAGTTTATGTAAGTTTGTGTCACAAATTAAAATAACACGATTTTTATGTTTAAGGATAAGACGATTGTGTATACTTCCGGCACGTTTGATATGTTTCATTACAACCATTTGCGAATGATCAATTATGCCAGAAGTTTAGCCGATATATTGATTGTAGGTGTAAGTACGGATGAATTGGTGTCATCATATAAGGCGATGCCTATAATCCCATTTAATGAACGGCTTCAGATCATAGAAGCACTAAAAACGCCGGATATTGTTATCCCCCAACATTCATTGGATCATACTGAAATTGTAAAGAAGTTGAATATCGACGCTTTTGTCGTCGGAGATGACTGGTATGGAAAGTATGATTATTTAAAAGATCTCGGCGTACAGGTCTTTTATTTTCCTTATGGGACCGGAGTTTCTTCTTCCAATCTGAAAAAAGCAATTCACGATTCGTACGAAGCTAATTTAAAACTTCAACAAAAAGCAAAACCGGTAACAGTTAAAGACGGATTGAAATGAGCGTTTTATGAAAAAAAATGCATTAATTACCGGAGGAACAAAAGGGATCGGAAAGTCGGTCGCTTTTTCTTTGGCACAAAAGGGATATGATTTGGTGTTGACGTATTCTTCGGATAAAAACGCGGCAGAATCGCTCGCGTTATTTATTCGCGAGTCTTTTCATGTCGACGTACATCTTTTACAGGCTGATGCAACTCATCTGGAATCTATCTTGTTGATAGATGAATACTTGAAAGTGAAAGAGTTGAATTTGGATGCTTTGATCCTGAATGCCGGGATAACTTGCCGGGATTCTTTTGAAGATATTTCGCTTGCGGATTGGGAACGCGTTTTTTTCGCAAATGTACACTTCCCTGTTTTTCTCCTGCAAAAAATTATTGGGAAAATCAAAAAAGGAGGCTCTGTCACTTTTACCGGTTCTTTGATGGGGATTGAGCCGCATTCCGTATCTTTAGTTTATGGAGTTTCGAAAAGTGCTGTACATTCATTGGTGAAAAATCTGGTTAAATTTTTAGCGCGATATGGAGTTCGTGTTAATGCCGTAGCGCCGGGGTTTGTCGATACGGACTGGCAAAAAACGAAGCCGGCAGAAATTCGTAAAAATATTGAATCGAAGATAGCCGTAGGGCGGTTTGGTGCACCGGAAGAAATTGCTGAAGTCTTCTTAATGTTGATCGAGAATACTTATTTTAATGGTGAAATCGTCGTGGTTGATGGTGGGTATTTATATAAATAAACGAGATGGGAGAGCAAAATAAAGCGTATGAAGCGTCGTTGAAATCGATCGAAACGGAAAATAAATTAGATCGTGTTTTTTATCGTCCTATTGGATTTCGTATCGCCCGTCTTTTGGTGAATACAGGAATAACGCCTAATATGATTACCATTATTTCGATTTTTGTAGGGGCGGCTGTCGGTTATTTTTTTCATGTTAATCATATATTGTATACTGTAATCGGTATTTTATTATTGATTTTCGCGAATATTCTTGATTGTGTTGATGGACAATTGGCGCGAATGACAGGAATAAAATCGGCCATTGGGCGTATCTTAGATGGGGTCGCGGGTGATATTTGGTTTGCATCCATTTATATTGGATTTGCCTATCGGTTGATGCTTCTTTATGATACCCCCTGGTTTTTTGTGCTCGCAGTATTGTCCGGGCTATCTCATTTGATACAGGCTAACATCACAGATTATTACAAAACATTACATCTGTTTTTTATAAGCAAGGAAAAAGGGTCTGAGTTCCAGTCTTTACAGCAAATCAAAGCGAAGCACAAAGAGATGAAACCCGGGATCAACAAGTTTTTTTATATATTGTATATCGGATATTCATATTTGCAGGTAAAAGCAACACCCAATTTGCAAAAAATGTTGGGCCATTTATCCCGTAAATATGGAGAAGACATTCCTGAATCAGTTAGAAAAGACTTTCGTGTCCGTAGTTCAGCTTTAATGCCCTATATCGATTTACTAACCTTTAACGGACGTACGGTGGTTATGTTTATGATCGTTCTTACCGGATACGTTTGGGCTTATTTCCTGTATGAAATTATATTATTAAATATTGTATTGGTTTTTGTGGTTAACAGACATGAGAAGATCTGTGCTCGGTTTCTGAAATGAATTTGCTTATGAAAAAGACGGTTGTTGATATTGACGATCTGAAGAAACTCAGTTCTTTTTTTAAAACTATTCTTGGGGGGTTTTTAGGAAGACTTTTTCTTAAATGGTTTTGTGTTGAAAAAGTTAACACTGTTCATGAACGGAACTGCCATTTGCGTGGGGCTGAGTTTACAACGGCTTTGCTTCGGGATCCTTATATTGATCTGAAATATGTTGTGCATAATAAAGAATTACTTGGAAAACTTCCCCAAGGTGCTTTTGCTACCGTATCGAATCATCCGATTGGCTCGATAGACGGGATCATATTGATTGATATTTTTGCCGCCATACGTCCTGATTTTAAGGTGATGGTAAATGGCGTATTGCAAAAAATCGGAGCTATGGAAGATAATTTTATTTCTGTCAAGCCCGATTCAAAGGGAGAAGGGGCAAACACTCAAAATGTAAACGGTATACGTATCTCTTTAGAAAGATTAAAAAACGGTAATCCTGTTGGTTTTTTCCCGGCAGGAGCGATATCGTTTTTTAATAAAAAAGAAAAGCAAATCCGGGATTTGCCGTGGACAGAGAGTGTCGTTAAATTAATAAAGAAAGCCAAAGTACCGGTTTGTCCGGTTTTTTTTGATTTTTATAATTCAAGTTTTTTCTATTGGTTGGGGCAGATAGATTGGCGGATTCGTACGTTGCGGATACCTGCGGAAGCATTTAACAAAAGAGGACAAGTAGTAGATGTATATATCGGGCCGTTGATTTTAGCAGAAGAAATTGAGCATTTTGTTGACGACGAAGCATTGGCCTCTTTTTTGTATAAATCTACATACGATGCTAAAAAACAGGCTTTGTCATAGATTAGTGGCTGAAAAATGAATTTATGAATTAAGATTTGTACTTTTGTCTGATAAACTAAATTTATCATAGAGGACGTATTATCACTATGAAGATCGATTTACAACAAATTAAACAACGTTTCGCTATAATTGGTAATAGTCTATTGTTGAACAGGGCTATTGATGTGGCGCTGCAAGTCGCCCCCACTGATTTATCGGTATTAATAACCGGAGAAAGTGGAGTTGGAAAGGAAAGTTTTCCTCAGATTATTCATCAAAACAGTTCCCGCAAACATGGACAATACATTGCGGTGAACTGCGGAGCCATTCCTGAGGGGACGATCGATTCCGAATTGTTCGGGCATGAAAAAGGATCTTTTACGGGAGCTTTATCCGATCGGAAAGGTTATTTTGAGGTTGCTGATGGAGGTACGATTTTTTTAGATGAGGTAGGCGAATTGCCTATATCGACGCAGGCTCGTTTATTGCGTGTGTTGGAGTCCGGGGAGTTTATCAAAGTCGGTTCCTCAAAGGTGTTAAAGACTAACGTACGCATTGTTGCAGCGACGAACGTGAATCTTACCTTAGCTGTGGGAGAAGGTAAATTCCGTGAAGATTTGTTTTATCGGTTGAGTACTGTCCCAATTAATGTCCCTTCTTTACGTGAGCGGCCGGAAGATATTTATTTGTTATTTCGTAAATTTGCAGGAGATTGTGCTGAAAAATACCGTATGCCTGCCATTAAATTGAGCGATGAGGCAAAACAATTACTGCTGTCTTATCGTTGGCCGGGTAATGTGAGAGAATTGAAAAATTTGACGGAAAGGATTTCTGTGATAGAAGAAGAACGAATGATCACTGTCGATACATTGAAACAATATCTGCCAGATTCACATGTCGAGAAATTACCTGTTTTGGTCAAACATGACCCGGATTATAAAATGTTCAATAGTGAACGGGAGATTTTGTACCAGGTGCTTTTCGATATGAAAAAAGATGTTAATGAGTTGAAAGAGTTGGTTCATGGACTTATGTCCGGAAATATTTCTGTCGAATCGAAAGAAAATGAGAATACATACGCTCATTCCCATCAGAAGATTCACCATGTCGATCATGTCATACAGGAAGCCGAAGCTGTAGAAGAAGAAGCTTTGTCGCTGGAAGAAGCTGAAAAGGAAATGATACGTAAAACTCTGGAAAAATATAATGGCAAACGAAAAAGCGCTGCAGCGGAACTTAAAATTTCGGAACGTACATTATATAGAAAAATAAAAGAATATAATTTGGAATAGAATGGATATGAAGTCGAATAAAGATTGCATAGTTTTTTCTTTGATCGCTGTTTTTTGGTTATTGACTGGTTGTTCTATTTCATACTCATTTAACGGTGCTTCGATTGATTATTCAAAGGTGAAATCGATCACTATCCGTGATTTTCCGAATCAGGCGCCTCTTGTTTATCCTCCATTAGCACAATCATTCACTGAAGGATTGAAAGATAAATACATTCGGCAGACTCGTTTACAGATTTTGCCGGAGAATGGGGATTTGTTTTTGGAGGGTGAAATCACAGGCTATAATTTTACTCAACTTGCGGTTAAAGAAGATGCCTACGCTTCGGAGACACGATTGACCATTACCATCCGTGTCCGCTATCGTAATCAAGCGAGTCCGGAAGAAGACTTTGAGCAAACTTTTTCGGCCTACCGGACATTCAGCAATGATCGCATGCCGCAAGATGTTCAAGACGAACTTTGCCAGGAGATTATAGAAGAATTGGCCGATCTGATATATAACGCAACTGTCGCCAATTGGTGATTTTCTCAATGGACAACGCTTTTATATATAGGCTTATGGACGATGTTTCGTTATTTTCGGATGAAACATTGCTTGCTTTGAGAAGACAGATAGAGCAGTATCCTAGTTTCCCTATTGTGAAAATACTGTATTTGAAAAATCTGGCAGTATTGAACAGTCCGGACTTTTTGTCTGAGTTGGAACGATTGTCGATTGCTATTCCGGATAGGCGTAAATTATTTCTTTTAATTGAAGATCGATTGGATGATCAATCTTCATTGACCATGTCCGGCAATCAGGAACGAGACAATGCCTTTGATTTGATCGATTTGTTTTTATCGGATCGGGGTGAAAAAGGAACTGGTGATTGGGATAAAACCGTTTTGGGGGCTTCTGTTTCTTCGGATTATCTTTTTTGGTCGATGGCGAATCATTTGTCCGGTAAGGAAGAGACCGCGCAGAAAGAGACGCTTCCGTCAGACCAACAACAACTGATCGATTCGTTTTTGGAAACAGAGAGGCCTGGACGATTTGTTTCCATTTCCCAAAATGAGGAAGAGGAGAAGGTTGTGGCTGAAGAACCGGAATCCTCTTGGTCGCAAGACGATTCTTTTTTCACGGAAACGCTAGCTCAGATTTATATCAAACAAAAACGTTATGAACGCGCTTTGCAAATAATTGAAAAATTAAGCTTGAAATATCCGGAAAAAAATGTTTACTTTGCAGACCAAATTCGTTTTTTGGAGAAATTGATTATTAATAACAAAAATATAAAATAAAATGTACGTATTTATTTCAATCCTGATCCTGATTGCTTCTATATTGTTGATTCTAATCGTATTGATTCAGAATTCAAAAGGTGGAGGACTTGCCTCCGGCTTTTCTTCATCCAATCAGATTATGGGGGTCAGGAAGACAACCGATTTTCTTGAAAAAGCTACTTGGGCATTGGCGGGAACAGTTATTGTTTTGAGTATTTTGATTACCAGTTTTATTCCCCATGCTCAAACGGTACAACAGTCTGAAATCAAAGAACAAGTTCATGATGCGGTTGCTGTTGATCCTGGGACCGTGGCTCCAAACTTTGGAACAGCACAACAAGCACCTGAAGAGAAACCTGCTACTCCTGAATCAAAAGAGGAGTAATTTGCGGATAATTTATTGGATAAAACAAAGAACCCGGCGAACTGAGTTGTTGTCGGGTTCTTTGTTTTATCCTGTTTTTTTGCGTTTTTATTTTAAAGCGGCTAACGCGTCCTTAATTCGTTTGATTGCCTCAACTAAATTTTCGTCAGACGTTGCATACGAAAAACGAATACATTCAGGTGATCCGAATGCTGCGCCGCCAACTGTCGCGACATGTCCTACTTCCAATAAATACATAGCCAGATCGGCAGCATTTGAGATAACACGATCACCTGCTTTTTTCCCATAATACGCGCTGACTTCAGGGAACAGGTAAAAGGCCCCTTGTGGAACATTGACTTTAATTTGGGGGATTTCTTTGGAGAGCTTTACAACCAGATCTCGACGGCGAAGGAAGGCTTTCCGCATATCTTCCACACAGGTTTGGTCGCCGTTGAATGCTGCTACAGCTGCTTTTTGTGCGGCCGAATTTGGGCCGGAAGTGTATTGTCCCTGCAGTTTGTTGCATGCTTTGGCAATCCATAGTGGAGCGGCGATAAATCCGATACGCCATCCTGTCATCGCATAGGCTTTCGATACTCCGTTTACAACGACTACATGGTCTTTAATTTCGCAGAATTGCGCGATACTTTCATGTTTGCCCACGTAGTTGATATGTTCATAAATTTCGTCTGCGATAACAATGAGGTTCGGGTATTTGGCGATAACATTCGCCAATTCTTTCAGTTCTTCTTTTGTATAAACACTTCCTGTCGGATTAGAAGGAGAACACAGAATAAGCGCTTTCGTTTTCGGTGTAATAGCAGATTCCAATTGAGTAGCGGTGATTTTGAAATCCTGTTCAATACCAGCTGATACGACGACATTGGTTCCTTCAGCCAATTTCACCATCTCAACATAACTTACCCAGTAAGGAGCCGGCACAATTACTTCGTCGCCGGGTCCGATAATACTGAGAAGGACATTACAGACTGATTGTTTCGCTCCATTGGATACCACAATCTGATCTGCGGTGAAATCCAGATTGTTCTCACGCTTTAATTTGTCTACAATAGCTTTGCGAAGATCAGGATAACCGGGAACAGGAGAATAAAAAGAGAAATTCGCATCAATTGCTTTTTTTGCAGCATCCTTGATGTGTTCAGGGGTAAAAAAATCCGGTTCTCCGACGCTTAAGTTAATTACATCAATACCTTGAGCCTTCAGCTCGTTACTTTTTTGAGACATCGCCAATGTTTCTGAGGGCGATAAACTTGCTAAACGTTCTGAAACTTGTGTCATGTCGTTTCTTTTGTGTGGATTGTTTTAAAATGTCGCTACAAAAATAATCAAATGAAGCTGTTCTAAAAACAATTTGTAGATTATTTAATATTATGTAGAATGTGTCCCATGCGTTCTTTTTTTGTTTTCATGTAAAACGCATTATATTTATTGGGGGTAATTTCCAACGGGATGTTTTCGACGACGGTTAGTCCGTAGGCTTCGAGTCCGACCCGTTTAACCGGGTTGTTAGTCATCAGACGCATTTTAGTAACGCCTATCTGACGGAGGATCTGCGCCCCAACACCATAGTCACGTTCATCCGCATTATGTCCCAAATGCAAGTTGGCGTCGACGGTATCCAATCCCTCTTCCTGGAGTTTATAGGCTTTCATCTTTTCCATCAGTCCGATGCCACGTCCTTCCTGGTTCAAATAGACAATGACACCAGTTCCTTCTTTTTCGATCATGCCCATGGCCCTGTGCAACTGTTCTCCACATTCACACCGCATGGATCCGAAAATGTCGCCGGTCGCACAAGATGAATGAACACGTACCAGTACCGGTTCGTCTCTTTCTATTTCGCCTTTAATTAGTGCGATGTGTTCCAACCCGTTGCTTTTTTGTTGAAAAGGAATCAGGTGAAAATGCCCATATTGTGTGGGCATATCTACTTCAACACCCTTTTCGACAATCGATTCATATTTTAATCGGTAAGCGATCAGGTCTTTTATACAAATAATTTTGATTCCATGTTCTTTCGCTACGGTCATCAATTGCGGCAAACGGGCCATGGTACCATCTTCGTTTATAATTTCGATGAGAGCACCCGCAGGATAAAGTCCGGCCAGTCGTGCCATGTCGACAGTTGCTTCCGTATGTCCACATCTGCGAAGAACACCTTTGGAGCGTGCCCGTAAAGGACTAACGTGTCCGGGGCGTCCCAAATCGGCCGGTTTTGTTTGAGGATCGGCTAAAGCAAGTATAGTTTGTGCCCGGTCATACATGGATACGCCTGTCGTACAGCCGCCCCCCAATTTATCGACTGTTACCGTAAAAGGTGTTTCAAGAACAGATGTGTTTTTGCTGACTTGCATTTCCAGTTCAAGTTCCTGGCATCGTTCTTCGGTAATGGGAGCGCAAAGTACTCCTCTTCCGTATTTCAGCATGAAATTGACTTTCTCCGGTGTTATCTTTTCAGCGGCAACAATAAAGTCACCTTCATTTTCGCGATCTTCGTCATCCACGACAATTAGAAACTTTCCTTCGCGGAAGTCGTCTACCGCTTCTTCAATAGTGTTGAATTTATATGCATTCATATCAATAGGCTGTATTTATATTTACAAAATTAGGTAATATTTTGCTTCATTCCTCGGGAACTCCGTTTTTGACTAAGGTTTTGAAGGTGAATATTGTTTAATCATTTCGCTCAGTTCAGAACTTACTTTTTCAATCAATTGTATATCGTGCAATAAAAGTTTTCTTTGGTACATGGCGATGAAATAAAGCGGAACTCCGATAGGAAAAACCAGGCCTAATAATAAATTTAATTTCTTTAGTTTATTAGGAATTTGGAACGAGTATCCCTTAATAATTGGATAGTCCATAAGTTTATTTAATACCAGATTCTGATCCGAATTACTTAAATCCTCAACAATATGTTCCATTTTATCGGAAATTTCGGGGATGCTGTTAGGCTTCCCGAATTGTTTCCAGAAACGAAAATAATGAAAACGTTTCTGGCTGGCGATAAGGTAGGTATGGCATGTGTTTTCCAATTCCGGTAATTTTAGTGCCAATGCCTGATAGTCTGGATCAAAAATAATGACTTCTTTTTTTTCGATTTTCCGCGTTTCTTTTTTTCCAAATAGATTTTTCAATGCGTTTAGATACGTGTCTGCATTTAATATTACCGAGTCATTTACGGCTTTGTACGTAAGGAAGATTCCAATAGGCGCTAGTACAAATGAGCTGAGCCACATCCCCTCCCAAATAGCCCATATCCCGTCCCTTGCCATTTTCTGTCCGATGTTATTTATCATATAATAAAAAATGAACATAAACACAGAAACGACGACGGGTGTTCCCAAGCCTCCTTTGCGAATAATAGCTCCGATCGGGGCTCCTATAAAAAAGAAAACGAGGCAGGAAAAAGAAAGGGTGAATTTCATGTGCCATTCCATCATGTGCCGGCGGAGTTTGTAAGATTGATCCGCCATACTGAATGATTTGAAATAGTATTCTGCTTTGATATTGTCTATGGATGATTTGACTCTTCCCAAGATTGCTGCTTGACTGCTTGGAGGTTCGGCAAGGAACAAACTGTCGAAATTGAGAGTAGGGATATTTTGGGGGATGTAAGCCCATACCTCGTCATCTTTTTTTGCCTGGCTTTCGACTTGTTCCGGCACTGCACGTTTTATGAATGTTTTTCGGTAGGATTGTTCAACAATCGCCTGTGCGTTAATCGCTTTGACGCTGTCCAAGCGGGCGTCCATGGAATCGATCGACGATTGAAGTGTCTCTAAATTTTTGCCCATAAACTCATTTTGCAGGAAAGATTCATCTGTACGGATGAAATTTGCATTGAAGTCTATCAATAGTTCTTTAGTCGTGAAACTTTCTCTTCGATAAGGTACAGCTTCATTTCTTTTACCTGAGCTTTGTGGCATATTCTGGAAGGATTCGCCGTTGTAGAGTGTCAGTACCAAAAAAAGTTTGTCGGCCGAAGTTTTTAATCGGCCGGAATCCGCTAATGTGACATCGACTTTTTCAAATCCTTGCGAATAATTATAAATCATAATGTCTTTTAATAATCCCGTTTTGTCTTTTCCCTTTACATATAAATTGTAATCAGGAATTTCTTTACAGAAAACGCTTTCCGGTATATTTAACTCGGGCGATTTTTGGCGCATAGAGTGAATGAGTGTCCATAGCTTTACCTGTACTACAGGCATGACATTGTTTTGGAAAAAGAAAGCGCCAATACTGACGAGCGAAATGAAAATAATCAATGGACGCATAATGCGCAGGAGAGAAACGCCGGCAGATTTCATGGCGAGTAATTCCAACTTTTCTCCTAAATTGCCGAAGACCATTAACGAAGCGAGTAAGATTGATAAGGGTAAGGCTTGTGGTACCAGAAATAAGGCAGCGTAGAAGAGCATTTCACCTAAAACGGTCATTTCGAATCCTTTGCCCACCATGTCGTCGATATACCGCCATATGAATTGCATCAAAACAATAAACAAACAAATTCCGAAAGTCATAATGAGCAACGGAAAAAATGTTTGCAACATGAATGTATAGAGTCGTTTTATCCTGAGCATTGCCTGACAAATTGAGGGGCAAAGGTATTGAAAAAATATGATAAGCCTTATGCTATTTTGTGAAACAACGCTAAATCCCTAATGTACGTTTCAATTCTTCAACTTGTGAATCCCAAAGATCGATCGCATCTTCTTTTTCCCCGGGTTCGGCAAAATCTGTTATTTCCAAGGCTGTAGAGCCGGTAAGTTCGATGGTGTGGATCATGAATTCAAAATAAGCGGGTTCGTCATCTTCTACCCATCGATAGCGGATACTGTTTTCCGGTTTAACGGATACGACTTCCGCTTTTTGTTCTTCCTTATCCCATTTAAAAATATAAAAATCTCCATCGATAATTACGTCATCAGAAAACCAGGAAGACAGACCTGGTGGGGTAGTTAAATGATTCCACAAACTTTTCTTGGATACTTTGTCAAAAACGTATTCAATATGAAATTTTTCTTTGCTCATCAATCACGAGTTTTAATGCGCAGCAAGTTACATAAAAGAAATGGAAATGGCGAAGAATTCCTGTGAAAAAACGTCTCCTTTTAAGATGGTTGGTTAGAAAAATCGCTTGGAATCTTACTTTTTTAAGCGCATTAGTTGCAAACTAAAAAAATAACATCTACTTTTGCAGCGTCATTTTTTAGGACAGTTGGCGAGATAGCTCAGTTGGTTAGAGCGCATGATTCATAATCATGAGGTCCCGGGATCATCCCCCGGTCTCGCTACTGATAATAAAGCAGTTACAAAATCAAAGTAGCTGCTTTGTTTTTTTCGATCATGTGGTAACTGCTACTATGAAAAATGAGACAAATATTTCAATTCCACTTTGGTACGATTGCGGACTAGTCCTAAATAATCGTTACAGTTTTATAGGACAAACATATCCATAATTTTCTGTTTTTTTTTATCTCTACTTTCTTCTTTCTTTTCAACTTAAAAATTAGTTTGTCAATAATATTGGTCATGTGATTTTTTTTTGGTTATTTTATTGAGAAAGTAAAAACACTTAAACTAATTCACATGAAACGAACTATTTTTCTTTTTGCGGCACTGTTTATGAGTTTAATTTCGTTTGCTCAACAGGCTTTGTGGGGAGGACAGGATCTGATTTCCCCGGAGATCCACGCGGATAATACCGTTACATTCCGTTTTATGGCACCAAATGCTGAACAAGTACAGGTTACCGGCGATTTTCTGCCGACTCGCAAAATGACGACTTCTTTTGGAGAAGTGGACGCGCCGGGTATAGCCGATTTGCGGAAGAATGAGGATGGTGTTTGGGAATACATCACGCCGGAACCCTTGTCTTCCGAATTATATAGTTATTCTTTTTTGGTGGATGGTTTGAAAGTGACCGATCCGAATAATGTGTACCTCAACCGTGATGTTGCTTCTGTCACAAATATTTTTATTATCAAAGGTGGACAAGGAGATGTATATAGTGTTAATAAAGTGCCTCATGGAACCGTTGCCCGTTATTGGTATGATAGCCCGTCGTTGGGTTTGACGCGGCGGATTACCGTGTATACGCCGGCCGGCTATGAAAAAAGTACGCAGACGTACCCTGTTCTTTATCTTTTGCATGGGATGGGAGGAGATGAAGAAGCCTGGGTTACTTTGGGGCGTACCGTGCAGATATTGGATAATCTGATCGCACAGGGAAAAGCGGAACCCATGCTTGTGGTTATGCCGAATGGGAATGCAAGTCAGGAAGCTGCACCCGGCGAATCCAGCCTCGGATTAGTCCAGCCGAACATGCAGCTTCCTAAGACAATGGATGGTGAAATAGAAACTAGTTTCCCCGATGTCATTCAATTTGTGGAAAGTACGTTCAGAGTTGAAAAACAAAAATCGGCACGCGCAATTGCCGGCCTGTCTATGGGTGGATTCCATTCGTTGCATATTTCAAAAGAGTATCCGGATATGTTTGATTATGTAGGCTTATTCTCCGCGGCCATTTCACCGAGAGAGGGCATGCAATCTCCAATCTATCAAAATATGGAGGAAAAACTGAAAGTCCAGTTTGATAAACATCCGAAGTTATATTGGATCGGGATTGGCAAGACGGACTTTTTGTATAAAAATAATGTGGATTTCCGTAAGAAATTAGATGATAACGGTTATAAATATGAGTATAGAGAGTCGGACGGAGGTCATATTTGGAAAAATTGGCGTATTTATTTATCAGAATTTGCCCCACGCTTATTTAAATGAAGAAGAAAATAAGAAGACGAAAATAAATTCGTAAGGAAGGCTATCATGAAAGAATTAAACAAAGAAACAGTTGTTAAGCCGGTGTTTCCGGAACGAATCATTCAGTTTGGAGAGGGAAATTTTCTCCGTGCTTTCGTGGATTGGATGGTTCAGGTGATGAATGCGAAAGTGCAGTTCAACAGCAGTGTGGTTGTTGTTCAGCCGATCGTAAAAGGAATGATCGATTTGTTGGATAAACAGGATGGTCTTTATCATGTCAATTTGCAAGGGCTGGATAAAGGGGAAAAAGTGAATTCTCTGACTCGCGTGGATGTGATTAGCCGCACGCTGAATCCATATACGGATTTTGAACACTATCTGGTGCTGGCAGAACAGCCGGAAATGCGGTTTATTATTTCGAATACGACTGAGGCGGGTATTGTTTTCGATGCTTCGTGCAAGTTGGAGGACAAACCCGCTTCCAGTTATCCCGGGAAACTGACTCAGTTGCTTTATCATCGTTTCCTTACTTTTGAAGGAGATCAATCGAAGGGCTTGATTATTTTTCCGTGCGAACTGATTTTCTTAAACGGGCACAAATTAAAGCAGATCATCTATCAATACATCGATTTATGGGAATTGGGAGAAGCCTTCCGGCAATGGTTTACCGAAGCTTGTGGAGTTTACGCGACGTTGGTCGACCGCATCGTGCCGGGATTCCCCCGAAAAGAAATTGAAGCTATTCAGGAAAAATTGCAATTTAGAGATAACTTGGTTGTTCAGGCGGAAGTCTTTCATTTGTGGGTCATTGAAGCGCCCGCGTCTGTCGCTCAAGAATTTCCGGCGGATAAGGCGGGCCTGAACGTTTTGTTTGTTCCCAGTGAAAAACCATATCATGAACGAAAGGTGACGCTTCTGAATGGGCCGCATACGGTCTTGTCGCCGGTGTCTTTTTTGTCCGGAGTAGATGTTGTGCGTGACGCTTGTCAGCATCCGGTTCTGGGGCAGTATATCCGTAAGGTGATGTTCGACGAATTAATGGAAACGCTCGATTTGCCGAAAGAAGAGTTAATCCGGTTCGGGAACGATGTGCTCGAACGCTTTAATAATCCGTTTGTCGATCATGCAGTGGTATCGATTATGCTGAATTCTTTTCCGAAATATCAGACACGGGATTTGCCGGGACTGAAAATCTATTTGGAGCGGAAAGGGAAACTGCCCGAAGGACTGGTGTTGGGATTGGCCGCGATCATCACGTATTATAAAGGTGGAACGCGGGTGGACGGCGTAAAAATAGAACCGAACGACGCGCCGGAAATACTTCGACTGTTGCGGGGCTTATGGGTGACGGGCGATTTCAGACAAATAGCGACAGGTGTTTTGGGCGCAACGTTGATCTGGGGTGAAGATTTGAACGCGATTCCCGGTTTAACGGAACAATTGACCAGTTATCTGAAAGCAATTGACGAAAAAGGAATGCTCGAAGTGGTTAAAACAATATTATAATTATAATTTGTCCTCAAATTATGGTATATATAGGGGGTAGAATTTATGGAACAGTTTTCTCTCTTATCCCGTTAAATCTTTTTTCCCATCAGGACTGAAAATTTTTTTTGTCCTGATGACTTTTTTATTAAACAACTGTGGTAAAGCTTTACCACAGTTGTCAAAAAAAATTACTACAGTTGTGGAAAATATTTACCACAGTTGTGGAAATAGTAACTTCTCCCGAACGAAAAAAAGAATTTTCCTGAAGAGAAAAAAGAATGATCCGGAATAAAAAATAAAACGGCCTTTACAAAATATACATATTCCGGTGATACCCACCCA
>JAQVZS010000029.1:0-24018 GCA_028708075.1 Massilibacteroides sp.
GTGTACATAAGTAAAGGTTGTGGAACTTTTTGTTCTGAATCAACAAAAAAATGCGAAGTTAAAAAGGGACAGATTTTCTTCCTTTTTCCAGGACAGTGGCATTCATATATGCCTTCAAAAGAAACTGGGTGGAATGAGTATTACATTGGGTTCGATGGAGAAATAGCGAATAGGATCATTCAAAAGCGCTTTATCTCACCTGAAAAACAAATATTAAATGTTGGTGTAAACGAAGATCTAGTAAATCTTTTCTCGACAGCTATAAAAGTAGCAAAAGAAGACAAAACGGCGACTCAACAACACCTGTCAGGAATTGTCTTTCATTTAATCGGTTTTATTCTATATCTAGCTCAAAATAAAAATTTTGAAGCAACAGAATCAGCTCAAATAATTGAGCAGGCTAAAATCATCATGTTTGAAAATATTAATAAAGAAATAGACATAAAAGGAATAGCGACTACATTAAGCACTAGTTATTCTTGGTTTAGAAAAGTTTTTAAAGAATATACCGGATATGCTCCAGCACAATATTTTCAGGAATTAAAACTACGAAAAGCTAAAGAATTACTCGCAGAAACCAATTTTCCGATAAAAGAAATCGCTTATGAATTGAATTTTAGTTCATACGAATATTTCCTTTCCTCCTTCAAAAAAAGAGTTAAGCTAACACCTCTGGAATATAGAAATTTAGGCAACGTAGAACAAGAAAAAAAATAGAAACACTCTTCTAAATTCTTCGTAAAATCATTTTATCCTTCTTTGATAACAGTCACAATAACGTTTTTCAAAAATATCATTTGTCGCAGTCTTAATGTCAAATTGTACAGTGAGTCTGGATTTAAATCATTTTGTTTTGTGTTGTCAAAAATTAACAACAAAAACAAATTAATAAACACAAACACTTTTTTTTGAAAAACACATAAAAATATGATTTTTAGACAGCATTATTCACCTTAAGTCTTGAATATTTAAATTCAATCAATACTTATATATAAATCATATAATCTTAAATTTTAAGCTGAAATGATTAATATTTTAAACCGCTTCATTCTCTTTATGATTAAAAGGTTATCCAATTCTTCATAAAGAAAGTTTTTCTGTTAAAACTTTAAATTGAATATGCTAATATGATAACGAACTAATTAACAATACTATTTAAGAGTTAAGGCCTAAGGATCGAATTATCAAAGATAATCAGTGTTAACTTTCTAATAAATATCTTCTAACAAGACAAGCTAAAAAAATGAAAGAATGAAAAAGAGAATTCCATTAAATCTAAGGAAAAAAATCATGTTCATTTTTTTGTGTATTAATTCCATAGGAATTTTTGCACAAAATATATCCGTAACGGGTTTGGTTACAGATACAAAGAATGAACCACTTATTGGCGTTACCATCCAAATACAAGGAACCGGGAAAGGAACTGTTACAGACATTGATGGTAAATTTGAGCTGGAAAATGTTCCTGGAAATGCCCAATTAGATGTTTCTTATATCGGAATGCTAGGACAAATCATTAATGTTAATAACCGAACAACTATTAACATTATTTTAAGAGAAGATTCACAACAGCTGGAAGAGGTTGTGGTTGTAGGTTATGGACAACAGAAGAAAGTTTCTGTCACCGGAGCTATTGCATCTGTTTCAGTCAAAGAATTACGAAAAACCTCGACTACGCGATTGGATAATGCATTAGCCGGACGTGTTACAGGATTGACTTCTATGCAAAGCAGTGGAGGACAACCTGGCGTTGACGGTGCTACAATGTATTTACGTGGTGCTGCCACGTTGAATGGGAAAAGCCCACTTATTTTAGTTGATGGAGTTGAAAGAGACAATATACGTACAATCGACATGAATGAGGTTGAGAATGTATCTGTATTAAAAGATGCCTCCGCAACAGCTGTTTTTGGTGTTCGTGGTGCAAATGGGGTGATCCTTATTACAACGCGAAGAGGTGAAAAAGGGGAACCACAACTTTCGATTAGCTTTGATGAGAGTTGGACCTCTTTTTCAAGAGAACCCGAACGTGTCCATTCTTGGGATTTTATGAAAATGAGGAATCAGGCTAAACTAAACAGTGGATTATCAGCCGAATTTTCTGATGAGGTTATTAATAAATATTTAAATCCGTTAGAAGGACTTGATCCCTCCTCTCCTGATTATGCAACAGAGAAGAAAAAAAGATTATATATGTATTGCGATAATGATTATTATCGTAAATATATCGCAAAATATACTCCTCAATCACGATTAAATGCAAATATTTCCGGTGGTACAGATTTTATAGATTATTTTGTAAATGCAGGATATATTTATCAGGGAGGCAATCTGAATACAGAACCATCTTCTAAGTTGGGGTATGACCCTTCGTCTTGGATGAAACGTTTGAGTTTACGCTCAAATTTTGACTTTAAACTCTCTAAAACATTTACGGCTTCATTAAACGTTGCTTCTTATGCTGAACAGGTAAATATGCCCTCTGCAAGTAACATATATAATGGCGATACTAATTGGATGATGACCGATTTAATTTATCAGGCATTAACGATTAAGCCCCTATCTCCTGGCCCCACAACTATTTCAGAATTTGGCGTTGCTGATGGTGCCTTAATCGATTATAAATATTTAGATCGATCCGCATTTGAGGTAATAAACAGACGGGGATTTAACAGACAAGATAAAAAGAATCTTAACACACAATTAAGTTTTGATTGGGATTTAAGTAATCTCATAACGCCGGGATTAAGTATCAAAGCAATGGCAGCATACGATACCTACAACTCTGGTATTCTAGGCGGATATAAGAAAGAAATTTCTTATGTAACCAATATTGATTATGACAAGGATGAGTTAACTTATGAACTTTATAATTCAAATGCAACAGAGCTTTCTCTTTCAAGTAGTAAATCCTCAAATTACAGGGTAAACTTCCAAGGATCATTAAATTACAATCGCACTTTTGATAAAAAACATGTTGTAACAGGAATGGTTTTAGTGCAACGCGACTATTGGGAAACAGCAAAGGCAGAAATTCCATATAATGTAATTGGGTTATCAGCTCGTGCTACCTATGCTTTTGATGATAAATATTTAGCAGAAGCAAATATTGGTTATAATGGTTCTGAACAATTTGCGCCAAGTAAACGATTTGGTTTCTTTCCTGCTTTTTCTTTGGGATATATTGTTAGTAATGAATCCTTCCTTAAAGATAATGATATACTAACCTGGTTAAAACTGCGTGGGTCTTGGGGTAAAGTTGGTAATGATCAAATGGGTGACTATCGATTTTTATATCAGGATAATATCACCGTTGGTGGAGGAACAAGTACTGGTGGTCTTGGAGGGAAAACTATTAGCGAAGGATTATTAGGAAATAAAAATATCACTTGGGAATTAGCAAAAAAATTAAACATTGGAGTTGAAATTGGACTTTTAAGAGATTTCAAGTTATCATTTGACTACTTTTCTGAAAAACGGAGCCAAATTTTGATTTCGCGCCAGACAATTCCGGCTTTTCAAGGAATTCAATCCAGCAATATTCCAAAAGTGAACATGGGAAAAGTCGACAATTCCGGTTATGAAGTAGAATTGACCTATAACAAAGTTATAAACAAGGATTTCAGTATCAACTTGAGGGGTAATTTCGGATTTAATAAAAATAAGATTATTGAAAATGATGAACCTAAACGTACAGAAGATTATGTGTACCGCTATCGTGAGGAGGGGTTTTCTATAGGTCAGTGCTGGGGGTATAAGATTGATTGGAATTCGGCTGGGAAAGGTTATTTTCTATCACAAGAAGAAATTGATGCTACCCCATCCTATTCTTTTGGAACTCCACGGGTAGGAGATTTTGTTTACGTCGACCAAAATGGAGATGGAGCAATTGATGAAAAGGATATTGTTCCTATTGGCTATTCTAGTGTAGTTCCTGGCATCGTTTATGGCGCTTCAATAGGCGGAACATATAAGAATCTGGATTTTAGCTTTTTGTTTTCCGGTTTAGGACGTTATTCGAAAAACTATAGCGGACAAGGAGTCTATGAAACAACTATGGAAGGTACCTATTATGATTGGCATAAAAATGCATGGACAGAAGAACGTTGGAAAAATGGAGAGAAAATTACTTATCCTGCGCTGTCTGTAGCTAAAGGAACAAGTCATACTGCCAATGACTTTTTCATTCAAAATCGTTCTTTCCTTCGTCTAAAAAACATAGAAATAGGCTATACTTTACCTGAAAGTACACTTAAGTTTATGGGAATAAGTAAATTAAGAATATACGCAGGTGGACAAAATTTGTTCCTCTGGGATGTATTAAGAGCTACTCACCTGGATCCAGAGCAAGATAACTCTTATGGATATCCAATTACTAAAAACTTCAACATAGGTTTTAATATCAATTTCTAAAGCTAATTCACATATGAAAAAAATAAAAATAATACTGTATTTAGGAATATTACTATGTGTAGGAAATGCTTGTTCCGGTGAGCTAGATCAAGCGCCATCTGGTAAAATATCATTAGAAGAAGTATTTAAAGATAATGAGAAAACAATGTACTATTTAAATACATGTTATAGATATATTCCAGTAAAAGGAGCTCGCTATTTTTTTTGGTCGCGTGGACCTGTTTGTTGGAGTGATGAAGCATGGGACGCTGATGACCTTGATGTAAACTGGGCTTCTTCTTCATTATTTTATAATGGAAATGCATCTGCTTCCAGCCATCCTGTCTGGAGTGTTGGAGGTGAAGATAAAGCTATGTCGTATTGGGACCACTACTTTTCAGTAATCCGAAATTGTTCTGTATTTTTAGCAAATATTGAAACAGCAAATGTTACAAATGAGGCAGATCGCAAAAGGTGGACTGCAGAAGCCCATCTACTTCGAGCTTATTATTACTCGGAATTACTTAGATGGTTCGGATGTGGTTTACCAATCATTAAAGAGGCGTACGAGTTAAGTCAAGACTTTTCAGAAGTTACTCGTTCGAGTTATTATGAGGTAGTAAAATTTATTATCGAAGATTGTGACATTGCATTAGCCAATAGTGAATTACCATGGCGTATTTCTACATCAAGCGAACAGTTACGAGTAACAAAAGCCTTGGCAGAAGCGATAAAAGCAAGAATGATCCTCTATTCCGCAAGTCCATTATATAATGATGGTGAAAATCACTGGGAAGAAGCTTATAGTATAATAAAAACATCATTAGCAAATCTGAGGGCTAATGGATATGAACTCTATAATAAGGTAAATCAACCTTCCACTTATTCTTCTGCAGACGCGTTTTTACCTAACCAATATTCACAATTGTTTAACGAATATTTTTGTACAAGCGCGACCTATTCAACAACTCCTGCTGATAAAGAAACAATCTATCAATTAGAAGATGGACAGGGTGATTTAGCAAATGTGGATGGGATTGGTGCAATATTAGGCTATAAGACAGGTACATGTCCATCACAAGAGTTAGTTGATGCATTTGAGACCATTGACGGCAAACCAATATTAGATCTATCAAAGCCCTACGTTGATGAGGAAACACATTTGGTTCCAAATTATAATACGCAAAACACACTTTATGATCCGCAGAATCCATATGAAAATAGAGATCCTCGTTTTTATGCTTCTATTTATTACAATGGATCAAAACGGAAATGTGGATGGACTTTTGATGAAACATCAACGAATTATGAAAACTTTCCTGCTTCAGCCGGGAATAGAGCCAGAGTAATAGCAACTTGGGCTGTTGACGAAAATAATCCTGAAAACGGAGGTGAATCAAGAACTGGTTTAAGTGCTACTGCCCGTAATAAGACAAGGACTGGTTATTATCAACGTAAATTCTTACACCCATTTAGCGGAAATGAGAATCGGTTAGGAGGGGCTCGTTATAAAGATTTCAGACTGGGAGAAGTTGTTTTGAGTTTTGCTGAAGCAGCAGCTGAAGCAGGACATCTAAGCGAAGCATATACTGCAGTCAATGAAATTCGTGCACGCGTTGGTATGCCAAATCTTCCGGAAGGATTGTCAAAAAATGAGTTAATACTTAGGATTCACAACGAAAGAAGAGTTGAGTTAGCATTAGAAGGGCACAGATATTTTGATGTACGTCGTTGGAGTGATCCAAGTGGAAATCTTAACAAAACAGATAGATATGTTACGGCAATATATATAACCCGCAAAAAAGACGGAACATATAAATACGAACGCTCACAAGTTAACGGAAACGAACGTAAATGCTATACAAATAAGTATCTTAAAGCTGCTATCCCCTTAAATGAAGTAAACAGTATTATTGCTATCACCGGTGAAAACTGGCAAAATACCGGATGGTAAAAAATCTAATACTTAAAATCATACAACTATGATATATAAAAAAACAATTAGTATAATGCTTTTCTTTCTGATGATTATGAATCTTCAGTTAAAAGCTCAAGGTATTCGCACGGAAGTGAGTGGAACGGTTACAAACAAATACGGAGAACCGTTATCTGGAGCCATTATATCTTCTGAAAATGATAAAGGACTATACATTACTGATTTTAACGGTAAATATAGTTTTACCGTTGAAGAAAATGTTAGTAAAATTACATTTGCTTTAATTGGGTATAAGTCTCAAACTAAATTTGTAGATAAAGTGATTGATGTAGTTTTGGAAGAAGATGCGCATGCGACTTCAGAAAACATAAACTTTGGATTTACAAAACAATCAAGGGATGTGTTATCAAATGCTGTGTCTAGTGTTTCCGGACAAACCCTCGGAAAATCACTAATGTCAAGATTGCAAGGGACTTTTTCGGGACGTTTATCAGGGTTAACAACCGTAGAAGAAACGTTCCAACCTCTATATGAAGATGTAAATATGTATATCCGTGGTTTTTCAACGTATCACGGTGGTACAGCCGGAGTGGTTATTGATGGAATTTTATATGATAATTATTCTCATGATGTCTTGTTTCGTATTTCACCAGAAGAAGTGGAATCGGTGACCGTATTAAAAGATGGTGCTTCACAAGCGCTCTATGGTTTAAGAGGGGGTAAAGGATTAATTGTAATTACAACTAAACGGGGAATTCCTGGTAAATTAAAGGTAAACGTAAACATTGATGAAACAATCCAAGAGCCTTCATATAAACCTTACTTTATCAATTCTTCTACGTATGCTTCTCTAAGAAATCAAGCAGCATATAATGACGGATTGGGTAAAAATTACTTTTTCTCAGATGAACAAATCGAGAAATTTAATTCGAAAGATGATCCTTTATATCCGAATACAAATTGGTACAATATGCTTATGAGAAACCTATCTCATCAACAACGGGTAGCCGTCGATGCAACAGGAGGTTCTGATATCGTACAGTATTATGCTAATGTTAATATGATTCACCAAGGAGGATTTTGGCATACGGATCAGAAAGATTATAACGCAAATAATTCTATGTATCGGTTTAATATGCGTGGAAATATTGATGTTAAAATCACGCCTTATTTAAGTGGATATGCCAACATGGCTGGGAATATCATCAGACGTCATGACCCAGCAGGCGTTGCCGGAAGCGGAAATGATAATATCTATTCAATGTTATATTACATGCCATCCACATTGTATGGACCCTTGACCCCAACTGTTTATGATGCTGAAGGTAATGTTATTGATAATGGAGGAGAAGTCATAACGACAACTAAAATAGGATCATCTCCTTATGGGATGTTAAATAGAAGTGGATATTACACACAAACAAATACTAATATTTATTCACAAGCTGGATTAAATCTTGATATGTCTTTTGTGACCCCAGGATTAAGTATAGGAGGTAATGTCGGTTATCTCTCTTATATAACAGCTGTATTAACGACAACGCAAGATTATGCACGTTATACACGTGATGATGATTGGAATTCGCTGTCTTTTACTCAGCATGGAACTACTCAAAACACAGATTTAGCTTATGGGAAAAGTACCGCTCTATACGGGTATCTATCTTATAAGGGCGAGGTCAATTATGCTAGAAATTTTGATTTGCATCATTTAAAATCAAATTTGTTTGGTATTTATCAAAATTTTAATGACAATACAGGTAATGTCGGTTCACAGTACGATTTTAAACGTATTTATTCAGGTTTGGAAGTACAGTACGACTATGATAAACGTTATGCAGTAAAATTTGATTTGGGTTATTCCGGTTCTGACTATTTTCCAAGTGGACATCGTTTCTTATGGACTCCTGGGGTATCAGTTGCGTGGATTGCCTCAAATGAAGCGTTTGTTAAAGAATCTCTACCCTGGTTATCATTGGCAAAGCCAAGACTTTCTTATGGTATAACAGGAAATGATGACATTGGCCTAGATCGTTATGGATATCTTGACCAAGTTAAAACTTCCGGAGGTGGAAAGATTGGCTATTTAGGCTATTATACAAACGAAAGTTCTTTTGGAAACTCAAGTCTAAGACCCGAAGAGATTAAAAAGTATAATATTGGATTAGATCTTGGTTTCGCAAATCAATTAACATTATCGGTAGATTTTTTCAAAGAAAAAATGGATAATGGGGTTTTTAGGTCGACTTCTTTCATCCCTTCTTATCAGGGAATATCTTTAGGAGCTTTTCCAGCTATTAATTTTGCAGAATATGAAAACAAAGGATACGAAATTGAGCTAAATTATTCAAAACGGATTAATAAAGATATGGCATTACGCATTGGAGGTTTTCTAAATTACAATAAAAATATAATTAAAAATATTGGAGAATCTCCTAACGAAGATGATTACGCTTACCCTTATAGGAGTGAAGGATTTCCTTACGGACAAAGTTTTGGTTATTTAGTAGATTATAGTAACGGAAATGGAATGTTTAACTTTCAAAAAGAAATAGAGGCCAGTCCGGAATACTCTTTTGGAACACCTCGATTAGGAGATCTTAAATATCAAGATCTAAACGGAGACAACATCATTGACGAGAAAGATCAGGCCCCTATTGGGAATGGTTCGCTCCCCCGGTATTATTTTGGATTTTCAGGAGATTTTAGCTATAAAAACTGGGAGCTTTCTTTTCTTTTTCAAGGAGTTGCTGATTATTACAGAAATTTCACAAGACTGGTGTCTAATGAATCAATTTATGATGGAAGGTACAGTGATAGTCATTTAAATGCGTGGACAGAAGAACGTTGGTTAAATGATGAAAAGATTTCTTATCCAGCGATATCAACAAGTAAATCTACAAGTTCTGAATACAATGATTATTTTAATAAAGACTGTTCTTTTATCCGATTAAAAAACCTTGAATTAGCTTATACTTTGCCTCAAAGTAAAGCTTTGAAATTGGGCGCTAAGTCCATTAAAATTATATTAGGTGGACAGAATTTATTTACAATAGATAAGTTGAAAACCAGAGATATGGTTGTTGAAGGTAGTTATGGAGCATTTCCTATTTATCGCATGTACAGGCTTGGAATTAGAGCTCAATTCTAATCGTTAATTTTCAAAAAATAGCAATATGAAAAATTATTTATATTTCCCATTCTTATTCATCATCTTTTGTTTATCATCGTGTGATGATCTATTAGATCTTAAGTCTAATGGAACGATAACAATGGATGAAGTCTTTACGGATCGTAATCGAACACGTGGATATTTAAACTCTTGTTACAATTATCTTCCAACAACATATTTACACGCAGGTTCTTTTACGGATGATGCAGAAGATAGTGACAATACAGCCTATTCTACCTTCGATTATTGGTATAATACAGGTTTATCAGCATCCAGATTTCAAGTTATAAATTTTGATGGTGGCCCTTGGTCTGATTATTTTCAAGGAATTAGAAAATGTAATGTTTTTTTAATAAGTATAGATAATGCTACCGCGTATGCCACTGATTCCGAAAAAGCCGGTTGGAAAGCACAAGCCTATACTTTAAGAGCTTTCTATTATTTACAATTAGTTAAGAGATATGGACAAATCCCTTTGTTATTAGAAGATTATGGCGTATCTCACGATTACGCAAGTGAAAAGAAAGCGACTGTTGGGCAGATTGTTCAACAAATACTTGATGATTGTGATTCCGCATTAGCAACCCCTTCATCTGCAGATTATTCGTGGGATATTCGAGATAACCAATGGGGAATCATGACTAAAGCAGTCGCTTGGGCTATTAAATCCCAAGCTATTACTTATGCAAAGAGTCCATTATTTGATGATGGCACATTCACCATCGATAAAGCTTTAGAAATTACAAAAGAAGCCTTATCTCAATTCCTAAGTAATGGATACGAGTTATGGAATGAAGCAGATCCTGAAAATGGACATAATGCATACGCAACCTACTTTTTATATAATCCGAATGATATGCGAGCTAAAGACAAAGAAACTATCTATGGTGGGAATCAGGTTGCTGTTTGGCAAAATGCAGGCTTACCAATAATAGGTGGCGTTTCAAAAGCAGGCTCTTGTCCGAGTCAGGATCTAGTTGATGCTTATGAGATGGCCAATGGAGAAACACCTATAACTGGATATAATGATGCTAATCATTTAAAACCGATTATTAATTCAGCATCTGGATATGATGAAAATAATCCATATGAGAACCGTGATCCCCGTTTCTATTCTACTATTTTTTACAATGGTTCAAAAAGAGGAACAAGTTCAATCTATACTTATGAAACTGGGAATTGTGGTATATCAGAAACAAATATTAAATATACGACAACAGGGTATTATCTAAGAAAATATGGAGATGATAGATCCAATAGGAATAGTAATTATGATGGTTACGTTCGAATAATGCGCTTACCGGAAATCTATTTCAATTTTGCGGAAATAGCCTACCAAGCCAAAGGAGCCGATGAAAAGATTGATCTCGGAGGAAATAGGTCCATGAGTGCTTGTGACGCAGTTAATGCCGTACGTGCAAGAGCTGGTATGCCAAACTTCCCAACCGGTTTAACATCAGATCTTTTCGAAAAGAAATATCGGAATGAACGTCGTATTGAATATGCAATGGAAATTGATCGTTATTTTGATTTAAGACGATGGAAAATTTTAAGCGAAAAAACTCAATTTATAACAGGTATGCGTATTACTAAAGAGAGCGATGGCTATACCTATAATCGGTTTCGTTTTGAAAATCGTCCGACATGTGAGGATAAATATTTATTATATCCTCTAACCCTGACAGAAGTTAATAAGATGATGACTTTAACAGGTGAGAACTGGCAAAATCCGGGATGGTAACATGAAAAACTATAAAATGTAAGAATATGAAAAAGCATATTTTATTTTTAATAATATCCTCTTTATTTGCGTTTATCGCTTGTAATGATGACAACAATGAGGGTTATGTTAGTTCCGTATCAGATGTAGTCGCTACTCCTAATATTGGATCTATAATCTTAACATGGACTAATCCTTCCGAGGCAAACTACTATTACACGACAATAACTTATCAGAATTCGATGGGTGAAACAGTTAAAAAGAAAGTAAGTCACTATTCCGTCGGAGATTCAGAAAAACAAACAAAAACTGTTATTGGAGGATTTAAAGACACCAATTCATATACCTTTACTCTGATTGCTTACAATTCAGATGGGGCCGCATCATCTCCGGTTACTGTAACAGCTTCTCCTCAAGATGCTAATATGGCTTATTACTATGTCGTTAACACTATAACGGTAAATCCAATTGTTCAAGGAGCATGGGTATGTTGGGAAAATGAATATGAAGTTCCTGTTTATATCAATATTCAATTTAAAGATGGACAAGGGAAAGAACAAACTAAGCGTGTATTATCATCTACTACGGATAGCGTAGCCATTGCTAGTTTCATTGATGAAACAACAATTTCTATAACAACTGAAAGTACAAAAGGAGATATTTCAAACGAACGACAGCTAAATATTTTCCCTAAAACGGGTGAATTAAGTCAAAGTTTAATGAAAATTCATTCTATTTCATCCGTATGGCAGGAAGGTTGTGAAGGAGAAAATATGTTAGACGGCAATATAAGTACGTTCTGGCATTCTGCGCTGAATGGTTACCCACACTGGGTTGTATTTGATTTAGGTGGTGAATTTTATGTTAATTGGCTAGAACTTGTACGTCGCCAAGATGACAGTGGAAATGGACAATGGGCTCCAACTGAAATTTCTTGGGAATATAGTCTTGATGGAACAACCTATACTAAATTAGGGACATATGATTTTGACAATACTTTAGTATACAATCATACGTATCAAATAAAAACACCGATATTGGCACGTTATGTGAAACTAACTTGTCTTCAAGGTCAACAAGCGTGGACACATATGGCTGAGTTTTTAGCATACTATGGAGAAAAAGCTGATCATTATGCAGATGAAGCCGCAAAAGAAATAACTCCAGAAGAACCAGATCCAGATGATGATGCAACGATTGAACCGAATGTCGAGTATTTAACATTTAATTTAGGTACATTAAACAATATGGATATTATTCAGAGTGAAGATAATCCTTATGAATATACGATAAACACAACAGGTGGTGACCCGTATATTTCTCTGAATGGACTTCAGAATGCAATTCCCGGAACCGTTTTGGTATTTCATTATCAAACTACAGCTGCTGTAAGCGCAGAATTCTTTTGGTGTGATAAGGGCGGAGGCGCAGCTGGTGGACGTGAAACATTCTTTGACATTCCAAAGAATACATCCGGTGATTGGAAAACGTTTAAGCTTAACCTTTCAGATAAGATGACACAACATACATGGGCTGGAAACGAAGGAGATTTTATGCGATTTGATCTTGGAGATCAATCCGGTGTTACTATAAAAATCAGGAACATACGTTTCAGAGCTGCTAGAGAAGATGAATAAGATTAATCTATAAATGAATTTAATGTATCAGAAGGAGGCTATTTTAACAAAATAAGATCTCCTTCTGATCTATTTTTCTATTATTCAAAATAAGGATCGTTTTTTCAAGGTATATTTAGTTTGATGCAAAATCATAGCAATAAAAAATATTTATTTTTGGTGTTAATTCTAATTAGCGCCTTCATTTGTGGCATTTTTATATCATGCGAAAAATCCGACCCTAATTCGGACACAATAGTTCTTCCAATAACATCAAGTATTTCTTACTTGAAATTAGATCTTAATAGGGTCAATCAACTGACGATAACTCAAGAATCAACATACGCTTATAAACTAACAACTACTGGATCTGATCCTTACGTTTTCACACAAGGAATCTCTAAAGCTCTAAACCAAGACTCAGTTGTACTTACATTTGAATATAAGAGTAATGCCGATATTAGTACAATTCAAATATTTTTTGGATCCGATATAACAGAAAAGCATTCTATTAAGTTCGGAGGTTTGTCTAAAACCAATTCATGGCAACAATGTTCTTTCAATTTGTATAACATTATAGATGAGCTATCTTGGGGAGAATTAAACGATTTTATACGTATAGATTTTGGAGATCAAAGTGACATAAACATTGAGATCCAAAAGATGTATTTCAGAAGTATGAACGACACAGAACAGAAAAAAATAAACGAAGAAAAGCTTCAGGCAGAAAAAAACGAAAGCATAAATAATTCGTTAATGGCATACCTAGCATCTCAGTTTTCTTCAAAAATTACAGAAGTAGAAATTGGAGCAAATACCATCTCAATAACAGGGAAATATGTGGGTAATGGGAAATTCAGTCTTTGCGAAATATATCCTAATGACACATTAACAGCGACTACTCTTTTTAAAAATAAAACTGCATTAGAAGATCCTCATTTTCATCTAATACTACCACGTACGATCAATAAAAACGGCGTAGAGTATGACCGATTACTTTCAAAATGGGTAATAGTAAAAGAATCAAGTCAAAAAGATGAAATTGTATCGTTTGCAAGATATGCAGATAAAATTAATGCAAAACAAACTCTTGAACCCGGGGTTCTCAGTAGCAAAAAGGGATTAGGCGGATTTTTTATGAATGATTATTCCAGTGATTTAGATCTTCTTGGAATTACCAGTATTACAATTAATATTCCTATAACAGCGTTTATGTATACTGGCCCAGTAGGAAATACGTTTCCACATACATTTGGGAACAAGACTTACTATTTTTCAAGAGATTATATTGCTGGTCTAGATAATGCTTTAAAATTTGCAGCCACAAAAAAGATTGTAGTAGCTGCAATTATTCTTGTGCAAAAAGCATCGGAATGTCCAGATCCACAAATAGGAGAATTGCTACAACATCCGGATTATACATCAGAAGGGATATACACTATGCCCAATCTAACAACAGAAGAAGGTGTAAATTGCTATGCAGTAGCATTAGATTATTTGGCTTCCCGTTATAATAGAACTGACAATGCTTATGGCCGAATCCATAAATGGATTATGCACAACGAGGTTGATGCTGGATTAACTTGGACAAACATGGGTAATAAGCCAATGCTTGTGTATTTAGATACTTATATAAAATCTATGAGAATATGCTATAATATTACACGTCAGTATGATATAAACAGTGAGATATTAGGTTCATTCACGCATTCATGGAATGAACCGGAAGAGTTATATTCTTCCAAAGAGATGTTAAAATTTTTACAGAAATTTAGTGTTGCTGAAGGTGATTTTCAATGGGGTATCGCTTATCATTCCTACCCTCAAGATTTAAATGAACCGAAAACATGGAAAGACGCCAAAGCGACATTCAGCCAAAATAGTTCGCTTGTTACTTTTAAAAATTTAGAAGTGATTGATTATTGGGTTAAACAAACTGAAAATAAATACAACGGATTAGTAAAACGAACACTGTGGTTATCTGAAAACGGGACTAACTCGAGGTCATATAGCGAACAGGATCTATCTGAACAAGCTGCTGGGTTTGCTTACGCATGGAAAAAGATAAAAGTGCTAGATGGAATTGATGCAATACAGTGGCATAATTGGTTGGATAATAGATATGAATATGGGTTGAGAATTGGTTTGAGGAAATTCCCTGATGATAAAAACTACCCGGCTGCTCCAAAACCTGTATGGTATCTATATCAAGCTGCTGGAACAGATAATGAAGATATAAAATTCGACGCGTATAAATCTCTAATCGGAATTAATGATTGGAGTGAAATAATGCATACACTTTATTGAAAAATCCAAATAATTATAAAGTAAATTTATCATGAAAATAAACTCTTTTGTTTTTAAAACATTATTATTAGTTTTTCTTGGTTTTTTTAAAATAGATAATTCAACTGCTCAAAAAGTGAATAGCGATCAATGGGCGGCAACGGATGCCTTAGGACGGGAACTGCGAAATTACTCAAATACCGGAGCGAGTAGAGATAAATACGTCGCAATGTTTTATTGGACATGGCACCAAGGTGAAGATGATACAACAACTACAGTAAAAAATATTAGCGAAATCGTTAGAAAAGCGCCTGAGGCCATGAAAGACTACAACCATCCTGGATGGGGGAAACATAAACCGGGGTTTTTCTTTTGGGAGCAACCTTTACTAGGTTATTACAAAACTACCGATCCATGGGTTTTGCGTAAACATGCAGAGATGCTTGCCGATGCGAAAGTTGATGTTGTGTTCTTTGATTGTACGAATGGCAATCTTACCTGGAAAGAATCGTATGAGAGCTTAATGAAAACTTGGGATCAGGCACAAAAAGATGGTGTAAACGTTCCGAAAGTAGCATTCATGTTGCCTTTTGGACCTGTACCTCACGCATTAGAATCATTACGTCAGCTCTATCATGATATATATAAAGAAGGAAGATACAAAAATTTATGGTTTATGTGGAAAGGGAAACCAGGAATCATGGCATACCCGGATAATTTGTCATCATCGAAAGATGATCAGGAGATTGCCCAGTTTTTTACTTTTCGCCCTGGTCAGCCTGATTACGTTTATGGGCCAACTCGTAATGATCAATGGGGATGGTTAGAAAATTATCCACAACATGGTTATGTGAAAAAAGAAGATAATTCTTTTGAACAAGTAACTGTTGGGGTTGCTCAAAATGCTTCTCCCGAAACTAATGGACATTGTAGTGCTTTCAACTTACCGGATTCGCAAGGCCGTGATTTTAGCTATAGGAATGGATTCGATCCACGTGTTGACGGTTATTTGTATGGTTGGAATTTTGCGGAACAATGGGATAGAGCATTCGAACTTGATCCGGAATTGGTTTTTGTTACAGGATGGAATGAATTTATTGCAGGACAATGGTTACCAAAAGACGATTGGACGGGAAACCCTTTTTCATTTGTTGACCAATTTGATTGGAAACGTAGTCGCGATATAGAACCCAATAAAGGCTGGGGAGATAAAGGAGATGTCTATTATTTACAATTAATCGACTTCGTGCGTAAGTTTAAAGGTATGGAAGCTCCAGAAAAAACGTCACAAGAAAAAACAATAAAAATAGGTAAAAGTAATGAATGGAATGATGTTTTTCCTCGCTTTCAACATTACAAGGGAAATACTTTTCCTCGCGCCCATAGAGGACGGAATAACAACTACTATACAAACAATACGGGAAGAAATGATATTGTTTTAGCCAAGGTTGCGCGCGACAAACGCAATGTTTACTTTTATGTAGAAACAGCAGAAAAACTTACTTCTCCTAAGGATAGAAACTGGATGATGCTTTTCATCGATATTGATAGGGATAAATCTACAGGTTGGAACGGATATGACTATATTATCAATAGGCTTTCACCTTCCTCAAAAATGGTATATATCGAAAAAAATGTAGGGGACAGATGGGAATGGAAAAAGGTTGCAGAATCGCCTTATAAGGTTCAGAACAATGTCTTAGAGCTAAAGATAGACCGAAACAAACTAGGAGTACATGCGACCTCTCTGAATTTTGAATTCAAATGGAATGATAATATGCAAGAAAACGGGAATATTATGGACTTTTATGTAAATGGAGATACAGCTCCCGGAGGTAGATTTAATTTCATTTATTCAGAATAAAAATAGTATTGCGATAAACAACAAACATAGACTTGACAGAGATCTCGATATTACACACAAAAAATTAATCTACAATTAAAAACAATTAAAAAGTAGTATGTCAAAACGAATAGTATTAAATGAAATTTCATATCATGGAGAGGGCTCAAGATATGAAATTATCACTGAAATTAAAAAAAGAAATTTTAAAAAGGCCTTGTTAGTAACAGATAAGGATTTGATTAAATTCGGCGTTGCTAAACTAATTGAAGACGTCCTTAACGAAGCAAAGATCCCGTATCAGATCTACGATAACGTCAAAGCAAACCCAACCATAAAAAATGTTCAGTTGGGTGTTGATCTGTATAAAAACAGTGACGCTGATTTCATCATAGCACTAGGAGGAGGTTCTGCAATTGACACAGCCAAAGGCATAGGTATTATAGCCAATAATCCGGAGCATTATGATGTGAGATCGTTAGAAGGTGCTGTTGATACAGCAAAACGGTCGGTTACAATCATTGCGTTACCAACTACTGCCGGAACAGCAGCAGAGGTTACAATTAATTACGTTATCACAGACGAAAATAAAAAGAAAAAAATGGTTTGTGTGGATCCTAACGATATTCCTGCCGTAGCTATAATCGATCCGGAACTAATGTATTCTATGCCTAAAGGATTGACTGCAGCAACCGGGATGGATGCCTTGACGCATGCTATAGAATCTTTTATTACACCAGGAGCATGGGATATGTCCGATATGTTCGAAATAAAAGCAATAGAATTAATCCATAAACATCTCAAAGATGCAGTAGAAAAGCCCAAAGATAAAGTAGCCAGAGAGGGCATGGCGTTAGCACAATACATTGCAGGTATGGGGTTTTCGAATGTAGGCTTAGGAATCGTACACTCTATGGCTCACCCTCTAGGAGCTTTTTATGACACACCGCATGGAGTAGCGAATGCGTTATTATTGCCCTATATTATGAAGTACAATGCTGATTCTATAGCGGCGCCTAAATATAAAGATATAGCCAAGGCTATGGGGGTAGAAGGAACGGAAACGATGAGTATAGAAGAAGGCGTTACTGCTGCGATTAACGCAGTAAGAGAGTTATCCTTAAGTATTAACATCCCACAGAGATTAAATGAAATAGGAATAAAAAAAGAAGATATTCCAGCTCTGGCTATTGCAGCATTCAACGATGTCTGTACTGGTGGTAATCCTCGTCCGACATCTATAAAGGATATTGAAGGTTTATACGATGAAGCATTCTAAGTAAAAGAGGATAATACGGGTTTACCCCGTTTACTAACAATAATTTTACTAGAGAGTTATCACCTCTTGTCCTAATTAAAAAAGCCAGGAAGAAATACATTTTTTTAATAAAAAAACAGTTGTTTCTTTCTGGCATATATGATTTCCAATACGAATTCAGCTTAATCTAAAATATCTAAACCGTGAAAAGAAATAGATTCTTAAAAAGTAGTTTGAACAAAGCAATATATATCATCGTTCTATTTGTTACTGTTCAAGGTCTTAAATCACAAGAAAAAACTCAGAACGATAAAAACTACTATATTGACATTTATCCGGATACATGGGTAGCTACTGATGGAATTAACAGAAAAATGCCTGATTGCGATTCTGTAGGAATGCCTAAAACGGATCAACGGAGGATTGTTGGTATTTTTTATATTACATGGCATACCCAAGGACTTGCGAATATGAAAAAACCCTACGAAGCAGATGTCAGTAAAATATTACAAAAAGACCCTAACGCAAGACTAGAAGCGAATAATCCGCTCTGGACTGAAGGGTCATATCATTGGGGAGAACCGGAAATGGGCTATTTCCTTAGTCAAGACGAATATGTTATCCGAAAAGATATGTCAATGTTATCCGATGCTGGGGTAGATGTCTTAGTTATGGATGTTACAAATGCAGTTAGATATTGGGACGAATGGGAATTCATGTTTGCTATTATGCAAAAGATGAAACAGGAAGGAAATAAAGTGCCACAATTTGTTTTTTGGGCATTTAATGGGCCTGTTATTACTGTTGTACAAGATTTATATGATAGTATTTATAAAAAAGAAAAATTTAAAGATCTTTGGTTTTATTGGGATGGAAAACCACTTCTATTATACAATGGAACTCCTACCTTTGATGCAAACCAGAACAATCTTAAACACCCCAATCCACACTATGACGAAAAAGCAAAAAACGACCTGAATCATCCTCATTATAATGATCCCGATTACGTAAATGAATTCTATCAGGATTATACTGCAGAAGTTAAAAACTTTTTTACGTTACGAACCATGTGGTGGGGATATTATGAATGGGGAGGTAAAAGATTTATAGGAACTGAAGATAACTGGAGTTTCGGCTATAGCATGGCTGACCCAAACGTTAAGTCGCTTAAACCTGAAAAATTGCTTTCTACACATAAAGGTAAACGAGAGCAAGCAGCTGTAACAACAGCACAACATCCGGTAACTATGACAAAAGAAAATATGGGAGTGGGTAAATCCTGGTCTCGTAAATATGGTCAACCTCATTTAAATCAATATGATCTTCCGGATTCGGCATTTGTGCCTTGGTTAAATAAATTTGTACAACATCCTGAAGGTTATGGTATCTATTTTCAAGAAAGATGGGATGAAGCAATTGAATCTAATCCTGAATTTTTATATATAAATGATTGGAATGAATGGACTGCTGGTAAATATCAACCAGAAAATGACAAAACGACGCCTTGGCTTGGTCGTGAAAACACTTTCTTTTTTGTTGACCAATATAATGCGGAGTTCAATCGAGGAATTCAACCGATGAAAGGGGGATATAATGATAACTATTATATGCAAATGGCACAAAACATAAGAAGATATAAAGGAGTAAGACCTACCCCAAAGCAAAAAGGCTTTAGTGTTATCACAATTAATGGTGATTTTAACGACTGGAAATCTATTGCAAACGAATACCGAGATACGAAGGGAGATACATTTCACCGAGATGCTATCGGTTATGCAGGAACGCGTTATACCAATCAATCGGGAAGAAATGATATCCTTGTAAGTAAAATCGCTGTTGATAAAAAAAATATTTATTTCTATGCTAAAACAGATAAAAAACTTACTCCACATACCAATAAAAACTGGATGTTATTACTGATTGATGCGGATAATAATTCAGAAACAGGATGGTTTGGTTATGATTTTTTGATTAATCAAAAAATAAAAAATGAGGAGATAACATCTATTCATCGCTATAACGGTACGACCTGGGAAGAAATTTCTGATATACCCTACAGTTACAGTGGAAATCAATTGGAAATTGCTATCCCTAAAAAACTATTAAAACTATTAAATGCCCCATTTGTAATTGATTTTAAATGGAGTGATAATGTGGATGCTTTAATAAATCCAATTTCATTTTGCACGCATGGAGATACTGCTCCAAACAGAAGGTTTAATTACCGATGTATATGGGAAAAATAAGGTGATAAATAATAAAAATAAATTAGCAACATAAATGAAGCAACAAAAATTTCATATAAATAATAATATTTTTATTTTCTTTCTTTATTCTTTTTTCTCTTGTTCGTGTCAGATGCAGATCCCCGTTACAGTGGATGAACTTCAATGCTGTCAGTTAACGAATCCGGAAGGTATAGATATTCCATTATTAAGTTGGAAAATAAAAACGTTAGAAGAAGACGTATATCAAACGGCATGGGAAATAGAAATTGCGACAAATCAGAATCTGTTAAAAAATGGGAAAGCCGATTTTTGGAAGTCAGGAAAACGATTGTCTGATTCTCAATTCAATATCCAGCCGGATTGTACTTTTGAAGAGTCGATAGGTTATTATTGGAGAGTAAGAATATGGGATAATACGGATAAAGTTTCCTCTTGGAGCGACCCTGCCTATTTTTCAATTGGATTATTAAATGAATCATCTTGGTCTTCGCAATGGGTAACTTATCCATATGATAAAGAGCAACCACTTCCCTACTTCCGCAAGGAGTTCAATATAGACAATGAAAAAATTCCGAGTAAAGCAATAGCTTATTTTTGTGGATTAGGAGCTGGAGAACTCTATATAAACGGACAACAAATAGAGGCAACACGTTTGTTAGATCCGGCACAAACAAATTATGAACAATATGCTCTTTACAGTACATTCGATGTTACCGATTTCTTAACAAAAGGGAATAACTGTATTGGAGTTATGTTAGGAAATGGTTGGTTTACACAAGATAGGGCTTGGTTAGGAGCGCCATTCTCTTATGGAAATCCAATGTTTCGTTTTCAACTGATCATGCAATTTAATGATGGAAGCCGTCGTGTTCTGAATAGTGACGAAAGTTGGTTTTGGAAAGAAGGACCTGTTTGTAAAACCAATATTTACTTGGGAGAAAATTATGATGCACGTCGAGAAGATGCAGACTGGGCTAAAGCAAAAGTTCCATCAACTGATTGGAAGTCAGTATTAATTGCTTCAAAAGATACACCTCCGCGTTTACTTCCTCAAAAGATACACCCAATTAGAAAAAAAGAAATTTTAACCGCTAAAGATTTATGGCAAGATCCATCCGGAAATTGGGTCTATGATTATGGCGTAAATGTAGCGGGGATACCTTTATTAGAAGTGGAACAACCTGCAGGAACACAGATCACGATCCGTTTTGCAGAAGAAATTGATGCCTCTAAAAAACTTGATTTTAACACTACTGGATGGACGCATCATGGAGATATCTTTAAAGATGAATATATCTGTAAGGGAGGAATCAAAGAAAAATGGTCTCCTAAATTTACATATCATGGTTATCGCTATGCTGAACTCTCCGGATTTTCAGGAAAGCCTGACCTAAACACGTTAAAATTAATAATCGTTCATTCAGATGTAGAAAACACGGGTTACTTTGAATGTGCCGATAAACAAATAAATCAACTACACGAACTTGCAGTTCGAACAGTAAAAAGTAACTTACATGGTATACCAACGGATTGCCCCATACGAGAAAAATGTGGTTGGTTAGGAGATGTCCATGCCTACGCAAAAATGGCTAATATGAACTTTCAGATGGATAATTTTTGGAATAAATACTTGGAAGATATTCGATCTGGTGCAGCAATTGAAGAAAAAAGCACGTTATTCCATGAACGTTATAACAGTACCTTTTATTTTACAGAGAAGGCTTCAGGAATTCCTTATATGATCGCTCCCGGAAAACGTCTTTGTGGCGTAGCATCTCCGGATTGGGGAACCGTATTAGTACAATTGCCCTGGCTCATGTACGTCTATTACGGAGATAAACACGTTTTGGAAGAATACTATCCAATAATGAAACAATGGGTCGAATATATAGCATCGATAGGTCTGAATAAAGAAAGAACGAAGAAGTACAATTCAAAAACAACATCGATTATTTATCAAGGGTTAGGAGATTGGTGCCCTCCGGCTTATAAAACAAATGAAACGACTCCGGTTGAATTCACCTCTACGGCATTTCATTATCTTGACACTGATATAATGGAGCAAGTAGCTCGGCTATTAGGGAAAAATGAAGATGAAAAATCTTTTTATTCCATGAAAAATGAGATTGCGAAGGAGATATTTACAGAAATGTATGATTCTAAAAACAAAACATTTGGTTCTCAGACAGCGGATGCAATGGCACTTGATTTTGGATTAATCCCAACAGAAGATGAAAGAGCAGTTTCCGATGCTATTGTTCGAAATATGAATGAAACAAGTGAAGGATTTACAGATTGTGGCATATTCGGCCTTTGTCGAATTGGAAGCATGTTAGCGCGTCATGGAAATGTTGAGGCTGCATGGAATTTATTTACTAAAAAAGGAGAAAACAGCTTTGAATGGATGTTTAGTTCTGTAAGAGCAACGTCTCTTTGGGAATCCTTACCTATAAATCAGCTAAGTCAGGAAATGGCGAAGGAAGCATCTCATAATCATCCCATGCAATCCGGATATGACATTTTTTTCTTTGAAGATATAGCGGGAATACGTCCGGAAGCAAATGGATTTGGTTTTAAAGTAATCCGTTTTCAACCTTTGTTTTGTGATTATTTACCTTGGGCAAAAGCCAAAGTACAATCTCCTTATGGTGAAATTATGAGTAATTGGAAAAAAGACGAGAATTCTTTTGAATGGGAAATTTCGATTCCTGCCAATTCTTCTGGATTAGTATTCTTACCATTCGACAAAAAATTTACAGTAAACAATCTTCAATTGGACACCAATACGATGCAAAAAGTTGAACGCTGTGGTAATACCATCGGTTATAAATTTCCGTCAGGTCATTTTTTTATTCGTGAAGAGTGATAGTGTAAAATGCTGTTTTAGTTTATTGTATTATTCTTCTACAGGAGAGGGGAGTTGGAGTCGTGTCCATTTGTTCGTTATAGTAAGTAACGATTGTGGAATCTCTCCTTCATACCCTTGAATAATTCCTTCAAAGCTCCCATCTTTATTTCTCCATAAAGCTAAATCGATACGTTCTTCCAGTAATATTTTAAGTTTTTTTGATTTGAACAATTTCAGTCCTCCTGCAGATAGTGCATCGACTTCTCCTTTTTCATTCAATCTCACTGCTACTACTCCAAGGGCATCAAATTCCACTTTGTGATTATTTATTTTGATATTCGATCGGATAGTATCGCCAGACAAATCTTTTACACCTGAGGCTTGTATATATGTCCCGTCAATTAAACGACAAAACCCACTTGTGGGAGGCATATTTGATACATATCCAAAACCTTTTAACAGACGAGTTGCCGGTGTTTGGATACTGATTTCTTTTTGTTTGAGAACTTTATAGATTTCAGCAACTGTAGTATTAATATCTTTAGTAGCAAGCATTTGTTTATGAAAGCGCTTATTCCCATTTATAGGATTCCCATTAAAGTCCATTGTCCAATCACCTAATCTGAAAAGAGAGGTTTTCCCTCTTTTTACCTGATTGAAAAAAATAGCAGTTGACTCTTTTTCAAATTCAGGATGGAATAAAACAACAGCTGCATATT
>JAQVZS010000029.1:24118-32719 GCA_028708075.1 Massilibacteroides sp.
AAACCGAATTCATCTCTCATTCCTCCAGCTAAAGGTATATCAGCATAACTTTTAATGATTTTACGTGTAAACTCTTTTAAGTTAGGAGAAAACACATCTGGTACAAGATGTGTAAACGTTGCCATTACACACACTTGCCGGGGTTTGTCCGATTGATTTATAGGTAAACGAACGACTAGCGAATCTTTTGACGAGTTTGTTACTTCACATGCTGTAGTTATATCGTTAAGCGTTGAAAAGTCAATTCCTTGAGTTGTTTTTTCATAGGAATATACACGAACTAGGCGTCCTTTTAGCGAAATATAAGGAGTTCTGCTCCCTGTCATGTGATCTGACAAATCAATGCTTTGGATAACAGTTTCGATAGATCTCTCTTTTGAAAGCTCTATTTCTTTCAACCATAAAGATTCTTGTAATTCGTTAGGGTATAAGGATTCAAATTTCCGACTTGCAAGACGAGGATCTAAATCCAGAGCGATTTTTATACCTTTGTTTTTCGCGTATTCAACTGCAAGTTTGGCTTGGTTATGGACATCTATATCTGTAATGTCTCTTCCGGATAGCCTGATTCCAACAGTCAACAGATCATAACAGGAATGTTTGTTAATTTGGTCAATGAAAGGTTTATATCCATCAGGAGTAAATTCTTTTTGTGTCCAAAACCAAGCTCCAATCACTGGATTAACATGATCCGGTAAGTGATTTAATACTTGTTTTTGACAATAAATATTGAACCCCTGTATAAAAAATAGGGTAATGAATAAAAAAATAATTCTTTTTTTTGACACTTTCCGTGACATATATATGTTTATTTATTGAGTTATTATTAGTTCTGAATTTATGCAGTCTTAGGTAAGTCTGCATTCTCTCTCAAAATATCCTGATTAAGCCAGAAGAAGGTTGTTGAAAATGTATAGAGAACTTGTAAATAAGTGTTTTCCTTCATAAATATGGGTGAATAAGATTAATGTGGGTAAAAATAGAACTTGTATTTTTATCTTCATTTATTTATTTGATATTAATCCTTTCAAATCTGACATGGTTTGCGTCTCTCTCTCTATATATAGATAGATACTTACGCCTTACATCAATATTTAACCTTGAACGTAACAGATAACTTTTTGATAAGTACAGTTAACCTAAATATTTTGAAGGCATGATACCAAATTCATCTTTAAAACATTTTCGAAAATGAGGAAGGCTTTGAAATCCGACGTCAGTACAAATTTCACTAATCGGTTTGCCTCCTGCTTTTATTAGTTCAGCCGCCTTCTTTAATCGATATTTACGAATAAATTCACCCGGATTATCTTGATCAAGTTTTTTCATTTTTCGGTAAAATGTGACACGGCTCATTCCAATCATGTTGCTTAACACGTCGGAATTAAACTCAGGATTAGAATAATTATCGGCAAGAATGATGAGTAATTTATTAAATAATTCTTTATCATCTTTGTGCCAACTATTGTTTTTTGTAATTATGAACTGTTCTGCATCTTTTTTTATCTCGCTGTATTTATAAAGGAGATTTTTAACACGAGAAAGCAAAAGATTCGGATCGAACGGTTTTTCAATATAATCGTCTATATTCGTCTTAAAGCCGTCAATTTTGGAGGAGATATCGGTTTTTGCACTTAGGATAATAATGGGGATGAAGCGGGTTTCCCTCATTTTGCGAATAGTCTTTGAAAGTTCTATTCCATCCATAATAGGCATCATGAGGTCGGTAATTATGAGCTGTGGAATGCTTTCTTTTATTACTTTTAGAGCTTCTTTTCCATTTGTTGCTGACCAAATTCTGTAGTATTTTCCAAGCAGAGACGACAGGTATTCCAAAAGCTCCGGATTATCTTCAACTAATAAAATTTTGTCTCCAGATGGAATTCCATGATCAATTGTTGTAGTTGCAGGTTTCTCTGATCTGTTAATCTTTTGAATTTCTTTTTCTGAAATAAAATCTGATGATTTAAAATGGTCTTTTCCCGTTCTGAAGAATATATTAAAGGAAGTGCCAACTCCTTCTTTACTGGAACAGCTTATATTTCCTTTCTGAATATCGACCAATGCTTTAACAAGCGTGAGTCCCATGCCATGTCCATCAATATAAGTCTCTATTTTTTTGCTTCTAAAAAAACGGTTAAAAATATTCTTTTGTTCTTCTTCTGAAATACCAATTCCTGTATCAGTTATCTTAATGACAACTCCATCATTTTTTTTCTCGAAATCGACAAAGACAGCACCTCCTTCGTTGGTATATTTAATAGCATTAGTAAGAATATTATAAATAATTTTATCTGTTTTATCTCTATCAAGCCAAAGAGGTATATTCTCTTCAGCTTTTAAAACATTGATGTCTATTTTTTTCCGTTGCGCATAGTCATTAAATGTTTCTACAATTTCTTTTGTGAAAGAAACGATATTAAAATTAGATACCTGCAATTTAAGCTCTCCATGGTCGTATTTATTCAAATCAACAAATTGATCAACAAGTCTGTAAAGTCTATCCGAACTTCGTTGTATATTTTTTAGTATGAATTTATTGACGCCGTGTTCTTTTAATGTTTCTACATTTCCCATTATTATCGTTAATGGAGTTCTGAATTCGTGAGAAAGGTTTGTGTAATAGTTTAATTTAGCTTGATCTGCTTCATGTAGACACTTGTTTAGGACTATCATCTTTTCTTTTTGGGAAATTATTTTATTTTTCTGTTCTTCGATAGAGGACGTTTGTTCTTTGATCTTTTGCTCAAGTTGAACATTCCAACGTTTAATGGTATAAACACGAATACGTTGTATTATATAAAGTGAAATAAGTATAAAAGAAATCAGTATTGTATTAAACCATGTTGTCTTATAAAAAGGAGGGACAATAGAAAGACTTAATTGTTTGGGTAAACTCCAATCCCGCCCGTTTTCACTTGCTTCTACTTCGAAAATATAATCATCCGGTTGTAAACTGGAGAATACTGCCTGATTTGATTGTAGTGGTACCAATATCCAATCATTGGATTGACCAATCAGGCGGTATCGAAAAATAGTTTGATCAGGATAGCTAAATGGAAAGGCGTCAAAAACCAATGAAAATGAACTTTGGCTGTAATCTAGTTTTAATGTTTTAAGTTCGTTAATAGAATTGGCGAGTATTGTTCGTCCTTTAATTCGTTCTCCAACTTTTATTTTATGATTATTCAAATATAAATCGGTTATAATTGGGTTTGAAGGCAATGTGTTATTCGGAATCTCTTCGGGGATAAAACTTATAAAACCATCGTAACCTCCAAAATAAATCTTCCCGGTGGAATTGTAAAAAAAAGCATCATCCATGAAATGGTGATCAGTGAGGTATTTTTCAATTGAGAAGTCTCTTAGATGTAGTCGACTGAGACCTCTGTTTGTGCTCATCCAAAGTTCATCATTAACATAAACAATACTATATATTATATTATTGGATAAACCATCCACTTCAAAAAAACGAGAGACTACTTTCTCTTTGTTAAGATCAAAAGCCATTAATCCAGTATTGCTCCCTATCCACATTGTATCTCCAACTATTTCCAATGAATACAATTTACTGTCGGTGAAGTTGTCTTTTTTATAAGTGTAATATGTTAGTTCTCCTCTTGGCGTAAGTTTGCACATCCCCAAGTCTCCGGAAACAAACCAATAGTTCGATTTTTTATCTTTTGTGATACTGCGAATCGATCCAGTAATGTAATTCTCTGGCATTTGAATATTTTTGAGTTCTCCGCTTATTAAATCAATGACTCCAATACCAAATTGATTTGTAACTGTCAGTTTCCCAACATGAAATTCATGCATACGATAGCAAACATCTTTCCATTCCCATCCATATTTGACTAATGTTGACTCAATGTGATTGTTAACCGGATTATAATTGCAAAGCCCTTTATTAGATCCAATCCAAAGCATTCCATTGCTATCTTCATATATAGATCGAATGTTCTCGAGGTTTTTTGAAACGTTTCCTGGATAATAAATTTTGGAATAAATTACTTGCTGATTCTCGGAGGAGATACGAATGAGTCCTACTCTGTCGAAGCCAACCCAAATATCTCCGTTAGAAGTTTTACAAATAGCTCGGATTGGATCAATTTCTTGGTCTGGTTTTAGTCGGATAGAAATAGGATGGTGACTAAAGATGTTTTTTTTTCTGGAGTATAAATTAACGCCATACTTTGACGTACCTATCCATAAGTTTCCTGATTTGTCAAAAGCAAATTTTTTTGCATCTTGACCATGAAAGGAATATTCGTTAAATGGATCGTAAGAATGTTTGGAAACGCGATGGATTTTATCTCCATCCATAATAATTTGGATTAAACAGGTTTGAAGTCCCAGCCAAATTTCGTTGTTATATCCGGCAAGTTCCCATAATCCGCCATCTTTGGTATAACTATTTAAAAGAGCATTGTATGGTAATTTTTCCCTTTCAGCTGTCTTGATATTGAATATTTCTAATGAGTCTGTTCTTATTATTACTAAAGAATCGCTAAAAACCTGAGACATTTTTTGAACTTGATGATCCATTATTTTTTTGGGTGATTTTAGTGGATCGGAAAGAGAGTAAAGATATATTCCTTCGTATCCCCAAAGTAGAACCTTATTGTTTCCAGCGTAAATAATGTGATTTTTTCCTGGAGGAGACTTGAGGAGGGTTGTTTTGTTATCCTGAAGATTGTAGGTGTAAAGGCCATTAGGGTCGGTAAACCACAATATGGAATCAAGAGGTGAAACAAGACTGGTCGTATGGACAACATCTGCTGGATAGAAACATGAATCATCAAATATTCTAAAGCTTTCTTTGGATGTTTCGTATAGATTTAAGCCTCTGTCTTGAACGTGAATCCAAATATTTCCATTGGGACATGATGAGAGTTTTTCTATATAGTTCCCCTCAAGAGTATTTGAGTCTGACGAAACAGAGCGCAGAATGCTAAATTTACTGCCATCAAAACGAGTAATACCTTCAATTGTACCCATCCAAACATAACCTGTAGAATCAACTATTAAACTATTTATATTATTCTGCGAGAGTCCATCCCGCATGTCAAAGTGGTCGAAACGAATTTGACTTGATAATTCAGTGCAGCTTAGAACTATGTATAGTATGATTATAACCCGGCTGTATTGTTCCTTCATCAGTTTTACAATTTAGTTATGAACAAAAATAGACAATTGAAACAAAAATCGCTCTATTTTGAAACAAAAACACATGCAGCCTGTTTTCGGGTCGTGATATTTTTGGGAAGTCAATATTTCAAAAATGAATTATCAATTAAATTTAAGAAAAGAAATGAATCACGCAACACGAATGAAAGTAAGACGTCGGGTTTCAATGTTAATCCTTATTGCTTTTTACTGTTTTTTTCTATCTGGAAGATATATATCTGCGCAGAATAGTCAAGGTTTATTAAATGTGACAGGTAAGGTTCTGGATTCTACAGGAGAACCTCTTCCCGGGGTTACGATTCTGGTTAAAGGAACGACAAATGGAACAATTTCCGACGTTGATGGAAAATATACTCTGGAAACTGTTCAGGGAAACAGCACTATTCTTTTTTCTTTTATAGGCATGAAGAGTCAGGAAGTTTCCGTATCTAACCGATCTGCTATTGATATAGTATTAGAAAGTGAGGCAATCAGTTTGAATGAAGTGGTTGCGATTGGGTATGGGACACAAAGAAAAAAGGATTTAACAGGATCCGTTGTTCGTATGGATATGGCTGGTAAAGAGCAAGCTGCAACAATAAGTTTGGCACAAGCACTGCAAGGATCCACTCCGGGATTGAATGCTTCTGCCGGAGCAAGTGCAGGAGAAACAGGTTCAATTTCGATTAGAGGAAAAACGTCACTATCGGCCAATGACAATCCATTAATCGTTTTAGATGGGATAATTTACAATGGGAGTATTGGTGATCTTAATATTAATGATATTCAATCAGTTGATGTATTGAAAGATGCTAGTGCCGCATCGGTATATGGTTCACGGTCTGCAAATGGAGTACTTGTTATTACAACAAAAAAGGGGAAAATCGGAAAACCTAAATTAAACTTTAATGCATACTATGGCGTACAGGATTTGGCAAATACTGACCGAACAAATGTAATGAATGGAGAACAATATGCCACTCGCTTGGTTGATTATTATTATCAACAGGACTTGTATGCATGGTACAAAACCAACCCAACAAGTGCGGATGAACGACCAGTAAGGCCTGATGTAACTAATAGGGAACTTGTTGCTTCTTTTCTTAGAACAGAAGAAGAAAAAGCAAATTATTTGAATGGTCGTGAAGTAGATTGGCTGGATGAAGTTTTTCAGACCTCACAAATCCAATCATACAGTCTCAGTGTGTCAGGACAGACAGAGCGTACCAATTACTACTTATCTAGTTCATATGTTGAACAAGAGGGTATATTAAAGAATGATCATTTTGAACGTATGACTTTTATGGGGCGTTTTGAAAATAAAATCACTGACTGGCTTGTTATTGAATTTAATCCGACGTTTACTCGTCGTGATTATTCCGGCGTTGCGGCATCTGCAAATTATGCTCTTCAAGCAAGTCCACTTGGAAATAAATACGATGAATCAGGAAATTATCCAGTGTATATTGCTGGTGAGTCGTATAACTATCATCCATTGGGAAATTTGTTAATTCAAGATAGCGATCTTAGAGACTATTTTAATCTTGTTTTGAAAGGTAAGGTTAATATTCCTTGGGTGAAAGGGTTGAAATATGAATTAAACTATTCCCAAAACTATAACTTCAACCGAAACTCACGTTTTTATCCCACATCTGTTGCGGATGGATCAAAAGTAGACGGTAAATCCTATAAAGACAATTCTGAAGAAAGAAGTTGGTTAGTAAATAATATTCTTACTTATGACAAAGTTTTAGCCGATAAACATAAATTGAACATTACTTATTTGTATAGTAGGGAAAATCATTATGGAGAGGGGCTGTATATGTATGCTTATGGGTTTGATAATGAAATTTTAGGGTATAATTCGATGCAAATGGGGAAGAATCAAGAAACTTCCACTTCTGCATGGGAAGAAAATACAATTTCATACATGGGAAGGATTAACTATAGTTACAATAATCGTTATTTGCTTACAGCAACTGTACGTCGAGACGGATTTTCTGGCTTCGGAGGAAACAAGAAGTTTGGTAACTTCCCTTCTTTGTCCCTGGGATGGGTGATTTCCGAAGAATCGTTCATGGCTCAACCAGAGTGGATAGATTTTATGAAACTACGTTTGTCTTATGGTATTAATGGTAATCAAGGAATCGGACGTTATGCCAGCCAATCAAAAATGGAAAGCACATCAACTGTTTTTAACGGAGGAACGACCATTGGTTTATATGCATATTCTTTAGGTAATTCTAATCTCGGTTGGGAAAAAACAGCCTCATTTAATGGGGGTGTTGATTTTAATTTCTTTAATAATCGTATTTCTGGTAATGTAGATGCTTATATAGCCAAAACTACAGATGTTTTAGTGCAGAGATCTATCCCCCGAATGACTGGAAATTCCAGTGTTTGGACAAATATTGGAGGAATCGAAAATAAAGGTATTGAAGTTAGTTTAACTACTGAAAATATAAGAACGAATGACTTTAAATGGAAAACAACTGTTGCTTTCTCATTGGTTCGAAATAAACTTACAAAACTTTATGATGATGTAACAGAAGATCTTGGAAATAGTTGGTTTGTCGGAGAAGCGATCAATTCTCTATATGGTTATGTAAATGATGGTGTATGGCAAGAAGAAGATCTGTTTAATGGAACGATTTTGAAAGATTATTATCCAGGGCAGTTTAAGATTCGGGATTTAAATGATGATAATGAAATAACTGCTGATAAAGACCGGAAAATACTTGGGACTTCTGATCCGAACTATCGCATTAGCATGAACAATGTGTTAACCTATAAAAATATAACATTTAGTTTCTTCTTAAATTCAATTCAAGGAGGAAATAACTATTATTTGGGTAATAATACCGGAGCTGTCGTTGCTGGAGCTACTGATGATGCCTATCGATTAAACAGAACTGCAATTAGAGATTATTGGAGACCTGACAGACCGGTAAACAATGCCCCGGGAATGTATAACAATCCGAAAATTAATCCGGGAGTGTACCAAAGTAGAAGTTTTATTCGCTTACAGGATATATCTCTTTCTTATTCATTTGAAAATAGTAAATTTTTATCTGATTTGAATATTGGAAATCTGAACGTTTATGTAAGTGGAAAGAATATTTTTACATGGACTAAATGGTCTGGATGGGATCCTGAAACAAATAACCCAATGATGAGAAGTTTTGTAGCTGGTGTCAATGTCAGTTTTTAATTCGACAGAGAATAACAATTTATTTTATACATAAGAATCTAATGTACATGTTTTAAATACAATCAAATGAAAATTAAAAATTCAATAAAAAAACATATATGTGGAAGTGCAATATTTGGACTTCTGCTATTAACGATATCTTCCTGCGATGAAAGTGTTTTAACAGAAACTCCTCTCGATTTTATTTCAACTTCTAATGCCTTTACTTCTCCTGAGGATGT
>JAQVZS010000094.1 GCA_028708075.1 Massilibacteroides sp.
GGTATTACGTTAGTGACCGTTACTTTCCAAAGTTGGCGTGCGGCGAACGAGAATCCGGTAAACAGTATTAAAACCGAATAAGGTAAAGATAATTATGAAAACGATTCTACGAAACTTTTTACATGTCCTGAAGCGCTTCCGGATGGCGACGTTTTTAAATGTAGCCGGACTATCTGTGGCTTTTGCGGCGTTTGTGATTATTCTGATGCAGGTCAGCTACGAACGCGATTTCGACCGGAGCTACGCAACGTCGGGACGGATTTACCGCGTGACATTGAATACGGAGGGGGTCTTTTCGTTTATATTGCCGCGCGCCTTTGTAGAGGCAGTGATTCAATCGTCGGCGCATATCAAGGCGGGCACTCTAATCAATCCGTATGTTGGCAAGATTTATTTTACGATGAACGAAGCACAGGAGAAAAAAGGATTCGTTGAGCCGTTGGTTCCGGTACATGCGGATATGCCAGAAGTCTTTGGAATGACTATTTTAGCGGGGAATCCGGGTTGTTTGCACGAACCCGGTCAGTTGATTATTCCCCAAAGCATGGCGGCGAAAATCTTTGGAAGTCAGAATCCGATCGGACGTCCTTTGCATGCCGAGGAATCGATCTGGACGGTGAATCGCACGGACTTCACAGTCGGAGCGGTGTATCGGGATTTCCCTTCTAATTCACAGTTGTCGAACGCTATTTATGTGGCGATCGATCCGAATCAGGACAGGCAAAACTGGGGATCGAGTAATTATTTTTGTTATTTGCTACTTGATTCGCCGGAATCTGCGGCAAATGTAGCACAGAATTTCAATCAAAATTTTGATTTTAGTAAAGTTCATAATCAGGTAATGGAAAAGGGTATCCGGCTTACACCGATTTCCGATATCTACTATCTGAACGAAACGCCGGATGGACGGATTCTGAAAGGTGGCGATTCGACCACTACGTATTTATTGGTCTTTGTTGCCTTTTTAGTGATTTTGATTGCTGGCATAAATTATACGAATTTTAGTACCGCGCTTGCTCCGCTTCGTATCAAAAGTATCAATACGCAGAAAGTTCTGGGAAGCCGTGAGACCGTTTTACGTTTTTCGTTGTTGACGGAAGCGGTATTAGTCGCCGTTCTTGCCTGTTTAATGGCATTTGTTTTGGTCTTTGCTCTGAGACAATTGGATGTGCTGCCTTTTGTTTCCGCAGATCTGCGTTTGTCGGCACATCTTCCTTTGCTCGCGGGAACCTTTGGAATTGCAGTTCTTTTAGGGTTGTTTGCCGGTCTATATCCCGCCTTTTATATGACGTCTTTTCAACCTGCGTTGGTGTTAAAAGGCAGCTTCGGGCTTTCTTCTTCCGGACAGACTTTGCGTAAGACGCTGATTGGATTTCAGTTTGTCATTTCGATCGTTCTGATTATTGTAGCTGTTTTTATTCAGCTGCAGAATGGGTATATGCGCGATTATTCCGTCGGATTTGATAAAGACCAAATTGCCATAGTGAAGTTGAACGGGGAGATTTATAAAGACCATAAGGATACTTACCGGGAAAAATTGCAGAGTTTTCCCGAGATCGAAGCCGTTGCTTTTGCCGCAGAAAAGTTGGGCGGACAGGATTCGTATGCTACCTGGACGTTGGATTACAAAGAACAGAAAATATCCATTTACGGATTGCAAGTCTCGCGTAACTTCCTTTCGGTTATGGGAATCAAGGTGGTAGAAGGTATGGCTGTAGACCAACTTTCCAAACAGGATTCTACGCTGTTTTTAGTCCCCAGTCAGTACATGCGGCAAACCTATTCAATGGCAACAGGAAGTCTGGACTTTTTTGGCACCCGGGCGGTCATTCCGGCTTTTACGAGCGAGGTGAAGCTGACGTCACTCCGGGGTAAAGATAGCAATCTGACGTTTATGATGGGAGTAGATCGGAATTTGTTATATTCTTACGTTCGTTTTAAAGCAGGGACAAATCATCAGAAAATTTCCGGATACATTCAGGAAGCAGTAGGGACGATCGATCCGACGTATCCGGTAGATGTCGAATATTACAGTATGATTTACGATCAGTTGTATAAAAGGGAACTGGCGGTAAGCAAGATGATTTCCTTTTTCAGTTTTTTGGCAATACTCTTGTCGATTGTAGGTGTCTTTGGGTTGGTCGTTTTTGAAACTGGTTACCGGCGGAAAGAAATTGGCATACGTAAAATTATGGGTGCGACCGCTTCTGAACTTTTATATATGTTCAACAAAAACTATCTGTACATTGTAGGGATCTGCTTTGTGCTGGCCGTTCCGGTCGCTTATATCGGCGTGCGAAGCTGGCTGGCGGGATTTGCGTATAAAGTCCCCGTCTATTGGTGGGTCTTCCTTCTCGCTTTTTTCGCCGTCAGTCTGATTACTGTTGCGACCGTTTCTTTCCAGAGCTGGCGAGCGGCGAATGAAAATCCGGTGAATAGTTTGAAGACAGAATAACAAAACGTTTCTTTTTATAAAACGGCGATCATATACTTTATGGTTTAGTTATTCGTTATACATATAGTTGTGTTATAGCTCATAAAAAATGGAGTATGAGAAAAATAAACTGGGAAAAATTCAAAAAAAGTACGCTTTCTACGGTTCGGGCGTTTCCTGTGGAAATTTTATTGAGCCTCTGTCTGTTTATAGTCGTTGTCCTGAAAGAAGAAACACATCAATGGCAGGTGGATCATGTAGATAGTGCATTAGCCTATATTCCTTTGTTCTGGATACTCAGCTTTTCGTTGAACCAATTCTATTTTAACGGATGGAAAAGAGGATTTTATTTTCTTAGTATATTATTTGTTACCGTTGCTCCTTTTATTCCATTCAAGGTGGACGATTTATCCTATTTTGTTGTTTGGGTAATCGCTATGGCCGTTTTATTCGCCTGCCGGACGCAGAAAGACAACTTCCGTTTTACGATTGATACGCTCCGGATCCCCTATCATATCGCGATTGCCGTCATGCTGACGTTGGCACTTTCTTTTTTGCTGTGGAGCATTTATTCTTCGTTGATTTATATTTTCGACCTGGATATGCTCCGTTCGAAAAATGTAGTGTTTTACCTATTCCTGTTTCCGCTGACGGTAATTGCTCCTTTTTTCTTTTGTCTGTTTGAGAACGTGGAAAAAGAGCAATACGACTGGCAGCCAATAAAAGTGTTGGATATTCTCGGTAACTGGATTTTATCTCCTGCTTTAATCGTTTATACCGTACTGCTGTATATTTACGGAATAAAAATACTCTTCACTTGGAATTTGCCGAAGGGAATGTTGTCGTATATGATCTCCATCTATCTTTTTATCGCGGTTGTGGCAAGAGCGTGCCAATTTTTGCTCGGGAAACGATCTTTCGAACGATTTTATAAAAATTTGAACTTGACAGTTATTCCGGTGCTGATTTTAATGTGGGTCGGTATCCTTTACCGGATTGTGGAGTATGGATTTACAGAAGAGCGGGTTTATCTATTGATCTTGGGAGTTCTTATTTCGGTTGTTTCCGTTATTTCTTTTACCGCTCCTCGGCAGAAATACCTGTACTTTCTCTATTTGGTGATAGTTTTATTGGTTCCGGTCACGTTTATTCCGGGAATTCAGGCAAAAAAACTGGGCATAATTTCTCAGGAATATCGGCTTGGACGAGTCATTCAAGCTCTTGATCTTCAAGATCCAGCAAGCGGGCTTATTCGAAACTCCACTATCCCGGAGAGTTTGAGAGATAGTTTGTCTGTGGAACTCTACCACCGGTTGGCGGAAGGTTTTACCTACTTGCAAAAGGTAACCCCGAAAGGGTACATGAAAGAAAAATACGGTTATGCGTCTGTCAATGAGATGGAAAAAGCGTTGTTTGGTGACCATATTCCTGAGTATTTACGGACGCAGGATAATCATGTCACCATCAATCATTTTAGTGATGTCGGTCGGACGGTGTCTATCGCAGGGTATCGCGAGTTAATAGAATATAACAATTCCCCGATTCTTCGAGGAGATTCCGTATTCCTGGAAGACAGCACAAAATTAATTACCGCTTTTGATGTTAAGAATTTCTTTACGGAACGGCCGGAATTGTTGAGCGCTTCGGGGGGTGAAAATAGAAATGACCTACTTTATCTGGAAAATGATTCCTGCTATGCCGTAATTGAACATTTATCGATTCGTTGCAATAAAATACAGCATTTGTCTGTCAGATATGTTCTGATCAAATAAAGGGGATATATCCCCTTTATCAGAATGACCGGTATCACTGAAAAGAGTATGCTGAATCCGAATGGCACTGTCTTTATACTGTAATCCGCGCAGTATTTATGCGCGTCAGGCTGGGATTTTCCATCGTCATTGTGTGGTGTTTGCGTTCCGGACTTAATAGAACAAAACTAAACGGGACGCAAAGCGCCCCGAAAAGTATGCCTTATTCTGTTTGTGCCAATGATGGGATTTACACGATCGACGTTTTTCATTTCTGAATATGCTACTCCCGTAAATGGAACAGGCGAATAAGAGGCCTGTAAACCTAATCTACGTAACTATCAATTCACCTTATTTGCGAGTTCTTTTACGGCATTTGCTAAGAAAATATAAGGGGTGGCAGTAGTGATAATGGCTTCATTTTCTCCCCAGATAAAAGGCCAATCATCTTTATTCTCGTAAAAATCAGGTTGTAAAAAAAGGAGGCCGGGAACGACCCCGCCTGCAATAAAGGTGAAATCTGCGCGGTTATTACCATAGATCATTTTTTTCGATTTCGCTCCTATCGCGGCGACAAACGAAATGTTTGAATCCGGATGACAACCGAAGAGGTAATTTAATCCTTTATATATATATTCCTTGTCCATGATTTCCGGATAATATTTATTTACGAAATAGTTATTGATTGCCCAACTCATGATCTGTCCGTTGCCTGCCCAGCCGCGTCCACCCATCGGAACACCGTAAGGGCTTTCTGATGTTACAATGTCTGATTCTTCCTTATATTTTTGAATATAAGGGTACAGTTTTTCATGAAAAGTTCTATCCATGTATGGATAGGCCGCGAAGGCATACGAAATACCATTTGCAATGGATATATTTCCCGGCATATAGGTGTTGAACATAGGAGCGTCAAGTAATTTCCAAAGGGCATCTTCAAATTCTTTTTTATATTTTGTGTCTTTAGTTGTAATATAGAGTTGAAGTGCAGCGGATAGATTGCCACTACCAAAGAAACTGAAGTTTCCACGACGCGGAGTTGTTTCCGCCGGCTTATTGGCATTTTCGTCCCACATTTTTGTGGCACATGCTAATGCTCGTCCGGATAAATCCGGATTGAATTCTTTCAATACGCGGCTTGCGGCGGCTAATGCGGCGGCGGTATTATAATCCATAAACGAACTTCTATTTGTAAATACCCAACGATCGTCCATTGTTCCGCTTGAAAGCCCGTCTGATTCGTAGGGTTTCAACTTTGAATTGTAAGGAAGGTTATCTGTGATCGTTGCCGCATCTCCCAAATGATGGTATTGATGTAAGTTCCCTACGATAATACCCCTTACCGGATGACCAATGTTCTCAATTTGAGCGACTAATGCCAAAACTCCATGTTCAACCTGTTGTAATATATCGTTTTTGCCGTCTGGACGATGAAGATCTGTATATTTTGTCTTTTGATCAACATAAGTCATGTCTCTGTCAGGAGTGAACGTTTCATAAATTTGCACCAGATCCATGATTACAGAGTTGTGAGAACCTGTTTGAATGTCGAAATCACCTGCGTCGTACCAACCGCCAACAGTTAAACCAGGGATACGCTCGAAGGGTTTAAAACGGGTGTCAGTTGTGTCGCCCATGCTATATCCGTCAAAATGTTTATGATTAAGCGGGGCCTGGATAGCGTCATCTTCGTAGGGCGTTCCGTGCCAAACGCGATAGCCTTCGTTTACTGTCATGTGATCCATTTGAACCGGCAGCCAGACATCCATTGTGGTATGCCAGATGTCATCATATATATTTTTGTCAATAGAAAAAGTATTTGTTTTCAAGCCTCCATATTCGAGATAGTAGATCCCTGGTTCTTTGACAGAACTGAAATCGAATGTAAGATAATGGTAACGTAGGTATTTACCCCACACTTTAGTATTTCCCGAGAACTTTACTGTTTCTGTCCCATCAGCCGAGACCCGATATAATGTAGCTGTTGAATCAGGATTATCATTTTTGTCTAATTCAATTACCGCTATTTTTTGTTGTTCAGGAATATAGCCAACTTGAGAAAACCCAATAACTGGTTCTCGGGTCCATCCCGGAATAGCATTAGCTTCAATATACCACTCCATGACCTTACCCGTTTTTCCGGCCGGCAGCATACTTCGGATAACATAACAGCCGTTTTGAGCAAGCAGGCGACCATCAAAAAACAAGATATCCGATTCAGAACTGATCGTTATACGGCGTTTAGGGTCATTAGGTGCAAAAACGAAAGTCTTCGCGCTCGAAATAGGTAGCGGATCCAGGAATTCTCCTCTCCCGCGGTCGTCAAAAGTTGAATGATCGTATATTTGTTGTATCTTTTGACTTTTCGGTTTTACGGAGGCATTGCTTGATGGATAACGTGGAAATAGCTTTGGCTTTCCGTCAGCCATATAACGGCTTTCCCAATATACAGAAGGGAAAAATTCCAGATTTAATCCGGCACGCCCGATTAATTTGTCCGGAACAGGTTTATCAAGTATCACTTGGATAGTAAATCCTTTCCCTTGTGATGTAACTTTCAACTCTGAATTAAAATCAAAATCCTCGTAACGAAGAACTGTCGAAATTGTGTTGGTTTCTCTGTCAACCTCCCGATTAATGATGGCGGGAACCAAATCCCATTGTTCTGGTGTATTATGAAGTCTGACAGCTCCTCCTGTTGCTGTTCTAACCCCATGATGAATTAGTTCTATGCCGGCTGTTTTTTCATCAAAGAAAACAGGATTGTATTTATTGCTATACACCAACACATTAACACCACGTGTCTCAAAATAATCCAGATCGTTCAATTTCAATTGTTGACCGTAAGATAAGCTGGTGAATAGAAGTAAGAAAACTAAAGGAAGAAGAAAATAGTTTTTCATAAATGCTGAATTATTTTAACATAAAAGTTATTTGAACAACAAGGGAGCAAAACGATAAAGACTTTCTCTCCAAACCGGCCAGGTATGTCCACCCGGAGTTTCATAATACGTATAATTAATACCTATCTCATCAAAGCGTTTCATCATGGTTTGGCAATTCGTATAGGCAATATCTTCCTGGCCTCCCATTGAAATCCAAAACTGCTTGAAACCTGTATTATATGTATTTTTATTTGCAGTCAGCATCTTATAATATTTTTCCGTATCATCGTTGTTCATAAAGCCCTGAGGGGGATTAGCCCACCATCCAGAACTAAATACACCAAGATAAGAGAATAATTCCGGATTTGTGATCCCGACGTTCAATGTTTGAATCCCGCCCATAGAAAGTCCGGCTAACGCTCTGCTATTTTTATCCACCTTTACTCTGAAGTTCTTTTCCACAAACGGAATACATTCATTAATCAGCTCTGCACCAAAGTCTCTGGTGTTACCATCAAGCATAGCTATAATCATTGGTACAGCTTCTCCTTTTGCTATTAAATTATCCAATATGATATCAGTTAGTCCCTGATTTGACCATCCCCTTTCGTCTTCACCGCCACCATGCTGTAAGTATAAAACAGGATATGTTTGATTCCCATTTTCATAACCAGGTGGTGTATAGACAAACATTCTTCTCCAATTATTCTCCGTTTTGGAAAAATAGCGTTTCATCCGTACATCACCATGGGGAACATCTGCAATATAGAAATGATCAACTCCTTCCGGATAAGGAATCTCAATACCGCTCGACAACATACCGCAACCAAAAAACGATTCGCTGGCGGGATCAGCTACAGATACGCCATCAATGATCAAAAAATAATAATGAAAACCAGGGCTCAATGGTTCTGTCGTACAAGTCCATTCCCCGTCTGCATTACGCACCAT
>JAQVZS010000095.1 GCA_028708075.1 Massilibacteroides sp.
GGTCAAGCAACGACAAATATTGTTTCATTTTTTTCCCTGTCGATAAAACGCAAATGTACAAAAATAAAGCAATACGCCTAAAGTTTCCTCCCGGATCACCGACCAATTTGTTTTTATCCATCCAAGTCAACCTAATTTTACTTACATTTGGGCACTGCATAAATCAAGTCAATGAAATTCAAAACACGATGAAGGTCGACCCGAAGCAGGAACATAACTTATTAATCGGTCTGGTAAATGGAGATGAATCTTCATTCTGCGAATTATATGCTTTGTATAAAGGACGATTGATTTATTTTGCCATGAAATTTCTTAAATCAACAGAGTTTGCGGAAGATGTTTTTCAGGACGCGTTTGCTTCGGTATGGGAAAACCGCCGTTTTATCAACCCTAACCAACCTTTCGCCCCGTATATCTATACCATCATCAAAAACCGGATATTGAACCTACTTGCCGGAATCGAGAAAGAAACCGAATTAAAACAGAAACTAATCTCCAACGCCGTCAACTATACCCAAGGAACAGAAAACAGGTTGCTTGAGAACGAATACGAAGACTTATTCCAAAAAGCGTTAAACACATTAACCGAACAACAAAGACGAATCTTCGAATTAAGCCGTACCGAACAAAAATCGCATAAAGAAATTGCGGAAGAACTCAATATTTCAGTATATACCGTTCAACAACATATTTCTACTTCACTGAAAACCATTCGAGAATATTTGAAAAAACATGCAGGGGTATTAACCGATCTTATCCTCCTTCTTTTCTGTTTAAATCTATAAAAAACGTTAACAACATCCCAGAACAGCCGTTCTCTTTTGTACTATAATAAAAGAAAAGAGAAAAATTATCATGAAACAAGATAATCGCTCGGTTAATAAAATAATAAAAAGATATGTGGATGGCATTTATACGATAAAAGATCTAAACGCCCTCTCTAACTTACGCCAAAATACAGAGTCATTGTCTGAAGCAATGGATCAATGTTGGGAAGATTCCACCCAGATATCTACTTCTGCCGTTGAACATGAAAAATACAGAAACGAAGCTCAGCTCTTACTGAATAAATTGAAACGAAAAGAACGGGGCTTCAGGTTTATATCTGTTTATAAATATGCCGCGGCTATTACTATTCTTCTGATTTCAGGACTTAGCTTATTTTTACTTTATACAACGATCCCCAACCGGCAAGAAGAGGTGGTCTACTCGAAAATATATGTCGCCAACGGGGAAAAAGAGTCGTTAACTTTATCTGACGGCACGCAAATAACGCTTAATTCGGGCTCTTATCTACGTTATCCTTCCCGTTTTTCCGGAAATAAACGGATCATTGAAATAAATGGAGAAGCTTTTCTTCAGGTACATCACGATGCAGAAAAACAATTTATCGTACGTACGCAGAAGGTCGATGTGAAAGTCTTGGGGACTTCCTTTAATGTGAAAGCGTATGATGAAGACGAGCAGGTGATGGTTAGTGTCCGTACCGGAAAGGTTCAGGTAGACCTGCCTGAAGCAAGTATGAATCTAAAGCCAGATGAGATGATTATCTTGGATAAGACGAGTGGTGAACTGGAACGACGCAGCATTGACAGTCATAAAACGACGACATGGATAACCGGAGGTCTGTTTTTCAATAAAACGAATATGGAGACCGTTGCCAAAGAGTTGGAACGCTGCTATAACTGCAATATAGAGATAGAAAACGACGCCTTAAAAAAAGAAGTCGTATACGGTGAACATAGCAATGAAAGCTTGGAATCTGTTCTCAAAGCAATTGCCTATGCGGTTGGAATAAAACACCGGGTGGAAGGAGATAAAATAATTCTTTATAAATAATAACCTTAAATAATTGATACGTCTATGAATAAATTCGGATGAAAAACATACGGCCTTAAATCGTACGTAATCAGATCATTGTGTACGACAAAAAAGAGAGAATGTCAAAACAACCTTAAATTAAAAACAACATGAAACTCAAGAAAAAAAGAAAGAGAAAACTAACCTCTTTATTCCTTCCTTTATTATTTGTTCTGTTCAATGTGAGCACCCTGTCCTTGTCGGCACAGAAGATATTGACAGAAAAAATCACCCTCCAGATTGACCATCAGCCCGTTGAGAATGTATTCAAACAAATCTCGGATCAATGCGGAGTAAAATTCTTTTATGGTGAAACAGTCATATATAACGAGCAGACGGTGACCCTCAATGTAAAAAACACTCCTCTTAAAACCGTCCTTGAAGAAATCACCCGACAAACCTTCTTGCAATTCAGCCGGGAAGGAAATACGATCTCGGTGAGCACGCAAAAAAGATTAACAAAAACCAATCCAATTGGTTTCAACAACACAAAGACGATATCGGGAACCATTGTGGATCAGACCGGCTTGCCTATTATTGGAGCAAATGTTGTCGTAAAAGGCACTACCCTGGGCACGATTACAGGGCTGGACGGAGAATTTACACTTGAAGTGCCTGCAAAATCATCGTTGAGCATAAGCTATATCGGATATGTTTCAAAAGAAATTGTTGTGGGAACAAATACCGTCTATTCGATCGTTTTAGCAGAAGATAGTAAAGCCCTCGACGAAGTAGTTGTAACAGCCCTGGGAATCAAGCGGGAAGAAAAAGCATTAGGTTACTCAGTACAAAAAATAGGAGGAGAAGAGTTGTCCGTCGTTAAGGGGACAGATGTTGCATCCAGTTTAACTGGAAAAATAGCGGGACTCTCGATCAATAACAGTGCTGAGATCTCTGAAAAACCAGAATTGAAATTACGTGGAGAAAATCCTTTGATTGTGATTGACGGAATAGCTTATGGAAATATGACCCTAAGTGATGTGAGTGCTGATGATATTGAAAGTATTGATGTACTAAAAGGAGCAACGGCCTCTGCATTATATGGAGTACGTGGTAGAGCCGGGGCAATTATGATCACAACCCGAAAAAGTGGTAAATCGGGAACTCTGAGTGTCAATGTATCCAATAATACAATGTTTAGCGCAGGCTATCTGACAATGCCTGAGGCGCAGGCATCATACAGTACCGGAAACTACGGAAAGCTTGAGTATAATAGTGGTTATGTTTGGGGGGACTATATGGATGGACATGATGTAAATCAATATAATCCGGAAACGATGCAAGTAGAAAAAATGCCATTGCTCTCCAAGGGGAAAAATAATATTTCCAATTTTTTCCGCCCGAGTATGGTGACGAATACGAATGTAAATATTTCTCAAGCCGGAGAACTGGGGGGATTCAGAGTTTCAGCTACCCAGGTACATCACGAAGGTCAATATCCGAATACCCAATTAGATAAATATATTTTGACCGGAGGTGGAAATATCACGTATAATAAATTTAGGCTGGATGCAAACTTTTCGTATAAAAAAGAAATGGCCCCCAATATGCCAAAAGTGAATTATGGTGGAGGTAATATATTGTATAATATGTTAATCTGGGGTGGTACGGAATATGATATCCGTGATTTTAAAAATTACTGGAAGGTTAAAGATCAAAAACAAAACTGGCCATTTGAAGCATGGTATGATAATCCTTATTATATCATGAATGAAAGGATTAATAAACAAAATAAGGATTTGTTCAATGCCAGCGTCACATTGAATTATGACATAAAAGAGAATTTGTCGGTTATGTTTCGTTCCGGGTATGATAATTATGGGAATACGGAAGAAAACAGACAGTCAGTTGGAGATAGCGGACAGAAACGAGGATACTATAAATATGCACAATATCTTGGTTCAAGTTTTAATAATGACGTGATATTTAAAGGTGAATTTAAATGGAATGACTTTGGGCTCGATTTTATAAGCGGTTTATCATCCTATTGGTATAAAACTACAGACTTTTACGCTAATACAAGGGGTGGACTCTCTGTCCCGGGATTCTATTCTTTGAATGCCTCCGTAGAACGTCCGGATGTGTCCAAGGCCATTCAAGAAAAAGCGTTGTACAGCGCCTATGGAAAAGCAGGTATTTCATGGAAAAATGGCGTATATGTTGATATTACGGGACGAAATGACTGGTCGTCGACACTGCCCTCTTCTTCACGTTCGTACTTTTATCCTTCTGTTTCTGCAAGTTTCTTACCTGCAAGTTTTTACAATCCAATAGAAGGGATCCTTGATTTCTGGAAAATTCGCGCTTCATGGACTGTTGCAAAAAAAGATATGGATGTTTATGACATTAATTCAGTTTATACGGTAAATACAGATGTATGGGACGGCCAATCTACAGCGACTTACCCAACTAAACTTCGTGATCCACACATTAAACCGGAGACAGAGATATCTTATGAGATAGGAACAGATTTCCGATTTTTCAATAATCGCTTGGGGTTTGATCTTACTTATTTCAACAGATTGAGATATGATCGTCTGATAGAGTCTGATATCTCTATCGCATCAGGATCTGAAAAAATAATAACCAATACCCAAGAAGAACTCATGCAAAAAGGAATGGAGTTTACATTAAGAGGTAAGCCTATTGTCTCAAAAGAGTTCGAGTGGGAATCTTCATTTAATGGAGCTTTTTGGCATTGGTATTATCATAAGCTAGACCCTGTTTATAGTTCGAAAGACCCGCGTATCGGAAAAGGAGAAAGATATGATAAGTTTTTTATGACCGACTGGGAACGTGATCATAATGGAAAGATTGTTCATCAGGCAGGTTTGCCGGTGAAAAACAAATATGAGACAGTTATGGGATACTCCGATCCGAAATTTATCTGGGGATTCACAAACCGCTTTGTATATAAAAACATTGAGTTGAATATTTCAATTGACGGACGCGTAGGCGGGTTAATGTATTCATGGACAGAACAGGCTATGTGGCACTCAGGAGCTCACCCGGATAGTGATAACCAATGGAGGCACGATGAAGTAGTGGAAGGTAAACAGAATTTTATCGGCAGTGGAGTAAAAGTAGTAGAAGGTTCTGCCTCATACGATCCATATGGCAACGTTATTGAGGATACACGCAAATTTTCCCCGAACGATATCCCTGTTTCTTATCAAAGTTATACAATGGTTTATAATGAAAATCCATGGGATCATGAAGCGTATCAAAATATTAAAGACGCCACATTTATCAAATTGAGAGAGGTCGCTTTGAATTACACTTTACCCTCTGATATAACCCATCGAATATTGATGAAAAATGTTCGTGTCGGAATTATCGGTCAGAATCTTCTGATGTGGACTAAAGAATTTAACTATTCCGATCCGGACAGAGGAAAGGAAAACCTGAACTCTCCAACAGCCAGATATATTGGGTTTAACATTAATCTTACATTGTAAAAAAAGATAGAGATATGAAAAAGACATTAAGTATACTTTTTTCCGCTTTGCTTTTATCTGCTTGCGGAGATTTTGACGAAATAAATCTAAACCCGGATACTCCAACAAAAGTTACCCCGGATTTTCTTGCTGCTCAGATTATTTTAAAGTCTACCGATGCAATGAATAACCGATCCGCTAAATGGTTATTTGACGACTCTTGGCTAATGAAATCTACTTCGTTTACCGAACATATGGAGTGGTATATGTATAATAAGTTCGAAAGAGGAGACTATAAAGAGTATTATTATTTGACCGATGCCCGGAAGATGATTGAAATGGCGGAAAATGATGAAGCTATTCCTGCAGGAGAATATAAGGCCTATCTCGCGCTAAATCATTTTATGAGAGGTCTGGTATTTTATAAAGCAACTATGGCAATGGGTGATATCCCATGTTCAGAAGCGATACAAGGAGAAGGAAATGGCCTTTTTTCGCCGATTTATGATCCGCAGGAAGTTGTTTTCGAGACCATTCTTTCTGATTTGACGAAGGCTTCATCTCTTTTCGGAGAGGCTACAAAGCTGAAAGGTGACGTTGTGTTTAATGGGAATGTGGATTTATGGCAACGGGCGACTAATAGCATGATTCTAAGAGTGCTGAACATGTTGAGTAAAAAAACGACTGTAGGGACTTATCATGTGAAATCTCTTTTTGAAGAAACTGCACAAAAAGCTTTGATGAGGGACGAAAACGAAAGTTATCGTCGGGTTTATGATGCTTCTAAAAGCGCTCAATGGTATCCTTTTTATTATGAAATACAGAATTTCTGGCCATATCCTGTGATGACTTCTTTCTTTGTGGATATGCTGAAGGGATTAAACGATTATCGCCTATTTTATTACGCCGAACCGGCGGAAGCTCTTTCAGACAACCTGGAAAACACATTTAATGCATATAGCGGGGTGACTCCAACGTTGGAATATGGACAAATTCAGGCGGAATTTACTCAAGGACTTCATTCTTCAATTAATAAAAGATATTATCGTTTGGCTCAGGGTGAACCTATAAAAATAATTGCTTATTCCGAAATTCAATTTGTTCTTGCAGAAGCGGCTTTGAGAGGTTGGAAAACACCTCAGTCGGCCAAAGAACATTATGAAAATGGCGTTCGCGCAGCAATGATGTCAACAGTAGAAAACACTCCGGATGAATACAGGCATGGAGTTGTGATTGATGAGGCATATATTACAAACTATTTAAAAGGAGTCGCCGCTTTTAATGAAAGCAAAGGGCTGGAACAGATTATGACTCAAAAATATTTAGCTTCTTTTGTTCAACTACCTTTTAATTCATATTATGATTACCGCCGTACGGGATACCCTGAATTACCCATAGATCCGGCGACTAACATGAATGAAGAAAAAACCCAACTGCCTGTTCGCTGGATGTATCCCAGTTTGGAATATTCGCAAAACCGGGAACATGTTGAAACCGCAATCCAACGTCAATTCGGAGGGACTGATACTCCTAATGATGTCATGTGGTTGTTAAAATAAACGGTATTTGATAAAGCTAAAATAAATTAGAAGATGTTCTGGAATAGGTAAAACCGGATGTCCAGCACATCTTCTTTACTTGAAAAAATAATTAAACTATTTCTATATGATAAATATAGGTCGTGTAATTTGTTTATATTGTGTATTTATTTGTTTGTGCTCAGGATGTGCTCAAAAGCAATCTGAATTCACGGTAATGCAGTTCAATATTTGGCAGCAGGGAACCGTTGTGAAGAATGGCTTTTCGGGTATTATAGATAATATTGTGGCACTTGAACCGGATTTAATTGCTTTTAGTGAAGTGCGGAATTATAAAAATGTGGAGTTTATTCCCTACTTAGTCAATGAGTTAGCAAAAAGAGGAAAGAAATATTATGGGAATCCAAGTGTGAGTACCGGAATTATTTCGAAATACAAAATAGAAAAGCAAGAGATTATTTATCCCCTCAAAAATGATCGGGGATCGGTACTAAAAGTCCACATTACTATTCATGACAAGCCTGTTGTTTTTTATTCTGCTCACTTAGATTGGTTAAATTGTTCCTCCTACTTGCCTCGTGGGTACAATGCGAGTGATTGGCATAAGTTGGATGCTCCGGTTACAGATGTGGATTCTATTTTAAAAAACAACCGGATGTCTTTTCGTTTGGCAGAGGTAAGGGCAATTATCGAAGATGCAAAAAAAGAAATAAAAAACGGAGCGATTATTCTAATTGGAGGCGATTTCAATGAACCATCCCTTTTAGATTGGCAACAAGATACAAAAGACATCAGAGATCATCAAGGATTGGTTATCAACTGGGATTGTTCTTTACTTTTAACGAATGAAGGATATATCGATGCTTTTCGAGCCTGCTTTCCTGACCCTGTAGATTATCCAGGTTTTACTTTTCCGGCTGACTCGAAAGACGTCGAATTGAAGAAATTAGTTTGGGCTCCGGATGCCGACGAACGGGAGCGCATCGATTTTATTTACTTCCATCCTTTTTGCGGACTTACCTTATCGGACATCCGTCTGGTTGGTCCGTCAGGAACGATTTTACGAGGCGAAAGAACAGCAAATGACAGCCAGGATGTCTTCCTCGAACCGACAGGAGTTTGGCCTACTGATCACAAAGGACTTCTGGCGACGTTCACACTAAACGATCCGGAATAAGCAAAATAA
>JAQVZS010000030.1:0-2642 GCA_028708075.1 Massilibacteroides sp.
CGGTGCGAATGACTTCGCTGGACGAAGGAACGCTGACGGTAACCGTCGGGAGCAGTAATCTGGCGGCCAACTTTTTCTCGTCGGCCGATTGGGTTACGCAGACGGCTGTGGAGCCGTTGACTTCCGACACGGTTATGCAACGGTTTACCTTGAAAATCGATAAAAACACACGGGGTAATCGCAAAGGTATTGTTGCTTTCCAAAATCCGCAAACACCAACCGTCATGCATCGTATTTATATCGAACAGCCCGGTTTGGCGCTTGGTAATTGGGCGACTTCAAACCTGACGGGCTACAAAACCCCGACGCAGTTTATCGAACTGACCGATGCTACGGCTGGGAAAGCCGCCTATTACGGCGCCTGGTTCCAGTGGGGACGTAATGTGGCGTTTACCAATACCGCTTCTATCCCTTCCGGCGAAGAAAATCTCGCTGGCCCATTTGCTCCAACGGCAACCGAAGTTAGCGGAACAAACTTTATAACAGCGACTGAGGCTGATAATTATGTTTGGTATACGGGTTATGGCCTGCAAGGTACTTGGCGTAAGATTACGGGACAAACACAATCCGTCTCGTTAGGCACCGATCCTTGTCCGGACGGTTGGCGTTTGCCGACAGCCGATGAGATGGCCGCCATCATGCCGATCAATGTTGCGGCAGGGACTTATGCCGGAGCGGCAAATACCAGTTATGCTGCCGAGTCAACTACAGCCACTTATTATACAGACGAAGGAACACAAGTTACGGCGAACTATTCCCCGGCCTCTTATTATTCGGGTAGTACTACTATTCGATACGGGATCAAGAAATCCGGAACGGCGAATGCGGCTATCTTTATATGGGAATATCATACAACTTATCTGAAAGTATCCAGTATGAAGGTTAGTTCTTCTTTCACCGCAAATGCTACGGCTATTCCGGCCGCTTTTTCCGGTGCTGCTGCCGGCGAAGTTGTCGTTCGGTATTTTCCTGCGGCGGGGTATCGTGGTGTCGGTGGGTCCATTAACTATCGTGGTTCCGACGGCTACTATTGGTCGTCCTCGTCGCATAGTAGCACGAGTCGGTACGCGTGGTACCTGGGCTTCGGCAGTGGTAACGCGAACCTGTACTACAATAATCGGGCGTGCGGCTTCTCTGCGCGTTGCGTGGTGGATGATTAAGCGAAGAGATAGCAGATCTTGAATGGGATAAGAATGAATAATGAAAATAATGAAAAAGATATGAAGACAAAAATGATAATCGGGGTGTTGCTGCTGGCGGGGATTTGCTCGTGTACGGACGAGATGGCACGCGAGAAAGAAACACCTGTTCCCGTACCGGAAGGGAAGGCCGTCGTACGCCTGACTTTTACGATTGGGAAAACGATAGGCACAAAGTCTACCATTCGTTCGTATGCCGACGAACCGGCGACGGACGAGGAACGACAGCTGGACAGTGTGCGTGTATACGTGTTCGACCAGGCAACGCAGATCTTGGAGAATGTGTTGACGGTTAAGGATACGGATCTCGGCGGAACTCAGGGTAGCGACCGTACGGCGGATATCCTGCTTAGTACCGCCGGCGATAAAGAGATCGTCGCGGTAGGCAATCCATTGACGGGAGTTATGCCTGCGCTGGGCGAGACGCCTGTTGGGATGGCGCGCGCGGACTTTAACCGGCTTTCTACGAAACCGGTGATGACCATGCCTACGGCTCCTTTTGTGATGGTCGACGAACAGACGGTGACGGTGACGCTTGACGCAAGTGTGAACGCAACATTTAACTTTTACCGCCTGGTGTCGCGAATCGATATCTTGAACCGGGATTCGGTAGGAATGAATGCTTTTGAACTGCAGTATGCCCGTTTGCTGAATACGAATACTTCGGCGGTGCTTTGGCCGAACAAGGATACGGTGGATTTGGGGGCAAACTTGTTTGTGGATCCGGTTTGGATAGAAAATGCCGGAACGTATAAGGGTGCGATGAGCAGTGTGCTTTATGCTTATCCTTCGCAGAAAGAAAAATCTATTTTGGAGATTAAAGGGACATACAATGGACAGACTGCTTATTATCAGATTCCGTTCTCCGAACTATCTGCAGATGTGAAGACGAATCACCGGTATATCGTCCAGATCGACAGTGTGACGACGGCTCAGGCATCGGCAACGATTAAAGTAACCGACTGGGCAAGCGACACGATCAGTTTCGACCCTGTTGCCGGAACAATGTCGGTTCAATTAACTACCCCGGCACCTTATACCTTGGGCGAATATACAGGAGTGGATCAGTCGATTCCCGATACGCTTTACCTAAAAAGCAATGCGGTGACGGAGATTGGTTTAACGATCGAAAACGAAAATTTGCAGGCCGATGTTCAAGTGGCAGGTGGCGATTGGGTAACTGTAGAACAGGAGATAACGACGTACGCTCTGGTTGGACAAGCCGTTACATTAAAAGTTGCCAAAAACACGACGGGCGTTTCGCGTTCGTTATTGGTCAGCATCGAAAGCGCTGTGAAAAACAACCCTCAGGTTCAGCATTACCTGATCGTACAGCCGGAGAAATCTCCGTTGGTTTTGGAACGTTGGGCAACGTCAAACCTGACGGGCTACAAAACCCCGACGCAGTTTATCGAACTGACCGATGCTACGGCCGGTTTGGAA
>JAQVZS010000030.1:2742-7975 GCA_028708075.1 Massilibacteroides sp.
CGGCTTCTCTGTGCGTTGCGTTTCCGAGAATTAGAGGGCGGCGAATTGCCGACCGCATTCGATTTCTTGATTATTTAACCGTCATCCTTCAAGGGATGACGGTTCTTAACTTTCCCGTCGTAAGACGGGTCGATATGTAAATTAAAACCTATGATCTATGACCAATTGCCTGTCTTTAAGACCGCTTACGACATGCTGCTTCAGGTGTTTAACTGTTGTCGCAATATGCAGCGGGATTATCGCTATACACTGGCAGAGAAGTTGAAAAATGAAACAATAGAGTTGTTGATCTGTATTTATAACGCGAATAAAAGTCAGGATAAGTTGGCCTATATTGAGAAAGCCCAGGAACATCTGGTGGTGGTCAAAATACAGATTCGTTTGCTGAACGATCTGAAACAGATTTCGTTGAGGCGGTATGCTGCTTACGCAGAATCTGTGGCTTCGATTTCCAAGCAGCTGACAGCCTGGCATGCGTATATAGAAAAGAAATATGAAAAAACAAAGACGGTATGAACAAGAGTTCGGCAAGGGCTACCTTTGCCGGAGAGATTCCGCAGATTCAGTAACCCACTGGCAATGTAAGTCTGACGCGAACAGCCACACTTTAAGATGTGTGCTGATTCGTGCATTTGTTAGTTATGTATTCCAGCTTCGCGGTTTGTTAAGCCTATTTGCTTTCCGGGTCGCCAAGCAGTCGAGTGGTTACTTTTTCCCTGCGGCGGGGTATCGCCATCCGTCCGAGGGTACTGTAAACGTTCGCGGTACCAACGGCAACTATTGGTCGTCCTCGTCGCATAGTAGCACGAGTCAGAACGCGTGGAACCTGAACTTCAACAGTGGCAACGCGAACCTGAACAACAACAATCGGGCGTTCGGCTTCTCTGTGCGTTGCGTTTCCGAGAACCTGCCCCGTCTTTGTTTTTTCATTCTTATTAAATCGAAAGGTTGAAATGGATTTGCTTGAGGATATATTTCAAGCCTATTATGAGGCACGCCGGCATAAACGGAATACCGTCAATCAGCTTCGTTTTGAAATCGATCTGGAAGAAAACCTGATTGCTCTTTACGAAGAGATCCGCGACCGGAAATATACAATCGGACATAGTACCTGTTTTATGGTAGATTATCCGGTGAAGCGAGAGGTCTTTGCGGCTGATTTTCGGGATCGGGTTGTGCATCACTTAGTGGTGGGCTATCTGAACAGTTTTATTGAACGGCAGTTGATCTACGATTGCTATTCCTGCCGGAAAGGAAAAGGAACGCTGTTTGGAATCAATCGCTTAGAACATCATATCCGTTCGTGCTCTGAGAACTTCCAACGGGAATGTTATGTGTTGAAGTTGGATTTAAAAGGCTATTTTATGCGCATTAACCGGAAGAAACTATCTGCTTTTTTGAACCGGATAATTTTGCGTTATGCGGACTGTAAAGATAAAAACGGGGTAAAGTTCAGAGATAGTTATCGATTTGATCTGCTGACTTATTTGTTGCCGGTCATTTTGTATAACGATCCGACAGGGGACTGTGTTTTCAAGGGAAAACCGTCCGATTGGGATGGGCTTCCTCCGTCTAAAAGTTTGTTTCACTCACCTAAAGATTGTGGCCTGCCGATAGGAAATCTGACCTCACAGCTTTTTAGTAATGTCTATCTGAATGCCTTTGACCAGTATGTGAAACGGGAATTGAAGGTGAGGCATTATGGGCGTTATGTCGATGATTTTTTCCTGATCGACCGGGATAAAAAACGATTGTTGGATTTGTTGCCGAAAATCCGGGATTATTTGGAGGAGAGTGTCGGCGTACAGTTGCATCCGAATAAGATTTATTTGCAACGGATCGATAAAGGGGTTTGTTTTTTGGGGACGTATTTGAAACCATTCCGACGCTATATTTTGAATCGGACGGTTGGTCATTTTGTCTTGCATCTGAAATCGTTTGATCGTTGGGTGAGGACTAAAAATGTTCGTCAAGAGGAGTTGGAACAGATGCGCGCGGTTATGAATTCGTATCTGGGGGTGTTGCAAAGAACCCGGACGTACCGAATTAAACGGAAACTGTTTTCGTTTCCCTGCGAATTGTTCCGGTATGGTTATTTAAATGGGAGAATGGAAATTTTTGTGTTATATCCTGATTATAAGAGAAGAGACGATGTTGTTGAAGGATAAAATTAAAATGGAAAAGGAGATGGAACCTTTGGTGGTTCTGCATTTGGAAGGGATATTCTGGAAAGCCTATGAATGGTCGGCTTTCCGGTTTGTAAGAGAAATAAAAAGTTATAAGGTACAGAAACGGTATGTGAAACAATTGAAGCGTGAGATTGTTTCGTTGGGGTTTCCGCAAGAGGTGTTGGAACGTATTTTGCCGCTTGGATGTTCGCTGGTTAGTAAAGAGGAAAAGTGTGCAGTCGTGCGTGTGAGTGAGTCCGGAACAACTGATGCGTTTAACGTGTGGAAGGCGAATGTGGAAGAGGGTGAAAAAAAGGAACAACCGATGCAACCGCAATCTTTGGCGGTTGTACAGGAAGAGTTTGTGGATTACGGTGCGTCTCTTTTAACGAAAGCTCCGCCGGATAAAAAAACGGCGTCAGCGAAAGTAATTGAAAAATTACAGGCTTTTCAGGTGGAAGTGGCTTCGCCTATTCAGTGTATGATGTTCGTATCGGAATTGCAAGCCTGCCTGAAAGAACAGCTATAAAAAATAGAAAATGAAGATACTGAAATATATCATATTGAGCGCGGTTGCGCTATTGCTCGGATGTTCTTCGGAAAAACTGATTGAACCGGCTTTCGATCTGGGGCTGATCGTTTATCTGGGGGGAGACAACGATTTGTCGCAGGAGACGACGGAAAAATTAGACGCGATATGTGCTGCTTGGCCGGAAGCAGAGAATGGCCGCCTCCTGGTGTATCAGGATCGGAAAAACGAGGCGCCTCGTCTGCTGGAAATGGAAGGTGGAACGCCTTGCGAAGCGGCTAACTGGAAAGAGGTGGAGGTGTATGAAGAGGAGAATTCGGCTTCTGCGGAAGTCTTTGCCCGTGTGATTACCCAAGTGAGGCGTGATTATCCGGCAAACCGCTATGGCTTGTTGTTATTCAGTCACGCTACGGGCTGGTTGCCCGGACGTTCGTATACCGACCCGGCGGCTTGGCGGCCGGCAGAGGTTGACGCGGAGAGTGGATTGCGCTCGGTATTGCGCGATGGCGATGAGGTGATGGAGGCCGAAGCGTTTGCTGCGGCTATCCCTGATGGGGCTTTCGACTTTATTGTGATGGAGATGTGTTTTTCCGGCGGGGTGGAACTGGCGTATCCCTTGCGCAAGAAAGCGGACTGGATGCTGGCTTCGTCGGCGGAGATCTTTTCTCCCGGCTTTACCCCTGTTTATCGTACGAGTTTTAAGCAGCTGTTTCATGCCGACGCGCGGACAGGACTCGAAAACTTTGCCCGCACCTATATGGCGCACGTGCGGACGTTGTCCGGCGATTATCGTTCTGCAACGGTCGGCTTGCTTCGTACGGCTGGCTTGGACGGCTTGATGAAGGCGGCCGCCCCGGCTTATTTTGCGAATACGTCTGCCGCAATCAGCGAGATCCAGTGTTTCGACCGGGGGGCACGTCCGCATTTATTTTTCGATCTGGAGGCTTTTGTCGAGCCGCGGCTCACGGAAGATGAGAAAATAGCTTTTCAGGAAGCACTCAAGAATACGGTTGTTTACGCGGATGCAACCGAGCAGATTGTTGATGTGCCGGTGACGCGGCATTGCGGCTTGACCACTTATATTTTGCAGGATGCGTATCCGTATCTGAATGAAGCTTATCGTGCGCTTTCGTGGTATAAAGAAATGACACAAACAATGGATAATAATGATTAATGAACGTGTGAAATGAAGAAAAAACAATTGATTTTAGCTGCCGGTTGCTGTCTGGTAATATCGGTTCTCTCTGTGTCTTGCGCTTCGACTACGCCGGCTGTTGCAACGGATTTGGTTTATGAGGTTCCTCCTGCTCCCGATCCTGAAGGAGACGTGAATGCCAAACCGTTGTCGAGGCAGGAGGTAATTCCCCAGCTTCAGGTGGATGCGGGGTATATTTACCGTAATATGCTGGTGTTCCTGGATCCGGAGGCGGAAGAAAACGCCGCCTTGTTACGCGAGAATACCCGGGTTTGCCTGACGTATCCGGCTCATGGGATCGCGATAACCCGCTCGTATCAGGAGAATGCCGATGCTTTGACTGCGTTGGAAAGAGGCTTGGCACGCTTAAAACAGACAAAAGGAGGAGAACCGCCTGTTATTCGCCTGACCGGCTATGCTTCTCCGGATGGAAACAGCGCAGAGAATGAACGGCTTTCCCGTAACCGCGCGGCTTCGTTCCGGGGGTATCTGAAAGATCGCGGATTGATTCCTGCATCGGCTGAGGTTGTTGTCGATTGGGGGGGTGAAGATTGGGAGGGCTTAGCTCAATTAATCGCCGCTTCTTCCAAGGCGTATGCGAATAAAGTGCTGCCTGTGCTTAAAGGAAGCCTGACTGCTGCGGCGAAACTGGAGCAGTTGAAGAAAATGGATGGGGGAAGTACGTATAAGGATATGGAGGCGAATTTCTTTTCAAAATTACGCCGGATAGAAGTGCTGGTCGATGTGGAATTGCCCCGTTTGTCGGAGACGCCTGATTTGGTTGAACTAACGGAGCGTTTTAATGAGTTTCCGGATAAGCTGACCTTGGAAGAATTATTGGTTTTGGCGAAATTGTATCGTCCGGGAACGGAAGGTTACCGCGAAGTGTATGAGATCGCAGCTTACCGGTTTCCGGAGAATAAGATTGTTCAGCTGAATGCTGCTGCAGCGGCTTTGGCGGTTGGCGATAAGGAGTCCGGACGCTATTTCCTGTCGCATGTGCAGGATGATCCTCGTTCATATGCCAGCGCAGGGGTGTTGGCTTTAATGGATGGCGATCTGCCGGGAGCGGAGGGATTCTTTAAGAAAGGAATTTCTGCGAATCCCCGCTTGATGCGCGAGGATTTGCGGTTGATTCATTGCTATAAATAAAGTTGACATTTAACCACCACTATAGCTTTTTGTTTCGTTGGGGCAGGCCTAAGGGCCTGCCCTTTTTGTTTGAAGGGGCGTTGCCCCTTTGACCCTACTTCATTTTTTGGCTTGATCCAAAAAACGGAAGCAAAAAAGATCAAGGCTGCACCGAATGAGCTAAAAAAGGCGAAGCTCTCGCTAAACAGA